>JAHJGM010000026.1 GCA_018824305.1 bacterium
AGCTTAGGCTTCTATAAAAGTAGTGAAGGTGGATTTTGGTTTGATCTCAGATTTAGTCTCGCGAAGATGCTAGGAACGAGTGTGGGATTTTGGAAATGAGTGTGGATTGGATGGAAAATTAGGAATAAGATGAAATAGTTTCTCATAATTTTAAAAAGTTTCCTATAATCTCGTATCCAAATTCACTCATAATGGATTCAGGATGGAACTGTACACCGTATATCGGTCTATCTTTAATGCGCAAAGCCATGATCTCATTGTCATCTATACTATACACTGTCGGTTCAATCACTTCAGGCAGATTGTTTTTTTCAACAATGAGTGAATGATATCTCGTCGCACGAAACTGTTGCGGGACTTTTTTAAAGATGTCACACTCGGCCGATTGTTCCATGATCGAAGTCTTGCCATGCATCATATTCTTTGCACGTACTACATTGCCGCCAAATGCCTGTGCGATACTTTGATGACCTAAACAGATACCGAGTATCGGAAGTTTGTCTTTAAAGTAATCTATGACTTTTAGTGTTATCCCTGCATCATCAGGTGTTGCCGGACCGGGAGAGATAATGATCTTTTCGGGCTTTAAAGCAATGATCTCTTCTAAAGTCAGCTCATCGTTTCGTATAACCTTTAAATCCGCACCGAGTTCCAGACAATATTGGACTATGTTATACGTAAAACTATCATAATTATCAATCATTAAAATCATCAAATTTCTCTTTAGTGTAAAAGCTATAATTCTGCAATTATAGCATTTATTTTATCTAATTTATTTTGTGATCGAACTCCGGTACCATCTCTTTTAATTTTGCCAACTTCTCTTTTGTACTTACCAATTCAAAAATATCATTATTCAATTTTTCTAAATCATATTCAGTTCTACCTGCTATTGTTATAGACTCATATTGTGTTTTTGCATCACTATCATCGATTAAAAGCTCTTCATATAGTTTTTCACCTGCTCGAAGCCCAATATACTCTATTTTTATATTATCATTACCTGATAAAACAATCATCTTTTTTGCTAAATCTGCTATTTTAACCGGTTCACCCATATCAAGAATAAATATCTCACCACCCTGTCCAATAGCACCTGACTGTAACACGAGTTCACAAGCCTCATGTATTAACATAAAATATCTTGTTATATCAGGATGTGTCACTGTTATAGGACCGCCATTTTTTATCTGAACTTTGAATTTTGGTATTACACTTCCGCTGCTACCTAGAACATTTCCGAACCTTACTGTAATGATTTCTGTATTATTTGCTTTTTTTGAAGAGATTACATTTTGTGCGTAAAGTTCACAGACTCTCTTAGTCGTTCCCATAACACTTGTCGGTCTAACGGCTTTATCGGTAGAAATCAGAATAAATTTTTTCACATTATGTTCAATAGCACAATCGATACTGTTTTTAGTTCCCATGACATTGTTTATGATAGCTTCTGTCATATTTTCTTCTACGAGCGGTACATGTTTATATGCCGCTGCATGTATGACTATTTCCGGCTTATATTTTTCAAAAGTCTTGTCTAACAACTCTTTGTTGACTACAGACTGCATTACATGTAGAGGTTTGAAGTTGTCAAGTTCTTCTGAGATCTTGTATAGATTATATTCACTGTGATCTAAAAGGATTAATTGCTTAGCTCCATATCTTGCGCATTGTCTGCTTATCTCGCTTCCAATACTCCCGCCGGCACCTGTTATAAGGACTATTTTATTTTTTATGAAATCTTCAATGACATGCTTATCTAAATCTTTAGGGTGTCTTGCAAGAAGATCTTCAACAGATATATTTTTCAACTGTTTCGTAAAACTTTCTTCTCTAAATATTTCATCAAACGAAGGTAAGATTTTAATAGCTTTAAAATATGGGCTAAGCTCATTATATATATCTTTTATTCTTTGTTTTGATACAGATGAGATCGTGATGACAAGCAAATCAAGTTTTTTATCTTGTTCTATTTTTTCTTTCAGCTCCTGCATCGAGACTATATTGATACCGTCTATTGATCTTTTTTGAAGTATCTTGTCATCATCTAAAAAATATTTTACCTTATATTCACTGTCACGGAACTCTTCTTCAAGCTTCATACCGGCTTTTCCGGCTCCATAGATCACTGCTATTTTAGATTTGCTTATTTGACTTTTATTTATGATGTAATAGTATAAATACATAGCGAAATTGATAGAAAAGAGGTATAAAAACAGTTCTGATGCTAAAAATGCCAACCGGACTATGCCATATAAAATCGGTATATAGACTAAAAAAGCTGCGATATATACGATACTTTTTATTAAAAATGTTTTTTGTGTAGCCTTACTCCAAGAAAGTGAATAATCTTTAAAGATAAGTCCCGAAGCCAAAATGCGTGTAACCAATACAACTACAACTACATAAAGATTAAATGGCATGTGAAAAATAAAAAATGTCCACCAAAAAGTAGCCACTGTCAGTGTTATTATTACTAAAAAATTCAATATTCTCTTGTCTATTAAAACCATTACATAAAAGCCTTTTTTTTATCTATAAACATCATTATCATGTATAGTAATACTAAAGTTACAATAAATGCAACAAATATATTGGAAATAAAATATACAAAACCCAATAAAATCATATTAACAAGAATCGAGTACTTTACCGTCTTGCTATGACTCCATCCACTTTGAACAACTCTTTGATAAGCATGTTTTTTATGAGCCTGACTCAATTTTTCACCGTTTTTGTATCTTCTAAAAAGCGTCAAAGTTGCATCAAACCAAAATAATCCAAAAAGGATGACCCATGCCCACAGATCGGTACTTTCTTGATTGGCATAATATATAGTAAATATTGCTATATTGTACCCTAAAAGCGTACTGCCTACATCCCCCATAAATATTTTAGCTCTCTGCCAGTTCCAGACTAAAAATCCAGATACTGCAAAAGCAAAAACTAAAAAATGTGTTCCGCCAAACAGCAAAAATCCGGCCAATGCCAAAAATATGGCTTCACTTCCGGCATAACCGTCTATTCCGTCTAAAAAATTATATAGATTTATAAACCAGACAATGAGAAAAAGTGCAAAAAGATTCGTAAAAATCTGATTTTCGATAACAAATATCCCAAAATTCAGACTATGTAGTCCACCCAAAAGATATAACCCAGATATAGCGATAAAAGTTTGAGCCAATAATCTAATTCTTGCACTTAACTCAAAAAGATCATCTATATAAGAAACTGCAGAGATAATCATGCCAAGCATCAGGGGATAAAAAAGATTTTGTTCTATTTGATGGTTGATATAGAGATAAACAAGCCCTACAAACCAAGTTATGGCAATAGCGATTCCACCGCCGTGAGGCGTCGGGAGAGTGTGACTGCTTCTATCGTTTGGTATATCTATCAACGATCTTTTTATCGCATAATTTTTTATAAGATATGTCAGAGTAAAAGAGAGTAAAAATAAAAACAGATAAATCAACTATTTTCTCCCAATATCATCGATTTTATACCCTCTTCAAGTGAAAAAGGGTTTTTCAGACCAAGTTTCTCTTTTGTGACTCTATTATCGACTTCAAGAGTGCCATAAAGTCTTTTATGAAATGATGGTTTTATTATTCTTAAAATAGTTGCAAAAAATGGTATTTTTATAAGAACCATTTTTGTATCAAGATTTTTAGCTATAAGTTTAATAAGCTTCGTAGTGCTAATCGCTTTATCATCACTAGCCAAAAAAATACCATTAAGTCGCTGTTGTATAACCTCATCTATCATATAAGAAAGATTACCCACATACACAAAACTCCTTTTATTGGTTATATTACCCAAAGGTATAATCAAAACTTTTTTAACTAATTTCACTAATGAATCTATATTGCCTGGTGCATTTTTTCCATATACCATTGGAGGCCTAATGATACTTACTACAAACGTTTCATCTTTCAGTTTCAAAAGTTCTTGCTCGGCTTCAAACTTACTTTTCCCATAATGTGTGATAGGGTCACAATAACTATTTTCATCAAGTTTTTCAAGTTCTCCACTATAAACTGCAATTGTACTTATAAAAACAAATTGTTTTACCCCATTCTCTTTAGCTTTCTTAGCTAAATCTAAAGTTTGAACAACATTTACTCTCTTATACTCATGCTTACTTGCTCCATTTATCTGATGAACAAGCGCAGATAGGTGCACTATTGCATCTACATCCTCAATATGCAAGTTTTTAACATCATCATTTAAAAATGAGAACTTCTGTATATTGTATTTCCTCTTGTACTTATCTATAAAATAACCTCCAATAAAACCATTTGCACCTGTAAGTAATATCTTTTTCAATTTTTATTCTTTTCTATCATTAAAAATTCTTTATAAAGTTCATTATAAAAATATTCTTGAGAATATCTATCAATGATACTTTTCCTCACATTATTTTTTATAAAATGATAATATTCCTTATCAACAAGAAATTTTTCCATTACTTTATACAGATTATCTTCATCTTTTTTATTTACTAAAGCTCCATTTTTACCATTTATAATTACTTCATTGCAGCCATTTATATCTGTTGCTAACAGGGGTATGCCATAGCTCCCAGCTTCTATCAGGACATTTGGTAATCCCTCTCGGTAAGAAGGCAATACAAAGAGATCGGATATGGACAGATATTTTCTAATATCTTCTTGAAACGATCTATGAATAATTCTTTTTTCTATAGTAATATATTTTTTGCTATCCATAGATATAGGGTTTAATTCATCTTCATAATCACCGATCAGTAAGAGTGTCATATTTTTATATTTTTCTTTTAGTCTCATAAAAACTTGTATTAATTCATCTATTCCTTTGTCTTTGACTATTCTACCTATGAAAGTTATGACAAAGTCACTTTCTTCTATATTATTTTCATTACGTACATGTACTTTATCATTATATTTCATATTATCTGAAAAATATTGCGTATCTACACCGTTCACAGAACCGTTGCCGATTACTTTTACTGTTTTTTCTGTCAATTTTCTAATCTCATCTATTAAATTGAGACTGTTACAATATAGATTTGTTGAAAAAAAATAAGTCAATTTCTCGGTTAATATTAAAATAGCTTTTCTTTTGCCACCTGCTTCTAAATGCGGTAATCCAACTACGTTATGAATCCTATGTGGGACTCTCGCCATCCAAGAAGCCATCATGCCTAGTAGTCCTGCTTTAGGTGTCAATGTATATACTATTGTCGGATGAGCTTTTAAAAGATAAAAATATAGTTGGATTAAAACTTTTAGATCTTTCAGCAGATTTATTTTTCTGTTGAAATCTACGACTTTTATAGAAATATTCTCATTCACTTCGATCTTCTTTATATTTTCTGAATATGAAGTAATTATTTCTATTTCATAATGCTTTGATAAAAATTTTGGCTGTCCCTTTAACCAAGTCTCTAGTACAACAGGCACAGTAACAATAATAATTATTTTCTGCATACATCAAGCTCTTTTTTTAAATACTCTTGTACATCTATAAAATCACTTGTGTCAACGATTTGACTCAATAATCTAATATCTGCTGTTGAAGCCTTCAGTTCATCTTTTAAAATATTTTTTGTAGATATTCTCATACCGTTATTTGATAAAAAATCTAAAATATTTTTAATAGAGCTACCATTTCCTGTACCGATATTTAGTATCTTTACATTTTGAGTATTTAAAAGCTGTAAATACACGGACACGACATCATCTATATGGATAAAATCCCTGATCGCATTTCCGTTGTTCACCGTAGTAAGTTCTTTGTAATTACAAAAAGCATCTAATATCTTGCTAATTATGGAAAATCTATCATTGCTACCATACATATTGAATATTCTAGCTATAGTATAGTCAATATTGTGTTCATCACAATACTGCTCTATTAACTTTTCGTTTGCAACTTTTAATGATGCATGTAAGTGCATTGGTTTCACTTCATCTTTTTCATTACATAAAATATTATTTCCATAGACCGAGCTGCTACTTGTGTATATGATCTTGTTGATACTGGTTTTATTAAAGTACTCCAGTACGTTTGCAGTAACCAAAATAGAGTTCATTATATACTCACTAGCATTCTCAAGACTATTGATCTGTGTAGCTGTTTGAAAGTTATTGAAAATAATATTGATCTTATCATCTCTATATTTAGACAATATATGGATATCTTTCAAAAGCTCCCTAGATGAGATTAAATGACAATCAGTAATTTTTTTATATAAACTATCTGATAAATTACTGCTCTTTCCGATAATCAAAGTTGTCATCTGCACTCACTTGTCATTTATTTAACTTTCTCTTTATACGTCTGCCTACTATTTTTAATCTGTTTATTATGGAACAGATTAAAAATAACATATATGATATTTTTTTTTCATTTAAGAGTAGAGCATACATATAAAAAGCTTTTTTGTAACTTTTATCCGTCCCTCTTGCCGATATGGAGTTCATATCTATTCTATATTTGATCAACTCTTCTGCTAAATAATAGAACTTTTTCCCATCAAATAAATTCTCAATCCAGAACAGCCAATCTTCCAGTGCGATAAGATTTTTGTCTTCACGAAACTTTATGTTTATATCTTTTTTCATTAATACGGTATTGATGTTAATATAATTGGAAAGAGATAAAATTGTCAGATCATCAAAAAGAAGATGCAGTCTATCATGCACTCTCTGATTATTGAGATGACCGATATTGTTGCCGTCTACGTCTATCGTTAATGCCGATGTATGGATGATATCATAGTCGTACTCACGTAAAAAATCTATCTGCTTTTCTAATTTATCTTTTAACCACATATCATCGGAATCTAAAAAGGCAATAAACTCACCTTTTGTATGTTCAATACCAATATTTCTGGGTCTTGCCGGTCCACCGAAATTTACCTGTGATTCTACAAGCCTGATTCTACTATCTTTTTTCTCAAATTCTTTGACTATTTCTCTACTTGTATCAGTGGAACAATCATCTACAACTATCAATTCCCAGTTCGTATATGTTTGATTGATGACACTCTCAATCGTCTCGGATATATATCTTTGTGAATTATAAAGAGGAATTATTACCGAAACCAATGGATTTTTCCCATTCATAATTATATTTTCCGACTTTTTTTCATATTCAAATTATATCGCTTTACAAACAAAGTGTTTCAGAGATTGGTTTTTTATTCCCTTCACTGTAGAAAGTTCACTATCGATCAACTCTATCAATTCAAATCCTGACAATCTTATAGCCTCTTTCCAAAACCAAATAGGGTAACTTCTATCTCCCAAATACGGATCATATTTAAACCCTGAAGACGAAATCTCCGGAGAAAGTCTTTTATATTTCAACAGCATCGTATTTTTCAATATTTTTGCAAAAGCCAATAACAATCTTGCAATATATCTCAGTTGCCCAGAAGGTGTCTCATTTAAGATCACCAATATCCCACCCTCTTTTAATTTACTTCGTATCTCTTTCAGCACTAACTCCAGATTGTCTGCATGGTGTAGGGCGGCTGATGCTACGACCATATCCAATGAACCATCATCTAGCAATAGCGGAGCGAATAATCCCTCTATAGGCTGAATTTTATTTACCTGACCATCCATTATCTTGATAACATCAGGCATGATTTTATATAAATAGTTTTTACTTGTATCTAATGCAATTATCGATTTTACAAGATCAAATTTGGACAGATATGCGCTCAACCAGCCTCCTCCGCTACCCATGTCTATAATTTTAGCATCCTCGACTAAATATTTCTCCCAGTCTACAATTTTCACAGATTCTAAAAAATTACATTTCTCACATACCTGATTATAATATTTATAAGGATCTTTATTCCATTCTTTAACTTCCGGATAGGCATTTTCCATTGCACTGTCCCATTGTGCAACATTAATTTTTGTTTGTTCGATAATCCAACTATTATTCATCTTTCTTTCCATCAGCATTTATAAGATTATTTAACCAATTTTCAAACAAATAATTATCAAAATTTGTATCAAAATAAAAATTGTTTTGAAAAAAAACCATATCCATATTAAGACTATTTCTGTCTAGAACAAATATATTTTTATCATTGTAAAACGGTTCGTCTATTATACTTTTATTTGTCGTGATTAATTTTAATCCGGCACCCAAAGCCTCAAATGTTCTTATTGTCAGTCCATTTTGAATATTTAGTTCTATATCCAACACGGCAAAAGTTTCTCGGTACACTTCCAATATCTCTTTTGTATCTATTGAATAAGTCTTTAAATATTTCAAACCATCTAAGCCGATAGCACCCGTCATTAAAAGTCTAAATAATGCCATTTTAGTTATATAAAGATGAGATTTAAATATGAGATCATTTTGTTTACAAAAGTTCTCCATATATTTGATTATTTCCAATCGATCGCTATGATAAGCACCGTAAAAAACCAAGTCGTATTTTTTATTTTTTTTATTTTTTACAATATCACTATATTTTGAAGTGTAAAACAGTGGTAAATAATCCAACTTATATTGTATTGAATCCTGTTTATCGAATGTTTTTATGACATCAAAGTACGTCATGATTGACTCATATCTATTCTGTTTCATCGAGTCCCACTGGTACATCACAAACTTTGCATGTGGTAATTTTTGTTTCAAATGTTCTAATGTAGCCACAGACAATATACCGCCTCGGATGACAAATACTATGTCATACATGTCAACAGAGATAGAGTTTAAAATTTTTTTTACATATTTATCTTTTATATGCACTGCAAATTTTGGCAGAAGCCGCTTAGACATTCTGTATAAGGGTGAATATATATCCTCAGGATAAAAAGTCACACTGACTTTCATTCTCTGTAGTGATTTTATGATATCGGTATGATATTCATAAAATCTCGGGGCTATAAAAAGGACTCTTTTTCCACTCAATTCCATTACTTAAATAAACCCTTGGCTTTTAATTCATCAATACTTTCTTGATATTTATCCCTCTGTATGGATTGCCCTTCAACCCACAAAGTAAATTTTTTTATCCCATCAAAAAAACTGTATTTCGGATTAAAATCTAAATATTTTTTTATTTTACTTAAATCTGCAATATTATGACGGATATCACCAATTCTATAATTACCCGTGATGTCAATGTTTACATCTGAATTATAATTTATCGCTAAAGCAGAAGCAACTTCTGCTACAGTCGTACCGATTCCAGAACCGACATTAAAAACTTCAAAATTTGCTTCAGATTTTTCTATTCCCAAAACAGTCGCATCTATGACATCGTCAATATAAACGAAATCTCTGCTCTCTTTGCCGTCTTCAAACACGGAAATTGAATTATTATTTTTGATTCTGGTTGAGAAGATAGAAAGAATTCCGGTATATGGATTTGACAAAGACTGTCCCGGACCATATACATTTTGATATCTAAAAGAAACGGCAGGAATATTCAGTGCCTTACATGTAAGCATAACCATCTGTTCTTGATTTTGCTTTGTTATCCCGTATATCGATGTGGGATGTATTTTAGAGTCTTCATCTGTATGTTTCAACTCTACAGTCACCCCACAAAAAGGACATTTAATATCAAAGTCCAGTTTTCTTAGAAACTCCTCTTTTCTTGCTTCAGGATAAACTGCACCATGTGTCACACAATGATATTTACCCTCTCCGTAAATCGCTCTTGATGAAGCAATGATCACTTTTTGTATCGTATGCTTCTCATTTGCCAATATATCAAGAAAAATCGCAGTGCCTTTAATATTGACATCGACATATTTTTCTATCTCATACATAGATTGTCCGGTACCTGTCTCAGCGGCTAAATGGACAACTATACCTTGATTTAATAAAGCTTTCTTCCAATCATCTTTATTTCTTACATCACCTAAAATAAAATTAACACTGTTTTTAATCGAATCAAATAATTCAGAATGCTCCCCATGTATTTGAGGTGATAAATTATCTAATACTGTAACCTTGTATCCATCTTGAATCAATCTTTTTGCAAGATGAGTCCCGATAAAACCGGCTCCACCTGTAATAAGTATATTTTTCATATTATTCTTCAACTTTTATCCACTCTTTTAAAGTAAAATCATATTTTTTTAAGATTTTTGCCGGGATGCCGCCAACAACACAATAATCAGGAACATCTTTATTGACAAATGAGTTTGCTCCAACGATACAGTGTTTTCCTATCTTAGCTCCCACAATAGAGACATTTTCTCCGATCCAGCTATTCTCACCGATGATGACTTCACCTTTGAACTCAATCGATTGCTCTTTTATTGGTACATTTACATCTTGATAACTATGTATATTGTCTGAGATATACACTTTATCGGCTATCAAAACATTTTTTTCTATTACTATTTTTCTCAGTGCGACGATATGAGCAAACCTACCGATAGTCGTTTGACTGCATATATGTAATTCCGGTATAACATCCCCTTGTTTATATGCCAAGAGCCAAACTAGAGAACCGATACTTACACCGTCTTCTAAATAAATATACTCCTCTCCATCGATAATGTCCGGAGATATTATTGAAATATTCTTTCCAAAGTATTTAAATCTATTTGAGAATAATAAATTAAACAGTTGTCTGTACATGTAACGATATACTCTTTTATAAAAATTAAATCTCATTATTCAATATCTCTATCATCTCTTTTGGATTTTTAAAATATTTAGCTATTTCTGACAGTTTTTCATCAGTCAATGTCCACCATTTTGTAACCAATAATTGTTCTCTCGTCTCTTTGTCAAATCTATATTTAATATGCTTAGCCGGAACACCCGCAACGATACTATACGGTTCAACATCTTTTGTCACAACTGCACCTGCACCAACGACTGCACCTACTCCAATATGAACTCCGGCTTTTATAATAGCTCTATACCCTATCCAAACATCAGCGTTTACAGTAGTTACAGTTTTACTATTCGTAAGATAATCCGTATCTATAAAGAAGAATGGCAACGGCTGTGTATTATCATAAAATACAGGATTAGTACTTACCATATTTGTCGGATGTTCTGGCAAACCGATTTGTACACCACCTGCAATAGAACAGAACCTGTCGACTCGAGTATTATATAAAGCCGAAGAAGACTGGATATAGCTATAATCACCTACCTGAGTGTTTTTTAAGATTACATCTCTAAACAAGACTGTCTTTTTACCTAGTTGACTATCTCTATCTATAAAAGTACCAAAATATATTTTACTCTCCGGAAATCTTTTTAATAATATAAAATACTTAATGAGATTTTTTACTGCACTTAACATAATTCCATCCCATTTTTTGATTTTTGCACTAACTCGTAAATAAAATCTATATTTCTCTGCAGATTATTTCCATCCAACGGACCAATATATTTTTCCATTACTTTCCTATCCAAAAAGCCGTTATATCTTTTATCATGATTTTTAAAATCATAAAATGCCTGAACCATATCTTCTACGTTCGCTATAGTAACTAATTCTGAATTATTATCAAACGGCGGATTGAGTATCTCCGTATCTTTTTTGTAGTATACCACCGGAATGCCTAAACAAGAAGCTTCAAACAGTGTCTGCGAGTAAATAGATATATAAAAGTCTGTTTTTTTCAATACTTCTAGCATCGGTATCATAGATAATATCTCTACTTTTAAATCATCAAAAAACTCATTAACAAAGTTTTGATACTGCTGTGTATAGCCATTTGGTCTGACTTTGATGATAATATGAAACTCTTCACCCTTAGCCTTTAATTGACTAAAAGAACTTAGAATATCATACATAAAATCAAATTCGACTGCAACGTAAGAGTTTAGATCCATAGGATTAAAACCTGATGTACCTATGGTGACTATTGGTACTTTTCTATTTATATCTTTTGATTCTACAGACTGGTATAAATCCATCCTCGGATCACCCAGTGTTACGACATTATCCATCCCATGAAAATAGTTTTCTTTTATACTCTGCGAATACGCATTAATGATTGTCGCATACTTGGCTTCATCCATAAAATTCTTCGCCAAGATACCGTTAATGATCATATAGCTCGGTATGTTTTTATATTGACATACAAGATCAAATATCGTAGCGGTATGCCCCATATTTGCAATCAGTACGACTAGATCGACTTTGTTATGGTATAAATATCTTATACAACTTTCAAGTGTCCTTATCGTATTGGCGACTCTTTCAACAGGCAAACGGTTTTCAATAATCTTATATGCACTCTCTGTGATATCGCTACCGTCACTCAAAATAAGTCTATTAAACCTTTGTGTTTTAAACCTATTCATTGAAGCGACGGCATCTGGCGTATATTTTTCTATATTCCCAGATATAGGAATAAGTCTTTCTTTTAAATTTTTCATTTTTTTAGAATATCTTGAAAAATTCGTTAACACTATTTTCAGATTACTCTTTTCTCGTAAAACTTGAATCAACTTTCTTGTAGGATTATACTCTTGAATAAAAATAGAATGTTCATATCTTTTACCAAATAGCTTATCTACTATTGGCATACATGTGCCATAAAGATATGTCACGACTTCTCTTACTTTATATAAAAAACCTCTTATTCCACTTGGATTTATCTTACTATCCATCCATTTATTTATAGGGAAATAATATGATTCGAAATCATTAGCGTCACTTGAAGCTGTACTTTTATAAGAGATATTTAACTCTTTTAAAACTTCTATGATCAGATCATGTTTTGTATTGACATAAAAGTTTTCCACTTCTAATTTTTTTAATATGGAAATTGCCATGTAGATTCTAACATACGACACATAATCGTTCCAAAACTCTAATCTAAAAGAAAACCCAAATGGGACATTTTTGTATTGGAATAAATCATCGCCGTTTTTATCATAATGCCACTCTTTAAAGAAACGGTAAATACTATAGTTATTTTTTTCTAAAGTTTCCTGATCGACTAAATGATCTATATAATAAACCTCTCCACCGAGTCTGGATAGATACCTTTTCAGTCCAAAATCATACGTAAGTACAAGATCTTGAGCTGAATCATATACTTTTTCAAATGCTTTCCATAAGGATCTTGAATCTACAAAATATATATTTCTATATTTACTTTCCACTTATACGTCCCCGTAAACTATTTAAAAAACTAAACAACTCTATTTTATTAACCGAAAAGATCGATGGATATAATATTGTGACAAGTATAATCAACAGTGTATAGATAAACCCATCCAATAAAAAATCAAACAAGACACTCTCAATGTGATAAATCAGGTGAGTACTGATATATGCCATGACTACAAAGATACCGACTGTATAGACCTGATGAAATATAAAAGGCAGGAGTTTAATCTTTAATAATCTCGTATTGAAATAGAGTTGTATGTTCACACCAATGATCTGTGCTAGGATCATCTTCCATGCGAATCCGACAGCACCGAGCTCAAAGTGATAAATAAATAGATAACTAAAAACAAGCCCTATTAAGGCTGAAGTCAAACCTATATTTCTATACTGCTTTGTCGTACCTGCAGCAAAAAACAGTGAACCGCTTAGCTGTCCATATGTCTGATGCATAGGGTAAAAAGCCATCACTATCAATACAAGATAAGCACCTTTGAACTTTTCATCTGTGAATAGCATCAACAAGTTTTGACTTTCAAAAGCGATAAAGACACTAAAATATGCTGAAACAGCATATAGCATAGGAATATATCTTTTAAATAAGTCTTTAATCCTTTGTATATCGTCATCAGCAAATGATTGAGAAAACTCTCTTGTGATGATAGGTGTCATCGCACTTGTAAAAAGAAAACACATCGCAGCAATGGAGTAAGCCAAACCATAAAAACCTGTTTGAACTGAACCGCTCATCTTTTGCAATAGCCATATATCAAATAGACCAATCGCTATAGCAACGGTATTAAAGATAAATAATGGAGAACTAAACGATAAAAACTCTTTAATAATACTTGTATATGCTAGTCTTAACCTCAGTATTTCTTTGGTAAAAATATTCTTTTTGACAAATAAAATCGTAAGAATCATCAAAAAAGAGAGTAGTGAAATAAACTGGAAGTAAAAATAGATATTGAGGTCAAAAGGTAAAAAATTGACCATATACAGAAGTAAAAAAAGTGACATCACTTTGTGTAAGATCTTGATCGATTCAGCCGACACTGTAAGTGCGTGAGAATCAGATATTTTGATATAAACTTGTGTGATCCAAGTAAAAAAACTGAATAACGCCCCGTAAACAACATACTCTTTTGGAATATCCGGCAATAGATCATCTAAGTAGTTTAGTATGTTTGTAACATATAAGAACACTAGTAAAACCACCAATAAAGCAGTCGAAAATAAAAAATAGAAGGTGATCAACTCTTTTCTATGAGACTTTGATGAGAGTTTTGTAAAAAAAGCCGTAGAGGTCCCGGCATCTAAAAAAGCAATCAATTGTGAAAAAAACTGTTGTAGATAGCTAAACTGTCCAAAAGCTACAGGACCTAATGCCTTTGGAACAATTGCGACCAGTACAATATTAATAAGCCCATTTACAATATTGGCCAATAACTTGATAATATATCTTTTTTTTAAACTATCTTCCATAAATCAAAATATACCTATTAATTTAGTTGAATTAATTTTTCCACCATCTAATGTCTTTAGAAATTGTGAATTATCAATATTCTTTTTATATATACACAATGACAATACTAAATCTTTGAAAGTAATATATCATCCAAAATCAAATATTTTAATCCTGAATTTTCAAATACATGTATTGCATCTACAACATCGCTTACAACCGGTAGACCATGAAGGTTATAACTTGTATTTAATAAAGAGCCAATTCCAGTGATTTCTGAAAACTTTTCTATTAAATCATAATATCCACTATTTTGTTCTTTTGTAAGAATCTGAGGTCTTATAGTTTCATCATAAGGATGTGTCCCGGCTTTAATATCTTTTAAAGATTCCTTCTTGGTATCCATTGCCACTGCCATGTATCTTGATTGAAAGCCCTTTGGATTTACTAAATATTTTGATTCATAACTATCAAGTATAGTTGCGGCAAAAGGCATCCAGAAATCTCTGCCTTTAATGAGTTCGTTAATATGCTGAATAATGTCTGGATTTGATGGATTCGCTAAAATACTTCTATTTCCCAATGCTCTTGAACCAAATTCCATCTTTCCAACAACTCTAGCTACAACTTTACCATTTGCTAATAGTTGTGCAATCTCATCATTATTTGCATCTGATATTTTATATTTAGCATTTAAATTATTATCTTTAATATAGTTGAGGACATCTTCTTTAGAGTTTTCTGTTCCTAGATATAAACTTTGTAATGGCTTGTTTTCTATATTGTTCTCATAGTTTGCAACATAACATGCACCTATACATTGAGACTCATCTGATGAAGAACCTGCAACAAAAATATCGTGAACAAAATCTTGATCACCTAATGCTTTATTGGCTTTAACGTTCATCGCCACTCCACCACTGAAAACAAAGTTGTTAAAACCTATCTCTTTACTTGCTTTTTCAAAAAGTTCAATCAACATTTTTTCTGTATAATTTTGGATACCGCCAGCAATATTATCAAATCTATAATATTTCAATTTTTCATTTAGAAACTCATATAGATTGCTAGGTCTATTTTGATGGACAATTTTCAAACCATCAAACTTTAATAATTCTTCAAAAACTTCAGCCACTTCATTTGCATACTTATCTTTTGCATAAGGAGCTAATCCCATCACTTTAAACTCATGTTCAAGCGGCTTCATTCTTAAATATAAAGTCACCATTCTATATAATCTTGCTATCTCACATTGATTACTCTCTGCCAACAACTCAAATTTATTATTTTCTATCTTCCAAACTGTTTGGTTCTTTCCATCTCCGTATGCATCCACAGTAATCGCTATAGTTTTGTCTTTTTTATTTTGATTAGCAAAGTAACCATACATTGCATGACAAGTATGATGATCGTAAAATTTAATTTTATCCTCATCTATTTTCATAAAATCAGCTATATTTGATACAACGACTTCTCTTATTTTAATTTTCAGTTCATCATTATTTAAATTGTAAAAATCTAGCGGTATTTGATAAAAGTTCTTTTCATTTTTATATTTTTTTTCAAATATTTGTTTCGCATAGTCTTTTGGATAATCTTCACCAGCTAATTTAGGCTTCCAATAATCATTCATCATATCAATATAGTCATCTATACCAAAAACTGTGTCTATTGGATACTGTAAGTTGTTAATATCCGTACGATCCGTGCTCGCCATTGCTACAATATCAATATTTGAATTATCTAGATTATATTTACTCAGTATATAGCTAATAGATTTTATTGGAAACCCTGTTTCATTTTTTCTTTTTGTAAACCGTTCTTCCTGAATTGCACATACTATCTCACCACCTATTGACAACGATGCTGAAGAATTATGCCCATCATAAACACCTATTATAATCATACTTCTTCCCTTAATTTATTTTTATAAAGTAAATCCATCATCAACGATGATATTTTGCCCATTTACATATCTGCTCATGTCACTTAGCAGATATATCAATGTACCTTTTAGATCACTTTTATCCAGCATACCCTTATTGGAGCATTGTTTTTTGTATGCTTCTAAAAAAGGTTCGGGCTGACTGTCAAATATACCGCCGGGACTCAGTGCATTTACTTTTATGTTCATCCCTTTAAAGTATTTTGCCATATATTTTGTAAGATGGATAAGTCCTGATTTTATAGCTGCATATTCTACAGGCATTGTCATATGTGTATTATCATATAACTCAAATTTTGGAGCGACTACTCCGTATATGGAACTAATATTGACGATATTTCCATATCCCTGTTTTTGGAAGTAACTAGCAAACTGTTGTGAAGCGGTAAAGTAACCGCCTAAGTTTAAACCTATGTTCTGTACAAAGTCCTCATACTTTACATCAAAAAAATGTTTGCCGTAGTTTTTATTTCTCGGATAAGCATTATTCACCAGTGCATCTATCTTACCGTATCTTCCGTCCAGATATTGAAGACACTCCTGCAGTGAATCCGTAGAAGTGATATCAAGTTTTATAAAATCTATACTCGAACTATTTAGTTCTTTTGAGAGGTCTGCTTTTGCCTTTGTGCCAAGCTCTTCATTTATATCCGCGATTACTGCTATACCGTTATTCTCCACTATGGCCTTGATAAACTCTTTTCCTATCAGTCCTGCCCCGCCAGTGACGACTACTACCCTACTATCTAGCATCTTGCTTCCTCATCAAAAACTCTACAAATTCAAAATCAAGTTCATTGTCTATATCTATCGACCTCTCTTCAGGCATCACATATAAACCTGTTTTTTCTAAAAAAAGAGATTTTTCATTTAAGATAGTATCTCTTTTCCAAATATATATAGAGGCATTCATATCATAACTTTTTGGAGCATCCTGCCTTCTTACTACACTACTCTCTAGTTTTTTAGAAAGCTCTACTTTACCATTTTTATCTACTTCCACCAAATTAAAATAAGGGCTTCTTCTACTTGGCATAGCCGTAATAAGATTTTCATTATCATTCTCTATGAACTGCTTCAATGAGTTTACAATATCTTCAACACTTCTTAGTGGTGCTGTTGCATCAAGGTCTATAAGATACTCAAAACTCTTGCCATAATGTTCTTCACTTCTTACAAAAGCATCTCTTATGACATCTAGTTTGCCTGCCGTATCGCTTGCCATCTCCGCACTTCTTTTAAAGAATACTTCTGCTCCATATTTTTTTGCGATCTCCGCGATCTCATCTGAATCAGTGCTGATCACTACATGCTCAAACAATCCTGAAGCTTTTGCTTGTTCTATTGTATATGCTATTAAAGGTTTAGCGTTTAACACTTTAATATTTTTATTTTTAACGCCTTTGCTTCCACCTCTGGCACAAATTGTACACAACACATTTTTCACCTGTTCTGCTCCTGAATCAATGCTATGGTATCCATCACAGATAGACCCTCTTCATAGCTACATGAACCTTGTTTATCGCCCAATATTGATATGTGCATCTCTTCAAACATAAAATTTCGTTCCAAATCAGAGAAAGAAAACACTTCTTCCACTCCATTCTTATCTTTTTTTAAAAGTCTATTTAAAATAAAATCAAGTTCAAAACTATTTTCATCTGTATGTACTAACATCTTTCTAGTAGTGATCTTACTGATATAATCTATCGAAAGATTAATTATAATCTTTTTTTCTGTCTTTCCTATGAGCGTAGTCAGATCATCTGAATCTATTTCTAAATCAGAGATTTTTAATTGATAACTTTTTATCTCTTGCATTTTTCCAAATAGCATCTGAATATAATCGATCTCATGACTTAGATCCAATAAAACACCGCCACCCTCATCTTTTTTTGCACTGTAAGAGTTTCTATAGTCGGTGTCTAGCCTCCATGTTGGCAAATACTGTCCACAATTTATATTGGCACTAAGTATTTTTTGATCTTTTAAAAGCTGCGTCAGTTTTTTGAGTAGTGGATGGAATCTGAGCACATACCCTATAAAAACTCTATTGTTTTCTATTTTTAACTCTTTTTTTGTTTCAAAAAGAGGTTTTTCACAAAATATCAGTTTATTAGAGACTTTAGTTTCTAAATATCTCAGCTGTTCATAATGTTTCTTTGTCTCAGATGCGATTATAAAATAATCATAGATATTTAAATCGGGAACTTTTTCTAAAGAGTTATACACTACTTTATCGTTACATGTTTGCTTTGTGATTATATCGATACGATTTACATTCTCAAATCTTTGCAATACTTCTTCATGTCTTTTCCCGATTGATCCATACCCTATGATAAGTACTTTCAACTAAAATACCTCATGATACTCATTGTTTGCTTTCTCATATTCTTCCATTCTTCCAATATCAAGCCAATATTCTCTTAATAAAAAAGAAACAGCTTTTTTCTCTTTTTCTATTAATTTCTCAAACAGTGTAGGCATATCAAAAAACTCATTTTTTGGAATCTCCTCCAACACAGAGGGTGAAAGCATATATATACCCGCACTTACAAAAAACTTTTGCACAGGCTTCTCTTCAATAGACAGTATTTTGCTGTTTTGCATATTTACGACACCATACGGAACTTGAAAATCGTATTCTCTTACACACATTGTCGCTGCTGCATCATGAGCAATATGATAATCATGCAGATGTTCAAAATTTACATTAGTCAAAAGGTCCCCGTTCATCACAAAAAATGCCTCAGCAAGCTTTTCTTTCAATAGGCTAAGAGCACCAGCAGTCCCCATTCTTTGTTCTTCTAATATATACTCTATATTTATTCCAAATTCACTTCCGTCACCAAAATAGTCTTGAATGACATGATGCTTATAATTCACACACATGATGATATTTGTATATCCATACTCTGCAAATTTTTCTACTATGGTTTTAAGTATGGGCTTATTGCCAACGTGGAGCATAGGTTTTGGAGTACTGTTTGTCAAAGGTCTTAGCCTAGTACCAAGTCCTCCTACCATCAAAACTACTTTATTCGATTTTAAACTTGGTTTTACAAGTTCCTCAATCTCTTTAATTCCTATGACTCTTCTCTCGTCATCTACTATCGGTATTTGATGTAACTTTTTAGCAAGCGCTTTTTTTAAGATCTCTTCTTTTGTATCAGTTATATTTGCAACCGTTGGAGTTCTAAATATAATCGATTCTATGGAACTAGCCAGATCTAGTCCATTTAAAAGTCCTCTTCTTATGTCTCCGTCTGTCAATGTACCGATAAGCCTGTCTTCTTTATCCACTACGATCGCTATTTGCATAGCACCACTATCGATAATTTTCAAAGCCTCTTTTATTGTTGAAGTAAGTGTTAGTTTTATATTATTTATCTGTTTCATCTCTTTATTTCCATATCAAAAAAGGATTTTTTTAAAATGTTATCTAAGTCCACGGTTTTCAAAACTTTTATGATTTTTAAGCTTGCGACACCATCACCGTAAGGATTTTTTTCAGTGTTCAAGTTTTCTTGAAATTTCGATGAGTAAAGTGTATGAAAAGCCACTGATATCTCTTTTTTATCCGGCTTGCAATCTATCACACTGTCTGCTTTGATACGCCCTTTTTGTCTGTCTCCGATATTTAAAGTCCCGATCTTAAAGCTTGGTGCTTCAGCCAAACCGCTCGAACTATTCCCCACCATTGCATCGACATATTGTAAAGCACTTAAGTATCTAAGTTGTCCCAAAGATGCAAAACCGACTGATTTATCGGAATTTTTAGATACATACTCATCTATCATCTGATTTATTACTCTGCCATCAGTGTCACTGTTTGCTTTTGTAAAGATGATATTTGTATCTTGAAGTTCATCAATTGCATCCAATAGTTCTTGAAACTGCTCTTTTGCCGTTGCATTTTCCAAAGTCACAGGATGAAAGGTAACCAAGATATTTTTTTTATTTAATTTAAAATCGATCGACCTCTCAAATTCCTCTTTTGACATGAGTTCAAGTCTTTTAATGTTTTCTATACCCATGCCACCGACATTAAAGACTCTATCCGGCTGTTCTCCAAGTTGTATCACTCTATCTTTATACACTTCCGTAGCCGTAAAATGAAGATGACTCATCTTGGTTATACTGTGTCTTATTGCTTCGTCAAAAGCACCCTCTGTCGTTTCCCCGCCATGGAGATGTGCTATAGGGATACGAGCTATCATAGCAGCACTTACAGCTGAAAATATCTCATATCTGTCACCAAGTACCACTACGATGTCTGGTTTTAGCTCTTCGTAGACATCTGCAAAACCGATCTGTGCCAATCCCATCGATTTTGATATACCGACAGCAGTGTCAGAAGAAAGTAGCATCTCTATTTTTTTGTCTATATGAAAATCTTTTTCTATCTCTTTATAAGTCAACCCGAATTCAGGAGATAGATGCATACCTGTAACCACAACTTGAAGCTGTAAGCTATCATCGGCTTCTATCTCTTTCATCAACCAATAAAGCAGTCCATACTCTGCACGGGTTCCGGTAACTATACAGACTTTTCTTTTACTCATAACAATTCATCTTCTTCATAATCTTTAGATGCGATAGTTCCGATAATCTCATCCCATCTCATCGGACTTATACCGTTGCCCGGTCTTTTTACAGCAAGGTTTTCTTCTGTTAGGATGTCACCTTTTTTTATTGCCTTTCCCGCTACTATGGACTTTCTAGCTATTGGTTTGTTTTTAGATTCACTTTTACTTGATTTTTTCACACCGTTACCAAGAGCCAGTTCGATATTTCGTATTGCTTTTACCATGTCTTTTAGTTCGTCAGGTTCCAAACTTGCTTTATGGTCCGGTCCTTCCATCGTCTTATCAAGAGTAAAATGTTTTTCTATACAGCTAGCACCCATCGCCACAGCCGCTATATCGACTTCTATTCCTAATGTGTGGTCACTGTATCCATAAGCTGTATCAAACGTATTGCCTATTGTGAGCATAGCTTTTAAATTTACATCTTTCATTGGAGTAGGATACTCCGTATTTGCATGTAAGACAGTTATATTTTCTTTACATGTACCAGCATCTACTAAAATATCCAGCGCATCTTTTATCTCTTTAATATCACTCATTCCGGTTGATAATATCACTTTCTTGTTAAGTCTTCCGATATGTCTGAGATATGGTAGATTTGTTATTTCACCGCTTGAAATCTTAAAGATCTGTAATCCTAAATCATCTAGAAGTTCAATACTGTCATGATCAAATGGCGTTGAGAGAAACATAATGTTTTTTTCTTGACAGTAAGCTATCAACTCTTTATGAGTATCTGCATCAAGTTCTAACCTTTTTATCATCTCCAATTGAGACTCGTCTTTATCGGTACTACGCTTTTGGTAGTCTGCTTTTTCAGCATTTTTACTCACTAGATTTTCAGCTTTGAATGTTTGAAATTTTACAGCATCAGCACCAGCCTCGCTAGCTACATCTATAAGTTTTTTTGCGAGTTCTTTCGAACCGTTATGATTGACTCCGGCCTCTGCGATAATAAAGACTTTGCTCATTTTACAACACTCCCGGCTTTTACAAAACCTTCTACTTCAACATACTCTTTTGAAGTTGTATTGCTTCCATAAAATGTATTCGCCTTTACGACAACTCCGCCATTGAGTATAGCACCTGTGGATATATGACAGTTATCACCTACATGTACATCATGTTCTATGAGTGCTTTTGTGTTAATGATACAGTTCTTTCCGATTTTAACATCAGCATTCACTATAACATCATGCATGATGATAGTCCCTTCATCCACTTTTGCATGTTTGGATACATAAGCTCTTGGAGAGATTATAGTTGGCAGTTCAAATCCCGCATCCTTTGCCAGTTTAAAAAGTCTCATTCGAAGAGCTGAAGATTTTATCTGACCAACCGTAATACATGCGGCTTTATATTTTTTTGAAAGTTCAATTAGATCATCATCACAACCTATGACTTCATATCCTAAGACTTTTGAGCCTATCGAGTCATTCTTATCGATTATTCCTGCAATCTTATATTTGCCCTCCTGCTCGATCACGTCGATGCAAGATTTACAATGACCGCCACCGCCAATAAGGATAATATTTTCCATTTATATTCTCACCGAACTTGGGATATTGACTACTCTTTCTTCAAGATAGATAGAGTTCGTCAAATCTGAGCACTGGCAATCTTTAAACATTTCCAGCCTGTTTATCAATGTCCATATAGGTCTTGTCATAACGCCGTTGTCATTTGTGAACTCCAAGAACTCGTCCCTTTGATTTTTGTCTTTTAATAAAACTGCATGCAACCAATAGTTTGACTTACTCTGTTGTGGTTCTGTTATAAATGTTATATCGGCCAAATTTGTAAAAAACTCTTCATACTCTTTTGCAAGTTCTCTTTTGTTTTGTAAAAACAGTTCCAGCTGTTCGAGTTGTGCCACTAAAAGTGCTGCATTGAGATTTGGCAGACGATAGTTGTAGCCTATCATATCGTGCGTATACTCCCATCTATGCGGTACTTTTGCAGTTGTAGTCATATGTTTGGCTTTTTTTGCCAGTTCTTCATCATCTGTGATGATACAGCCGCCGCCGCCTGAAGTGATGATCTTATTTCCGTTAAAACTGATAGCAGCCAGCTTTGCGAAAGTCCCTGTATGTCTGCCTTTGTAATAACTACCAAGACTCTCTGCTGCATCTTCGACTAAAACTATATGCCATTTCTCGCAGATATCTTTTATCTCGTCAATGCGGCATGGATGTCCGAATGTATGCATCGGTACGCAGGCTTTTATGATTTTTCCCGTAGTTTTGTTTATACATCGACTCTCTTTAATCTCGCAGTTCTCATCTAAGAACTTCTCTAATGATGAGGGAGAAAGTCCAAGTGTATCCAGATCCACATCGACAAAGAGCGGTTTTGCGTTACAGTAGCTTATGGCGTTACATGTAGCGATGAACGTTAAAGGCTGAGTTATCACTTCATCGCCGTTTTGCACGCCTGCCAAAAGAAGTGAGATATGCAGTGCACTTGTCCCGTTTGTCGTAGCTATAGCATATTTTGCACCGGTAAAATCAGCAATCTTTTTTTCAAACTCATCTACAAATTTCCCGACAGATGAGACAAAAGTACTGTCTACGCACTCGTTTAAGTATTTTTTTTCATTGCCAATAAATCTTGGTTCATGTAAGGGTATAAATGTTTGTGTATCATAAAGGTTATGTATAAATTCTGTTATTTTCTTCATTTTATTTTTCCAAAATCTATTCTATCCAAACACTGCTTAGTAGGATGCATAATATCATAAAACTCATCATTTAAACAGCCTAGCTTCTCAGGGAAAAAACTGCCATACACCTTAATCTTCAACTCTTTAGATATATCATTCACTACTTTATCTACTGCACGCATATGATTAACAGATTCGGATTTTATTTGAAACACATTTGGATGATAGGGCGTCATTATAAAATTTACTTCTATATCATTAGCCAAATATAATTTAACGATCTCTTTAAAATACTCTACCGCATCGTCTTCATAGCTTTTTCCATTGATTTTATAATCTCCCCCGCCTAACGGTAATCGCTTTATTTTGGTTTTTTGTTCAGCTATCCATTTAGATGCGTACACATGACTGCCATCACTCAGTGTTACCGGTTCTATATATCCATTTTC
The DNA here is from genome assembly GCA_018824305.1 of bacterium. Taxonomy (GTDB): domain Bacteria; phylum Campylobacterota; class Campylobacteria; order Campylobacterales; family Sulfurimonadaceae; genus Hydrocurvibacter. Next base: position 24,225 of record JAHJGM010000026.1, read on the forward strand.
ATAGTTAAAGTCATTTTTTGGATATAGAATTCTTTTATTAAATATATCATTTTCTTTTTTTTCAAATATTGTTTTGAGACTAGAAACAAAATACTCTTTATTCAATAAGTTTTTAACTACGTTGAGTATATATATCTTTTTATTACTACTGCTTTCTTGTAAAAGATTATTCATACCTTCATAATAATAATTATAAGCGCCATATCTACTGTCCATATTAAATTTTAATGTCCATGGATCGATATCAATAAAAACTTTTTTGGGCAAGTCGGCATCATTTAACATGATAAAAGAAAAAATTGCAATATCTTCAAGTGATCCGCCGCTAACGCCTAAATTAAGTAAACTTTTACATTGTAATGCAATATTACCGGTATTATTGACTAGCGATATCCCCATAATATGTGAAGAACCTAAAACTACGCAATCAAATTTTTTTGCATCTTTTACCAAGGTTGTCTTGACCAATCTTTCATTCCAACCTGTTTGAATGATCCCATTTTTGGAATGAAAGAGTTTCTCGGCGAATGTTTTTGTTTTACTGTCTGCCAAAATTTTATTAAGATAGATTTCACCGGGATCAACAATGAAATTAATGGTTGCAATAATAAAAAATAAGATAAATACAAGACTTATAAATAAACTGATAAATTTTTTATTGCTCATTATTTGACCTAAAAATTGAAGTACAAAAATTCACTTACTTTTGTAAGCGACAAAACACTGGTCATAAATACAACAACGGTAAAAAACAATATTTTTTTATTTGGTTTAAAATCATTGGTCCATTCATTGAAATTTTTAAAGAATAAAATTAAAATGAATCCACAAATCACCCAAGGAACAGTAAATGAATCACCTCCGATATTTTGAATAAATCTTCCAAACTCAACACCATGATTTTTTAAAAAAAACAACTTACTTTCTAAAAATGTAGGCAACATAACATTATCTAAACAAAACATTCCTCTAAGGACTCTAAGGGCATCATCCCACTCTTTTGCCCTAAAGAAAACCCAACTTATATTTATAAAGTTAAATGTTATGAACCAAGCCATAATTGGATTAAGACGAAAAGTTAATCTTTGCCAAACTCTATGTATGATTAATGCGCTACCGTGAAGAAACCCCCAAAATACGAATGTCCAACCTGCTCCATGCCACAACCCTGCCAATAAAAATGTAATCATCAGATTTGCATATGTTCTAAATTCTGCAATCCTATTTCCCCCTAAAGGAATATATATATAGTCTTTTAAAAAACGGGACAACGTTATATGCCATCTTCTCCAAAAATCTTGAATATTTACAGCTTTATAGGGAGAATTGAAATTTATAGGAAGTTTTATATTAAAAAGCAAAGCTGCCCCTATAGCCATATCCGTATAGCCTGAAAAATCAAAATAAAGTTGAAATGTATATGACAGACTTGTGATCCATGCTTCAATAAGATTTAAAGTTGCAGCAGAATCAAACCCCGATGTTGCCCATACTGCAAAACTATCTGCAATGACTACTTTTTTAAATAAACCGATTGAAAATATAAATATACCAAGCGCTATGTTACGGTAGTTCTTGACCAAGTTTAAAGTTTTGCCAAACTGGGGCATCATCTCCTTATGATGCACGATTGGACCGGCTATAAGCTGTGGGAAAAATGTCACAAACAAGGCATAATTTAAAAAGTCATACTCTTTTGTCTCACCTCTGTAGCTATCTACCAAATAAGCGATTTGTTGGAAAGTAAAAAAGCTGATAGCCAGAGGTAACGCCAAATGCAATAAATCTAAATTCAAGTTTGTAATAAGATTAAAATTTTCAATAAAAAAATCAGAATATTTAAAATATCCCAGAAGTACGATATTTGAGATGACTCCTAAGATTAAAAGTTGTAATTTTGATACTTTTATATGTTCTGATTCACGGGTAAGAGTATTTCCGATTACATAATTAAACAGTATTGAAGAGAGAATTAGCGGAAGATAGATAATATTCCACCAACTATAGAAAAATAGACTACCAACTATGAGCCAAGATTTTGCGCCAGTAGTAAGTCTTTTTGATGCAAGATAAAAATATCCAAAAAACATAATCGGCAAGAATAAAAAAATGAATCCATATGAGTTAAACAACATTAACTACATCTTTGCATCTAGATATTTACCTGTTTCTTTATGTCCAAAGTCCGGGATCATCTTAAAAAACAGTTCGACTAACTGCTCTTTTGTCCAAGATAAACTCGTCTTATACTCTTTTATCGTTGTTTCAAACTTATTTAAAAGTCTTTCATCGAAAAGAGCCTCGTTTTTGATGACACCAAGGTTTTCAAACCGCTTCATATCCAAAGTTTCTCTGTCTGTGAAGAACTCTTCAAAGTCCTTCTCACCCGTCGTGTCACTTGTTGTAAAAAGACAAGGCCACTTACCAAGAGACGGCAGTGTCTTTGCCAATTCTCTTGCTTCATCTTCATCTTCACACAGGTACGGTTCATATCCCAAATCTTTTAGATATTTTACTGCGATATCCGAAAAAGTTGTCAGGTGCAGGTTCTCACTGAGTTTTGGAAAGAATATATCTCTGTTCTCACCGAATATACAGCTCATCAAGCAAAGCTCACCGCTCTCTTTTGGCGTTACAAAATATCTTTTAATATCATTTGGTGCGACGATGGGCTGTTGTTTTTGGATTCTTTGGTTAAACCCGTGGAGTAAGCTGCCATCACTAAAAGCCACGTTTGCAAATCTAGCCATAGAGACATCTATCTGCTGTGACTTTCTCATCACGAACATCTCCATGACCCTCTTGCTAGCACCCATCATATTGACTGGGTTTGCAGCCTTATCGGTACTTACACAAAAATATTTTTTCACTCCCTTATCAATCGACTGTTGTAAAGTCTTATCTGTATTAAAGACATTTACATCGATCATTCGCATCAGAGTAAAGGGATCTTTTTCACTTCTTACATGTTTGAGTGCTGACAGATTTAAGACGTAATCATATCTACCGTCAGCCTTTATGAAAGCATCATATTCTACACTTCCGATATCAAGTGCAAAAGTAGCAAACTCACCCTCGATATATCCAAAAGAACTTCTTATATCACGAACAAGTTCGACCATATTATTTTCAGATATATCTACTACATGAAGTTTTTTTGGATGGCGTTTAAATATCTCTTTTGTCACGGCTTGACCGATACTTCCGGCTCCGCCTATGACTAAAAAAGATGAGTTTGAAACAATACGCGCGAGTTCTTTTTCATAATCGTTTATATCATCAACAAAAAGTTCTTTTTCTCTTCCAATGAGTTCTAAAATTTTGTTCAAACTATATTTTCCCATTCATATGCACTTTTACAGATGAGCGCCAAATCATCATATTTTGGGTTCCAATTCATCTTGGTTTTTATTTTTCTATTATCCGAGATGAGAATCGCCGGATCACCTTCTCGTCTGGGTGCGATCTCTACTTGAAATTGATCAGATGTCACTTGTTTCATGGTCTCTATAACATCTTTTACGCTAAAACCTTTTCCATAACCGCAGTTAAATATATCGCTCTGGTTATTTTCTAGATAAGCAATAGCTGTTATGTGCGCATCCGCTAAATCCAAGACATGGACATAATCTCTTATATTTGTCCCATCTATTGTGTCATAATCATCCCCAAAGACCATTATTTTATCCCTCTTGCCGAGTGCTGTCTTTGCTACTAACGGAATTAAGTGTGTTTCGGGTTCATGGCACTCTCCGATACTCAGGTCATCACTTGCACCTGCGACGTTAAAGTATCTAAATATCACGAATTTAAAATCCGTATTGGCAAATGCCGTATCTTGGATGACTCTTTCGCTCATCAATTTACTCATGCCGTAGGGATTGATAGGATTTGTTAGACATTTTTCATCAATCCCAGATTCCGGTAAGTCAACAGGTTCACCGTAAACAGCTGCCGTACTGGAAAATATAAATTTATTTACACTATTCTCTGCTGCACATTTAACAAGATTAATCGTATTGACCGTATTGTTCATATAATATTTTAAAGGATTTTGTACTGACTCCGGCACTACGATACTTGCAGCAAAATGGATAATCGCATCAAAACTGTTTTTTCTAAAAAATTGAGAGACTTTGTCAAACTCTTTTAAATCCAACTCTACAAATTCTACTTCACGTATAGATTTTAAAGTATCAACCGTTTTTCTACGACCTGTACTGAGATTATCAAGTATCGTGACATTATGGTCTGTTGTTTCTAAGAGCTGCTTTACTAAATGAGAACCTATATATCCGGCCCCACCAGTTACAAGTATATTCATATTTTAACTTTAAATGATATTTTTTGTTGATTGGTATCATTCTATCAAATTTACTCTTAATACTCTATACCCATCCTTTGCAGACTTTCTTCATAATGTTTTATCTCTTCTGATTTTTGATGTTTTTGCGCACCTTGAAGTAAAAGCTTGTATTTTTTCACAAGCATCTCTTTTACCTCATCTTCCCTTACATGCGAAGTGCCCTCTGGGTATAAAGCCAAAAGTTTTTCTAACGCTTTAACTCTAAATCTGTCCATACCCCAATATTTAGTCGAGAGTTGGTCATCATTGCCCCCATATTTTACGATCAACGGCTTTTCTATAAGTCCTGCTTTATACTTACATGTAATCCTTAGCCAAAGGTCATAATCTTCACATACTTCTAAACTTTCGTCAAACAGTCCTATATCATCAAAAATACTTTTATGTATAAGCGCCGAAGATGGTGCAATAATGCAATGAGAAAGACACTTATCAAAAATATCTCCGCTATGTTTATGAAACTTTTTTGGGATCTTTACCTCTTTATCATCTCGTATCCATTTCTCATCCGTATATGAAAACATCAGCTCTTTATCGCTTGCATGTAAGGCTACATGGTAAGCAAGTTTTTCTTCAAACCACTCATCGTCTGAATCCAAAAATGCGATCCATTCGTTTGAACAAAGAGCTATGCCGAGATTTCTGGCAGATGACACGCCTGCATTTTCTTGATAGCGGTAGATTATGGATGGGAAATCTTTTTGAATTTGTGAGGTTGTATCGGTTGAACCGTCGTCTATGACGATCACTTCTGTCGGTTGATGTGTTTGAGCGTAAACTGAGTTTAACGCTCTTTTTAAGACTTCGTAGCGGTTGTATGTAGGTATGACTACGGAGATTTTCACCAGACTTTGATCTCGTTGTAGACACTGTCTCGCTCTACGGGAGTAAATCCGCTGTTTTTTATAAGCTGGACGAATTCGTCTATCTTCATACCGTTTGCACTCTTAGCACCTGCAGCCGAGTTTATGGACTCTTTTTCGATCGTTCCGTCCATATCGTTTGCACCGAACTCTTGAGCGATGAGAGCAAGATTTACCGTCGAAGTTACCCAGTACGCTTTTAGATTAGGTACATTATCTAGCACCAAACGGCTGATAGCCATAGTGCGGAGTATCTCGTTTGCGGTGATATCTTTTTTCACGTTTAGAAAGTTATTTTCAGTCTGGTAGACAAGAGGGATAAAACAGTTAAATCCGCCCGTCTCATCCTGCAAGTCACGGATGCGCATCATGTGATCTATGCGGTGCTCGCGGTTTTCTACATGTCCAAAAAGCATCGTGACATTGCTTTTTTTGCCTCTTTGGTGCCATTTTTTGTGGATTTCAAGCCATTGAGCCGATGTCACCTTACCCTTACAGATGTAGTCTCTCACCTTCTCATCAAAGATCTCAGCTCCACCGCCGGGCATAGAGTCGACGCCGTTTTCTACCATAAGGTCGAGTATCTCGTCATAACTTTTGTTGTACTCTTCTGAGAGAAAATGCACCTCAGCGGCCGTGAGAGCCTTTACATGTAAGTGAGGATAAGCCGTTTTTATCTTTTTAAATACCTCCAAATACCATTCTAATCCCGTGTTTGGATTATGTGCAGAGACAATGTGCACCTCTTTAATGCCGCGCGAGTCTATATCTTTTACGATCTCCATGATCTCATCGTGCGTCATCGTGTACTGGTTCGGGTTTTTACGGCTTGCGCTGTATGCACAGAATTTACATACATCTTTACACACATTCGTCGGATTTATATGACGGTTGATATTAAAATAGGTTTTTTTGTCATGCAGTTCTTTTCGTTTTTTATCGGCCATCTCTGCCAGATCAAAAAAGTCCATTTCATACATCTTCAGTGCTTCTTCAAAAGAGATTCTGCTCATATATTGCCTTTTAAAATAATTGATTAAAATTTAATTTTTGAAATTGACTCGAATTATAACCAATATACTATAATGTTAAAAATATAATAAAAGATTTTAAGATGGATATCATACTTCAAATAGAAAATACGATCGAGCAAAACGGCTCGGACTTTGAACTTTCAAAAGTCTTCAAACAATATATCAAAGAGTATAAGGACTCCCTTCCAGCCCTTTTTGAGAAAAATCAGGGAAAAGATTTTTTAGTCAAACACACCAAAGAGCTAGACAAGATAATCTCGTTGATGTACAAAACGGTACTGCGCAGAACTTTTGGTATCTACGTCCCTATGAGCACCTCTATCCCCATCACTATAGTCGCTCTAGGAAGTTACGGCAGAGAGCAGCTTTGTGTCCACAGTGATATAGACTTGATGATAGTGTACGCAAAATGCGATGGCTACAACACGGACCTTATTATAGAAAAGTTTTTATATCTTGCTTGGGATGCAGGGCTCAAGCTTGGACACCGCGTGCATGAGCTAAAAGATATCATCAAAGCCTCAAGAGAAGATATCACCATCAAGACGGCACTTATGGAATCCCGTTTTATTACAGGTTCGAACTTCACGTGGCACGGTGCACAAAAAGAGCTAAACAAGGTCAGACTCGACAATCAAAAAGAGTTTATTTTAGCAAAGATAGATGAAGCGACTTCAAGAAGAAAGAAATATCCGACTTCCATGCAGCCAAACATTAAAGAGAGCATCGGCGGACTCCGCGATTCGCAGCTGATCTTTTGGATAGCCAAGACGATCTATGATGTCCAGTCACTCAAAGACCTCAGTGGAACGCTTTTCACGGACGATGAGTATAACGAATACCGTGTCTCGCTTGAACTTCTCTTTCGTGTACGAAGTGCCCTGCACCTGATCAACAATAAACAAGAGGATAGATTGTCTCTTGAACAGATGCCGCAAATCAGCCATATGTTAGGTTTTGCAAATGAAAGAAAAATGGCTACAAAGCTATTTCAATCCCTTTGGCGTGTCAACAACTTCACCCAGATATTCGTTAAAAAGATGGTCAGAACGTACATAGCGAGATTAGACAATTTTAAAGAGCTAAAAAACGCTCGACTCTCACGCGGTATCTTTCTTATGGACAACAGGCTTTACGCTTCTTATAATCTCAAAGCCCAACCCATTGAAAAACTCCTTGATATCCTTATCTCGTTACCGGATGTACATTACAGATATGATTCCGGATTTTTGCACCTTTTTACATATTCGATCATCAAACATCCTTTACATGCAAAAGTATATAACCTGCTCAAAGAGCTGTTTAAAAGAGATAATTCCTACTGCTTTTTAAAACTGTTTTATGATGCCGGCATACTACACCAGCTCATCAGCAGCTTCAGAAAAGTGATGTTTTTGCCTCAGTTCGACGGCTATCATCATTATCCGGTAGATATTCACTCTATTAAATGTGTTCAGGCACTAGAAACTATCAAGGAACCATATATCAAAGCAATCTATGAGACATTGAGTGTTGAAGAAAAACTGCTTCTTAAAATCTCTGTTTTGCTTCACGATACAGGCAAAGGCAGAAAACAAGATCACAGCGAAGTCGGTGCTAAACTGATCACACAGTTTGCAAAGCAGCTGAAGTTTAAAGATGAAGCGATCGACCGTGCAGTCACGATCATCAAAAATCATGTGTTAATGAGCAATGTCGCCTTTAGAGAAAATATACACCACGAAGAAACCCTATACAAGTTTCTCTCTAATATAAAAGATGAAAAAAACCTCAAACTTTTATATATCCTGACATATTCAGATATCAACGGTGTCGGCGATGGTGTTTACACTTCATTTAGTGCAAAACTTCTAAAAGAGCTCTATATAAATGCTCTTGAAGTAGCTAAACAAAGTGACAGGATCAGTGATGCGACAAAACGCATACAGATAGAAAAACGTATCAAAAACTCTGAGGAGTATGTGACTCTTTCTAAAATAGAGCAGAAAAAAGTTTTAGAGATAGAATCGAATCTATTTTATTTCAAGCACTCTGCTGAAGAGATCATAGAGATCGTCAAAAAAGCCAGACAAACAGACAATTTTAGTTTCAATGTCACTAACAAGACAAGACTAAGCATAGAGATATTTAGACGCGTTCCGTTGAATATCTCTTATCTGCTTGCAAATCTGAGCTATTTAGATGTCGGTTCTATGGATATCTTTACGCTTTTTGACGGTATCAAGTACTTTAAAATAGAATTTTCAGAGAATATCGAAAACGATACGATCGAACAGATAGAGCAGATCGTTGAAGACTCTTTTGATATGAGCAAAACTATAAATATTAAAAAACCCAATATTAAAAGAGATGAAATAAGTGTAGACTGTGAACACTCCCAAGCATATGCAGAACTCAGTATCTACACAAAAAATCAACGCGGGTTGTTAGCGTATATTATGGATATATTCGAGCAAAACAGTATCAACATCGCTACTGCCAAAGTACATTCTACTAAAACAAAAGCAAGAGACCACTTTTTAATCGAAAAACAAAATAATGTGTGCAATAATATTGAAAATCTTTTTAAATCACTAAGTGAAGGATAATTATATATGTGCGGAATAGTCGGATACTTAGGATCTAAAAAAACAAAAGATATTTTACTTGATGGACTAAGTGAACTGGAATATCGCGGATATGATTCTGCCGGTATCGCCGTATTGCAAAATAATAATTTTTCCGTATTTAAAGCAGTCGGAAAACTTGTAAATCTACAGGAAAAAGCCGCCACATTTGACCCAAGCGGTTTTGCGATCGGGATCGGCCATACAAGATGGGCGACACATGGAAAACCTACAGAGCTCAATGCTCATCCGCATCTTGGAGAAAGCTCTTATGTAGTTCATAACGGTATCATCGAAAACTACGCTGCACTTAAACGCAACCTCCAAGAAGACGGTATCAAGTTTTTAAGTCAGACCGATACGGAAGTGATCGTACACCTTTTTGAAAAAGAGCTAAAATCATCGGGTTCCGTCTTTAATGCATTTACCAAAACCATCTCTCAGCTTCACGGTGCATTTGCAATTTTATTGGTAACGAAATCTGAAAGTGACACTATCTTTTTTGCAAAACAGGGCTCACCTATGATTGTTGGACGTGACACGGAAGATGAGAAATACTTTGCATCTTCGGACACTCCTCTTATCGGCAAATGCAGTGAAGTGATCTATCTTGATGATGGTGATTATGGCTATGTGACACCTAGTGAAATATCTATCTTCGATAAAAATGCACATAAAAAAGCTCCACACTTTTCCAAACTCTCGACAAACAAACTCTCAGCACAAAAGAACGGTTTTAGATTTTTTATGGAAAAAGAGATCTATGAACAATCAGAAGTGATCATAGATACTTTGATGGGGCGTATTTCAGACAATGAAATCAACTTTGAAGAGCTGGACTCCAACCTTTTTGAAGGCATCAATGAGATCAAGCTTTGCGCATGCGGAACCTCTTACCACTCCGCACTCGCTTCTAGCTATCTCTTTGAAAGATATGCAAAGATAAGAGTCTCAGTCGAGATCGCGAGCGAATTTAGATACAAAGAACCTCTTTTATGCAAAGACACTCTTTTTGTAGCCATCTCACAAAGCGGTGAGACGGCGGACACGTTAGAGACACTAAAGATGGCTAAAGAAGCAGGTCTTAAAACTCTTGTGCTCTGTAACGTCGATAACTCCTCTATGGTACGTCTTGCAGATGCTTCGATACTTACACGTGCAGGAATAGAAAAAGGCGTTGCATCTACCAAAGCGTTTGCTACGCAAGTCGTGGTCTTTTGGATGCTTACACTTTATATTGCGAAGATCAAAAACAGCCTGACTCCAAATGAGATTGAAAAACAGATATCCCTGCTCCGTGAGATACCTAGTGTTTTACAAATAAAAGACGGTCTGCATGAGAAGATCACAAGACTTTCAAAAAGATACCTTCACGGACACGGCTTTTTCTTCATCGGTCGTGACGTTTTTTATCCTCTTGCACTAGAGGGCGCTCTCAAACTAAAAGAGATAAGCTATCTCCATGCGGAGGGGTATCCATCAGGAGAGATGAAGCACGGTCCCATAGCTTTGGCAGATCCAGAACTCTTCACTATCGCCCTGCTTCCCCAACACATGCTTTATGAAAAAAGCAAAAGTAATGTAGAGGAATTAAGTGCCAGAGATTCGACTATCTGTGCTATCAGCCCAATAGAATTCGATAAAGCCGATGACTATATCAAAATATCAAATGTAAGAGATTATATGCTGGAGTTTTTTGAGATGATGGTAATCGTTCAGCTTTTATCTATGGAGATCGCGATAAGACTTGGCAATGATGTAGATATGCCGAGAAATTTAGCAAAAAGTGTCACGGTTGAGTAAAATTAATCAAATCTTAACAATTTATCTTATAGTATATAAGCAATAATAATAATTAGGACAGATATGAGTACTAAAAATCAATTTCTTTTAATCGTCACGTTAATGTTAGCGGCTCTTGCTACGGCAACGATAGTAAATGTGGGTCTCAACTTCAGAGAATTCGCTATAAATGCCGCCGTAGACAAGGCAAAACTAACTGCCAACATAGTAAAAGACGGTCTGACGTCTCATATGGTCAACGGTATTATGGACAAACGTAAATACTTTTTAGACACTATCACTCAAAACAACGAAGTAAAAAAACTTTGGATAGCAAGAGGCGAAAACGTTATCGACCAGTATGGCAAAGGTTTTAGCTATGAAAATGCCCGTGATGAGATGGATAGAGAGGTTCTTGCATCGGGACAGATGATAAAGACGATTACAGAGAGTCCAGGCACTGTAAATCTTCGTATTACCATTCCGTATAAAGCTGACAGTACGGCTAAGGTAAGCTGTTTAGAATGTCATAGTGTAAACGACGGGGCTATCCTAGGCGCGGTCAGTATGGAATTTGATATCAATAACGTCAGAAATGCCAGTACTCTTACAATTTTAAAAATATTCGGGATCAATGTTTTATTTATATTTATTGCATTATTCGTATTAAATCATTATATCAAACCATACATGGAGCTTTTTGCTAATCTTAGAGAGGGGATTAAAAAAGCTCACAGTGGTGATTTCTCTCATAGATTTGATACAAGAGTCTCAGGGGAAGGAAAAGAGGTTGCAGATCAAATAAACACCCTTTTTCATAAGATGCAGGAGACCTTCGGTGAGATAAAACACAGCTTAGCCACGTTTGTAACAAGATCGAATATCGGATGTTCAGATCCTCTGTTTGAAGCAAAAATAATCATCAAAGAATTAGCTGATATCTATAAATTTAAAAAGACGATAGAACTTGATGATACAAAAACGCTTGTATATCAAAGAATCATTACCGTTTTACAAACAAAATTTGACATACATAATTTCTCATTTTTTGAAATCGATAGAATAAATAAGACAAGAGATGCCATATACATCTCCCATAAAAGTTTTTGTGATGCGAATGTAGATAAAAATGTAGACTTATGCAGAGCTTACAGGACGGATACAGATATTATTTCTACAGACTTTCCAAATCTATGCAGCAGCTGTCACCATAATCAAGATGAGTATGTCTGTATACCTTTTGATATTAACGATGAAGTTTCTTTAACATTAAATATAGTTGTTGAAAATATTACTCAATTTGATCAAGTCAATATGAGTATCACAAGTATCAAAAACTATATCGAAGCGGCAAAACCTGTCATAGAGTCGAGAATCTTAACCGATAGACTAAGAGAAACTACTCTAAGAGATGGGATGACAGGTCTCTATAACAGAAGATTTTTAGAACAATTTATTGACAAGTTGGCAAAACAGGCACTTAGAGATGAAACACACTACAGTGTATTAATGCTTGATATAGATTACTTTAAAATGGTCAATGACACTTATGGGCACGATGTGGGTGATATAGTCATCAGAGCACTTTCTGAAGTCATAAAAAAATCCGTAAGAGATGCCGATCTGGCGATCCGCTACGGTGGAGAAGAGTTTGTTGTCTTGCTGCATAACTCTACAAGAGAAGGCTCGATCGCTGTTGCACAAAAGATCCATGATGAGTTCAACAAAATAAAATTCGATCTTAATGGAGAATCTTTACAAAAAACTATCAGTATCGGTATTTCCCAATTTCCAAGTGATGCGAACTCTATCTGGAAAGCTATTAAGTTCGCCGATACCGCACTATACTATGCAAAAGAGCATGGTAGAAATCAAGTTATAGAGTTCGAAGCAGAGATGTTTGACGGTGAAGGAGATAATTTCTAAACTCTTTACGAATTAGATTAGCTTGATAGCACTTATGAAAGAGAGTCTAATAATATCCACGCTTTGAATCTAGGAGTTTTATAATAATTTTGACTCTCTTACATCAGGGCTAATTCACTATTGATATAATCATATAAACTTTAATAATTAATGTGTTTCTTGCTAAAAGCCATTTAGCTTTTAGCAAGAAAAAAGACTCTATACTAATGTATTTTTAAAGAGCGTAAACATGCCCCATGCAAAGTAAATGCCCATCCACGCAACCAAAATCCATAAGGTGGCCGTTCCTAGAACACGCGTTAATTTGTCATTTTGTCCGTCAAAGACAGTACCTTCATTTTTACCGACTTTCCACGCCATTCTTAATATAAATGCCACGCCCGTGACTCCCAAGAATAAAAATGTAAGAAGAAACATGATGGTACTTGGCCAATCGATATTCATCGTATATGTATAAATATTGTATCCGTGATCTGCCATTAAGTTATAGCGAATGATCTCACGGACTCCAGAAATAAGTAAAGCCACAACAACCAATACAACAGTTGTTATATAACTATTTTTATTCATTTTTGCCATCAACAACAATACCACGACACCTGCAATGGTCGCTAAAGAGATAACACTCAAAAGCATATTTTCTTGTAGCATCCAAAGGATAAATAGAACGGCACTTACAAGTAATCCGCCCACAGCTGTCTTCGTACCAAGTTTTTTTGTGAATTCGATGTATTTACTAGTAAAATCTTTTCTAGTGCTCAAAAAATCACTGTAATTTTGTAAGAAAATTCCAAGTACGGGTATAACTAAACTCACCATAAATGCGAGTCTTATAAGATCATAGTGGAAATTAAGCCCTGAAGTATCAACAACACCATTTGGAGCATACCATGCAAGCCATTTATCTGGTTGGATCGATTCTACAGCAAAGTTATGCATCAATACACCACAAAAAACAAGTATGGCAAACGATATCGTACCGATTAAAGTATTACTAGCTCTTCCTGCTTTATTGGCATAATAGTACCAATAATACATCAAATATCCAACAATAAGTGCGTAGATAAAAATAAATATCCATATTCCTGAAAGCGCATTTGTAGTGTACCAATTTGGATCATAGATAACCTGTGTAAACAGTAACGGTGCTACACCAAGAACAATTAAAATTGAAATACTGAGCTTACCCGTTTGAATTAAATGCGGTGTCAGTAATTTCCAGTTTGAGTCGCTTTTTTGCTGTGTACTTCCATAAATGGAAAGCCCCATACTGCCCAGTGCTAAGAGCACAAAAGCAATATGTAAAGCCCATGTTAAAACATAAAGTCCTTGAAAAACCACAGGATAAAAAGGAACTCCGGCGGGATCTCTTAGTAAATTTAAAATAGTTGCATCCATATCGACTCCTTATTTATTTTTTTCTACAAGCCATGTAGCGATGGCGTCATATTCATCATCCGGCAAGACGATTTTAGGCATGTAAGGAACGCTACCTGTTCCTATTACATCTTTCATATAGCTTACAAGTGCCCCTTTATCGTTCATTGGGAACAATTTGCTAAGAGGACGATACTTACCGTTTTTATCCAATGAATGACAGTTTGAGCACGCCATTTTTGCTAACAATTCCCCTGCTTGAAGTTTATTTTCAGGTGTAATGACGCGAAGACTTTCTGGGACAAAAGGTGATACTTTCAGTAAACCATTTTTAGCTACGACTTCGACTTCACTTTTAATCCCTTTGCCGGGAACGTCTCTACCGATTATTTGATTACTATAAATATATTGACCAGCGACAAATGGTTTACGAAGCGATTCTCTTAATTTTTCTCCGGGCCATAATCCTGCTACAAGAATGACCACAATCATACTTGCTGCCAAGCTCTTATGAATCCATGTAGGTTTAAAGATAGCAAGAGCAAAATAAGCGGTAAATACACCGGTAAGAATAAGACGACTCATAATAATACCAGGTAGCAATCTACTCAATAGTACATGTGAACTCTCTGGAAGTGTATTGATGTACCACATAAAGAAAAAGAGGGTCATAAAGCCTCCAAAAATAGCTACAACTCCCATCTTTTTCGTCAACTCTTGAGCTAAAGGAGGATTTTCCTTTTTCATAGCACTGGCAATAAATATACCAATAACTGCTGACATCATAATCATAAAACCAATACGTAGGAACATATGAGGGAAAGTATTTACGCCAAAAAATGCATCACTAGCAGAGCCTGTTGTAAAATATGCGTCGGCTCCTGGCCACATCATAAAGCTAATAATACCAATTATGAGAGCTAATGTACCTACAGATGCAAGAGCGAACGTATAGGTTAACTTTAGATGTGTTTTACGATCAATCTTGCCAATAAAGTAAACAAGAGCAAAAACTCCGATTACTTCATACACGAAGAATACCCATTCGGTCGCCCAAACCCATACAAAATTATGGATCAATGCACTAATACCTCTGGGACTGGCTGCTGTTGCCGTATACCAAATACCCGGTCCTGTAATAGAACCTAAAACATATGAAAAAATCAGTAAAAACATACCATACTTTTTCATATATACATACAGATCTGCTCTGTCTTCTTTATAAGCCTTGTGTGCTAAAAAAGCAAACAATATGGCTGCTCCGACAGATGTATGTGAAAATAGAACGTGTATCGTACCGGTTATTCCCATTAACCATGCTGTACCAAATTCTGGAAAATAAAAGACGGGAAAAAGCCCTAACATATCCATGAAATTCTCCTTAAGATAAAATTTATTGTGTAAGTCATACGTAGTGTGAATATTGAAAATATTCATATATCTATTACACTAAAAGTATCTGCTGAGTTTTTGAGAATATACTTTCAGTAAAAATAGAGATGTTGGCGCGGAAACATCGAAGAAATAGTTATAAAATTTGCTATAATTCTGACGTTGTTACGCAACACTTTTTCCGTCTGCTTGAGAGCTGCAATTTTCATAGCAGACGGATCATCTTTGATCCCCTTATAACTTTTTTCCTCCTTACCTTATGATAAATATAAGATACTATTAACGCATTATGTCTATGGATTGTTAATTTTGTGTTAATTATGATTTATAAAGTTAAATTTATTTTATTATTGTGTAAAGTAGTTTTGAAGAATATTTTTAGAAGAAATAGACTGCTTCCTTACATGTAGAGTTACATGTAAGGATTAAAAATTAGTGACAACCACATCCTGTGCCGCAGCTTTCAGAACTTTGTTTTGCATTCTCAGGCTGTTTTGGAGCAGCTGCAGTTGAGCAAGCACTTACTCCCGGAGGTGTATTTGGCTGAATAGCTTGATTGTCTACTCCGCCCTCTTCGTTTATCTTTTCTATCATAGCCCATACTTTTTCAGCAGCAGCCATGTAACGTTTTGCAGTCTCACTTGTAGGTACTGCATAAGTGATAGGTTTACCCTCATCTCCACCTGTTCTCACAGCAGGTTCTATCGGGATCTCAGCTACGATAGTCGTGTTGAACTCATCTGCCATCGGCTGAGTAGTGCCTTTACCGAAGATATCGTACTCGACACCAGTATCCGGAGCGATAAATCCGCTCATGTTTTCAATGATACCGGCTATTGGGATATTCAATTTTTTGAACATATCTAATGAACGGCGTGAATCATCAAGTGAAACCATTTGAGGCGTAGTCACTGTCAGACCTGCAGTCACAGGAACACTTTGAGCCAATGTCAACTGAGCATCACCTGTTCCAGGAGGCATATCGATAACTAAGACATCCAATTCACTCCATAAGATATCGCGTAAGAACTGCTCGATCGCTTTCATGATCATAGCACCACGCCAGATAAGTGACTGTCCCTCTTCCATAAGAGAACCCATAGACATCATCTCTATTCCGTATGCTTTTATCGGAAGGACTTTGTTCCCGTTTATTTCAGGTTTGATCCCTTCTACCCCGAGCATTCTAGGTACATTCGGTCCATAAATATCAGCATCTAAAAGACCTACTTTTTTGCCCTGCATAGCAAGAGCAATAGCGATATTTACCGATGTAGTCGATTTACCGACTCCGCCTTTTCCTGAGCTTACCATCAAGAAGTTTTTTACTTGAGGTGCTATGTTTTTACCGCGAGATGAACTCTCTCTTGGCATCTTTGGAGCATTGATATTGATGTTGATGTCAGTTGCCCCGATAGATTTCAGTTCTCTAGCAGCATCATCTCTTATCTGCGCGGCTACTTCAGGTGCACTAGATGTGATGTCTACGGATAAACTCACTGCAGTTCCGTTTATGTTGATGTTATTTACAAATCCAAAAGTCACGATATCTTTGGTAAAACCAGGATATAGTACTTTTGAAAGTGCTGATTTTATAATTTCTTCAGTCATTAAAATATTTTCCTTTTCTATTAAATTTAAAACGCCAAAGCGGCAAAGCCACTTTAACTACGTTAACACTTAGTTCTCTTCAGCAGAGAGCTCTCGCTGCCATTGCAGCTCTTTTATTATCTTAACAAAAACTTTAGCCTACTTGTGCGGCTTTGTTCTCAGCGATGATTCTATCTAACTCTTCCGAGTTTTCCATAATGTTCTGTGTTATCTTATAACTACAGAACTTCGGTCCGCACATAGAGCAGAACTCCGCCTCTTTAAATACATCTTGAGGCAGTGTCTCATCATGATATTCACGAGCGCGTTCACTGTCAAGTGCGAGTTCAAACTGTCTTTCCCAGTTAAACGAATATCTTGCATCACTCATCTCATCATCTACATCTCTTGCGCCCTTGCGTCCACGAGCGATGTCAGCTGCATGTGCTGCGATCTTATAGGCGATGATACCCTCACGGACATCCTGAGCATTTGGCAGACCCAAATGCTCTTTTGGAGTGACGTAACAAAGCATACTTGCTCCATGCCATCCGCCTACAGCTGCACCGATCGCCGAAGAGATATGATCATACCCCGCAGCGATATCCGTAACTAAAGGTCCAAGAATATAAAAAGGCGCCTCATGACAAAGCTCTCTTTGAATCTTCATATTACGCTCGATCTGATTAAGAGGAACATGTCCCGGACCCTCGATCATAACTTGAACATTTTTCTCCCATGCACGAAGTGTAAGCTCGCCTAATACTTTAAGCTCACCTAACTGTGCGTCATCACTGGCATCTGCCAGACAACCCGGACGAAGTGAATCACCTAACGATAAAGAGACATCATACTTTGCACAGATATCGAGTATCTCGTCAAACGCCGTGTAAAACGGGTTCTCTTTATGATAATGCATCATCCAAGCGGCCATAAGACTACCTCCGCGGCTTACAATCCCCATCTTTCGTTTTGCGACTTTTGGCATCGTCTCTAGTAAAAATCCTGCGTGGATCGTGAAGTAACTTACTCCTTGCTGTGCCTGACGTTCTAAGACTTCAAGCATAACATCGATAGAAAGATCTTCAATTTTATTTCCCACATCATGCAGTATCTGGTAGATCGGAACTGTGCCTATCGGGATTTTAGAGTTTGCAATAACGGCTTTACGTATCTCATCCAAATCTCCGCCCGTAGAAAGGTCCATTGCCGTATCAGCCTTATAGTGCTGAGAGACTTGGACTTTTTCTATCTCGCCTTGCACATCACTCGCGATCGCAGATGAACCGATATTTGCGTTTATCTTACATTTTGCAGCAAGACCGATAGCCATCGGTTCTAGCGAAGCGTGATTGACATTTGCAGGGATAATCAATCTTCCGCGAGCTATTTCACTACGAACTAGCTCAGGTGAGAGATCTTCTATCTTTGCGATATACTCCATCTCCTCAGTTATAATGCCCTGCTTGGCATAATACATCTGAGTACGAACCGGATCGTTTTGGCGTTTTTTTAGCCACTCACTTCTCATTTAATTCTCCTACGTTTAATTCTCATATTACATAAACAAAATCCATATAATATTTAGTCTTAGAAGCTTTGCATCAAAGCAAAAAGAATCATATCGATTCCCGCTTACAAACTCTTTTGTACTTATACAAGACTGCACAAAAAATTTACATCTGTTTAATCAATAATAAAAAAAATTTCAACTAATTTTAAACTTCTAGAATTTTACACAAACAAGATAAAAAAAAGCTTTTTCACTGTATAATTTCGTAACAGTTTTAGGAAAAACAGGAGAATTTTTGTCTGATTTAACACTAATTATTCTTGCTGCAGGCGATTCTACCCGCTTTAACAGCCCTATTAAGAAACAATGGTTGAGAATTGGTCATGAACCATTATGGCTTTTTGTAGCGAATAGATTTGAAAAAACAGAAAAATTTTCAAATATTATTATTACTGCATCCAAAAATGACGTTACCTTTATGCACAGCTATACACAAAATAAAATAGTTGTCGGCGGGTCCTCTCGTCAAGCATCCTTAAAGAATGCATTGCAGTATGTAGACACGCCCTATGTCCTAGTAACTGATGTTGCAAGATCATGTGTAAGCGATGCAATGCTTGCTAGAGTTTTAGATAAAAAAGGGGAAGCTGATTGTATTGTTCCCTCTTTACATGTAAGCGATACTATCGTTTATGATGACGATACGGTAAACAGAGACAAGATACTCCGTATCCAGACACCTCAGCTTTCCCGTACGGATGTTCTAAAAAAAGCATTAGATACAGATGTCGAATATACCGATGAGAGCAGTGCGATCGTAGCAAACGGCGGTACACGATTATTTGTAGATGGTGAAGATGATGCATTTAAACTTACATTTGCGAATGATCTAAAAGAGTTGGGATGTCTCAAAGAGCCTGCTTGCATTACTCTTGTCGGTAACGGATTTGACGTGCATGCATTTGACGACAAAGGTGAGATGTTTTTATGCGGAGTAAAAATCGAAAACAGTTTTGGATTTAAAGCTCACAGTGACGGAGACGTAGCGATACATTCTCTCATCGATGCTTTGCTTGGAGCTGCAGGAATGGGTGACATAGGTATGCTTTTTCCTGATAATGATGACAAATACAAAGGTATAGATTCAAAACTGCTGCTGCAAGATGTAGTACAGCGTTTATACAGATTCGGATACAAGATCGTAAACGTAGATATAACCATAATTGCCGAAACTCCAAGGATCGGAGCATATAAAGATGCAATGAGAAATACATTATCTGCGATACTTCAGATTCCGTCTTACTATGTCAATGTAAAAGCCACAACTACGGAAAAACTTGGGTTTATCGGGAAAAAAGAGGGCGTCGGCGTTATGTCGAGTGCATCATTAAACTACTTTAATTGGACAAATAAGTGAAAATATTAATTATCGAAAATGAAATCTATCTGGCGCAAAGCATTGCAACAAAACTAGGCGAACTAGGTCATATCTGTGACATGTGTACATCAACGAAAGATGCCCTGAAAAGCAATCTTTACGACGTCGTTCTTCTTTCTACAAACATAAACGGTCAGGATTTTAATCCGATCATCGAGTCATTTAAAAACTCTATCGTCATCCTGATGGTCTCATATATCAGTAACGATACTGTATCAAAACCCCTTTCAGCAGGGGCTAAGGACTATATCCTAAAACCTTTTATGATCGAAGAGCTTATCCGCAAGATCAATCATTTTCAAGATTACGAAAGATTAAAACGTCAATCGGAATCATATGAAAGATATCTAAATCACAGCTTTTCATCAATTTCAAACGAACATAATTTTGACAATGCAGAACTCCCTTTGTTCATATCTTGTAATTTTCAAAAATACTCCGATTCATTTGCCTTCAAATATGCAAACAAGCAAAACAAACCACTTTACTTCGTATCTCTTACAAACCCTAAAGCTATCAGCGAGATCTCATCTTTGCCTATTAGCACCATCATTTATGTAACGGATTTTCAGGTCATTAAAAAATCTGAGAAAAAAGAGTTTTTAGAACTTATCAAAGACAGAAACGTGATCGTTTCCAGTACGGATAAGATAGATGACGTAGATTTTGACATTATTGACATCAAAAGTGATAACAATATCTTTGACCAAAGTGATATACTACCTATAGAAGATTACGTCAAATATATCGTTTTAAACTATCAACATAAATTTCCGGACACTGAGTTATCAAAAAAACTGGGAATATCAAGAAAAAGTTTATGGGAAAAGAGAAAGAAATATGGCATCACAAAGAAAAAATAGTTCTTTATTTATAGATCCCGAGGCTGCATCGGCCTTAGAGTTTTTAAAAGCCGGTTTATTGTATCCGGCTACATCTTTGATGAACAAAAAAGAAGTTTTGGAAGTACTTTCCACTTCGACCATAAATAAAAAAACATTTCCTTTTCCATTTATACTGGCACCATCGGGCAAGCGTAATGCCAAAGTCTTAAAGGAACTAAAAACAGGCGATGAACTTGATCTTATCAGTAACGGAGAGCTTTTTGCCACACTTATAGTCGATGAAATCTTTGAGATAGATCCAAAAGAGAGACTCCGCCATATATATGGTACAGACGACGAATCACATCCAGGTGTCAGATCGACAAGCAAAAGACTTGGAAAGTATGCGGTCTGCGGTGACTATATCCTTGTCAACGATATGCCAAACCTTCACAAAGAGTATATACGAGATTCCATCGAACTCATCGGCGCAAAAAACATAACCGCAATGATGATGGCTGTAAATCCATTGCACCGTGCTCATGAACGTCTCATAAGACAATCATTGGAAAACAGTGATCTTGTTGTCATATTTTTACTCAAACCGTATGAGAGCGCAGACCTAAAATACAGTATTCGTTATGAATCTCTAAAATACTTTGTAGACAACTACCTGCCAAAAAACAGAGTCATCATCGTTCCTCTTGAATCCAATTACATTTTTGCGGGTATCAATGAGATCATCATCGATGCTATCGTCGCTAAAAATTACGGCTGTACAAAACTTACGATCGGACAGAACCATGCGGGTCTTGGTATGTATTATGACAGTAACACAAACAAATCCATCTTGGACCGTGTCACTGACTTGGATATAAATATTTCTATCGCAAGTGAATATGTTTACTGTAATGTATGTAAAACATTGGTCAGTACATGTACATGTCCGCATGGTCAACACCATCATATCTCATACCATTCCGAGTCTATTTTAGAACTTTTAAAACTAGGGATCGTACCGCCTGCTGTTTTAGTCAGAAAAGAGATATCTGCATTGGTCCTTTCTAAAATGTTTGAAAACAGGTTTAAAAACCTTGAAAAACTTTACTATAATCTTCTTCCTGTCGGCGGACTCTTGGAAAACCATACGGAAGAGGAGTTTTATAAAGAGCTTATGAAGCTTTATCAAACGACATCTTTAACTTAAGGCATAGAATGAACTGGTTTTTTATAACTTTAGGCTATAGCGGACTGTTTCCAAAAGCACCCGGCACGATGGGCTCTTTAGTTGCACTGATTATCGGTATCCCTGCTTTGGCATATCTCGGTTCTCAGCTTATGTTTACATTGACGCTGCTGATCTCTGCTATCGCCGTAAAAGAGATAAATAAATATGAACTGCGGACTAACAGCCATGATGACAAACGTATCGTAATAGATGAACTTGCAGGGATGTGGTTGGCACTGAGCATCGCACCTGGGGTTATGCTGGGATATGATGAGATATTCAGCTATGACAATGGATTTTTAGCACAAGCTGTTTTAGCATTTGTCTTTTTTAGATTTTTTGATATTAAAAAACCTTCGATCATCGGTAAAATAGACAGAAAAATGAGCGGTGGGCTTGGAGTGATGGGAGATGATATCGTTGCAGGTTTTGCAGCGGGGATATCATCCGCACTTGTTTGGCAGCTCATCTTAAAACTGCAGCAATATCTCTCATAGCCTTTAGATCTAAAGGCTATATACCCTCGGCTATCATCGCATCTGCGACACGTTTAAATCCTGCGATATTTGCACCATCCACATAGTTTCCTTCAACACCATAATCTTTTGCCGTAAGTGCCACACGTTTACATATCTGCTGCATCGTTTCTTTGAGTTTATTATCTACTTTTTCAAACGACCATTTTTGCATTGAAGCATTCTGACTCATTTCGAACTCACTCACGGCCACTCCGCCAGCATTTGCCGCTTTAGCAGGAGCAAAACATATTTTAGTTGTTAGAAAAAGCTCCGTTGCTTCAGGAGTAGAGGGCATATTTGCCCCTTCACTGACGGATATACAGCCGTTTGCTATCAGATTTTTTGCATCTACTTCTGTCAGTTCATTTTGTGTCGCACATGGAAATGCGGCATAACACGGGATATTCCAAACCGCATGTCCGCCCTCCGGATATTCACTTGCCGTAATATACTTAGCCTCTTTATGAACATCCAAATACTCCGATAAAGACCCTCTTCTTTCGAGCTTGATCTCTTTTAACAGCTTTAGATCGATCCCTCTACTGTCATAAAGTGTTCCCTGCGAATCTGAACATGTAACCACGACTGCCCCTATCGCCTGTAGTTTTTCGATCGTATAAATAGCAACATTTCCTGCTCCGCTGACAGTACATACTTTCCCGCTGAGAGGCTCTTTATTTTCCTGTTCCAACATCGCCTCGGTAAAATATACGACACCGTAACCCGTAGCTTCTGGTCTCATAAGAGAGCCTCCGAACATAAACGGCTTTCCTGTAAGCACACCCTCATATGAAGAGGTTATTTTTTTATACTCTCCAAAAAGATAGCCTATTTCACGCGATCCGACACCGATATCGCCTGCAGGAACATCAACACGCGGTCCGATATATTTATGCAGTTCTGTCATAAAAGCCGAACAAAACTTCATAATCTCAAAGTCACTTTTTCCTTTGGGATTAAAGTCGCTGCCACCCTTTGCCCCGCCGATTGGAAGACCTGTAAGAGAATTTTTCAATATTTGCTCAAATCCTAAGAACTTTAAAACACCCTCATTCACAGTCGGATGGAAACGAAGTCCTCCTTTATATGGTCCAAGTGCATTATTGAACTGTACTCTATAACCAGTATTCACCTGTATCTTATTATTGTCATCAAGCCATGCGACTTGAAACTTAATGATCCTGTCCGGAACGACAAGACGTTCTAAAATCGCATGTCTTTTGTATTTTGGATCAGACTCTAATAACGGTGATATAGAGTATATGACTTCTTCCATTGCTTGAAAAAATATACTGTCTTCAGCACAATTTGAATTCTCAAATTTCATCACTTCATCTTTTATGCTGTCTACCATTTAATCTCCATTACGAACTCTCTAATTATGTTATGATTATATCAAATTAACTTCAGGAAAGGTAATCATGCAAGAGAATGGATCATTAAACAATGCCTTGAATCAGGAGTATGACTTTAGTGTCAAAGAGATTTTATCTGAAGCATGGAGATTAACAGAAGGAGCGAAACTCATACTCAATGTATCATTTATATTATATATATTAGTCGCTGTACTGTTATCCGCTCTGCTTTCTCTTATCTTTGATCCTAAGATCTATTATGAATCACAGCAGTTTTTCAAAGGTTTTTTAAGCGAACAGGCACAGTCTCTGCTTTCACTTCCAATATTAATGCCGATAATGTCCGGAATCGTTATGCTTGCCATTAAAAGAGCCTCCCGTAAAAAGATGGAAATTCTCTCTATCTTCAATTACTATGTCCTCGTCTGGCCATTGGTATTTGCTTCATTGCTTGTCAATGCCGTAGTGATTTTAGGGTTTGTCATGCTTATTATCCCGGGGATCTACCTAAGCATTACTTTCGCATTTGTGATCCCGCTTATCATCGACAAGCAGCTGGGCATCATAGATGCTATGAAGACCTCATATAAAGTCGTAAGCAAAAGATGGTTTAAGTTCTTTGGGCTCTATGCGACTCTTGCATTCTTTGCCCTTTTGTGCATATTGACATTGGGAATCGGATTTATTTGGGTGTTGCCTTTATCATTAATGGTAAACGGTGTTTTATATCGAAGGATCTTTGGTTTTTCAAACTTAGAAAAAACAGAGGATGACGCTAGTTTCTGATCTCTTTTTGATTTGTCAACTGCTGTAGATAATTTGAGATATTGATTAGGGAGAATGTGATGAGAAATATCATAAGTCCGGGAAAGAAACTTACCCACCAAGCTATCTCGATCACCTCTTTGCCATCACTGATAACAGTCCCCCAGCTCATCTGAGGCGCTACGATACCAAGACCTAAAAAACTAAGACTCGATTCTGCGAGGATCGCTCCACCTACTCCAAATGTAAAACTTACAAAAAATATCGGTGCCAAAAGCGGTGCATAATATTTCAAGAGTATCTTGAGTTTTGGCACATTTGCAATACGCAAGACTTTTATAAAAGGCTGTGAAGTAATCGCAAAACTTTCGCTTCGTATCAACCTTGCCGTTGTCATCCACCCGGTAACCGAGATGATGATGATCAAGACCCACACCGAAGCATTTACATAACTGACTAATGCCAATAGCAAAAAGAATGTCGGAAATGTCAAAAACAGATCTATAAGTATGACAAAAGCCCGATCCACTCTGCCCTTTAAATATCCGGCGGTGGCACCCACCATCAGACCGATAAAAGTAGAGATAAAAGCGCTTAAAACACCAATGATCAAAGAGACTTGTCCACCTTCGATCAAACGTGCCAAAAGATCGCGTCCGAGTCTGTCGGTGCCTAAAATAAATTGTGCCGATGGATGGGAAAGTATAAAGTCTACATGTAGCTCTGAGGGAGAAACCGTGTAAAAAAAAGAACCAACAAAAGTAAATAGAACGATAGATATCAAAATCGCTATACTAAAATATGGTATCAACTCTCTTCACTTCTTACTGTTTGATGCCAAGGAGCGTATTCATCATCTGGTCAATAGTCGTTATGACTTTTGCCGCTGCTCCGTAAGAGGTCTGATAACGGATAAGATTACTCATCTCTTCATCCATGCTGACCTTTGATACAGAGTCATACTGTTGCTTGACAGCTGTGTATTTTGCGGTTATCGCATCATTTGCGATAACTGCCGCATTTGTCTGTGTACCGATTCCCGTTGCGATGGTGTCAAATATCCCATAAACAGTGTCATTTAATTGAACGTCACTATTGTTTTGGTGAAAATCCATATTTTCAAACTGTGATTGAACCATGCCAAGTGCAACTTCATTGTTTCCTGACGTCGGTGCTGTGTGTGCTGAGATCTGTGTGGGATCATATTTAAGCTCACTTGCTAAATCTATCGTATTGGCATCAGTCCCGTCAAAAAATCTGTTCATTCCAAGTGCACCGGCAAAGTTCGTACCTGAATCAAAGTTATTGTTACTGTTTAGGTTATCCTCGATTGCAAAAGTATACCCCTGTGCTTTTGCCTCGGAATTTTTTAGGTCAAAAGATATCTTTCCGTTTTGATAACTTACAGATACAAAGTCATCTAGGTCATTGTTTGCATTATTGTCGTTATTGTCGTCTTTGTTATCCTCGATCTGACTTTTTATCGAGTTAGTCGCACCTGCGAATGTAGTAAGATCATCGATGTTAACGGTACGTCTTGCAGTCTCTTTTCCGTTGATATCATATAAAACGACATTAAAACTGCCCTTTTTAATATTAAGACCTGAATTGACTATTGCATTTGCAGGATCTTCTATGACCTGATTTGACTGCATAGTCGTGTTTGAACTTTTTGCATAGATATTATTTGCGCTTTTGATCAGTCCAACGGCAAACATATCCAACTGGTCATTGACATTTTGCAAGACACCGTCTGTAGGAATACCATTGGCAGTGTTTAATGTAGAACCTCTTAATTTCAATATAGAACCTACTATACCGCCTTTTGCCTCTTCTGCAAAAGGAATCTTCACACCGTCTTGACGCTCATAATAAAGATTATACATGCCGGTCTGATTATTGGAATTATCTATATTGATAGGATGAAATGCACTTCCGTCAACAATATTAAATCCTGCAACGCTGATGCTGTAACTGCCGCCTTTGATCGCTACACTCGGGTCAATTGAATTATTCGATTCGATTTGACCTGCCATCACTTTTGCCCCGATCAAGTTAGAGAGAGATACCTCAAGTACATTTCGCTTGTCTCTTAAATCGTTGGCATTGTTTGAATCACCCGCTTCAGTTGTGCTGATGGCTACGTTGATATCTGCTATCTGCTTTGCTATTTTATTGACTTCGTCTATCTTTACTTTGAGTTCATCGTTGAGTTTATTTTGTAAAGTAGTGACTTGTTTTTTAGTAGATTGTATATGTTGGGTCAGTGTTTGGGCTTGCTGTGCCAATGCGACTTTAATGGCATTATTATCTGGATTGTCAGAAAGCGACTGCCATAAGTCATAATACGCATGCAGATCCGATTTGATTCCCACATCGTCGATTTCAGGGAAGAAAGTCGATAATTCCTGCAGGGTCTTTTTTGTAAAGTCGGAAGATTCTTTATCGGCAGAAACAGAGTTGTAATTACTAAATACGAACTGGTCAAAGATCCTTGCGATCTGCTGGACCTTTGTACCGTTTCCTACAGCACCCGGAGTTACGTTGCTTATAGGCTCTGTTGCCTGCGTTACGACTCTTTGTCTTGTATATCCGTCAGTCTCTGCGTTAGATATATTATGGCCGGTCGTATCTATCGCTACCTGAGCTGCGTTTAACCCAGAATAGCCGATACCTAGAGTATTAAATATTGATGCCATTATCTATACTCTGACTTCCAAGAATGACGGATTTTTTGATGCTACCTTATTGTAACCGTTCATCTCCGTTGGAACTATCCTCTCCAACAATCTGTTATAAAATGAACTTACAGTAAGAACCATTTTCGCATACTTTTGATTGATATCCCGTAGATTTAACAACTCAGCTTTTAACTCGTCAAGCGCATCATGTTGTTCATCATCGAGTAAAGTTGAGAGATCCTTCTCAGGATTTTCACTCATCAACTTTGATATTTCATGATCGATCATAGCTTTTTTAGATTCAAAACTTTTAATCTTTTCATCTTTTAAAGGTAAACGATCAAATTGAGGAGATTGTCTCGCCTCTTTTATATCTTCTATATCAGTCTGCGTAATGCTGATCAGATCTTTTAAATCTTTTATAGCACTCTTCAAATGGTGTAATAGCATCATAAACTCCTATATTTGTTAAGTTTTACATCAATTCATCAGCGATTCGCTTTGACAAGGCCTGTAAATTGATTTTGTATTCACCGGAGGCAATCGACTCTTTGAGCTTGTCTACTTTGCTCATATCAGCCTCTTGATTCATCTCCTGTGTTTTTTTAGTATTGGATTTCAGTTCAGTATTACCGTTTTGGTACGCTGTTCTTATTCCTGCACTATTTAATTGAGATATCATCGATATTCCTTTTTTTCTCTTACGAGAGTGTATATATTAGTTTATGATCTATACTCCAATATCGGCAATTAAACTATTTTTTTTAGTTTATTTTGCCGGACTTTTGGCTTAGATAGTCATAGAGCATTTGAGAAAAACCGAAACTCCCCGCACTCGCCTTACTCAGCTCATCACGATACATTGATTTATATATTTTATCTCCCGGATCATTTTGTGAACCAAAAAGATTTTTTTCATCTTTCATGGCATTGTCCATCATCATTTTTATGATGACCGACTCGAATGCATCCGTTTGTTCTCGTAATTTCTTATCATCAGTCGTAGCAACTATTTTAGGTGTGGAAGCCACATCCTGAGACAACATCGCCTGCTGTAAGTAAGCAGAATTTATAGAAGAACTCATTAAATAACCTCCAGATCAGCTGAGATGGAACCTGCACTTTTCATAGCTTCAAGTATAGAGATGATCGCTTTTGGAGAAGCTCCGAGTTTTTGAAGCGATCTTACGATATTTGCTACTGTTGTCGTTCCTCTTTTTGTATAAACTTCATTCTCATTAAGTCCTATTACTAGATCATTGTCTACTTTCATGCTTCCAGCAGGAGCATTCACATCATCGGATTCTTGTATCTTTATGGTTATATCGCCCTGTGTGATTATCACCGGTTTAATCTCTATATCCACACCTGCAATGATCGTTCCGGTTCTTTCATTGATGATTATTTTATTTTCCGGTTTGTAGTCCATATCCATATTTTCTATCTCAGACAAAAACTCGATCATTGAGAGATTGGACGGGCGTTTTAATTCGATAGTCCTTGGATCGAGCGCTACAGCTATTTGAGTATGAAAGTTTAAGTTTATCGCTCTTTGGACAGCCACTGCATTTTCAAAATTTGATTCTTTTAAAGAGAGTGTCGCATATTGTTGATGATAAAGATCGATGTTGATCTCTTTTTCCATGATACCGCCGGAATAAACGATACCGACAGTCGGATGAGAATCCGCACCCGCTCCACGCTCATTTTTTCCGCCTATACTGATGGGACCTTGAGCAAGTGCATATATTTTTCCGTCCACCCCTTTAAGAGGAGCCATTAAAAGTGTACCGCCTTGTAGAGACTGCGCATCTCCGATGGATGAGACGGTAACATCTATTTTGTCCCCCTGTCTGGCAAAAGCTCCGATCTTTGCAGTAACCACGACAGCAGCGACGTTCTTTGATTTTATGTCCACGGGATTCATATCGATATTCATTGCTTTTAGCATATTTGCGATAGATTGGAGCGTAAACTTAGAGGTTGTGCCATCCCCGGTTTTCTTTAGACCGACGACTAATGAATAGCCTATGACCTGATTGTCCCTAACGCCCACAATTGATGATATATCTTTTATTTTTGTAGCTTGCAGTGTTAACGATAATAAAAAAATGATTAAAAAAGGTTTCACATACCATCCTTGCATATTGCAAAAACGGTAGCAATTACTATTCCAATAATGAGCTATAGTAGGTCAAAGAGGTATTGCCGAATTTTTTCGTTTTCAGTTTTTTATAATCTTTTATCTCATCGGGCAGTTTTAGAGAACTCATATGTTCAATGATGATCATCTCGCAAAGTTCTTTTGGAAAATCTTCTATAAGTTTTATCATCTTGTCATATATATCCTCCATCCCCTCTCTGATAGAAAACGGCGGATCAATGTAGATATATGCACTTGTGTTTAAACTTTTGAGTCTTGATATTACTGTTTTGATATTTGTAAAACTGTCTCCGGCTATCACTTCACAGGCATTCGGGTCTGTTTGTGATATATTTTCATGCAGTGTACGCAGAGCGTCTCTGTCTTGTTCCATAAAGATTATCTTCCCTGCCCCGCGGCTGAGCGCTTCAAGCCCTATCGAACCGCTTCCCGAAAACACTTCGACAAAAACGGCATCTATAATATCAAACTGTAGCGTGTTAAAAAAAGACTCCAGTACGATGCTTTTAGAACTTCTTGTTGTCGTTTTTGAGGGAAGTTTTAAAGTTTTTCCCTTGTATTTTCCTGCAATGATCTTTTTTGTCAAAGTATTACTTTTCATAAAACGCTCTTATTGTTTTGATGAGATTTTCCTGATACTCTTTAGTCAATTTTTCTATTCTGTCTTCCAAAAATTTAAAATCAAGTTCACCTTTTGAGAGGTGCCCTTCATCCTGTGCTTCCAAATCATCGACAAGTGAAAGGATGTTCTTTCGCTCCTTATCGTTTTTGGTAAATCTTTCCAAAACCAAGATCAGCTGTGATTTTGAAAAGGGTTTTATCAGATCGGCATCTTTACTGTCTGATATGTAGATGGTTTTTTTATCAATATCCAGCTTTTGGTCGCTGATGACTATGTCACTGCTCTTTAACGGACTGAGATACTTGCTTAAAAAAAGTTCCAGACTTTTTTGAAGCAGCGGTGATTCACATTTTACGGCTACTTTCATATCTATATCTTTAATTTGTAAATTTTTGCATAAGGAGTCATCTCAACGGCCTCAAAAAGATTTCTATCATAATTTTCCAATACGAAAAGTTGGATATATAAAGAGTTGAACGTAGCCTCATCAAGTATGAGAAACTGTCCATAGTCAGCCATATAGATGACATTGATATTGGACATCGAACTGAATCTCTTCGTAGCCATTCTTAATTTATGATCTTTATCATACCAAGTCTTTACAAAACGGTTCATCTCGACTGTTTTATCCCCCAGTTTGACCGTAGCATTCTCTTTACTGATCGCTACACTGCCTTGCAGATATATAAACTCACTGTCTTCACTTATAGCTTGTGAAGCAAAAAAGAGAGGATTGTTGAACTTGTCTCCGCTCATCAGATCCAGATTTGAAAACAGCGTGATCGTAGGATAGATACTAAGCATCCTGTACGGCAAGTAAAGATAGATATCTCTTGTTTTCTTCGGCAGTGTTACGGCACCGTTTTCCAAAGCTGTTAAAAAATCATTCGTATCGTTAAAACCGCCCGCTTTTGTCATCTCTTCTATAGTTGAAAAGAGTTTCGTCTGATTTTGTTCCGATACTGTTTTATTTTGCTCTGAGATATCATAGGCTCTTACATCATACTCCACATCAAGTCTTGCCATTTTTGCAGCAGCGGCTTGCGGTTTTGTCAAAATATAGCTGATTGGAAAATTTACTTCTCCACTGTGTTTTCCGCCGTCTCCCAAAGTAAACACATCGCTGTAATAACGAAGCGGATACCCGTAATCCCACCATCCTACGACATAATCCTCTCTGCTTGATTTTTTCTTTAAGTTATCAAGCAAGAGAACCTCATTTTTATTGAAGACCGTAGGTACTTTGTACTCTTTGATATGGACAATATTTGGCAACAAGACAAGAAGTGAACCGATGAAGATAGTCGCATATTGTAAAAAATAACTCGGCATCTTGTTTGCGATCTCCGCGATGATAAATGCGATACCAAAAGCCATAGGTACGACCGCATAAATGGTAAATCTCAGACCGCTGTTCATCGCCAAAAATCCCAGTCCCACCAAAGGAATTGCCAAAAGCATAATGCGGTATCTGTAACTAAGCCAGATGTAACCTGCGATAGATAAAAGGAATGTGATTACATGTCCGCTTATCCTGTTTGCAAAGGTTTCAAAAGAGATATGTCCCGCTTCTCTGACAGTCTGCATTACCGTAAAAAAATGCAATCCCAGTCCGTTACTTACCGCATTTACAGTTTCTCTAAAAACATACCCTTTCAACTGTCCTAATATAGGGTTCAAACCGCCTGTTATCATAAATGCTATAACACCTAAACCCAATACATAATAGGTATATTTGTTGAATTTCTCATTCTTAAAGAAGACATAAAGCCCAATAACTAGAGGAAGACGTATGATATTGTCAGCCATCATCATAGCAAAAAGCATAATTGCCAAAAGCTTATAGTTATAAATATTTTTTCTGTCAAATACAAGTGTGTACAAAAGGATGAGTCCGAAAAATGCGAACTCTAAAGAGTAGCTTTGCGGATACCACCATCTGTAGACTAAGATATCAAGTGCGGTGATAAGCAGAAACTTGTCTTGGTTTGAGTTGATCGCCCAGATAAGAGACCAAAGCAAAAATATAGGAATAACAATGTTGAGCATATCGGTGTCATAATACCCTGCCATCGTACGGTTATAGTAACTCCATGCAATAGATGAGAGAAGAGCCGCGATAAATCCGACATCAAGACGTCTAAAACTGTATGAGATAAGGATGATAGGGATCACTATGAGTGAACTCAAAAATACAGGCATATAAAAGATAATACTCTCAAAAGAAAAAGGCAGTATATTTGCGAAAATATATGTCAGCTGTGATGCTGCACTGTCTGTGGGAGAGAGATCACCGTTTTGATGAATACCAGAGAGCAGATCCCTTGCACCCTCCGCCCAGTAATAGCCGTCATTCGTGTTTATCATAAACTGACCGTTGAAGATAAACTGTTCATACCCCTCAAACTGATATACCCAGATAAAACGCATTGCGACACTAAAAAGGTAAGCGACCGCTATTAAAAGTAAAATCTTTTTATTGTCTTGTGAAATTGTCATCATTTATCCTACTAAATTCTTTGATTATTTTAACGCACGTATTATAGCATCTTCATATAATACTCAATTGAGTACCTTAAATCTTCATCAAGGGTGTCCATACCGTTTAAAAGCCAAGTGAGATAACTCATGTCGTTCATCACTATCTCCTCTATAAACCTGCCCTTGTATTTTCCAAAGTTCAGCTTTTGGATAAGTACCGGGTTTACGCTCAACTCTTGGAGTCTTTCATCATCTGCCAACTCATTTAAATAGATATGCAGAAGTCTTACATGTAAAGCATCACTAAGGACTTCATGGGCTCTTAGTTCAATGCCCAGTTCATCCGAGAGCTGTTTTTCATCTTGATAAACTCTAAGTTCATATCTTAAAAACTGCAAAGCGAACTGTTCACACTCAGGGATGAGACTTCTACTGCATTTGAGTGTATCGATGATCGCTCCGTTAAAGATGAAACCCTCTTTTTTCAGCATCTGCAGAGCAAAGACGACATTGTGACCGACTAGTGTCGTGTCGTAGTCATTGTATTTTTGCAAGATATCTTTTATCTCTGAATCTTCAAACTCTTTTGCATCTTGAAGCATCTCGTTTGTTATGTGATTAAGCGCCGATGCTTCGGGACGTATTTTTTTGGGCGGTTTTATCAGTTCTTTATGCGTAGATATCGTCTCTTTGTCATACAGGATGAGACCGATACAACAGATCCTGTCATTCTCTTCCAGTCCTGTCGTTTGGATATCTATATATATCAGCATTTAGCCAATTTCACACGTTTACATCTGCTTCCCATAAGCGGAAGCGTGATCGCACCGGAGATAATGATGAAGAGATATAAAACATAAATATTGTACCAATGATATGAGTTTGCAAATGTATAACTGATGGAAAATGAGAGTATCATCAACGCTGTAACAGACCAGATCATCGCCATCATCCATTTTCTGAACACTTTTGATATATCGCCATACCCGACAGTCTCTATGATCTCATCACCCTTACATGTAAGCAGTTTAAGCACATATCCGTTATAACAGCGGTTAAAAAAGTGTTTTACTCCGCGAAACAGCGAGATCAAAAGTGTCAAGCTCCAAAATATGACGAACCAAAACCTGAAAATATCTATGAGTGCCATTATCACATCACTGTTTAACGAAGCGGTGCTCTTTACAAAGTAAATAACAAAAGTTGCTACAAAAGAGAATAAAGATGCCAAGACGATGCTCTCGATAGTAAATCGAATGACCCAGCTAAGCCAAAGTCTGAACCAAAATCTACTCATGTGAATATGGCTCCAGCATATTATGATAATGCTCCAGTGTCATGAAACTTTTTTCATATCTCCATCTGAGGACGAACTCGACGACGCTCTCTTTTAACTCTTTTTCCACACTCTCTACACGCCCAAAATATGCCAGTGAAATATTTTTACTTTTGACCACAGCCTCTTTATCGTAAGAGATAGCCAAGATCTGAAGATATTTTCTCTCTTTGATCTCTCCGACCTCTTCGCTTTTAAGAGATACTCCCGATAGATTGATCGCTTTAAACTCAAAAATATCGGAAAAATTATCTATTTTTTCATTGATGTGCAAGGTTGAGAATAGTTCTTGAAGGAACTTTAGGTTCTCTTTTCTTGCAACTTCATACCCTGATATTTTTGATGTTAAGTTTTTTAACCTATCTAATGCGCTGCTCATAATTTTGTAATTTCCCTTTATGCAAAAACAAACTTTAAAAAGATATAATATCTTAAAAAAGATAAAGATAAATATGGATTACTTAAAGATTCAAGGCAATACGAAGTTAAACGGTTCGATAGATATCTCAGGCGCAAAGAATGCAGCATTACCACTCATTGCAATGACTATTTTGGCAAAAGGCGATCTTACCATCACAAATATGCCCGATGTCGTTGATATTAAAACACTTTTGAAACTCCTGCAAAATCTCGGTGCATCATACACATTTGAAAATAACAGATTAGATATCAACACCTCCGAAGTACATCATACTAAAGCGACTTACGACATCGTAAAGACCATGAGGGCTTCCATCCTCGTCCTTGGTCCTTTGCTGGCTCGTTTTGGACATTGTGAAGTTTCGCTTCCTGGCGGATGTGCCATCGGACAACGCCCGATCGACCTGCATCTAAAAGCTCTGGAACTCATGGGTGCAAATATAACCATAGAAGCGGGTTATGTCAAAGCCGAAGCACCGGAGGGTCTTGTGGGATGCGACATCATATTTGACAAGATCACGGTCACGGGTACGGCAAACATCGTTATGGCTGCAGCTCTTGCACGCGGAAAGACGACGATCACAAACGCCGCTCGCGAGCCTGAGGTCGTTCAACTTTGTGAAGTCCTCAAAGAGAGCGGAATCGCTATCGAGGGTGCGGGGACATCTGTCATCACTGTAGAGGGAACAGACAGAAAACTTATCGATATGAAATCTTTTAGTGTTATCCCCGACAGGATAGAAGCGGGAACATACCTTTGTGCTGCTGCAATCACAAACTCTGAACTGACTCTCAATAAAGTAAGAAACGACCATCTCGGTTCTATCATCTCTAAACTTGAAGAGATGGGATTCAAATTTACAAAAAATGAGAATCAGCTCATCATTCATCCGGCTCAAAAGATCAAATCTGTTGATATAGTCACTCAGGAATACCCGGGATTTCCTACAGATATGCAGGCACAGTTTTTAGCCCTTGCAACTCAGGCAGAGGGAACATCAACCATAGAAGAGCGTCTTTTTTAAAACAGATTTATGCATGTAAGCGAACTGCAGCGTCTTGGTGCAGATATCAAACTCAACGGTCACGTAGCAAGCATCAAAGGTGCGACAAAACTCTCGGGAACGGATGTCATGGCTACGGACTTAAGAGCTTCAAGCGCTTTGGTACTGGCTGCTATGGTAGCTGAGGGAGAGACAAGCATCCACCGTATCTATCATCTTGACCGCGGATATGAAAAATTAGAGAAAAAACTGGAAGCTGTAGGGGCAAAAATAGAGAGATTAAAGGAGTAGAAAAACTCTACTCTTTAAAGATTATCATCTCATAAATGCTTTTTTTAGTGACAAGCGATTTGTCGGGAGCGACCGAATGGGAATTTCTCAGACGCGCTATCTCATGGCGGAGTTCTGCGATCTCCTGCTCCATAGAATCGATCTGGTCTTTTAGCCTTATCGCCACATCCACACCCGCAAGATTGACTCCAAGCTCACGAGTCAAACGAAGTATCATTTTTATCTTGTCTATATCGCGCTGAGAGTACATGCGTATCCTACCATCTGAACGAGAAGGTATGATAAGGTTTTCTCTTTCATATTGGCGTAACGTCTGCGGATGAATTTCCAATATCTTAGAAACAACACTTATCAGGTAAACCGGCTCATCATAATGGTGCGGCATAATCTACTCCTTTGGTAACTTTTCTTTCATAACATCGACTAAGTCGTTGCTCAGACTCTCCACAGGAGGCAACACGATATTGGCTTTTAAATACAGATCGCCTCTTGTGTTGGTCTTACGGTTGAGTACGCCCATCTCTTTGACACGGAAACGCTGACCGTTCTTCGTGTTTTGAGGGATTTTCAGTTTTATCTCTTTCTCTAAAGTCTGAATAGTTATCTTTTCGCCAAAAAGCGCCGCATAAAGCGGTACGTCTACGGTCTTGACAAGATTGTCGCCCTCTCTCTCATACTCAGGAGAAGCCGCGACGTTTATCTTTAGAAAAAGGTCTCCCGCACGTCCGCCTTGGGCATGACCTTTACCTCTTACACGAAGTTTCTCTCCGCTTTTTACGCCTGCGGGGATCTTGATGTCAAATCTCTCACCGTTGACCGAGACGGAATGAGAACCGCCTAGAATTGAGACGCTAAAGGGGATAGTCACGTTTGACTCGATGTCAAGGTTTGGCTCTTGATGAAAACCGCCACCGCCAAATCCGCCTCTTGAACCACCGCCAAAACCGCCGAATCCGCCAAAGCCCGAAGAACCGCCAAATCCACCGCCGCCTCCGAACATGTTGCGTAAAATTTCGTCAAGGTCAACGTTGCCGCCTTGAGAACTTGCAAAATCGTGGAAGTTCTGTCCGCCGAACATACTGTCACCGTACTGGTCGTACTGTGCGCGTTTTTTCTTGTCGCTTAGTATCTCGTAAGCCGCATTGACCTCTTTAAATTTCTCTTCGGCATCCGCTTCTTTATTGATATCGGGATGAAATTGACGTGCAAGTTTTCTGTATGCTTTTTTTATGTCCGCTTCTGTAGCGTTTTGTGAAATACCTAATGTCTCATATAATGATTTGCTCATATCTTTTTCCTAAAAATCTATATTTACTCTATTTATGTCAGATTATATCACAATAGTTGAGTCGGTGTCAATCAAGTTTTTTGAAGAAATTTTGCAGTTACATGTAGGTATTTTACCTACATGTAAGGGTTGTTTTTAATGTAAGAAGTGTCTAATCTCTGAGAAGTAAAGAGCCATGCCATGCTCGTTTGCAGCGGCTATGACCTCATCATCACGGATAGAACCGCCAGGCTCGATCACGCTTTTTACACCCGCAGCAGCAGCAGCATCGATGCTGTCACGGAACGGGAAAAATGCTTCTGAAGCTAATGCGGCACCAGTCACGTCCAGCCCCATATCTTTTGCTTTTTTAAGCGCACACTGGCTTGCATCCACGCGAGATGTCATACCCATACCCACTGCTACCATTGCAGAGTCTTTGACGTAAACGACACAGTTAGATTTTGTCAAAGATGCCACTTTGTAAGCGATCTCCATATCTTTTAACTCTTGTGCAGATGCAGCTTTTGCACTTACAAGTTTAGAGTTTTTGACCTCATCCTCTTTCACATAATCAGCATCTTGGAAAACAAATCCGCCATCGATATGTTTGAAGTCATGAGTGTCATTTGCAAGAACAAGCTTATCACTGCCATACTCAAAAAGCTTGATACGTTTTTTTGATTCAAACACCGTCTGAGCTTCTGGCGTAATGCGTCCAGCTATAAGTAGTTCTATAAAAATCTCATTTATTTTTTCTGCAAGCGCTTTGTCTACCGTACCATTTACTGCAACCACACCGCCAAATGCTGATACTGGGTCACACTTTAGTGCCTCAGTATAAGCTTCTAAAAGTGTATCTTTGATAGCAAAACCACAAGGGTTTCCGTGTTTAACGATACATACCGCATTATCATTACCAAATGCCGCAGCGATCTTCACCGCACCGTTGATGTCAGTAAGATTGTTGAAACTCGCTTCGCCTTTTAACGTCGTGAAGTTTTTAGAGAAGTATTTGTCAAACTCGTAAAGCGCACCTTTTTGGTGTGGGTTTTCCCCGTAACGAGTATCCATAACTTTGTTTCCTACGATGAACTGCTTTTCGCCCATACCGTTGTTAAAACGGCTGTTCATGTAGTTTGCTATCATAGAATCATACGCCGCTGTATGCTCATACGCTTTTATCATCAGTGAACGGCGGAACTCTACCGTGTTTGTATCGCTCTCAATAGCGTTTAGCACTAAAGAGTAGTCAGACGGGTCAGTCACGATGATAACGCTGTCAAAGTTCTTTGCAGCACTTCTTACCATCGCAGGTCCGCCGATGTCGATGTTTTCGATGATCTCTTCAAAATCATCAGTTCTCTCGATAGTCGCTTTAAAAGGGTAAAGGTTTACACACACAAGATCAATTGCCTCGACGCCAAGCTCTTTTGCCTGATCCAGGTGAGACTGCTTGTCGCGACGATGTAAGATACCGCCGTGAACGTACGGGTTTAATGTCTTTACACGCCCCTCAAAACATTCAGGAAACTTCGTCACCTCATCTATTTCTATCGCTTTGATGCCGTTTTCAACGAGAATCTTATATGTTCCGCCTGTAGAGATTATCTCAAAACCGTTGTTTACTAGCGACTTTGCAAATTCTACGATATTGCTTTTGTCACTGACACTTAGTAATGCACGTTTCATTTCTTTCCTTGAGGGTTAAGTATCGGTACTTAAAATTTAAATGAAATTTTACCGACTTTTTTATACAGATAAGCTTATTCATGCTAACATATTTCTCACACTTACCAGAAGGACAGATCATGTACAAACTCGCCTACTTTGTACCAGCCGAAGCAAAAGAAAAGACAAAACAAGCTCTTTTTGAGATAGGTGCCGGAAGATACGCAAACTATGAGTGCTGCAGTTTTGAGACGCTGGGACACGGGCAGTTCAAGCCCATAAAAGGTGCCAATCCGCACATAGGGGAGTTGGACAGACTCGAGGTTGTCGAGGAGTATAAAGTCGAGATGATATGTGATGATGAGATCATCAAGAAAGCTGTGGAAGTACTAAAAGCAGCTCATCCTTATGAAGAGGTTGCGTATGAAGTTTTTAAAATGGAAAAATTTTAGTTTTTTAGACTTATCTTCTATAGTATCACGAAGAACACGTGTACTTCGTATCTCTCTGACCGGATCATATTTTCTACAACAACTTCGTGCAATATATGTATATGTTTTGCCTAAGTCATCATTGATAACTACTTTACATAAAAATGGTTCACCCCATACATTTTTATAAAGCTTTTCCAATTCTGTTGGTGAACAACACTGAAAAGACAATATAACACTTGCTGTTCTTATAATACCTTTTTTAAATCCGCGCACTTCCAATTGTCTCATTAAAAAGTCATAATAAAATTTAGTTGCACTATTGATATCATTTTCTATCGATTCTTCTAATGGATACAAATCTAATATTAATGTGTTGGTATTCATTTCATACGCTTTTTTGTATAATTTCCCCATTCCCCAATAACCGTCGATATCATTATTTCGAGAGATAAAACTTGTGGCCATCCCTTCAACAACACTCTTTAATTCTTTTCGTCTTGGCATTACTTTTCTTCTCTTTTTTTATTTACTGAATAAACATTATATTCATTATATGTTTATATGTAAAGATTTTACTCCATACTTTTTGTCCGCAAAAAGTACACAAAAACTCTTGCAACGGCTTCGAGCTTGACTACGTCAAGTTCCCAAGAAAGAGTAATTCCACTCCTAAAAATGCAAAACTCGGCAAGCCTCAAACAGTTGCATTTTTTTAACGTCATTACTTTACTATTTCTCGGCTCTGCAGGGGTTGCAACTGACGAAGAGGTTTGGTCGGCGTTTTCTTGGTGTCACTTTGGATTTTAGTCTTTTTGACCGAGTGGAGTCGTTAAGAAAATGCAACTGTTTGAGGGAGTGTACGACCGAGTTTTGTATTTTTAGACGGAATGACCGAAAAAAGGCGTAAAGAAATCCAACTGCTGACACGAGCTTTTTTGCATACTTTTTTTGCGGCAAAAAAAAGTATGAGAGAAGTCAGTAAAAGTATTAAAAAATATGTTTACATGTAAGAGATTTCCCCGCTAAAAAGTGCGGAGAAAAAGTAGAGAAGAAAGATTATACGTCTTGGTTGATGACACTTGCGAAAGTGTTGTAGTAGTTGTCTTGAAGCTCTTTCAGAGACATGAAAACATTGTTACATGTAAAGTGCTCTCCACCGACTGTACCTATCTTCTGAACAGTCAGTTTAGAAGCCATCTCTTCAAACGCTTTTGCGTTTTCAGGTTTTACCTCTATGACAGCACGTGAGAAACTCTCTGAGAAGATATCTCTCTCATCAGTTACGTCCATACCCGCATTACATCCAAGTCCGCTTACCGCACTCATCTTAGCTAGAGCCATCGCCGCTCCGCCTGAGCTACAGTCTTTTGCACACTCTAGTAGACCTTTTTTGTTTGCCTCGATGACTAAGTCCCAAAGCGCAAGCTCTTTTACGTAGTTGATCTCAGGCATCTTGCCTGCTACTACGTTGTAAAGCTCTTTCATGTAAAGAGACCCGCCGAACTCGCTTTTTGTGTCACCCACAAGGTAAAGAAGGTTTCCATCTTTTTGAAAGCTTGACATCAACACTTTGTTTTGGTCTTCGTTCACACCTACAGTCGCGATAGACGGTGTAGGGAAAACTGAAATCTTGTCCGTTTCGTTGTAAAGAGAGACGTTTCCGCCGATGACCGGAGTCGTAAGCTCTGAACACGCCTCTTTGATACCTTCACACCCTTGTGCGAACTGCCACATAACTTCCGGGTTCTCAGGGTTTCCGTAGTTTAGACAGTCTGTGATAGCAAGAGGTCTAGCACCGCTCATCGCTACGTTTCTTCCGCTCTCGATGACCGCAGCTGCAGCACCGTTTCTCGGATCAACATAACAGTAACGCACATTACAGTCAGCACTCATAGCAAGTGCCGCGCCGTTCTCTTTTACACGGATAACCGAAGCATCTAAGCTTCCGCCTTTTTTGATCGTGTTGGTCTGTACCATAGAGTCGTACTGCTCATATATCCAAGACTTGTCTACCACTTCCATAGATTTTATGAGTTTGGCAAACGCGTCTTGGTTGCTTACTTTGTCAAAGTCGTTCAGTGTCACGTCGCGGATCTCGTCCAGGTATGCAGGACGAGTGGTCGGACGGTCAAGTACAGGTGCTTCTTCACTTACAGGGTCAACCGGAACGTCTGCACACTTCTCTCCGTGCCAAAAAAGCTCCATTCTACCAGTAGCTGTTACTTCACCTACGACTGCTGCATCAAGATCCCATTTTTCAAAGATATCGATGATCGCTTGTTCACTTCCTTTTTTCGCACAAAGAAGCATACGCTCCTGAGACTCACTAAGCATGAACTCATACGGAGTCATCCCCTCTTCGCGAGCAGGGACTTTGTCAAGATGCATGATCATACCCGAACCTGAACGTCCCGCCATCTCGAACGAGCTTGATGTAAGACCCGCAGCACCCATATCTTGGATACCTACGACGTAGTCAGTTTTGAAAAGCTCTAAACACGCTTCTAGAAGAAGTTTTTCAGTGAACGGGTCACCCACTTGAACAGTAGGACGAAGAGATTTAGACTCCTCTGTAAAGCTGTCAGAGCTCATAACAGCTCCGCCAAGACCGTCGCGCCCAGTCTTGCTTCCTACATAGATAACAGGATTGCCGATACCCTCGGCTTTTCCGTAAAATATCTCATCGCTTTTTGCAAGACCCAAAGTAAACGCGTTAACAAGGATGTTGCCGTTGTAACAGTCGTCAAAACTCGTCTCACCGCCGATAGTCGGTACACCCATACAGTTACCGTAACCACCGATCCCAGCTACTACACCACGAACCAAAAAACGTTGGTGTGCGCTGACTTTATCGCCGCGAAGCACATTTCCAAAACGAAGTGCGTTCAGGTTTGCTATAGGACGTGCACCCATAGTAAAGACGTCACGCATGATACCGCCCACACCAGTCGCTGCACCTTGATAAGGCTCGATGAAACTCGGGTGGTTGTGTGACTCCATCTTAAAGACAGCCGCGTATCCGCCGCCGATATCGATGACACCTGCATTTTCTCCCGGACCTTGGATGACCCACGGTGCGCTGACAGGGAAACCTCTTAAATATTTTTTAGAAGATTTATAACTGCAGTGTTCGCTCCACATAGCTGAGAAGATACCCAGTTCTACCAGGTTCGGTTCACGATTTAATATCTTTTTGATGTTTGCGTAATCTAGCTGAGAAAGCTTATGTTGAGATAATAGTGTATC
The DNA here is from genome assembly GCA_018824305.1 of bacterium. Taxonomy (GTDB): domain Bacteria; phylum Campylobacterota; class Campylobacteria; order Campylobacterales; family Sulfurimonadaceae; genus Hydrocurvibacter. The sequence continues at coordinate 66,419 of JAHJGM010000026.1, forward strand.
TATATTTTCAAGTTGTTGGCTCACGTAGGGTTCCTAAAGTTTTGGTTTTTAAAGGCAGATTATATCTAAAGAGTTGTAAAAATTTTATGAAACAAAAATATTTTTAAATTAAAGGTATGGAGTTTTTACTGAAATCCAAAATCTTTTTTTGTACGGATATTCTTTTTGCGTTCAAAAATGGGGATGTAAGAGATACTGACGATCTCATACTCTTTTTTACCGTTTGGAAGATGGATATAAAATTGGTCTTCTTCCTCTTTTCCTATCACCTGTTTTGCCAGCGGAGAGTGTACGGAGATAAGTCCGTTTTCGGGCTCGGCTTCCAATACTCCGCAGATAGTGTATATCTCACTGCTGTTGTCCGCCAGATTTTCCAGCTCGACCGTAGAACCGAAATGCACACGGGTGTGATCTAGCGATGAGGGGTCGATGACGACGGCTTTTTCTATCATGGAGTTGAGATAAAAAAGTCTTTTATCTATATGGCGGAGCTGCTCTTTTGCAGCGTGATACTCTGCATTTTCACTTCTGTCGCCCTGAGCAGCGGCAACCTGTTTTTCATGTGTGACACGAGGTTTTTCCACTTCTCGAAGATATTTGAACTCTTCTAAGAGCAGATCATACCCCTGCAGTGTCATCGGCTCTTTCAATTACAGTTCCTTGCCGAAACCTATAATGTAAAATGTGTCTTTTCCGTCGACTTTATTCAGTTCCACTTTGAATTTTGTCGCAAAATGTTCTATCTTTTCTAAAGCTTCCTCTCTCAAGGCTTCATTTGCCGCTTCTACTTTGATCTTTAAAAAATCGTTCGAGTTTGACATTGCGATATATCCGCCGATCGGTTTTAGTGCATCGTTTAAATCCATTATATGCTTTTCTATTTTCTCATATCCGACCGTATTTTGTTTGATACGTCTGTATTGATCCACTAAAGTGTCGTTTGGCATATATCCCAACTGATTTAACATTGCGCTTGTCTGCATTTATAATTTCCTTTTATATAACCGACTATCTCGAATTTATTACACAAATAGAGTAAGAGTAGTTCTGTTTTTATGAAATTTTAACATATTTAGTTTTAATTTTAATTTTACTTTACGTTTGCTGTAATATAATGCTATTAAAATAAATGTATCAGGATAGTATATGAACGATAGACTACTTCAACAGATAAGACAACTTCCGCCTCTTCCAGAGTCTGCAATTAAAATAGAAGCTGTATATCAAAATCCTAACTCGACATTTAACGATATGGTCAAGATCTTAGAAAAAGACCCTCTTTTAACGGCAGACATCTTAAAAGCTGCAAACTCTCCGCTTTACGGATTCTCTCGTGAGATAAATGCTATCAGTCAGGCTGTTGGTCTATTTGGTATGGGGACTGTTCGCGGGTTTGCTCTTGCGAGTATCGTCAAAAAGAGTTTTCCTCTGGATCTTTCTTCTTACGGTATCACAAATGCGCAGTTTGCAGAACTCTCAAGCAAACAACATGCGATCGTCACATCGTGGTACATAAGAAAAGACCCTAAACTGCTTGGCACATTATCTCCTGCGGCATTTTTGGTCGAGATCGGAAAAGTATTGATCTCACAATACATCATCGAAGAAAAAGCACAAGAAAAGTTCAGAGATGCTCTTAAAAATATAGGCAATGTCGAATCTGCCGAGATCGAGATCGTAGGTGTCCATGCGCCGGAAGTAAGTGCGACTATCTTTACTCATTGGAAGTTTGAGGAGAAACTGATCGAGACGATACGCCATTGTGTTGAACCGGAGAATGCAAGTGATGACATCAAAAAAGCTGCCCAGAGCCTACATGTAGTACGTGTTGCCGTCCCGATAAACGGTGTACTTACAGAAGCCAGTATAGAAGAGGCTAAACAGCTTGTCAGTAAATATGGTCTAGATATGGAAAGCTTTACAAAAGCTATTGAAACTGTACTTGCATAAAAATTGAAATCTCTTCTCATACGCCTCACCCTTGGTCTTTATGACCAAGATATCGCCGCGCAGGAACGCCCTTTCGTAGATGAGTGGCTCAACAAAAGCTACGTTATAAAAGATGGTCTTCAATACAGGTTTCACTCCAAATACCGTGCGGGAGAGATCACTCTGGCACAAAACGGTACAGCCTACTTAAGTAGTATAGGATTGAACGTCAAAGACCTTTTTATAGATGACGGTGATCTGGCAGATGCAAAAAACGGCGATCTCGTCATTGCCAAAAGACTGCTTGCAAAACGCGGCACACCGAGTGCGAAGGTCGTTGAAGTCGTAGGACGGGCACAGACTTACAGTGTCGCATTTATCTCATACAAAGAAAACCGTAAATCACTTCTTGATATAAGGACTCTTCATCCTGCAGGCGTCATTATGGATGAAAAAGAGCTAAACACTTATGAGACCGGTACCGTCTTTAAAATAGACAATCTCACATCAACCGTTATGGAAGTCTTGGGGAATCTGAACGATCCGCTCGTGGATGAGAAGATCGTCTTAGCCCAGTACAATAAACATGACGCCTTTAGCGATGAAGTGATAGAGCTGGCAAAATCGTTCCAAGAGGTCGATGCGTCTTTTTATCCTGAAAGAAAAGATCTGCGCCACCTGCCGTTTTGTACCATCGACCCCGTTACGGCAAAAGATTTCGATGATGCCATCTGCTGGGATGATAAAAACTACATCCTTTATGTCGCTATCGCAGATGTCAGCGAGTATGTCAAACCCTTCGGTCCAATAGATGCAGAAGCGATATACAGAGGTTTTTCTATCTACCTGCCGCACCGCTCGATCCCGATGCTGCCGCGTCAGCTGAGTGAGACCCTATGTTCCTTGCAGCCACATGTAGACAGACTGAGTTTTGCTTTTGAGATCCACTTGGACAAAGAGACTTTGGAAGTGACGCACAGCGATGTGTATGAGACGATCATCCATTCAAAAAGAAGATTCAACTATGAAGAGATCGATGAATACTTCGAAGGAAAACTAAAGCCTAAAAACGACGCTGAAAAAGAGGTCTTAGCCTACATAAATCCTCTGCGCAAGATCACTGACAGACTCAGGGAAAAAAGACTCAAAGTCGGGTTTGATTTCAGGTCTGATGAGATCGAGATGAAACTAGACAACGAGGGTAATATCATCTCTACCACTGTCTCGGAGGAAACCCCTTCACATTCACTCATAGAGGACTGTATGCTCCTTGCCAACAAAGCGGCAGCTGCGATGTATGAAAGAGGCGTGTTTAGGATCCATGAACCGCCTAGCCAGACGAAGATACAGTCACTTTACAATGAACTCGCAGGTATAGGCATCTTTGTAGAACCTCAGGAAAATATGAGAGAGACGATCGGTTTTATCCAGAAAAAGGCCAGAGAGATGAACATCGAGTCCGATGTGGACACACTTATCATCCAAGCCCAACGCCGCGCAAGATATTCACCCGACAATCACGGTCACTTTGGACTCGGGTTTGAAAAATACACGCACTTTACCTCACCGATCCGCCGCTACTCTGACCTCATAGTTCACAGGCTCATCAAAGCGATAAAAGCAAACGACACCGAAGAGGGTTCGTATGTACTTAGAAACATCGAGTCACTCACGATCGCCGTCAGTGAAAAAGAGCGTGAGAGTGCGGATGTCGAGTTTCGTTTTATGGACAGAAAATATGCCCGCTGGGCGCAAAAGAACATAGGCAAAAAATTTAAAGCGCGCATCGAAGCCACAGACCCCCACCTTATAGCAAAACTCACCGATGAGATCACGGGTGCGACATTACATGTAAGGTCTCAGGTACCGATCATGCTTTTTGATGATGTGGAAGTGATAATCGAAGAGGTCGATATAGCGACGACGAAGATCAGTACCACTGTCGTACAAAAAATATCAAAGTAGTTTTATGTATAAAAAAGAGTTAGACCAGCATATAAGTAATGATTCTCTTGCAAATTCTGTCATCCTGTTTGGTGAGAGCCATTTTTTTATAGACAAATATGCAAAAGCGCTCTCAGATATGGAAGATGCTTCAAAACTGACTTTCTACCATGATGAGTATAATTTCTCAACCGCTTATGCCCATCTTTCACAAGGTTCTCTTTTTGGTGATGCTAACGTCCTTTTGATAAAATCAGAGAAAAAAGTACCAAAAGCAGACCTTGACAAACTTGTAGAGGTGTGCCAAAAAAATCCTACAAACAGATTTATCTACGCTTATTACGGAAGCGACTACAAGACCTGCGACAAGTCATTTAGTGCAAAGTCCGGCGGTATGAGCGTAAGGTTTTTTGATCCTACTCACGGCGAAGCCATAGCATTTATAGCCCAAGAGGCTCAAAGTGCGGGCATTAAGATGGATAAATATACCATCAACCACCTTCTACAGGTCCAAAACAGCGATCTTTCTCTTGCTGCATCCGAACTCGATAAACTCAAACTGTTCGATAAAGAGATAACGACGAAAGATATAGATGAACTTGTATACGGCTTGGCACATGTCACCGTCGAGCAGCTCATAGACAAGGTTCTCTTAAAACATGATTTTAAAGAGAGTCTGGAAAAGATACTCGAGGGCGGTGAAGATGAAGTACGCATCATCACTGCACTCAGTGCATACGTGACACAGCTTTATCTTTTCAATATCTATATCCGTGTAAACGGTGCGCCTGATTCCATGGCAATACTGGGGTATAATCTGCCGCAGTTCATCCTGAAGGAAAAAGCCACTTTTTCACTAAAATTCAAGCCTTCGGCTTACAAAAACATGTTGGATCTTCTGCTATCCTCAGAACTAAAGATCAAGTCAAGCAACATTGATAAAGAAGCTATTTTATTTTCCACTCTTATCAAACTGCAAAAAATCATATAAATTTAACTCCATAAACTAACTATAATATTTTAAAATATGTTATCATACGATAAGGTACAATAACACTTTAAAACATACTTATCACAGGAATTAGATATGGACAAGAACGAAGCACTCGAACATCTCAGAGATGCAAAAAAAGCTCACCTAAAATGGCTTCAGCGTGCCAAGGCTTTGATCTCAAATATTCCGGTAGAAAAGGATGCTATTCCGGTCGATTATACGGAATGTGCATTTGGACAATGGTTTTACAGCGAAGGACAGGAGATAGCTCTTATGCCGGGTATGGATTCTATCGGCGAGATCGGTAAAAAACATGAAGAACTGCATGATGAATATATCAAGATCTTTAAAATCTATTTCGGCGACGCAAACAAAACACTGTTTTCAAAACTGTTCAATCTAAGGAAAAAAGTGACTGATGCAGAGCAGGATGTCGCAAGAAGATACTACAGCAATCTCAAAGATATATCCGATGAACTTTTAAAGCACATAGAAAAGCTTGAAAGACGTATAAACGCATTACCTCAATCCGCTTTTGACAGAGATTGATAAAAAAAAACTACTTATAAAAAGCATCTCTTACATGTAGAGCTTGTACATGCTCGTATACATCGTGCGCTCTTATGATGGAAGCTCCGTTATCGATCGCCCTTAGATGCAGGGCAAGCGTACCTGCGAGTCTGTCTTTTGTCTCGGATTTGCTTATCTCGTTTATCATCGACTTTCTGCTGGCTCCCACTAAAAGGGGATACCCCAGATAAAGAAAATGTTCCAGATTTTTTATGAGTTCCAGATTGTGAGACAGCCTCTTGCCAAAGCCGATCCCCACATCAAGTACAATATCTTTGATACCGAAATCTTTTGCTTTAGCTATCCTCTCTTTAAAAAAATCCTCTACATGTAACACGACGTTATCATACACAGGGTCTTTTTGCATATCTTGAGGCGTACCCTTCATATGCATAATAACAGCAGTCGCACCATACGATGCACAAAGTCTGCACACCTCATCATCGGCAAGTCCTGTGATATCGTTAACAATCTTAAATCCGCGCTCCAGTACATAAGAGATAACGCTAGACTCATAACTGTCGATGCTGAGAAGAGTTTTTTCATAGATCTTCTCTTCATATAATGCATCGACGATCGGTTTGATGCGCTCTAACTCATCCTGGGCACTCACAACCGCACTGCCCGGACGGGATGAGACACCGCCTATATCTATAATAGAGGCACCCTGCTCCAGCATCTCGTAGATTTTCCCTACTGCCTGGGAATTTTTAAATCTGCTTCCCTCAAAGAAACTATCCTCATTGGCATTGACGATACCCATGATATCGACTTTTTTTGGCATGACGGATCTTGAAAAAAGTTTTAACTGATGTGCCAGCTCTTTGAGACCAAAAGGCTGAGCCAGCTCTTTTTTGCTAAGTTCGACAAGCTGTTTTTGCGTTACGATAAGAATGGCGTCCACTTTATCCTGTTTTGCGACGACGGTTCCTTTTGGGACTGCCAGATCCGCACCGATGGAGAGAGCGTCCTGTTTTAATATATTTGCAGCACCAACATGTAGGTCTTTGATATAAAAAAGATGATGTCTCATCTTTGAAGCAAGGATGTTTACACCGCCTCCATCGACTCCGATCTCTTCTAGAACTCTTTTATAGTCTATATCGTTTGAAACTCTTTCAATCCACATCTTTGCCACCGCCTATGAAACTCATCAATACCAAAGCGAATACGCTTTGGACTCTTGAATTGAGTTCTATCAGTCTGTATGCTTTGTCAAAACACTCAAGCTGATACTTGGTCAAGATCAATTGATCAATTACCGTCGCTCTGTAAAAAAGCGCTTCAAGTATCTCTTTTGCTTCATTTCTTTTGACTCTGTCATACTCTTTTAAAAACGCAAATATCATAGCATTGTCTATCTTTGAAAAATCAAAATCTATCTCTTTGATCTTTTGATGATGTGCATTTTTCAGTATCGGCATACGAGAACGTATGGTCGGCAACAGGATAGATTTTGAGGGGACAATGATGATAAAGACGATATTTCTAGGAGGTTCTTCAAAGATCTTGAGTAATGCATTTTGAGAGATCGAGTTAAAATTTTTTGTAGCAATGATAATGTATTTTAGATTTTCTTCACTGATGTAGGCTTCGGCAACGACCGCCTTGGCATGTTCGACTTTAAAATCCTCTTCGACAAAGGTTATGACTCTTGAACTTTTAAGCTCTTGAGAGAGGGCTACAAGAGTCTCTTCGACCTCTTGATTGATGATAATATGCGAACCAAGATCATTCAACTTCAACTTCTCCAAAAAGTACGGCACTTAAAGAGAGATTGAAAATATTAAAAAGCTGCAGGAGTTTTATATCAAGCAGGGAATCATAAGACTTCATCGTAAACGAGTTGTGAAAATCTTCGTCAAATATCCATAAAAAACTCGTGTCTTTACGTTTTGCAATATCGACTCTTTTATCTTCCCCTTTTCCGATGTACCAAAAAAAGTAATCCTCTTTATAAGACATACTGAGCATATCGTCGATCATATCGATCATCTTGGCACCCGAAATATCCTCATAATGACAATACAGGCTGTCAATACTGACAATTGGGATGATCGGGCGGTCTGTATTGAGTTTGTTCAAAGAGGTAAGAATATATTTTTCAAACCACTTTCTTTCTCTGTCAGTGATAAGGACGATGGTCTTGCCCTCCATGATCTGAGAAACGGCAAGTTCTACTACTGTCGTCCATTCAAACCTGTGTTCTTCAAGCCAACTCAAACTTGCACCATCGCTGCGGATGGTGTCTAAAGTCCATTTCTCAAAATCTTGCACGGTGCTTATTTATCCAAAGAGTATGCGTTATGAAGTGAACGTACTGCAAGTTCTGCGTATTTTTCACTGATCACCATAGAAACTTTGATCTCAGAAGTAGAGATCATAAGAATATTGATGTTTTCTTCAGCCATAGTCGAAAATGCTTTTGCGGCAACGCCCGTATGAGATTTCATACCTACACCGACTATCGAGACCTTACAGATAGAGTCATCATAAGAGACATCTTGGACTTCATGAGCTTCCAAAAATGTATCCATTACAGATTTTGCATCCATGATCTCATTCTTAGGCACGGTAAAATCAAGATTTGTCATCCCGTCATGACCTAAAGTTTGGATGATCATATCTATATTCACATTGTTTTTAGCCAATTTTGTAAATATATCCGAAGCTATTCCCGGACGGTCTTTTACTCCGATCAAAGAGATACGTGATTGATTTTTATCTAATGCAATACCGCTGACTAGTGGTTTTTCCATAATATTTTCTTCCTTAGTAATTAATGTTCCCTCTTCGTCCGTAAAACTTGTGCGAGTCACAAGATTTACATTCAACTTTTTCGCCAACTCTACAGAACGGTTCTGTAGTACTTTAGCACCAAGACTTGCAAGTTCTAGCATCTCATCATACGAGATACGGTCAAGCTTCTTCGCTTTTGGCTCGATGCGCGGGTCTGTCGTATAGATGCCGCTGACATCTGTGTATATCTCACAAAGATCGGCTTCAAGTGCTCCTGCGATAGCCACAGCCGAAAGATCGCTTCCGCCGCGTCCGAGTGTTGTCACGTTTCCGTTTTCATCTACACCCTGAAAACCTGCGACGACTACGATCTTTCCTGCATTGAGCTCATTATGCATTCTTGTCGGATCGATCTTCTCGATTCTTGCTTTCGTGTGGACTGCATCTGTCACGATCCCTGCTGCACGTCCCGTCATAGAGACCGAAGGCAAGCCCATCTCGTTTAAAGCGATCGAAAGAAGTGCCGCCGTGACTCGCTCGCCCGAACTCAGTAACATATCCACTTCATTTCTTGACGGATTATTACTAAAATGTTCAGCATACCCCAAAAGCTTATTTGTCTCACCGCTCATAGCCGATACTACGACTACGACTTTGTGACCCTCTTTTACACTCTTGCTTACACGGTTTGCAACATTTTGGATTCTATCTAGATCTCCAACGCTTGTGCCACCAAACTTTTGTACAATTAACATTATAAATAACCCTCTGATTTAAAATATTCAATCACCTTATTGTAAACAGGTTTTTTAAACTCCGCCGTGATGTTCATCACCTCATCAAGCGAAACATACTTGTATTTCACGAACTCCGGATGCTTTGTATCTAGATTGACAACTGCTTTTTTCTTGAGTCTCACAAGATAGTATCTTTGTGTCTGACCATGAAAAGGTTTCATCTTTTCCATGATATGTTTTGGAAAATCGTAAGATATCCATTCAGGGTACTCGGCAATTATCTTTATATCATTTGTACCTATCTCCTCTTTCAGCTCGCGATAAAGGGCATCTTCTGCAGATTCTCCCTTGTCGATCCCGCCTTGAGGAAACTGCCAAACACCCAAAAGATCGGAACGCTCTGCTATAAATATCTCTTTTTTATCAGGATATGCACTTGATAAGATTATAGCTGAAACGTTTGGACGATACGGTTTTGTGTTTGTCATAAAAAATCCTAAAGTTAATAACGCGATTATAGTAAAAAAGTAATTAAATTAATATAACTCTAGACAACAAAAATGATCGTAAATATATTTTTTTCATCTTTATGATGATATTCCAACTTAAAACCGTGCTTTATCACTATTTTGCTTACGATATTCAGACCCAGTCCAAACCCGTTTTGCACCCTGTTTTTTTGCGTAAAAGCCTGAGTATAGTATTTGAACTCGTTTTCCAATCTCTCGCCGCTGCTTATAACCGATATTGCTTTTTCTTTTGCCTCTATGACTACCGGTTTTGATGTCGAATATTTCAATGCGTTGTCTATAAGATTTTTCAGCGCAGTGGTAAGATAATGCAAATCGCCGTATATCTCGAAATCTTCTATCTCGACTTGTATCTCTTCCTCGTTTTCGATGTAAAGTTTTGACAGAGCTTCAGCAATAAGGGTCTGTGCCTTAAATCTTGTATACTCAAACAGATCCTCTTTGTTTAAAAGCTGCATCTGAAGTATTTCGCTTGTGAGATTGTCCAACTCATTGAGAACTCCTTTTAATATCTCCTTTTCTTTTGAGTCAAATATTCCCTCCAGTGCAAATTTTCCCTTTGCGATGGGCGTTCTCAGTTCATGTCCCACGTCTCTTAAGAGTTCCTCTCTTACATGTAACGCTTCTTGGAGTTTGGATGCCATCTCGTTAAAGTTATATGAGACGTCGCCTATCTCGTCTTTTGTACTGACAACGGCGCGAACCGACAGATCGCCTTTGGAAAACTGTTTCATCTTTTGACTTATATATCTCAAAGGAGAAAGGATTTTTAGGATAACCAGATAGATGACAAGCATCAAAATCACATCTAAAAACACAAGTGCATTTGTCACATAACGCTCATTTATATTTTCTTCTTGAGCATCATCGTATAAAAGCAGTTCAAAATTGAGATATTTCATGTAAAGATAGTATTTATCGGAGTGTTTTAATATTTTCAAAGCACCGAACGTATGAGGCTGTTCAAAAATGATTTGTGCATTTTTCACTATGTTTGTATCATCGACCCTACTAAGCCCCAGTTCGGATATCTTGTTCTCTAGTTGCCGGATCTGTCTGTTAATGAGAGATGAAAACAACTCTTTTGCACTTGTTCTATAGCTATTTTGCTGAATGATCTCGGCTTTTTGAAGGCTCGTCTTTTCGACCCAGTATCCGATGAGGCTCATAGTCACAAGACTGCTAAGAAAGAGTATGGTTATCTTTTTTTGTATAGACATCATCTATCCTATAAATTTATATCCTATGCCCCAAACAGATTTAATATATTTTGCCTCTTTGGAATCATCGCCTATCTTTTGACGGATATTGCTGATGTGCATATCAATAGTCCTGTTCTTTGTGTCTTCATGAAGGGAAGTCGCATTGACAAGCTGCTCTCTTGAGACTACTTTATTGTGATTTTTTAAGAGATGGACAAAGATCTCAAACTCCACTTTTGTCAACTCTATGGGATACTCTTGCAGCAATACTTCATGACTGGATTCATCGACGGTAAAATCGGATATTTTCAATCTGTCGCTTTTTTGCGCGCGTTTAAGCACCGCTTCTATGCGCAGTACGAGTTCTCTTGGCTCATAGGGCTTTGCAAGATAATCGTCCGCACCGATCTCAAAACCGTGTATCTTGTTTCCGATATCGCCTCTGGCAGAAGAGATGATAATGGGTATATCGCCGTATTGTTTGAGTGTTTTGCATACGTCAAAACCGTCCATCTCGGGAAGCATCAGATCCAAGATGACTATGTCGTATCGCTCTTTGTTCTTTTTAAAATCCTCTATGGCATCTTTGGGATTGATATATGGCGTGACCTCATAACCGTAGTTCACCAGATAATTGACGATGAGTTCCTGCATCTGTGTTTCATCTTCGATGAGAAGAATCTTTTTACTCAACTTCCCACTCCCTGATATAGTATAAAAAGAGTTCTCTTTGCTTTGGAGTCAAGACGTCGTGAATATTTTTAAACATATCTGCCTCTATATTTATCGACTCGCTCTTTAACTCCATCAAGAGTTTTGTATATCCCTCTTTATCAAAATCATCGTCTAAAAACAGGCGTTTTATCTTCATCTGCGTGAGTTCTTTTTGCTCATGAAGCTCTTGGAGCTTTTTGCTGTTTTTTGAAAGGATCTGAGATATTTTTTCCTGTTGTTCATGATCGAGATGCAGATATCCAAGGTCTCTTGGCATATGAAATTCATGCTCTTCATGCTGATGTTTCTCTTTGCCAAACGCAAAAGAAAAAAGAAGTAAAAAAGCTAAAACTATCTTCATATCGTCTCTTTTATCCGAGGTATCTTTATATCCGTATCTTCAATAAGCCCGCTCTCTATATTTTTGTGACAGGCTTTACAGTTTGCTTTAGATTTTATCTCATTTGAGCTAAATATATTTTTATCTATGCTCTCATGTCTCTTTTTCCAATAGGGTGTCTGTGTTATGGCTATTATATCTTTATTCTCCTGCATCGATTTTAGAATATAAAACGCGCTCTCTTTTGTGGAGCTTTCAGCCGAATTACTCAGCAGATATTCTTTTATGGACAGCCTTGTCTTATCATCTAGTGAAGCATCGTCGCCAAAATGGTTTTGTAAATCATCCATCACTTTGCTCCATGACTCACGAGATAACAGGTGCGGCGGATACAGAGTATGGCAAGAGCCGCATTCCGCTACGAAAGCGGGATGCTCTTTAGCATAAGAGATTGCGCTGTACTGACTCTTTGTCAGAACAGAGTTAAAAAAAAGCGAATAAAAAAGCACCCCTGCCGCCAAACCGAGGGCAAAAAGTGAAAACAGTTTTTGAAACCAGTTCAACGTTACACTCGGTGCATCTATGTTTTTGTGCCCGTTTACGATAGAACCCAAAGTATCGGTCTTTTTGTCTATGAGTCTGTCAAATGCCACTCCGCCTAGATGTGCGGCTATGAGTATCATCAACAGTGTCGAAAAAAACTCATGTATCTCTTTAAAAAGTTTCATCTCTTTAAAGTAAGGAGAGTTCAAAAAGCCGAGTATCCCTCGTCCCTCTTGGATGCCGTATGCAAGTATTCCTGTAACTACCGTTAAAAACACAACACCAATCATACTTATCATCACAAAAGAGGCAGCAGGATTGTGTCCCGCATATTTTTTATGATCGAAGATGTTAAAGACAAACTCTTTTAGCTCTTGAATCCTCAAAGGAAAATCGGAAAATCTTGAATATTTCGGTCCGATAAATCCCCAGATAATTCTGTATATGACAAGCACGCCTACCACGTAGCCCAGACTTGCATGGATATTTAAAAGATTGTCCTCATCTCCGCTCAAAAATGCTGCCACTATAAAACCAGCGAACATCATATGAAACACGCGCGTAGGAACGCTCCAGATATATGCCTTCATTTAGACTCCTTAGTCGTCCCATCTTCCGTAGTTTGGAATATTTATAGCTCTTTCAGAGTAAATCCCCTGATTCGCTGTCGTATGACATGCAGCACAGTTTGCAATGCTTTTGACCTCTTTTTGTTCGATAAGACGTTTTGGTATGCCTCTATGCTCTTTCATAAAGTACGGCGTCTGGCTGATTCTCAGCGGTGCTTCATCTCTTGGCACACTGTTTGACATCTTTGAAAAATGCTTCGTGGTATATTTAGAATCCCCTGCATTGCTTGTCAGATATGTCAAAATTGTCTTATGGTCATTTACATCAAGCGTTGCATCGGTCTCAAAATGGTTATCAAGTGTATCCATCATTTTGCTCCATGAGCGTTTTGGCAAGAACTCCGGCTGATATGCCATGTGACAAGAGCCGCACTCTTTTTGATAAAGAGTTTCAAACTCGTTTAACTTCTTCTTTGGCATATCCGGCTGAACTGCTTTTTCACTTTTTGCATACACTTTTCTTTCATATCTTTCATCGTCCGCAAAAAGTGCTACTCCGCCGATGAGTGTTGCAGCACTTACTGCCATTATCAAATACTTTTTCATCTTTTTTTCCTTTTTAATAATTTCGTATAAATGTTAGGACATCACCTTTTTCAAGAGCTGTCCCTTCTCTGTTATAGACGTCGTTAAAATTACGTCTCAACCATTTTTTTACATTTTTGACATCGCTCAGTCTCTCTTTATTGGCCTTTGGTGAAAGAGGGTCGATCACTTTTGCCGTAAACACGTTTTCTCCGGCTTTGTTCAGGTCATTCGTATGACAGCTGGCACAAGAGATCTTTTTGCCTTTTTTGCCTACATGTTCGGAGAAAAACAGCTTTTCTCCCCTTTTTGCATCAAAACCGCTAAACGATGCATCCGTTTTTTTTGCCTCATCCGCTAGAGTCTGCATATATCCCTCGATCGGAGCTGCAAGACCCAGTGTTGCTGATAACCATAAAACTGTTAAAACTTTTTTCATACTCTACTCCTGAAATTATCTTTACAATCAAAATTATCACGCAAAACAATCAAGATGGCCTGCACAGTTTCTTGACACTTTCTTGACACATTGCGTTATAATTTCGGATGCTACTTTATATACACATCCCATTTTGCGATTCCAAATGTTCATACTGCTCTTTTAACTCTTATGTGGACAAGTTCCATCTCAAAGAGAAATATATGCGATCCTTGCATCTGCAGCTTGCCCATGAACTCAAAAAGTTTGACGTAAAAGAAAAAGAGATCGAAACTGTTTTCATCGGCGGGGGGACTCCATCGACTGTTCCTGCGAAGCTCTATGAAAAGATTTTTGACCTCATAAGCCCTTATCTCCAAGATGATGCGGAGATAACCACAGAAGCCAATCCAAACAGTGCCTCGCGCTCTTGGATAGAGGGGATGAAAGCTCTGGGTATCAACCGTATCAGTTTCGGAGTGCAAAGTTTTGACAATAAAAAACTCAAGTTTTTAAACCGCGCGCACAATAGAGATGATGCCATCCGTGCTGTTACCGATGCCTCACATGTAGGGATACAAAACATCTCCATAGATATCATCTACGCAACGATGCTAGATACCAAAGAGCTTCTGCAAGAGGACTTCAAACAGGCATTTTCATTACCTATCAACCACATCAGTGCTTATGCACTTACCATCGAAGAGGGTACGCCTTTTGAAAAGACTCCCGATGTCGCACGTGAAAAGCTTTCTTTGACAAACTTTGTCTTTGAGACAATCAAAAAACATGGGTTTTCCCAATATGAGATATCAAACTTCGGAACCTACAAAAGCAGACACAACCTCGGATACTGGCAGTATAAGAACTACATCGGTGCTGGAAGCGGAGCCGTGGGATGTAAAGATGGAGTGAGGTACTATCCTTCGACGGACATAGAATTTTACATACAAAACCCTTTACATGTAAGAGAGGAAAATCTAAGCGCAGATGAACAAAAAGCAGAAAAACTGTTTTTGGGGCTTAGAAGCATCGTCGGGGTGGATGAGAAGATTTTCTCTCACGATGAATTACAAAGAGCAAACCTGCTTGTAAGTGAAAAAAAACTTCTAAAAAACGAGTCTGTCTTTTATAATAGAGATTATTTACTCAGCGATGAGATAGCTCTATTTATCTTAAACTGATAAAATATCGACATCCTTTTGCCGACCATTACCGAAGTATCTATAAGTGGTTTCAAATAATATTTGGGATAAAATCAGAAAAATTTTTTTATAGGGAACAATAAATGTTTGGTATGGGTTTCACTGAATTACTACTTATCGCCGTTGTAGCAATAATATTTTTAGGGCCAGATAAGCTTCCTCAAGCCATGGTAGAGATTGCAAGAACAATAAAAAAAGTTAAAAAGGTCATAGCAACCGCAAAAGATTCGATCGAAGAGGAACTTCATTTAGCGGATATCAAAGATGAGGCTCTTGCATATAAAAACGAACTGGCAAAAGCCAGCAATGAGATAAAAAGTATCAACCCGATCAATAATATCAAACAGGACCTCTATGACGCTACAGTAGAAAAGTCTGTTCCAAAAGCTACTCAAGACACTTCCAAAACCGTAGAAGAAGTCACTTTCAAGAAAAAAGAAAAAACACCAACAGAAGAGAATAATTAATGTTTGAAGATTTAAAACCGCATCTTGCCGATTTGAGAAAGAGACTGACCATATCGGCGATCTCTCTTTTTGTTATGTTTATGATCATGTTTTATTTTCATGAGCCGCTTCTTACATGGATGGTAGCACCTCTAAATCAGGCACTCATCGACGTTGGTAAAGTCTCAGTCCTTGCAGCAAACGGTATGGTAACGACCAGTCAAGTCGGAGGAGCATTCTTTGTCGCGATGAGAGTCGCTTTCTTTGCTGCAATTTTAGGAGCGCTTCCTATCATACTTTCTCAAATATGGCTTTTTGTCGCACCGGGACTGTATGATAATGAAAAGAAGATGCTTCTTCCTTTCGTATTCGGCGGGACTACTATGTTTGCTATCGGTGTTGCTTTTGCGTACTACGTGGTCACACCTTTTGGTTTTGATTTTCTTATTACATTTGGTAGTTTTAAATTTACTCCGCTTATCAATATAGAGGATTATATAGGATTTTTCACAAAGATCATGTTTGGTTTTGGAATCGCTTTTGAACTTCCTGTCTTTGCATACTTTTTAGCACTTCTTGGCATGATCACGGATAGAACACTTATCTCATTTTTCAAATATGCGATCGTGCTTATCTTTATCATCGCGGCACTTTTAACACCGCCTGACGTCTTAACGCAGATGTTAATGGCTATCCCGCTTATAATGCTTTACGGTCTATCTATCATAATCGTAAAATTTGTAAATCCTGCTCCAAAAGAGGATGAAGATGAAGATGAAGATGAAGATGAAGACGATGAAGATGAGATCAAGGATGAAAAAACGAGTGAATAGCCTCGATCCTTATCTTACTTCAAGCTATGACTTTAAGCTCCCGAGTGAGCTTATTGCCACGCACCCCGCAGAACCAAGAGACACTGCAAAACTACTAGTCTACGACAGAGCTTCAGACACGCTGAGTCATACATATTTTTATGAACTTGAGAACTTCATCCCAAAAGACACCGCTTTGATATTTAACGATACAAAAGTCATAAAAGCGCGTCTGTACGGTAAAAAAGAGAGCGGCGGCAAGATCGAACTCCTCATCAACAGACCTCTGAACGCAACTGAGATAAACGTATATATCAGAGGAAAAGTAAAAGAAGAGACAAAAGTCCATTTTGATGATGGCCTTTATGCAAAAGTGATCAAACTCCATGATGACGGTTCCCGTGATGTTCTTTTTTACCAAAATGAAAAGATATTGCGTTTTGAAGAGCTGCTTCCCCTCATCGACAAGATAGGTCATATCCCGCTTCCCCCTTACATGCAAAGAGATGATGCACAAGAGGATGAAAAAGACTATCAAAGCGTATTTGCCCAGTATGAGGGAGCCGTCGCCGCTCCGACCGCATCGCTTCACTTTACAAAAGAGCAGCATTACAGAATCTGCAAAAATTTCCAACACGCCTATGTAACGCTACATGTAGGTGCGGGAACATTTAAGCCTGTAGAGGAAGAGGAGATACTCAAACATCCGATGCATAGTGAGTATTATGATATCTCAAACACTGCGTTGGAGATATTGGACTCAAAAACTCCGATACTCTGTGTAGGCACGACATCCACAAGAACGGTAGAGTATTATATACAGCACGGGAAAAAATAAAAGGCGAAGCAAATCTGTTCTTACATCCAAACAATCCGCCCCAACGTGTGAACCATCTCTTAACCAACTTTCACCTGCCAAAATCAACGCTGTTGATGCTGGTAGCTTCATTTGTGGGTGTAGAAAAAGCCTTGTCTCTTTATGAAGAAGCCATAAAGAACAATTATCGTTTCTACTCTTACGGCGATGCTATGCTCATTCTCTAGGTCAAATATATTTTTCCGTTTTGCACACGTATCTGACCCTCAAGTTCGGCTTCAAAGACTCTGTCTTTATATTTGAGCATTGCCTCATCATAAAACGGATCGGTTTTGCAAAACTCTAAAAACTCGTCTTGTAAGACATCATGTCGTTTTACATCTGCAAATTCAGTCACAAATGCATCTATATCGTATATGACTTTTGCAAGACCCTTTTCTAAAAGCCCGTTTGTGCCTTCGCTCTCACCGAGTCTGTGAGGCAGGACATATATCTCTTTACCCATCTCTAAAGCAAACTCTACACTTCTCATGCTTCCGCTGTTTAAGTCTGCCTGAGTAACGATAAGCACCTCTCCCAAAGAGACTACCAACTCGTTTCTAACGACAAAACTCCAGTTTGTAGCTTGAAAGGCAGGCTCAAACTGACTCATACTCAGACCTTTTTGCTCAATACTTTCCAATAATGATCTGTTGATCGCCGGATACCGCAGATCGATCCCGCATGGCAATACCGCAATAGTATTCTCACTGCCGGCTCCTTTATGAGCGATCGCATCGACTCCCATCGCCCCGCCGCTGACTACGACAACACCGAGTTTAGATAACTCGTTTGCAATCTTATACGTTATAGACTGCACATATTGATTTGGCCTTCGACTGCCAATGATCGAGATTTTTCGTCTACTCAACAGATCGCGCTTGCCTTTATAGTAAAGCATCTGAGGATAACTTTTCATGCTGTCTAACTCGTGAATATGAAAATCAAGAATATTCATAAAAATCCTTATTTGATCTACAAATATAGCATTTTCATTTTTATATCTATTTTTTTATGACGGATTGACATATTTCGTCAGTATCACTCCGATAGGTCACCGAACAGATTTTATAAAAGAAGAGTTGCGATCTGCAATACGCGCACTCTATATTTTATTTATCTTCACAAGATCGACTTGAGAAAGTATATCTTTTGATTCTCGCAACGCCTCTAAAGTATTTTCATGCGGATGACCTATTGCCACTGCATAACCTTTGATTTTTGCGATTTTCACAGCTTCTTTTATCTGCTGTTTGACATACTCGACTTCCATCTTATGATCTAAAAAGACATCTCTTGCTATATATCTCTCGCCGTAAGCCTTCATCACTTTTGGTACTTTTGTCTCAGCTATAGTCCTGCTGTCCACAAACTCGATCTTGTATTTGTTCAAAGCAAAGATAAGCCTGTTCATAGCCACTTCGTTGGAAGTAAACTTACTGCCTGTATGATTATTTATATATTTGACTCTCGGAAACAGAGATACGATTTTATCGACTCTGCTCATTATGACCTGTTGCGAATCTTTTACATTGAGCGTTATAGGTTCTTTTGCTTGAAAATTCATAGCTTCCATAGGCAAGTGGACCATATAAAACGGCTCTTTGGAGGCTAAAACAGCAGAATCCGGATGTATCGCATTTGGCGGTAAAAAAGACATCGTCACATTCAGGTTTAAACTTTTTATCTCTCTCACATCTCTTGCAAAAGAGACATCGTCTATGATGATCGCGAGTTTCGGTCTCACTTTTTCTTGTTTGACCACTTTGACTACAGGCGGATGTCCCAACTTTTCAGGTGGCTGTTCAAGCTGCTCCGGACTCTCTTCATACTCATGAGAAGCTCCCTCTTGTGCATATCTGTTTTGCTCCTCTTGCAAGACACTCTTCAGCCTCTCTTTGATATCTTCCTCTTTTGCAGAGGGAATTACGCTCTTTTCGACTTTTGCTATCTCTTTGAGCGGTTTTTCTTTCGGTTTAACGACACTGATACTGCCGTATTTCAGCCCATCTTCATAACCGAGGTAATACCCTGCTCCGATAGATGCGATCAATCCCAATATAATCAATAAAAACCAAACTATAATCTTTAATAATCTGTCTGTCGTAATATTGCTTTTTGTATTTTTTTTCTTTTTCATAATAGCATTAGACCAAAATTGAACTAAGAAAAGACTTATTATGACATTTTGCCATCCACTTTTTTACGATTTTGAGTAAAAGCAGAATTAAGTAAAATTTTTGTATAATCACGCGTTCCTTTCTCTTTGTATTACACAAACGTTGTAATGTATTGATATCCGAAAGGGAAACAAAAGCCTAAATTTAGGCCTATATTCCAAGGGGAGACTATACTCTATGAGACATTACGAAAACCTAGTAATCGTAAAACCAACATTAACAGAAGAAGAGATCAAAAACAGCATCGCTGCTGTTGAAGAAGTGATCACATCAAACGGCGGTGAAATAGCTGCACGTGACGCAATGGGAATCCGTAAACTTGCATACCCAATCGCTAAAAACGAGCGTGGATATTTTTACGTAATCTATTACACAGGTGAACCATCTACAATCAGCGAGATTGAAAGACGTTTTAGAATCAACGAAGAACTTTTACGTTTCGTTACTATCAAATATGATACAAAACGTGAAGTAACAGCTTGGAATCAACTAGTTGACAAAGTAAACAACCCTAAAAAAGCTCCGGCTAAAGAGGTAGTTGCTACTGAAGAAGCAACAGAAGAAGCTGACGCGTAAATTTAAGAGGAGATCTCCATGTTTAATAAGATCATATTGGTAGGAAACTTAACTCGTGACATCGAACTAAGATATTCACAAGCAGGAATGGGTATAGCAAAAACTGCTATGGCTACATCTCGTAAATTCTCTACAAACGGAGAAAAAAAAGAGGAAGTCTGTTTTGTTGATATCACTTTCTTTGGACGCAGTGCCGAAGTCGCCAACCAATATCTTCGTAAGGGTAGTAAGATACTTGTCGAAGGAAGATTGACATTTGAACAATGGGTAGATCAAAATGGACAAAAACGCTCAAAGCATTCTGTAACTGTTGAAACTATGCAGATGCTTGATTCAAAAGGCGATAATAGCGGTGGAGCTGCTTATCCTACTGATATAGATCAGGATTATACACAGCCTCAAAACTATTCTCAACCGAATCAATCATACAGCGCTCCTCAGCAAAAATATGCTGAACCGGCGCGCCAACAGCCGTCTGCACAACAACCGAGAAAAGTTATGCCTGAGCCGAATATTCCAGTAATTGACATCGATGAAGATGAAATTCCGTTCTAGAAAATAATATAAGGAAAAACCTATGGCAGAAAAAAGAAAATACAAAAAAAGATTTTGTAAATATTGTGAAGCAAAAATAGACTTCATGGACTACAAAGATGTTGCATCTTTACGTTTCTCTCTTTCAGAGCGTTACAAAATTATGCCTCGTCGTCTTACAGGTAACTGTAAACGTCACCAAGATATGATATCTACAGTTATCAAACGTGCTCGTGCAGCTGCATTAGTACCATATACTGTAACTCGTAAAGCAGTTGTAACTGCACCATTTGAAAATCTACGTTAAGTAGAGACTGCGAGTGTTTTAAACACTCGCAAACCTTACAAAACACTTTCTTAACTCACCTATCTTTTTATTTAAAACAAAAAAATCCGATTATGTATATAAAATAGCTTTATTATACAAAGGGGATGCTTTCTATGCCGTTTATGCAAAGACTTCAAAGTGCTATGATTTTAAAGACATCATTACATCACGATTATGAAACAAACATTATAGAGCACCCTGAGAAGAAGATCTATAAAGCGATCGAGCAAAACGATGTCAAAAAGATCCAATACATGATATATAACGGCTACGACGTCGATTTAAAAAGCTCACATCATATACCTGCACTCATATACGCGACCATTCATAACAGAGTCGATTGTATCAACCTCCTTTTAGAAAACGGCGCAAATATCAATATCACGGACAAGAATCAAAGAACTGCCCTTCATTTTGCTGTAAATTTATGTTTATATGAGGTAATGTATCTGCTTATAAAATATGGTGCAGATAAAGACCAGCAAGACGATAAAGGTCTTGGGGCGATCGAATATGCCAAAAACTACAAAGACTCAAGAAGCATCAAACTACTTCAAACAACAAAAGAGATACCTCTTTTTAGCACAGATATAGCTACATGTATCAAAAATGCAAAACTCTACGACCTCTCTAGAAACCTTAAAAATAGAGCGCTTCTATTTGAAAAAAACAGTATCGGACAAACATATTTACATGCAGCTGTCCTCACCGGTGATATCAAGCTCATTAACTACCTATACAACAAAGGGCTGAACATCGATGAAAAAGATGTCAACCTAAACTCCCCTCTTATTTATGCTATTTTAAACTCCGCTCCTCTACATGTAATAGAGTTTTTATGCAATAAAGGTGCAAGTCTGGATGTAAAGAACAGACACTCAGAATCTCCGCTTTTGCTCTGTTTGAGATATGGTTTTGACGATATAGCCAATTTTTTAATCGATATAGGTGCTAATGTAAATGTTGCCGAGGGTGTGAACACATCTTTGACACTTTGTCATTTTGCCATCCATGCCTATAAAGAACATGCAGAAAAATTCAGACTGATACAAACGAAACTAATCGCAAAAGGGGCATCTGTTGATCTTAGTATAAACAAATTGAATTGGACTCCGTTAATGCATTGCTGTACACAAAAAGAGTCTGCCGTTATAAGAGATCATTTTGAGATTTTAATCCAGCTCGGTACGAATCTCAACAAAAAAGATACAAACGGAAGAACGCCGTTAATGCTTGCGGCATCCGTAGGCAATAGATATTTTTTAAAGAGAATGATAGAGAATTATGCAAATATAGATATGGTAGATGATTTCGGATGGAGCGCACTGATATTCGCTGCCTATTATTCTCATTATCATATAGTAAAAGAACTCCTTGATGCAGGCTGTAACGCGACCATTGTAACTAAGGGAGGACAATCGGCTTTACAGATAGCGACACAACAGCAAAATAGAGATATTATGGCTCTTTTAAAAGATTACGGAACATACAGGCAACCCTAAAAAATAAGGAATACTATTTGCTACTTAAATCTAAAAAGATTTAATATGAGATATATCCTACTTCTATGCTTTTTATCGATCTGGCTCAATGCCGTCGAAAATAATTATGAATTGATCATCAAAAAAAAATTTGACAGTAACCTTTATGGGATAGTTCAAGATAATGACGACCAGATAAGTGCTGTCGGTTTTATCAATGATTATAAAACTATAGATCCCAAAAAGAAATTAAATGATCCTTTAAACGATGCTGCATTCGGAACACAGATGGAGCTTGTAAGAACAGATAAAAATGCAAAGATAACACTTGATATCAACGCCCATCTAGCCCCGTTTAACAAAGCGGTCTCAGTGATCAAAACCCCACAAAACGACTACTATGTAGGCGGCTATACTCTTGATGGCGAGTTTTTTATAGCAAAGCTCAATTCTCTCGGCCGTAAAATATTTTTAAAAGAGTTTGGAACAAAAAACTACGACAAGATGAATAAACTTGTAGCACTGAAAGACGGCGGAGTTTTAACCATAGGTTCATCCATGACTACAAGAGATCAAAGTGATCCCATCTATGAAACTGGTCTAGGACTCAATGACATCTTCATAAGCAGGTTTTCAAGAGACGGTGAATTATTGTGGAGCAAAAAGTATGGAACGCAAAATGACGATGTAGGCTACGACGCAGTGGAAGCGTTTGACGGTTCTATAATTGTTTTGGGTTCTACGACTGAGGGCATGACTAAAGATGCCGCCTTGATGAGAATCAATGAACGCGGTGATCAGATATGGTTTAAAACATATTCACTGAACAAACAATTAAATCCTTATGCACTGATTGCACTCAAAGACAACAGTTTCTTAGCATCGATAGGTTCTATCGAAGACAATAACAAAGAGCAGATAAATCTTTTAAAATTCGATCTTCAGCAAAACATCATAGCACATAAAACGATACACACTTTTTACCCTTCTGCCCTTTATGATATTAAAGAGAGTTCAAACGGTTCCATCATCGGTGTAGGCTATGTCACAGATTACGAAAAGTCAAATACCGATGCACTTGCAATGCAGTTCAGTGCTTCACTGCAACTTGTCTGGCAGGAGCATTTTGGAAATGACAATTACGATACATTTCATAAAGTGGCAGTTTTAAGAGACGGACAGTATGTCGCCGTTGGAGCCAAAACTCTCAATAACAGCGAAGTGACCAACATGTGGATAGTAAAATTCAATAAAAATGGAAATATAGCTAAAATACCGACACTGACGCTTTATGAATATCTTTGTAAGGTCTTTAAGGAAGAGATAGATGCAAAAAAAATAACGATTACCAAAGATCTGACTATCTCGTTTATTGAAAAAGGTATAAATTACAAACCGCTAAAATCTTCGTTAACATTCAAACAAAAAGCATTTTTAACAAGATTTTGGAAAAAATTCCTGCCTGCTATAGAAAAATACAAGAAAAATATTAAAGCGCTTGAGATCAATGGACATACTTCAAGCGAATGGATCACCAGCAGTTTTTCAAAAAGATATCTTCATAATGCTAATCTCTCAAATAGAAGAGCGTTTGAAGTGACGCGTTACATATTTAATAAAAATGATTACAAGACCCAAAAATGGCTGACCGAGATCCTCAAACAAAGCGGTTACAGCTACTCTAAAAAAATAGTTGAACCTAACGGTACAGAAGATCAAGAGAGTTCAAGAAGAGTGACTTTTAAAATCTATATATAAAAAGATACTAGTGAACTAAATTTGCCCACAAGATACCGATATATTCATGTACGGCGATCTGTGAATTTTCAAAATATACAATACTCGGTGCACAAAAGACAGAGTCGACTTTCATTTTTTTGAAGTCCGTAGGTGCTGCAATGGGCCTCATCCCAAACGTTTCAAAAAGCTTCATTGAACGCGGCATGTGTGTGGCGGATGTCACTAATATAAACGGCTCATCTTTAGCAATCGTTTTTGTAAACAGAACCTCCTCTTTTGTATCATGAGGCTGAGGATTGATGATCATCATCTCTTTTTTTACACCTAGCGAAGAAGCAAGATCAGAATTCACAACAGCATTTGCCAGTGTAGTAGCTCCCTCATATCCGGTAAAAATAAGCTTTGCATTCGGATATCTTTTTTGAATAATCACACCTTCGACAACTCTTTTCAGGCTTGAATCTCCAAGCATGCTTGAAAGAGGCTGAGTATAATCATCATTGTTGCCGCTTCCAAGTACATGAATATATGAAACATTCAGATCGGTGGACTCAAACTTCGAGTATCGACTCTCTAAGCCTGTGACAAGCATATTTGAAAAAGGAAGATATGAAAATAAAAACAGCAATAAAAAAGATAAAGACGTAAAAAGCTTAGCTTTTGTATAACTGTTTTTATACAGGAAAAAAAGACCGAGAGTTAGAAAAAATAGAACCATACCAAAGGGCTCGACAAAAAAAGCGATAAATTTTTTAATAAAAAAAAGTATTTCCATAATACAACCTTACATGTAAGACTTATAAGAATTAAAACTAAAAGAGTGACGTAATTGCAAGGCGCATAACGAGGAAGCGCACTAATGTGCGTAACGAGTGTAGCAACGCAACAAGTGCGTTACTATTTTAGTTTTTAGTAGTGTCTACGATTTTATTTGCAGATATCCAAGGCATCATAGCTCTTAGTTTAACACCAGTTTGCTCGATCAAAGATGCTCTTGCATTTGTACGCTCTGCATTCATACGAGGATATCCTGCTTGACCTTCAAGTATGAAATCTTTTGCAAATCTACCGTCTTGAATCTCTTTTAAGATCTCTTTCATAGCCGCTTTACTCTCAGCATTGATAACACGTTTACCAGAAACATAGTCACCATACTCAGCAGTATTACTGATTGAATATCTCATATCAGCGATCCCGCCTTGAAACATTAGGTCAACGATCAATTTAAGTTCGTGTAGACACTCGAAGTATGCAAGTTCAGGAGCATAACCGGCTTCAGTCAATGTTTCAAAACCGGCTTGAACAAGTGACGCCGCACCACCACAAAGAACAGCTTGCTCTCCGAAAAGGTCAGTTTCTGTTTCATCTTTAAAAGTAGTTTCGATGATCGCAGTTCTACCGCCACCGATTGCTGAAGCGTAAGAAAGAGCTAATTCTCTTGTATTACCGCTTGGGTTTTGACCAACAGCGATAAGGTCAGGGATCCCGCCGCCACGTACGAATTCTGAACGAACTGTGTGACCAGGAGCTTTTGGAGCGATCATAGTAACATTGATGTCAGCTCTTGGATGAATTCTTCCGTAATGGATGTTAAAACCATGTCCAAATGCGATAGTTGCACCTTGTTTAAGGTTTGGCTCGATCTCATTTTTGTATATCTCTGATTGATTTTCATCAGGAAGTAAAATCATTACAACATCTGCTGCTGCAGATGCTTCTGCTACTGTCATAACTTTAAAGTTTTTAGCTTCAGCTTTCGCCCAGCTTGATCCGTTTTTTCTTAGACCAATGATTACTTCAACACCGCTGTCACGAAGATTTTCTGCATGAGCGTGACCTTGAGAACCAAAACCGATCATTGCAACTTTTTTACTTTTGATTATGCTGATATCACAATCTTTGTCATAGTAAACTTTCAATGCCATAATTAATTTCCTTAGTTATAAACGAGCTAAGATAACCTTATACTCTTTAGATTTTGCGAATTATACTCCAATTAAGCAAAAATTTTCATTATACGAAAATTATTTAAGAATATTGTATTTTATAATAAGTATAATGCCACAAAAAGAGGTATCTAATATGAAAAAATTCAATCTTTTTAATGAAATAATAGTTATGTCCAAAAATGAACTGCTACAAGCGATAAACTCGGGTAAAATATTTGCCGTTAATACCCATGGTAAGGTAGTATTTCCACCCTACACAGACAATGAAATACTTATCTATGAAGGCGCACACAGCGCAGATCAAAATATCGGTATCGTTACGCCTAAACCACTAAACCTTGAAACTGCTTTGGGAAAAGACCTGAAAGTTGTTGTAGATGATGAGCGAGTCCTTATTAAAGCGGCTCCTGCATGGCAAAACATCATAAAACTAAATGTTTTAAGAGCCTCTTATGATGACACCACTGGTGATGGAATATCTGAATTTTCAAACAAAGACCTAGAAGACTTAGGCTGGCACGCGACTGAATTTAATATAAGTTATAGAGAGCTGGTCGAACTTTTAGAGGAGAGTTGTGAAGGTACGCTCATCTGCATTGAGCAGAAAGAGCCTTACCAGTTCAGCGGATTAGGGTTTATAACCGACAATAAAAAAGCGTATGAGATTTTGTACAACTACTCTCAAGAAAAAGTAAAATATCTGATACAAAACGATGAAGATTTTGCAAAAGAAAACCTGACAGACGATGAGCTTGAAGCAGCAGAATATTTTAAGGCTGTATAGCTCGTAAAAACCTCTCTAAAATAATCATTGCAGAGATGGAATCTACTCTTCCGTCTCTTTTATATCGCATCTTTCCCTTCATCATCTCCTCGGCTTCAAGAGATGAATTGCTTTCATCCTGATAAAAGATCTGACCTTTAAAATTGAGTAGATTCATAAAATGTGCCACGCGGCGACGCATCTCATCTTCAGAACTTCCGCCTATGGGTATGCCTATAACGACTGCATCAACGTCCCACTCATCCAATACGGCTTTTACAGCCTTTGAAGCCTGATCCCTGTTTTTTCTCTCTACGGCATCAAGCGGTGTCACCATCTTTGCATCCGGAGAATAGGCCAGTCCGATACGTTTTAGTCCAAGATCTATAGCAATATATTTCAACTATTTACCCAGGCAAAAACTGCCGAACATCTTGTCAAGCATCTCATCAGTCTCAAAAGGTCTCGTTATCGAACTCATCGCATTGATCGCTTCGATGACATGAAATGAAAATATTTCAAGCTCTCCGTCGACTAACGGTTCTTTTGCCTCTTCAATCGATCTGATCGTTTTTTTGACAGCTTCGATCTGACGCAAAGAGATCAGCATCATCTCATCGGAGGCATTATTTTTATCCATGATCTTTTCTAAATTATCAACCAGTTTTTCAGCACTCTCTTTGGAGTTTTGCTCAATATACTGATATTTACTAAGCTTTGAAATATCAAATTTAGACGGCAGATCGACTTTATTTAATATAACGATTATCTCTTTGGTATCTTGATACTTTTCAAGCCACTGGAGTATCACTTCATCTTCACCGTCACACTCTCTTGCGTTATCAAAAAGCGCTACGACGATCTCGCTTTTTTCTATCGCTTCTATAGAGCGTTCTATTCCTATACGTTCTATCTCATCACTCGCATCACGTATCCCTGCCGTATCGATGATGCGAATAAGATGCGTGCCTATCTTGACCTGTTCCTCGATCGTATCACGCGTCGTTCCAGCTATCTCACTGACAATGGCACGATTATAGTTTAAAAGCATATTTAAAAGGGAACTTTTACCGACATTGGGCTTGCCGATGATCGAGACCTTAAACCCCTGCATCAGTCCCTGTCTTGATTCACTTGCACGGAGCGTCTTTGTGAGTCTTACATGTAAGGCATCGAGTTTGGCGATTATCTGCTGTATCAAATCCTCAGGCAGGTCTTCCTCGGCATAATCGATACTGACCTCAGAATATGCCAGTATATGAAGCATCTCATCGCGTACCTCTTCGATATAGTTTTTGAGCGAACCCTTCATCTGCGTCGCAAGTATCTTTGCCGCATCTTCGCTTTTTGCCTCGATGAGTTTAGATATCGCTTCGGCTTCGCTCAAGTCTATCCTGCCGTTAAAGAATGCACGTTTGCTAAACTCTCCGGGATTTGCGAGTCTCGCACCTGCATCAAGTGTCGCTTTTAAGATCAACTCAGCTACGATCATACCGCCGTGGCACTGTATCTCTATAACATCTTCGGCTGTAAAACTATGGGGTGCTTTAAAATGTATGATGATGACTTCATCGAGAAGTTCATTTTTTTGATTGTAGATCGGAGTAAGCGTTGCGTGTCTGACTTCAAAATCGGACTTGCGTGAAAGTGTTTTGGCAATATCAAGTGCTTTATCGCCGCTAATGCGTATAATGGCGATAGAACCTATCCCATGTGCCGTAGCAACGGCACTGATGGTATCTTGCATAATTTTAATATCCGTTATAGTCGTTGATGATGATAAATTTTAGCCCATCACGAGTCGAACGAATAGCTACATACTTATCAGGATATGTATTGCGCAGTTGTTTAAGCGCGATCTGGACAAGGACACCGTCAAGTATCTTCGTCTGCGCACGCCCTTCTCTTTCAACAGTTTCACATACCCCTACAAGATATCTTGACACAGATTCCTCTTGATTTTTTAAGAACTCTGCGATCTCCAAACGAAGCTGCAATTGATATTTTGAATTGATCCAGTTGAATATCATATAGGAAAGAGCTTTATATCTATACCCCTCTTTTCCAATCAAAAGAGCCGAATCCTCTCCCGTGATCTCGATTAAAAGTGTTGATTCGTCATAAGCTTTAACATCAATGGCATCTATATCAAAACAGATATGTCTAAATAGCTGATTTATCTCCCGTTTGACTATCGGTGCCACTTCATTGATACTATAGACTTCATCTATGATCTCATCATTGCGCTCATCATAAAAATAGTTTTTATCCAAGTCATCACTATAACTGTTTTTATACTCTTGAGCTGAAAGTTCTTCCTCATAATATTCATCGTCTTGATCGCTTACAAATGATGTCGGAAGGATTGTATCGTTTAAAATATTTTGTTTTGTGTATTTTTTTTCTTTTGGTTTAGCAGCGGGGGTCTCTTTTTTTTCTTCTACATATTTTGGTTTTTCAGGCCTCTGTTTTTCTACTTTTGGCGGAGGCGTCTCTTTTTTAGCTCTTTCTTGAACTTCAGGTTTTACAAAACCGTTTTTGCAAGAAGCGACAATAATCGCAGACTTTTTAAAAAATCCTAAAAATCCAGAACTTGGATGTTGTAAAACCTCCACCTGCAGTTCTGTCACAGAGCAGCTATAATGCATAGCTGCTTTTTCGTAAGCATCCTGCAATGTAGCTGATTCTATCTTAATCATTTTTGTTCTCCGCTTTTGTCTCTGCCGCTATTGCTTCTGCCGTTTGAAACTGTTTATTTACTATAAACTGTTGCGCAATTGAGAATAGGTTGTTTACAAACCAGTATAGTACCAAACCTGATGGGAATGTCACAAAGAAGAATGTAAATATCACCGGTAGAAATTTAAATACCTTTTCTTGCAACGGATCGGTAAAATTACTTGGAGTGATTTTTTGCTGATAATACATCGTTGCACCCATCAAAATAGGTAAAATGAACAGATGATCCATACGTGAAAGATCCTGTACCCAAAGTATCCATGGAGCGCCCTGAAGTTCGGGAGCATTTAAAAACACGCGGTACATAGCAAAGAACACAGGTATTTGTAAGACCATAGGCAGACATCCGCCTAGTGGGTTGGCACCATGTTTTTTATACATCTCCATAACAGCAGCGTTCATTCGTTGAGGATCGCCTTTGTATTTTGCCTGAACCTCTTTGATCTTAGGTGCTATCTGCTTCATCTTTTGCATAGACACCATACCTTTGTATGTCAGCGGATACAAGACGAAACGTACAAGCGCAGTAAGACCGATAATAGCCCATCCCCAGTTGCCGAAGATCGAATGTAGCCATGCAAGCACTGCAAAAAGCGGACGAGATGCGAATGTGAACCAGCCGTATTCTATTGCATTTACCAAAACAGGATCGATCGTTTTTAACGTCGTATATGTTTTTGGTCCTACATAACCATGAAATTCCATCTCTTTTGATGCATCGATATAAACACGAGGATCACCTTTGACGTCACGGTCGACCAAAATATTTAGATTTTTGTCAAATCCATAGATAATATTTGCAAAGTATTGATCAAATGCCGAGATAAGATGAACATCGGTAAAAGTAGAACGACCTTCAACATCACCGTCTTCAAAGATCTTAGTCTTGTTATCGGAATAATATACCATAGCACCGGCTACCGTCATCATCTTAGCTTCGATACGAGGACGCTGACCAAGATCCATATAATAACGAGCATCTTTAGAGAGTGAAACTTTTGCGTCATAATGACCGTCTTTGTAGAACGTAAAGCTTTTAGTGACTGTCAGTTCTGACAATTTTTGAGTCAGCACGATCGTTGCAGGTTTGTCAGCAAGAGTTACATCAGAGCACTCACAGCTGTACGGAGTCTTCATCGCTTCTTGATTGAGTGCATCATCCGCGAATCTGACCAAAAGCGGTTTTACACTCTCTGAATCGACAAGCTCTGCATGTTGTCCTTCACTTTTATCATACTTTTTTTCTAAAAGAACATCTGAGGATATACGTCCCAATGTATCTATTTTTAAAACGAAATCATCTGATTTTATTGTTACCAGATCACCTTTGCTGCTTGTTTTAAGACTGTTGTCAAGCTTGCTTGATTCATCTGCAATAACAATCTTTTTATCTTCAACGACACCCTCTTTAACACTACTTGCCTGCTTAGTCGCATTCGCGTCCAACTGTACAGGTTTTGGAGGAAATATTGTTGTATAACCTATAAAAAACACAAACGATAGCCCCACAGCTACCAATAATCTCTGATTTGATGTCAACTTGTCAAACACATCTACCCTTTAAAAGCAAAATTTTTAATTATATAAAACCGGTTTTTTTTATTTGGAACCAACCAATATTTAATAGTATCAACATCCAGTTTTTCGGGC
This sequence comes from bacterium, assembly GCA_018824305.1. Classification (GTDB taxonomy): domain Bacteria; phylum Campylobacterota; class Campylobacteria; order Campylobacterales; family Sulfurimonadaceae; genus Hydrocurvibacter. The sequence continues at coordinate 97,492 of JAHJGM010000026.1, forward strand.
TTTAAAGAGAGTTTATCCAGGAGCGGATAATCTATTCCTCCGTCAAAAAGCTGATTGCATCTGAGTATTCTAGTCAAAGTGTGGTAAAAAGCACTTGAAATTTTATTATTTTCGAACTCCCATTTTGCATATTCGCTGCAAGTTGGGTAATATCTACAACTTCCGTAACCGATTAAAGTAAAAAATCTTTGATAGAGATGTAAAAATGATAGAAAAAACTTCTTAAGCATTGCGTAAAGCACCTATTTTTGTCAAAACTTTTTTGAAATCATTTTTGAGTGAGAGATAAGATGTTTCTTTTAATGTCACTTTCGCGACAAAAATATAAGTACCATCATTTAATGAAGAAGCATATTCGCTAAAGAGTGCTCTAAATCTTCTTTTAGAACGATTTCGGATAACTGCATTGCCGACTTTTTTAGTGGCCGTGAATCCTACTTTCTTAACTCCGTTAGCTTGAAGATAAAAAAGGACAACACTGCTTGAGTGTGCATTTTTACCTTTGTTATACACATATTGAAACTCCTTATGTTGTTTCAATAATGAAAATTGACTTAAACTGTCAATGATTTACGACCTTTAGCGCGACGAGCGTTGATTATTTTACGACCGTTTTTTGTAGCCATACGTGCTCTGAAACCATGAGTACGTTTACGTGGCGTATTATGCGGTTGGTATGTTCTTTTCATGCCAAATCCTCTTTTAAAATTTTAAGTCCGCAATGTTACAAAAATATTACTTAAATATCGGTTAATGTTTATGATTTAGGCATAAACACTCTCTTTAAAAATGTAAAAAATCCTTAAGCGGCTGTTCTTTTGATTGTTGTGCAGGCGCTGAAAAAAGTTCCTCTTTCATTTTCATATGACAATCTCTACAGCCTCGGATAACTTTATGTTCGGCTATATTGGGTTTTTCTATCTTTTCTACACTATGGCATGCAAAGCAATCACTTCCGCAGTCTGCCATCTTTTGCGGATCTGCAGGATGACATTTTATACATGTAAGCATGGACTTATGGTTAGTATCCTCATGAATCGTAGGAACAAGTTTTGGATGGCATGTAAGACAATCGCCCGTACATGCCGTCAATGATATATAAGCTGTAAAAATTAAAGTTATTATTTTCATGGCAAAATTATAACCGTTTTTTTATTTACGATACAGTGACCTTTATCTCTCCGTTCTCTGCACCAAAGGTGACTTTTGAGCCCTCCTCGACTTCTCCGCCGAGGATAAGATCTGCCAGTCTATCCTCTACGATCTCATAAAGTGCACGTTTTAAAGGTCTTGCTCCATATACAGGATCAAAGCCGGCTTCAGCGATAAGCTCTTTAGCTTCTTCACTCAGACTTATGGTTATATCCCTTTCTTCGACTTTTGCCACGATCTCGCTAAAGAAAAGATCCACGATCCCTTTGATCTGTGAGCTTCCAAGCGGATTGAAGATAACAATATCGTCAAGTCTGTTTAAAAACTCCGGTTTGAATGCCATCTTCAGCTCACCCATCACGGCATCTTGCATCTTGTCATAGTCACTGTTTAAACTCATGATCTTATCACTTGCAATATTGCTCGTCATGATGATGATCGTATTGGTAAAGTCTACCGTCACACCTTTATTGTCTGTCAAACGCCCGTCATCAAGCACTTGAAGCAGGATGTTAAATACATCGGGATGCGCTTTTTCCACTTCATCTAAAAGCACGACGCTGTAAGGTTTACGGCGCACCGCTTCAGTGAGCTGTCCGCCCTCATCATACCCGACATACCCAGGAGGAGCACCGACCAGACGTGAAACGGCATGTTTCTCCATATATTCACTCATATCTATTCGCACCATCGCTTCTTCGGTATCAAAGAGGAATTTTGCCAACGTCTTAGCCGTCTGTGTTTTACCTACACCCGTAGGTCCAAGGAAAAGAAAACTTCCTATGGGTCTGTTTTTATCGGAGAGACCCGCTTTATTTCTCTTGATCGCACGAGCCACGGCATGTGTTGCACGCTCTTGACCGATGACCGAGATGTTAAGTTCATCCTCTACATGTAAGATCTTCTCTTTCTCGCTTTGAAGCATCTTGTTTACAGGAATCCCAGTCCAACGACTTATAATGGAAGCTATCGCGTCTTCATCGACACTGTTTTTAAGCAGTGTTCCCTCTTTCTGCATCTCTTTCCATTTTTCCTGTAATGTTTTTTCTTCCTCTAACAGTTTTGGAACGATACCATACTCTATCTCTGCGGCTTTGTTATAGTCACCGCCGTTTTTTGCCTGTTCTGCTTCACGTTTTTTAGCTTCTACATCCGATTTTATCGTAGCGATATTCTCAAAAATCGTTTTTTCATGATTGAACTGAGACTCTAATGCGCGTTTTTCCTCTTCGGCATCTGCAAGTTCTTTGACGATCTCTTCGATTCTTTTCGTATTGCTTGCAGATTCTTCCATCTTCAAAGCTTCACGTTCGACATTCAGTTCTTGTATCTTTCTTTTAATCGATGCCAACGCATTTGGCTCACTCTCTATCTGCATCTTAAGTTCTGCTGCCGCTTCATCTATAAGATCGATCGCTTTGTCCGGTAAAAATCTGTCCGTGATGTACCTCTCACTGAGTTTTGCCGCTGCTACAAGTGCAGAATCGGTGATAGTGATATTATGATACGCTTCAAGATTTTCTTTGATACCGCGGAGTATCTGCAACGCTTGATTTATGCTCGGTTCATCCACACGAATCGGCTGAAAACGTCTTTGAAGTGCCGCATCCTTTTCAAAATACTTTCTATACTCTTTTAAAGTCGTTGCACCGATTGTACGAAGCTCACCGCGGGCAAGTGCCGGTTTTAGGATATTTGCCGCATCCATACTCCCCTCACTCGCTCCTGCGCCGATTATGGTGTGTATCTCATCTATAAACAAGATGATATTTGCACTCTGTTTTACTTCATCGATGACCGCTTTGAGCCTGTCTTCAAACTCCCCGCGATATTTTGCACCAGCAATCAATGCACTCATATCAAGGGCGATAACACGTTTGTTTTGAAGCGAAAGGGGAACCTCTTTATTATAGATACGCTGAGCCAGTCCCTCCACTAAAGCAGTTTTACCGACACCCGGTTCACCTAAAAGAATAGGATTATTTTTTGTCTTACGTATCAGTATCTGCATCGCGCGGTTTATCTCTTCATCACGTCCGATTACAGGAGAGAGTTTGCCCTCGGCAGCCTCTTTTGTCAGGTCAATACCATACTTTGACAATGCTTCAAGATTTTCATCTGCCGTTTGAGATTCTATCTTCTGTCCTGCGCGGAATGATTCAAGTGTTTTTGTCAGATCCACTATATTGACATATTTGGTAATAACCTCTTTAAACGGTGATTCATTGAGATTTGCGATGATATAACTGTCTACTGCTAAAAACGAATCGCCGTTTTTAGTCATCTCTCCTGCACCGCGTTGCAGAGAATCTACGAATTTTTTCGACAGTTTTATGTTTTCTTTGTTCACCGATGATGATGTAGGAAATTTGTTTGCCATACTTTTTATATCTAGTTCGATCGCTGTCTTATCTACATTCATCTTATTAAACGCCTGATTTAAAACAGAGTTTGTATTTGTTAACTGTGCCCATAAAAAGTGTGTAGGGTCGACCTCCATATTTTTATTGTGCAAAGCTAATGATATAGACGATTCGATGGCTTGGGTCATATTATGCGTGAGTTTTTCAAAAATATTATTCATTTTTCAACCTTTTTTCTAAGATAAAAAATTATATCTAATTGAGTCACTTGTTGTCAAGTTCTTTTAGTCTATTTTCATAATCAATATATAAACCCTCAAGAGGATATAAAATTTTATTGTTATGTAAATGAGTTTTAAGTATAATATCCAATCTTAAAATTCAACACTTGCTAGGTAAATAATGCTAAATAAAAAATTTCTAACGATGGGTTTCATTTCGACTGCTGCTGCGCTTAGTTTATTCTACTCTACATCACTTTTTGCAACAACGCAACAAAAGCCGACAAATGAAGCGTCAAGACTTCAAGCTTTGGCAAAATTCACTAAAGTTCTAGGAATTGTTGAAGAATACAATGTCGATGATGTAACACTGCAAGAACTTATCGACAAATCTCTTCAAGGACTTATGACCAACCTTGACGCACACTCTACCTTCTTAAATAAAAAAAGCTTTGACAGTCTGAAAGTACAAACAGACGGAGAGTTCGGGGGACTTGGGATCACGGTAGGAATGAAAGACGGCGCACTGACCGTCATCGCTCCAATTGAAGGAACACCTGCTGATAAAGCCGGATTAAAAGCAGAAGATATCATCCTCAAAATAAACAACAAATCCACATTAAATATGACTATTGACGATGCAGTCAATCTTATGCGTGGAAAAGTCGGAACACCGATCGACATCACGATTGTCAGAAAAAGTGAAGCAAAACCTTTACATGTGCATATCGTCAGAGGCAACATCAAGATCCAGTCTGTGTATACAAAACAGATAGATGACAACATACTCTATATCAGAGTCACAAGTTTTGATAAAAAAGTCGTCGATGGTGTCAAAAAAGCTGTCAATCAATACAAAAACAAAGACAAAGGGATCATCTTAGATCTTAGAAACAATCCCGGCGGCCTACTAGACCAAGCTGTGGGACTGGTGGATCTTTTTGTAGATAAAGGCACTATCGTTTCACAAAAAGGACGTACTAAAGAGGAAGACAAAACATACCGTGCGACTTCAAGCGCCACTATCACAGATATGCCGATGGTAGTACTCATCAACGGAGGAAGTGCGAGTGCATCCGAGATAGTCTCCGGTGCATTACAAGATGACAGACGTGCCGTTTTAGTCGGTAAAAAAAGTTTTGGAAAAGGGAGTGTTCAAGTCATTCTCCCAATTTCTGAAGATGAAGCTATAAAACTGACTATCGCAAGATACTACCTGCCAAGCGGACGTACGATACAAGCCGTGGGTGTCACACCGGATATAGAAGTAGATGCGGGTGAGATAAAGACTGACGACAACGAATTTATGATCAAAGAAGCGGATCTTAAAAAACATCTTGAAAAAGAGCTACAAAAAGATTCCGGAAAAACTGTAGAGAAAAATACGGCTAAAACAAATAAAGAGCAGACGATCACGACTGAACAGCTTCATAAAGATCTGCAGTTAAAAGAAGCGGTCGGAATAATAAAAGCATTAATCATAACAAAAGGATAAGACAAAAATGGAAAAACGTGAACTTCTTTATGAAGGAAAAGCTAAAAAACTGTTTACGACAGATGATAAAGATTTGGTGATTTCTGAGTTTAAAGATGATTTAACTGCCTTCAACGGCTTAAAAAAAGCAAGCGAGGCCGGCAAAGGTGCCCTTAACAACAAAATCTCTACAGAGCTGTTTAAGCTGCTTGAAGCAAACGGTATTCAGACTCACTTTGTAAAGATGCTTGATGACAACCATATGCTACACAAAAAAGTTGACGTTATCCTTATCGAAGTTATCGTACGTAACATCGCAACCGGTAGTCTAAGTAAAAATCTGGGCATCGAAGACGGGAAAGTCCTTCCTTTCACTTTAGTCGAGTTTGATTATAAAAACGATGCGTTGGGTGACCCGAAACTTAATGATCAACATGCTTTGATATTAGGTCTGGTAAAGTACCAAGACGAGCTTGACAAGATCCGCCGTATGGCAAGACAGATCAATGATATCCTGCGCCCGTATTTTGCAGACAAAGGTCTAAATCTTGTTGACTTTAAACTTGAGTTTGGAAAAGACAGCAGCGGAAATATCATTTTAATTGATGAAATTTCTCCGGACAACTGTCGTTTTTGGGATGCAAAAACAGGTGAAAAGATGGATAAAGACCGTTTCCGTCAAGGTCTTGGCGGGCTAAAAGTGGCTTATGAAGAAGTTTTAAATAGAATATTAGGAAAATAAAAATGACAGCAATAGTAAATGTATCTCTAAAAAACGGTGTTCTTGATTCTCAGGGAAAAGCGGTCCATCATGCACTTGATTCTCTTCATTTTGAAGGGATCAAAGATGTTAGAGTAGGCAAACAGATAGTTTTAAAACTTGATACTGACGATCATGACAAAGCACGTGCCGATGTTACCAAGATGTGTGAAGACCTTCTTGCAAACACTGTCATCGAAGATTACGATATAGAGCTGATAAAATGAAAGTAGCAGTACTGCAATTTCCGGGTACGAACTGTGAGTATGATACAGTTTATGCATTTAAAAAATTGGGTGCAGAAACACAGGTTATCTGGCATAAAGAGGAATCTTTACCTAGCGACACGGACCTAGTCGTAGTCGCAGGCGGATTTAGCTATGGAGATTACCTTAGAAGCGGTGCTATCGCTAAGTTCTCACCTATTATGAAAGCTGTCAAAGAGTATGCGAACAAAGGCGGCAAAGTCCTTGGAATCTGTAACGGTTTTCAGGTATTGACAGAGTCCAGACTTCTTCCCGGCGCATTAAAAAGAAATGAAAGCCTTCATTTCATCTCTCGTCATCACCATCTTAAAGTGGTCTCTAATGACAATATATTTTTAGAAAAACTATCTGTCGATGATGTTATCAATGTCCCTATCGCTCACCACGATGGAAACTACTACATCGATGAAGAGAGTTTAAAAGAACTTTATGCAAATAAGCAAGTCCTTTTAAAATATACTGATGCAGAGGGTAATATCTCAAATCCAAACGGTTCGATCGACTCTATCGCAGGTATCTGTAACAAAGAGAAAAATGTATTTGGTCTAATGCCTCACCCTGAGCGTGCTATGGAAATGTTACTCGGCAGTGATGACGGAGTCAAAATGCTAGAGGGATTTTTAAGCGCGTGATACGCTTTATACTTGCTCTCTTACTCATCTTCGGTCTATCTTTTGCCCAAGATGAGATCGTACAATCTCAAGATAATATGCCGACAGCTCCTAAGATATTATATCTATCTTATGAGGGTATTCCAGAGAGAGTTATCAACGGCGAAGTATTTCCAATAACGATCAAATCATTATCGACAAAATCAAACTATCAAGATATCTCGTTCCTGTTTGAAAACGGCAACGGTGTCAAGCTTATCGAAGAAAACTCTAACCATACAAAAAACGGAAAATATTTTTATGATACTTTTTATTTTCAAGCTACGCAAGAGGATGCGGTCTTACCCGATTTTGAAGTTTCTGCATCCGATGCAAACGGTGTCACCTATCCGACTTCCACAACCCTAAAGGGTAAAAAACTCAACGTCATCACACTCAATCCAAATGATGACTTCTCAAATATTATCGCCGATTCTTTCAGCATCAGCAATTATAAGATAACCAGTTATGATAAAAACTTCAATATCGTCCTTTTTATGGCCAATGCATCAAGAAGCGATTTGGCAAATATACATATAAACAATGTAAAAAAACAGGGCATAGAATCTTTGGATAACAGTTTTATGAGTCCAAGTATCACTTACTATGCGATAATCAAAAAGGATATTGAAAGCTTTACTTTTTCCTATTTCAATCTTCAAGAACAAAAATTCAAAAAGATATCGCTTCCTGTTATTGTCGACGATGACAGAGTGACTACACAAAGCGATCTTAAACCAAAAGATCAGCAGTTTTCAACGATAAAGATCCTCATAGCGACAGCCGTCTTGATCATCCTTTTGATCTTGATCGTATGGAGAAGAAAATATATATATCTGGTCATATTGACCATACCGATCGCATACATTCTCTACTCTTTAAAACCATCGGAGTTCATCTGTGTCAACGAGGGAACAAATATCTATCTCCTTCCGCTGGAAAACGGAACCGTGTTTGAACAACTGCCTATAAAAGAATCTCTAGAAGTAGAGGGAACGACAAAGGGTTATAAAAAAATAAAATTGGATAACAATAAAATAGGATGGGTCAGAAATGAAGATATTTGCTCGAATTAGTTGGGCATACGCCACCTTTATAATATTTAGTGCTATGGCATTAATGATAGCAATATTCAAGCTTATACCAAAACCAAAAGCACAGAAGATAGCGTCAAAATTCATACAACTCTCTACATTCTGGTCATATGAGAAGATCGGAAATGAAGATCCTCAGGCACAGATGTTTTTAATCAACCATCAAAGTGATCTTGATATCGCTCTTATGGAGCTTTTAAGTTCAAGGGATCTGGCTTGGGTAGCAAAAAAAGAACTTTTTGACATCCCGTTTTTCGGTTTGACTCTTCGTTTGCCAAATGATATTCCCATAGAACGTGAAAGTAAGAGTTCGCTTGTAAAGCTCTTAAAAGCGAGTAAAGACAGACTTGACAATGGAAGAGTCATAACGATCTTTCCCGAAGGTACAAGAAGTACAAGCGGCAAGATGCTAAAATTTAAACCGGGTGCAAAGTTGGTAGCCGACAAATATGCTCTGCGTGTTCAGCCGATAGTCTTTATTGCGACATCATCTTGCTATAATATAAAGAAGTATTACTACAAACCAAAAAAGATAAAAGCAATATTTTTAGATTCATTTGTAGCCGATAAAGAAGATAGCGAGTGGCTGAACAATTTAAGAACTAAGATGCAAAAGGTGTATGATGATGAGTTGGCAAACAATACTGGCAATAGGTAGCGGCGGCTTTATCGGAGCTGTGCTTCGTTCATATTTAAACGGTGTCATCTCTCATAAAGTACCTCACGACCTGCCCTTTGGAACACTCGGCGTCAATCTTATAGGCAGTTTTATAATGGGTCTGCTTTTTGCCTACTTTATGTATACCTCATTCTTTTCTTTACATGTAAAGAGCTTTTTATCCACAGGGATACTCGGAGCATTGACGACCTACTCCACTTTTGCCATTGAGAGCTTTATGCTCTTGGAGGGTGGAAGTGTCACATTGGCTTTTATCAATATGGGGCTGAATCTTTTTGGAACCGTTATGATGGCCGGGGGCGGATTTTATCTGGCAAAGTTCATTATCAAACCCGCTCTTAGCTGATCTTTATTACCTCATCGGCACACCATGATGCGAGTTCCATATCATGGGTTATTAAAAGCATACCCGCCTTTGGCAGGTGTGTTAAAAGCATCTTCATCACATCAAGCTGTATCACGTTATCAAGAGCGGACGTAGGCTCGTCTAAAAGAAGCAGTTCGGGTTTCATCAAAAGCGCTCTTACGATAGAGGCACGCTGAAGCTGTCCGCCTGAAAGTTCATGAGGTAATTTATGCAACTCTGAGAGTTCTAGATTCATCGTGTCTAAATACGCTTGAATATCTGCCGTATCTGCCACATCTTCTATCTGATTTATGATCTTGTAACTGGGATGAAAAGAGCTGTAAGGGTCTTGAAAGACTTGGGCTGCCCGTTTAGATGTGATCAAACCTTTCTGAGGAGAGAGATTGCCATGTATGAGTTCAAAAAAAGTAGATTTTCCAGAGCCACTCTCTCCAACTATCGCTTTGATCTCCCCTACATGTAAAGACAAAGAGAAATCTTTATACAAAAGTTTATCTCTGCTGTATCCGAAAGTCAGATCTTCTACATGTAGGACTTGTTGTTTCAACGTATCTGACCGCTTCCGTATATTTTGTATTTATATGTCGTCAGCCCCTCTATGCCCATAGGTCCGCGGGCATGAAGCTTGTTTGTGCTGATGCCTACCTCTGCGCCAAAACCGAATGCTCCGCCGTCTGTGAATCTTGTAGATGCATTCAGATATACTGCTGCTGCATCAATGGAGTTTAAAAACTTCTCAGCCGTCGTTACGTTTTGAGTGATGATCGATTCAGAGTGCCCAGAACCGAATCTTACGATATGCTCTATCGCACCCTCGACTCCCTCGACTACTTTTATATTCAGGATATTTGCGAGGTATTCCGTGTCAAAATCCTCATCGGTAGCACGGGCAACTGTAATGATCTCCTGCGTAGATGCACACCCTTTCAGTGACGTCCCTGCTGCATCAAAAGCCTCTTTTATCTTTGGCAATGTATCTTTTGCTATCGCTTTATCGACAAGAAGCGTTTCCATAGAGTTACAAACACCCGGACGCTGAACTTTGGCATTGATAGCGATCTTGATCGCGTCATCGATCTTCGCTTCTTTATCAATGTAAGTGTGGCACTGTCCCTTGTCGTGTTTGACGACAGGAACCGTAGCGTTGTCACTCACGTAGCGTATGAGCCCTTCCCCGCCGCGAGGAACTATGAGGTCGACATACTTGTCCATCTTAATAAGTTTTGCCACACCCTCGCGTGAAGAGTCAGGCAGGAGTGATATCATCGATTTTGGCAGCTTATTGTTCTCCAGCACGCCGCGCAGTGCATCGGCTATGGCAACATTGGAATTTTCAGCCTCTTTGCCGCCTTTTAATACACAGACGTTTGAACTTTTAAAGCATAATGCAGCCGTATCGCTCGTGACATTCGGGCGAGATTCATAGATAATGCCGATCACGCCGATAGGGATGGAGACCTTCTCGATTTTAAGCCCCTCTTCGGTCACCCAGCCATCAAGTATGCGTCCCACAGGCTCTTTTAGCGCCGCGATCTCTTCAATGGCTGTTGCCATCGCTTCTATGCGTTTTTCATCAAGATAAAGTCTGTCTTTTAATGCTGATGAGAGATCGTTTGCATCGGCATCTCTCATATCCAGCGCATTTGCCTCGATGATATTCATCGTGTTTGAACGAAGAGAGTTAGCCATTTCACGCAAGATTCTATTTTTATCCGCTCCGCTGAGTTCGTTTAAAACTCTGCTTGATTGTTTCGCTTCTTTTAAAAAATTTTCCATATTAATCCTCTAGATTGTCGTAGACTTCTTTCATCTTTTTATACAGGATCTCGGGCTTGATATCGCCGTTTTCTTCCCAGATGCGTTTCATTATAACATTATCTTCAAGACCGTTCCAAACTTTTATATATGTTCCGTCTTTATAACCGTGGTCTTGACGAAACTGATTTAAGATATTTTTTCCTACGTATAAGCGGTATAAACCGGTAATATCAAGTCCGCTCATGACGACAAGCTCAAAAAAGTGATTGACCATTGCCGTAATATCAAGACTCTTGCGGCTCAGTGCATCGATCATCAGCAGTTCGACTTTGGCAATGATCTCTTTTTGAGAAGCAAATGAGTTATTTGTTTTTTGTATTTTCTCATAAGATGGAAGTTCTGCAATCTGATTTGCCATATCTTCTAGTTGACCGCGCATATTTTTCGCGTAATCTTCAATAGCAAGACTCATAATAAAATGCCAGACGTCGACGACCTCTATTTTGAGATTGTCCCAGTCAGGTTCTTGAGATATGTTTTTCCAGTGTTTCCACGAAAAACTGTCTATCATCTCGGCACATTCCATATAAATACATCTTTTCCAGTTGATCTCTTTGCCGTTTTTTGTGATACCCTCTGTCCAGTTTTCACCGTTTGTCGCATCATTTAATTGTTGTTGCAGTTGTAACATCATTAATATTTTATCCATATAAAACCTTTAAAAAATCTCTGTTTGTATTCTACTGGTTTATTAATAAAAAGATTATGATAAAATTTTGTAAAAAAGAAAAGAAAGTTTTATGCAACGTATTAATTGCCGCAGATGTGCTTATTATTTTGTCACTTGGAATGCCTCTCAGCCGCATGGGTGTAAAGCATACGGATTTAAATCCAAGATGATACCATCCATGGTCGTAAAACAAAGCAGCGGAGTCGATTGCTCATTTTTTACTCCAAAATCTGTTCCCGCTCCCAAATAAGTTTTTTTCCAAAACCGAGGTTATTGTCAGTCATCTTGAAATAATCTACTCTGATGCACCACAAAGTAGGATCCATAGCCAAAGCATACGGAAACCTCTTTAGATAGATCCTGTTTTCATCCCTACACGGCAGCATCTCACCCTTGAACTGGACACCCTGTATCTTGCCTACTATATTTGTCTGCAGATAGAGTGTTCCTGAGACTTTGCTATTTAATAAGACATTTTGAATATGTTCCGTCTTTGCATCGGATGCGACGATAAAAGAGTTCGTCTCACTCTCATACGCATAAAAAAGCGTACATGTAGAGGGTTCATTATCCTTACATGTAGAGAGCGAAAGCGTGTGATGTTTTTGGATAAACTCGACTATCTTTTCTAACATAAAAACTCTCTCAAAGCATCGTCCAACTGTCTCACTGCTTGGCTCATAATATCTGTCGAGACTGCGAAATTGAGTCGCATAAATCCGCTTCCCTCTTTAGAAAATGAAGTTCCGGCAGAGAGTCCGAGCTTCGCTTTGCTCACAAAAAAGTCTCTTAGTTCTTTGTCGCTCAAGCCCATTTTTGAACAATCAAGCCAAGCAAGATAGGTCCCCTCCGGTGCGATAAATGAGATTTTATCTTGATGCTTTAAACAGATGTTCTCTAGCATCTCTATGTTTTTTTGCAGATGGGTCTTTAGTTCCAAAAGCCACTCTGCACCCTGCATGTAAGCACTTTGCATCGCCGTATGTCCTAAGATAGTCCCTTGTGCAAAATGGATATTTTCATGCACTTTTTTGAACTTTTTTCTCAACTCTTTATTTGGGATCGCGACGGTACTGATGGCAAATCCCGCAAGATTAAAAGTTTTTCCCGTACCCAAAGCCGTAACAGTTATATCACGCACCTCCTGGCTTAGACCTGCAAAAGAGATATGTTTATTTGGCTCATAGACCAGATCACTGTGGATCTCATCGGAAAAGACGACGATATTGTGTTTTAGACACACCTCTGCTATCAGCTCTAACTCTTCTCTATGCCAGACACGTCCCACAGGATTATGCGGTGAACAAAGAAGAAGCAGTTTTGTATCTTTATCTATTTTTGAGACCATGTCTTTGACGTCAAAACCGTATTTCCCATTTTCATCTTGCACAAGAGGGTTAAAAAGAACTTTTCTGTTATGACTTGTTACACTCTTAAAAAACGGAGGATACACAGGTGTTTGGACGATTACCTTGTCTCCCTCATTACTAAACGCTTCAATGGCAGTATTGATGCTTGCTACAACAGAGTGTGAATATAACAGTTCATCTTCACTAAATGTGATGCCATGATGCTTTTTCATCCACTCTATCTGCGCAGCATAGACGGATGAGGGAATCTCTTCATATCCGAAGTTTGGAAACTCCAGTCTTTTTTTGAGTGCCTCGATGATAAAGGGCGGTGTGTCTATATCCATATCCGCCACCCACATCGGAAGCACCTCATCCGTACCGAAAAGCTTTCTTTTTAAAGTGTATTTTTCCGCATTTGTGCCTGCTCTTTTTGCAGACTTAGAAAAGTCATACTTCATCGTTTTTTCCAGATGCTCATCTGCGATATCGTATGTTGATATTTTCTTGCCGTTTCTTTGATAACAAAAGGGATATCTTCCAAATAAATAAGCTCAAACTTCTCACCCAGAATCTTTTTGAGCTTCTCTATAGTTCTTATTTCATTGCCTGATTCATCTTTATATCCGCCAAGCCAAAACTCTTTTGCAGTAGAGCTTTCCTGCCAAGTGTAAGGCGAAGTCAGAACTAGGATCCCATCTTTGTTTAGCCTTGTTTCTATCGTGTCCAAAAAGAGCCTTGGATTATAAAGCCTGTCTATAAGGTTCGTCGCCATAACGAGATCGTAGCCGTTGAGATTTGGCTTGAGATTACAAGCGTCACCCTGCCAAAAAGTCACTTTTTCTTTGATCTTTTCATACCCAAGCTCTTTGATGGTCACTTTTTTCGTACTTGTAATATCACCCTCTTCTACCGAATGATAAGCGATATATCCCTCGTCCTTAAGTCTTACGGCGACTGAGATGAACCTTGCGGAAAAATCGACTCCTTCGACCTCATCGAACTCTTTTGCCAATTCGTAAGAGGCACGTCCCGTCGCACAGCCAAGGTCTAGTGCTTTTGTTTTATTTGGCACAAACGATGAAGCTATCCTTGCACATGTAAGCGCAAAGTTTTTCACTCCAAAATGCTCATTGCCGTATTGAAATTCACAGTACTGGGAGACAAGCTCGTCACTCTCATAGATATCAACGGTTTTTTCATCGGTAGGAATAGAATTTATGACATATCTAAAGCCCGCATGTTGATAGAAATGTCTACGAAACGCATAGCGGGAATGCTTCATGATCTCGTTGCCCGTACTTATAAATGAGCCGCCTTTGATAAGATTGTGTTTACCGTCAAACGTAGGAGTCGAAAAATCATCATATGCATAGTGAACTTTAAACCCTTCAAAGCCGTCTATGGGTGTATCGCTCCACTGCCAGACATTGCCGACCACATCATAGATGCCGTTAAACTCAAACCTATCAACTGAACAGGCAGAGACTGCGTGAGAAAGATTGATATTTGCCGCTTTATCGTCAAACTCAGGGACATCCTTTAGTCCGGCATGTTCATAGAGTCTGTACCATTGTGCTTCACTCGGAAGCGAATAGATAACACCGTCGCGTCTTGAGATATATCTGCAGTATGCCTGTGCTTCAAGGGCATTGACATCCACAGGCCAGTTCATCGGCATATCGATAATCCGACTCAGACTTCGGTATCTGTATTCACCTTTTTCCAGCACCCAAAAAGTCGGATGCGCAGCACCGCTTATCTCCAAAAACTTCACGCCCTCTTCATCCCAAAGAGACCTGTCCTTATAACCGCCGTTTTCTACAAACTCCATAAACTCGCCGTTGCTGACCAAAAACTTCGAGACTTTAAAATCATCCACCCTACATGTAAGAGTTCCGTACTCATTGTCCCATCCGTAAAGATGATGATCGGTCTCTTTTCCCAAAGTAAGAGTGTTACCCGCGATATCGACCATCATGTTTTCAGGAAAGGATGGTTTTGCATCATCGGAGATGTCAAACTCACTAACATCTTTAATAAACTCTATGGGCATTTGACGATGAAGTACGGATGACGTCTCTATGTGGATACGCTCATGCTCGATCCCCATAAGTATGATCCAAAACGGGTCATCCCATTTGATAGGCAGAGTCAAAGGAAGCGTACCTATCAGATGATCCACGAGCTCTCTTACCTTGTCTCTGTATTCTCTGACTTCACTTACTTTTGGCCATCTGTAGTGGGATTCATCTAGATCGTCCCATACCATCTCGTCCACGCCGATAGCAAAGATCGATTCAAACTCCGGATTGATCCTCTCTTTGATGATACCCGAGAGAATGAGTTTATTTATAAAAAAAGTCGCGGTATGTCCGAAATAAAATATCATAGGATGGCGTGAGGGTTCGGACTGTCTATAAAAGACGCTCTCATCTTTTAAAAGCTCAAAAAGCTTTTCAAAAGTGTCATAACTATTGTGAAAGTATCTGCGTATCTCTTCACGTTTATTACCATTATCTGTCAATGTAGGCGGATAACTATAATACTTGTTCAAGATCAATCCTTCTGTTATTTTATATAAAATGTTATCGGCTCCGGTTTTCCTACGTAAAAACCTTGAGCATAATCGACTCCGAGTGATTTTACCGTTTCAAATATCTCTTGTGAGGACACGAACTCTGCGATTGTCTCGATGTTCATCTTATGAGCCAGATCCACTATCGTCTCGACCATGATCTGAGAGTTTTTGTCCCTATCGATATTGGATATGATAGAAGCATCAATCTTAATATAATCGATCGGCAGGTTCAGTGCATGTGAAAAGTTCGAATAACCGCTTCCAAAATCATCAAGCGCTATCTTGGCACCGTAGGATCTTACTTTTTTACAAAACTCGAAAACTTCCTCATAATCCTTAAAATCTTCGGTTTCTAAAAGTTCTATGGTAATAAGCTCACTATGTTCAAAATGATCAAGTTTTTTATAGATAAAATCCAGAGTCTGTTTATTCATAATATCATCGATGGAGATATTGATGGAACAGGGTACTTTAAACTGTTTTATAACATCCAAAGTGTTTTCTATCACGACTTGGGTAAGTTTTGAATAGAGCCTATGTTTTTTTGCTACATCGATAAATGCCACAGGAGGTATAATCTTGCCATCTTCTAAAATTCTTACAAGTGATTCGTACTTTTGTGTTTTTGAGGTGTCGCGAAGCGGCAGTATCGGTTGGAAATAGGAGATGATCGTATTGTTGTCAAAAGATTTCAGAAGCGTATTGTAACACTCAAGCATTTTAATATGCTCCTCTTCTATCTTTTTATCATCCTCGAAAATTCCTACGGAGATATTTCTTTTCTTAGCGTTTTTTAACGCCATATCCGCATAAGCAAGGATTTTTGAAGCACCGCTAAATGAAACTCCTGCACTCATAATAAGATTAAACTTCTTATTTTCATACCTGAACTCATTATTTTTATAACTCTCCAGAAGTTCTTCGATCTTAGTGATAAAATCCGTCTTTGAAAGCTTTTTGTCATTCGTTGCGATAACGAACTCATCACCGGAAGTGTGATAAAGCGTACATATATCTTGGGAGATAAATCTGCTGATAAATTCAGCACTCATGCGGATCGCGATATTCCCGAACTCTTCGCCGTAGATGTCGTTAAACTGCTGAAATTTATCAATATCCAATATCGCCATGTAAAGAAAACTCTGCTCTTGCATATCAACAAGAAGCTGATTTCTGTTTGGCAGTCCGCTAAGATAATTTGTATATATCTTAGAATGCAGTTCCATTGTTTTTTTCTCTATCTCTTTTTCTAGATCATCATTATATTTTGCAAGTTCACTTTTTAGATAGCGCTGCTCTTTTTCCGCATCTTCAGTACGTTTTAACTGAATTTTTACCTTATCGTTTAGCGAAAGAAGTTTATAGATGGAGAAGAAAATGATAAAGAACGAAACACTAAAAGACAGGAATATTCTGACTTTCATATCACTGTTCGTGATCTTGAGATTGCGAATATCCGTTTGAAGCTCCTCTTTTACTAAAGTAAGCAAGTTATTTGTGTCTTCTGTAAATTTCTTGTTTATTTTGCTAAATCCAAGCAAAGCGTCTTCGATATCCTCTTTATTGTTAACGTTCAACGCTTCATTTATCGATTCGCTGACAGCCTCGTATCCGACGACTCTACGTTTGATGATATCGACAGTCTTCATTAATTCATCATGTTTAAAATGGATATCTTTAAAGAATTCATCTATACTCTGTATGTCGCTTTTTATATTTTTGAAAGATTCTTGAACATTTTCTCTTGTCTTCGGATTGTTGAGGATAATGGCAGTAAGCACATCGGAATGGTTTAATTTAATATCATTGTCTAATTTATAAGAGAATTCGGAGAGTTTCATCTGTTCATTGATGATAAAGTCGGTGATGACCGATGTCGTCCTTATACTTTGAATACTCAGGTACAAAGGTACAAGCATAAGGATAATTCCAATGGAAAGGTAAAAATAGAGCTTTCTTCTAAATTTTATCATAATCCGGACACTCTTGGTTGATTGGAATCAGCTGCATGTTTGAGCAGATACTCTTTAAGACGCATTTTTTGTATCTCATCCAAGCTGTTTATACCGTACTGCATCTGTCGTTGTTCACTAGAAAATATTCTCGACCACTGTAACGTGGACTTTGTCCCTGCTAAAAGATTCATTTTAAGGGCAAGCTGCTCTATATTATTTGCAGCCAAGATCATCGGGATCAATATAAACAGAAATTTCAATACCAACCTCACTAAACTTTTGGACTCATATTGTATCAGAATCTCTGTGAACCGTTAAAGCATTGACCTTATCGGCTAACTGCTTAGGGCGTATGCCAAGATACTCTTCAACAAGTATCGTATTACCATGTTTGATAAAGTTGTCTTCATATTCAAAACTTGTCACTTCAACATCAGAGAGATGATTTTCTGCCAAAAATTCCAGTATCGCACTGCCTACTCCACCGGCTTTAGAACTGTCGCTAAAAACAAACCATTGTTTGTGTTTACTCGCCAGATCACTGAGCATCTCCCCGTCCAAAGGTTTTACAAATCTAAGATCAAGCAAAGAGACTTCATTTTCTAACAATTGCATCGTCTGATATGCGCGGCCTACACCGTTCCCGTAACCGATAAAGAGGATATCGCTTTTATTACTGACCAAAAGCTGAGACTTCCCGAGTTCAAAAGGGATTGGCTCGGGAAGCTGCGATTCCATAAAAGAGCCTCTTGGATAACGTACGGCACATGGATGCTCGTAAGTCGACGCAAAACCGATGGCCTGATGGAATGATTTTTCATTATGCGGCGCCAAAAGCGTCATATTCGGTATGGCTCTTAAAAAGCTTATATCAAAAGTGCCTTGATGCGTCTCACCGTCCTCACCGACTATTCCCGCACGGTCAAGTGCAAAGACCACAGGCAGATCCATCAGACACACGTCATGGATCACCTGATCATATCCGCGTTGCAAAAATGTCGAATAGATCGTACAAAAAGGTTTAAACCCCTCTTTGGCCATCGCTGCCATCGAAGTGACTGCATGCTGCTCTGCAATAGCCACATCCCAAAAACGATTCGGGTATTTTTCCATCAATTCACTCAAACCCGTACCGCTTGGCATAGCTGCAGTGACACCTACGATCTTCTCGTTTTTATCCGCTACATGCAAAAGAGCTTCTGTATATATCTGTGTTGCGGATTTTGCAGGTGATTTTTTATAACTGTCTCCGCTTTGTATATTAAAAGGCCCTACACCATGCCATTTTTCATGTTTTCCCTCAGCGATCTCATATCCCTTGCCTTTAAGAGTCTGGGCATGGATGATCACGGGTTTTTTCATCCCTTTAGCACGTTCTAAAATATCTATGAGAGATTTCAAATCATGTCCGTCAACCGGACCGATATAATCTATACCCATCTCTTCAAACATGATTCCAGGAGTTATGAGTTTTAAAGACTCTTCGAGTCTTTTTGCGATGTATCTCGCACCCTCTCCGAAGTTATCGACGAACTGTTCGGTTCTTTTTTTAAACTTTTGATAAAAAGGCGATGCCATCGCGGAGCTAAGCATACGGCTTACTGCACCGATAGGTGCAGCGATACTCATTTCGTTATCGTTTAGGATGATGACCATCGGATATTTTCGATCACCTAACTCGTTTAATGCTTCATACACCATACCCGCTGTCATAGAACCGTCACCTATCATAATGACAGGTATTCTTTCATCCTGTTCACCTTTAAGTGCTATGGCTTTTGCAGCACCGACACCAAGAGATATAGATGTAGAACTATGTCCTGCTACGAAGTAATCGTCTTCACTTTCGCTCGGTTTTGTATATCCGCTTATTCCGTTGAACTCTCTTAGCGTATCAAACTCATCCCAACGCCCTGTTAAGAGCTTATGCGCATACGCTTGATGTGAAACATCAAATATAAACGGGTCTTTTGATGAATCAAATACTTTATGCATAGCGACTATCAGTTCCGTTGCACCGAGTGTTGAACTTAGATGCCCGCCGTTTTTACTGACTACTTCTAAAATTTTTTCTCTGATATCTTTACATAATTTATTTAATTGTTCTATACTGTATAACTTAATTTCTGTCTTCATAACTTCCTAATCTTCTTTTAATGCCGCTTGTTTGACCCGCTCATAACGATTTAATATTTGTGCATCTATATTTCCGGCATCACTGATGGCTATCACACCGCCGGGGCTTACTGCCCTGTCCGAGATTATCTCAATATTTTGCAAAGACCCGACTTTCTCAGAAAGAGCACCGTGATCGCTTGGGTTAACTTTAAGTTTTATCTTACTCGCACTCTGTAAGTCTTTGATCAACTCATGCGCCAACGTGATTGCGACTTTAGAGGAGTTTGTACTCAGTTCGACTTCAATAACCTCTTTTGCAATATCAAGCGCAGCTTCTAAAAGTTCTTTTTTAATCCCTTCAAGGACCGTTTTATATTCATTCGCACTCTCTTCAAGTTTTGATACCGACTGTGAAAACTGCTCGATTGCTTTTGCCTTGTCATTGTCAAGCTTAGCATTAAACTGCTCTTTTGCATCGTTTAACCCGTTTTGATAAGCCTCTTTTTTAGCCGACTCCAACTTCTTTTGACACTCCTCTTCAGAGTCTTCAAGCTTCATTTGAAGTTTTATAAAGTTCGACGACATCTCATCGGTTTTTTTCAAGAGTGATTCGACAAGTTCGTCTCTGTTTCCTATACTTGCACGCTCAGGCTCTGCATCTTCTTGATTCTGTGTGTCAAACTGTTTAAAGATCTCTTTTGGAGCATCTGCATCATCTTGGTTTCTCAGCTCTTTATCACCACCTGCAAATACTTTAAATTTGTATTTGTCAATCGTGTGGTTTTCTAAATTACCCTTTATGATTAGACTATCCATTATTCGATCATCTCTTCTGATTCACCCATTTGGACTAGTCCTTGTTCAGACAACTGTGTTACGACTTCAACAATTTTACGCTGTGCCGTTTCAACATCTTTCATTTTAACTGCACCCATATACTGCATCTCTTCTTCAAATGTATCACGCGCACGTTGAGACATATTTGCGAAAAATTTCTCTTTAAGGTCTTCAGCCGCACTTTTAAGAGCCAGCATAAGATCCTGTTTATCAGAAGCTTTGAGTATCTCACGAACCGCATTATTATCAAGTTTAGAGATATCTTCAAACGTAAACATCATCTCTTTAATAGCAGATGCAAGTTCTTCATCGATCTGCTCAATAGAGCTAAGAGTCGCTTTGGAAGCTTTTGCACCAAGACGGTTAAATACATCGGCAACCGCACGCGGTCCGCCGACTTCGACTTTGTAGCTTGCAAGAGATTCAAGTTTAGACTCAAGCACGGCACTGACGCGCTTGATGACAGACGGAGAGATATCCCCGAGTTTTGCCATCCTCATCGCGACTTCCGCACGCAAGTCATCTGAAAAATATCCTAGTACGTCAGCAGCAGCCGAAGCATCCATATGTGCCAAGATAAGGGCAATAGTCTGTGGATGCTCGTTGACGATAAAGTCTGAAAGCTGTTGCGGCTTGATCTTTGAAAGGTATGCAAAGTTTTGAGAGTTTTGCATACTTTTTGAGAGTTTTTCCAAAACTTTTTTTGCTTCTTCCGGACCTAAAGTACGATACAACAACTCTCTTGCATACTCCATACCGCCCGATGTCAGATACTGGCTTGACTGAACGATCGCATGGAACTCTTCTAGAATCGCTGTTGCTACCGCCTTGTCGATAGATCTATTGGTTGCTATATATTTAGAGACCTCGGTAATCGCATCAACACTTAAATGTGAGAATATGTTTGCAGTGATATCTTCACCTAACTGCAATAATAAAATCGCAATCTTCTCAGACATCGACATCTCTTCAAACTGAGCTTGTTGACTTGCTGACAGATTCATCTATAAGGCCTCCGTTGATTTTTTGTAAGATGGTGCGCTGCTTACGACCTCTTCTGCCAAAAGACTTTGGATCAATGTCGCAATATCTTCTGGATGATCTTCCGCGATCGTTTTCACTTTCTCTAAAAGAACATCGTAGCGCAGCTCATCCTCATTAAAGTTTTGACCGACACCCAATTGGTCTTCGACTTTTTTACGCATCTCTTGGACTCTTTCTACAAGATCGTCATCTTCGTCATCCTCTATAGCCAGCACTGGTCTTTCAGTTTCATCTTCCTCTTTTGATACCTCAAGCATTCTCTCTGCAAACGGAGAGATCACTTTTTTGTACAACACTACAAGAATGATGATTACAAAGATATATTTAAATACTCCGGAAAACGGCGTTATATAAGTATCTGAGAATGACACGAACTTACTGACACCGCTAACTCCTGCCATTGCACTACTTGAACTTTTGAATTGAAAGTTCTTGATCGAGACCTGATCGCCTCTGTCTTGATTGATTCCGATTGATTGGGAAACAAGTGAACTTATGGCATCCAATTGTGATTGGTCTAGTGCTATATATTCCAGCTCGTCGGTAGGAATACCGTCCTTATCGACCTTATGCTGATATTTTCCATCGACAACGACTGCGGCAGTAATTCTTTTTATTCGAGCAAACTGATCTTTTTGTACGGAAACAGTTTTTGAGACCTCATAGTTTGTCGTACCGCTCGTTTTTTGATATTTATCCGTCGTCGCATTATTTTTCAATCCTTGAACAGGACCGATGTTGCTTACAGTCCCTGGAACCCCGCCAACATCTGCAGGAGTAGAACCCTCACGCTTCTCTTCTAAAGTCTGTTCGCTTCTTACGACATTTTCAGGATCATATTTTTCGGATGTGGAACTTTTTTGAGAAAAATCATATTCGATGCTGACTTTAGCGACCACATGATCGCTACCGCCCAGAAAAGGAGCCAAAACATCGACTATCTTCTCTTCGCTCTTTTTCTCCTCTTTTGTCTTATATTTTTGTTCCACGACTGAGAGTTCGCCAAGTTGTGCCGAATCATCATTGTCACCCAAAATATCACCGTTACTGTCTATCAAAGCGACATTTTCTATCGTAAGTTTAGGAACTGCGGATGCAACAAGGTTTTTGATCCCTTTGATCTGTTTTGAGGAGAGTGTTCTGCTTTCTTTGAGTTTGACCATTATTGAAGCTGTTGGTTCCGTCTGCTTTGAAACGAAGAGTGTTTCTTTTGGTAGAGCGAGTGAGACACTCGCACCTTCTACAGGCTCAAGTGCAGATATAGTGCGAGAGAGTTCACCCTCTAGTGCTCTTAAATATTTGACATTCTGGTCAAAACTCGTAGCACCGAACTCTTGCGAATCAAAAAGTTCAAAACCGACATTTTTATTTGCCGGGATACCCATAGAAGCGATCGAGATACGTTGTTTATATACTATATCTTTGGGGACTTTGATGGTATTGTTCTCGGATAATGAATATGGTATATTGTCTTTATCCAGCTGCTGCACCACTTTTGATGCGTCTTCATTGCTAAGCTTTTCAAATAAAACTTCATAATTGTTCTTGAGCTCGCCTTTTGATGTAAAAACTATCAAAAAAGACAAAAATGCAATAATTCCGACAATAGCACTGCCGATAATAATGCGCTGAGCCTTGCTGAGCTTCGAATAAAGTACAACCAGCTGTGAAAAAAGTACCTTAAAATCCATATATACCCGTTATAAAAATTGTGGAGTCAATTCAAAAAATTTATCGTTTTGAAAAGGTGTACCGATAGTCACCCTAATAGCATTAAGACCGTAACCGCTTAAATCTCTTACAATCATACCCTTTTTAAGCAGAGAATCAGCTAATTGTGATGAATTTTGGGTGTCATTTAAACACAATGTAACAAAGTTGGTATAACTTTGTATTATTTCAATAGAGTTCGTTAAAGCGAACTCTTCATATCTTTTCATTTCATTAAAATTATTTTCGATACTGTCTTCTACAAACTCTTCATCTTCCAGAGCAACACTTGCAGCTTCAAGAGAGAGTGTCGTAATATTAAAGGGTGGACGAAGCTTATAAAGAGGATTGATGATAGACTCACATGCAACCCCGTATCCCACGCGCATACCGCCAAGTCCGTAAGCTTTGGAAAAAGTTCCGAGATAGATGACATTGTTAAAACTATCTACTATCTGTTTTGGAGTGATCTCTTTAGATTTGTCTTTACCGATCGCATACTCCATATAAGCACCGTCAATTACGACCAAAGTATTCTCATCGATTTTTGATAAAAATTCCAAAAGAGATTTTGCATCTACGGCATCTCCTGTCGGATTATTCGGAGTACATATAAAGATAACAGAGGGTTTATGCGTTTTATACATCTCGTAAAACTCATCAAGATCATGCTCTTGTGATGATGTTCTAACGATTTTCGCACCCACTTGTTTTGCATATATCTCATACATCGCAAATGTTATACTGTTCATCAATACGCTCGAGTTTTCATCAAGCTTTGCATGGACTATAAACTCAATCACCTGATCGCTTCCGGAGCCTATTATGATATTTTTCACATCTACGCGAAATCTTTTTGCCAATGCATTTTTCAACTTAAGCATCGAATCATCAGGATAGAGCGCCATGTTTTTTACTATCTTCGATACTGCATCCTGAACTGTCTTTGAGCATCCAAAAGGGTTTTCGTTACTTGCAAGTTTGATGATATCTTTTGGATCAAGACCAAATTCGCGTACAACAAGTTCTATAGGCTTGCCAGCTTCATAACTTTTTATATTTTCTAAATGCTTATTAAATTCCATATTTTTCCTTTACATAACTTCCAAGCCAAGTAACCTCTTTAGGATGCTTGGCAACGACTCTTTGAACCG
Organism: bacterium; assembly: GCA_018824305.1. GTDB lineage: Bacteria > Campylobacterota > Campylobacteria > Campylobacterales > Sulfurimonadaceae > Hydrocurvibacter. The sequence goes on from JAHJGM010000026.1 coordinate 121,754, forward strand.
CTTCATCATCTATATGACCGAAGAAATCTATAAAAAACCAGTAACCCATCTTGTTTTTCTCTTTTGAAGGACGTGATTCTATTTTAGAAAGATTTATCTTTTCATCATTGAAGTCTTGTAAAAAATTCACAAGCGCTCCCGCTTTTAACGGATCTTTCAATTTTACCAGAATTGATGTCTTGTCATCTTTGCTGATGTCGTTTTTAAAATCACTCAGTATCACAAATCTCGTCGTATTATCTACCGTGTCCTGTACATTTTCAAACATCGTAGGGACACCGTAAAGTTTTGCCGCTATATGACTGCATATTGCTGCTGCTTCAGGGTCTGCCGCTGCAAGTATGGCAGCTTTTGCCGTTGATTCCACCGGAATCTGCTCGACATTTATCAGTTCATGCTCTTGAAGAAACTCTCTGCACTGCCCGAACCCTTTGTCTTTTGAATAGATGCGTTTTACATCTTTGAGTTCTCTCGCTTTTGATGCAAAAGCCATATGGATCGGCATATAAAGTTCTGAGACGATTTTAATCGATGATTTTGCAAGAAGATCCAATGTCTCTCCCACAACACCGTCACGAGAGTTTTCAACGGGGACAACACCGAATTTCGCACGTCCCGCTTCTATGGTTTTAAAAACAGACTGTATAGAACTCAGCGAAAGGTAACTGCTCATCGCTCCAAAACGGCTCTCAGCCGCTTGATGCGTAAAGCTTCCCTCCGGTCCAAGATAGGCGATGCGCTCAGGAAGTTCCAGATTACGCGCTACGGCAAAGATCTCTAAATAGATCGCTTCTATAGCAGAATCGTTTAGCAGTCCTCCCTCGTTTCTGTTTTTCAGACTTAGACGCTTTATGATCGCTTTTTCACGCTCAGGTCTGTAAATAGCACCGCCCGTCTCGTTTTTGATCTCTCCGACACGTTCGACGACCTTCATACGTTTGTTTAAAAGATTTAAAATCTCATCATCTATCTTATCGATGTGCTGTCTGCATTCATCTAAGGTTTTCATAATTTCTCCATTACTTCTTGCATATCATCAAACACAAAATCCGGCTTTTCATCATCACTCAAAAAGGGGATGATCTCATCAGCATGTTTGTACTTTCCGCTTAAGACGAAAACTGTCTGCATCCCAAATATTGCCGCACCTGTGAGATCCCCTTTGACATCGTCGCTGATGATCGTTATATCGCTAAAATCAATCGAACTATCTTGTTTTTGTACTCGTTCAAGTGCTTCTTTGTAAAAGTTGTCGCTTGGTTTTCCCACTACCTCATAGTTTACAGAGCTAGCAAATGAAAGCATCTTAAGTATAGCCCCTACTCCGGGATATCTTTTTGAGCTCTTTGCGTAGATAGTCGTCTCATGCATACCCACAAGCTTTGCGCCGCTTAGCAAAAAATCTATGATCTGGGCGTACTCTTCCGAGTTATAATCATTTTTGATCGACACCAAAACCGTTTTAGGGTTTTCATAATCCAATGAATACCCCATAGATATGACTACATCCAAAAACTCTTTTGTTCCGTACGCTGCCAGCCCCTCCGATTTGTCTATCTTACTTTCAAGAAGCATCAAAGGATCTAAATAATGCTCTTTTTTAATATCCAAGCCGATGCTGTTTAGATATTTCAAAAACTCTTCACTGGAGTGCTTTGTATTGTTCGTAATTACCATATACGGAGTTTTAAGCCTATTTAAACTATCGATAAACTCTCTGCTTCCACGAATCGGCAATCTATGCACATCGTCTATGAGAGTCCCTTGAACATCGATAAAATAGGTTTTTGGCTTCGTGATATTACTCATCTTCGTTATTTGTCTTCTTTTAAATAATCTTTTTCTAAAGCTATTATATCTTCAAACGACTCACGTCTGCGGATAATTCTGTCCTCACCTTTTTCAACGGCGATCTCGGCACTTCTTCCGCGCGTATTATAATTGCTTCCCATACCAAACCCGTAAGCCCCTGCACTGTGGACGACTAAAATATCATTATGTGAAAGTGCAGGCAGTTCATAATCTTTTGCCAAGAAGTCACCGCTTTCACAAACCGGTCCTACTATGTCTGCTTTTGTCTTTTCATCGCTTTGTCTAAGTGCTTCTATCTTATGGTACGCATTGTACAGACTCGGACGGATAAGATCGTTCATCGCTCCGTCTACGATAACAAAACGCTTATCTTTATTCGTTTTTTCATAAAGGACTTTTGTCAAGAAATATCCTGCATTTGCAGTTAAAAATCTGCCCGGTTCACACACGACTGTAAGATCAAGTCCTGTCAAAGTCGATAAAATAGCCTGTGCATAATCATACGGTGTGATAGTCGTTTCTGCTTTGTATTTTACACCGATACCGCCGCCTATATCAAAAAATTTCAGCTCAATATCGATCACTTTTAATGAACGCACCAAGTCGGCAACTATCTCTGCCGATTCACGGATAGGGTCAAGCTCTGTAAGCTGACTTCCTATATGAAAATGGATACCCACTGGATCAAGGTTTGCAGAGTTCTTGGCAAAAATATACATGCGTTTTGCACTGTCGATATCAACACCAAACTTGTTCGCACTAAGACCGGTTGAGATATAAGGGTGAGTCTTTGGATCGATATTAGGATTGACTCTCACACTGATGCGACAGATCTTGTCCTGTTCACGTGCGATCATATCTATGCGTTCAAGCTCTGCGATACTCTCCGCGTTAATATATAAAATATCATGTTCGATGGCTTCACGGATCTCATCATCGCTTTTTCCCACACCGCTGAAAAGTATCTTATACGGAGCGATTCCGGCCATCAATGCACGTCTTACTTCACCGATCGAGACACAGTCCGCACCGCTTCCAAGAGATGCGAAATGTTTTACGACACTCAGGTTTGAGTTTGCTTTTACGGCGTACGCCAAAAGTGATTTTCTACCTCTGAACGCTTCTTTTAACGAATTGTATTGTTCACTCATATAATCAAAATCATAGACATAAAGAGGAGTTTTATATTTATCGGCAAGTTCTTGAAAATTTATCACAAATATTCCTAATTTTTTTTTGATTTTATCCAAAATTTGCTTAAGTAGATATGTAATAATGAATGAGAAAACGGCAATCTTTTCTTAGATAAAATCAAAGAACCACAAGTGCCAAGAGCTCACGGCTGAGATGCCAAAATCTAGAATTGAGGGATTTTAGAGCATTATGTTTGGTAACTGCTAGCGGATATTGAAACGTTTATATTGTATTATGGACGCAAGGATCAGTATAAATATCGGAAGGATTATGCCCACTTCGCTGGAAAGTGTTTTGTTATTTGCATATTCTATCATCATAAAAAGAATTCCCCAGACGACAAGTGTTGCAAGTATCGCAATAAAGCTGAAGAAAGAGACATTTAAAAATCTGCTGCTTGGCGGAACGAAGAAAAATATGATCGTTATAAGTGCGGGAACAAAGAACGGATATACAAATATCTTATAAAGAGAACTTTTTATCTGCGATGTATTGATGTTCTGATTTTTTAACAGATAAAGAGCGTCTAATGCATCACCGATAGTAAAATTGACTTTCCCCTCATAAACCTGATCCAAGATCTTTGGCTGGAACTCATGTAAAATCGCAAGATCCTTTTTGTCCGATATCTTGATCTCACTGTTTTTTAATCCCACTACGCTCGGCTTTTCTATAATATGAGCATTTTGAAGATGCCAGTCATTACCAAGGTAAACAGCTGTCTTTGATGTGATCACCTCGCTTAAAGCGCCATCTTTAACACTAAAGACCCGTACATCCGTCGCTCTTTTTTGAAGAGGGGAAAGTTTGCCGAAATATATATATTTATCCTCATACGTAAAGAACAGATCTTTTGTAGGATTTAAATACTGCTGTGTTTTTCTAATATTATTTGCAAACTCATCTGCCCTTGCAAAGTTTGTGGCATGTGCCCCGATGAAGAGGAAAATGATCATGGTCGAAACGACTATAAAGGGTCTTAAAATATCCGTACGGGAGTATCCAAGCGAAAAAAACGAGACAAGTGCATTTGATCTTATCAAAAATATCTTTGTCGATATCATCGCAAATACAAGAGCAAGCGGAAGCAACATATCGATGGCGAAAAAGACTCTGTAGACCAGATAGATAAGCAACAAGTTGGCAGATTTTGGGAGGTCATTGATATTTTGAAGATAATCAAAACCGACCATAAACATCACAAGTGCGATCATAATGACCAAAAAATATTTTAGATAATGAAAAGATATATATTTAAATGCCAGCATGAAGGAATTTTATCTAAATTTGTTTAATAGAATACTGTGAAGAGACATCTTCTAGACTCATCGTGTCCAATTTCATGACTGCGTCTGCTGCGGCTTTTATCCAACTCTCCAAATGTTCTTTTTCAACATCGCTAAAAGGAGATAAGACATAACTAACGACTTCACCTCTATGAGATGGCTTTGAGATACCCATTCTTACTCTTGCATACTCTTTAGAGATCACTTCATCTATGGACTTTAAGCCGTTATGACCGCCGTGGCCGCCACCGACTTTAAATCGAAGAGCACCAAATGGAAGGTCCAAATCATCATGGATGACCAAAACTTCATCAATTTTATAAAAATTTTTAACCGCTAGAACTGAACGGCCAGAAAGATTCATAAAAGTCATAGGTTTAAGTAAGTAATGATTTTTGAATTTGAAAAGTTCGCCTTCGAACGAGGCTTTTGATATAGGGGATGCTTGAGTTCTGCGTACCAACTCGTCAATCACCATAAAACCTATGTTATGGCGCGTGTTTGCATACGTCGAACCTGGATTGCCAAGTCCGACTATAAGCATGATTATTTAGCTTTAATGATACTTACTACAGCCACACGATCAGAGTCTGTAAAAGTTACGTTTTCGATTTTATCCAAGTCACGGATCATTTTAGAATCGCCAACATCCATTTTAGTAACATCAACAACGATCGCTTTTGGAAGATCTTCTACAGTAGCTTTAACACGTAAACGTCTTTTTGAGATATTTACCATACCTTTGTTTTTAAGACCAAACGCTACACCTGATGTAGTTACCGGGATAAAATAATGAGCTTTAACACCGGCTTGAGCTACCATTAGATCCACGTGTAACAGTTCACCTGTTACAGGGTGAGATTCGTATGATTGAACAACAACATTCATCTCATTTGCCCCAACTTTTACTGGGAATGCGATAGTTTCTTTGTTGCGAACAGTACGG
>JAHJGM010000027.1 GCA_018824305.1 bacterium
CCGATTGTCTAGGTGGCTATAGAGAGAGGGAAACGCCTGGCTCCATTCCGAACCCAGAAGCTAAGCCTCTCATCGCTGATAATACTGCATCTTTCAGGTGTGGAAACGTAGGTCGCCGCCTAGTTCTCGGATTTACTCACTAATCATATTCACTTTTATTTATCCTCGCATTTTTACGATCACTGTTAATTGCTATTTGTAAAATTAAATCTTCTTTTAGTTGTAGTTCAATGACTATCTTATATTACTATGTTAAAATTCATAATCTATTTACATGTAAAGAAAATATATTTGAAAAACAGTGTCATTACTCATCTTTATAATAATCGAAATATTTTTTTAACCGGTGGTGCAGGTGTCGGCAAGACTACTTTAGTCAACGAGATCATAGAACAGTTTGAAAAAGACTCGAAAAAAATAGCTAAACTCGCTTCAACTGGGATGGCAGCAACATTGATTAATGGTCAAACCCTGCATAGTTTTTTAGAGCTTGGTATATGTAATGATCTTTCTGAACTTGAAAAATCCTCTAAAATAAAGATTACCAAAAAGCTCAAAAACATTCTTTCATCTATCAGTTTGATAATCATAGATGAGATATCTATGATAAGCTCATCACTGTTTGATCTTATTAGATTTAGATTACTGCAAGCAGAGTACAAAGGCGCTATCTTAGTAGTCGGAGATTTTTTACAACTTCCTCCTGTTATGCGGGGTTGTGAGTCTGTTGATTTTGCTTTTGAGTCTGATTCATGGATAAAGTTTAATTTTTTTACTATTGAACTTACAACAAACTATAGAGTTGATGACCATGAGTTTATATCTTTATTGAATTCTATTAGATTTGGAGTATTGGAGCGTTCATCTGCAGAGATATTGGATAGTTTCGTAAAACCTTTTACAGAGGATTTGAAAAATTTTACTCTACTTTTTGGAAAAAATAGTAGTGCATCAGCGCATAATAAGAGACAGCTTTCATATATCGACGGTGACTTGTATATCAAAAAGTGCGAGATAATAAAACATGATGATTCGGTTATTGATACACATATTGAACGTTATCTGTTAGATGCTAGGATCATTAAAGAACTAGAGCTTAAAATCGGTGTACCGGTACTGTTTACTAAAAATGCTTGGAACTACTTTAACGGAGAGAGAGGTTTGATAGTAAACATTGATGAGAGGTATGTTTATGTACAAAAGAGCGATGCCACTGTTGTTAAACTAGAACAGGTTGCACAGCATAAGACTATCTGGATTGAACAGGAAAATGAGGGGAAAATAGAGAGTATTGAAAAAAAGCTTTTTTCTATATATCAATATCCTATTGCTCTGGCTTTTGCGATTACGATTCATAAATCACAGGGAATGAGCATAAAGGATTTAATCATTGAAACAAATGAGATATTTGCACCATCTCAATTTTATGTTGCACTTTCACGTGCTACTTCACAAAAGAGATTGATTTTGATAAAGCCTAGAAGAAATTGGAGAGAATTGATATTTGTAGATAAAAAAGCGGTAGAGTTTACACTGTCTAATAAACCAAGAGAAGAAACTCTTAGTTTATAATAATATATAGATTATAGGTCTTTTTCGTGTTTTGCTAAGTATTGTGCAACACCTTCAGTAGATGCTTTCATACCTTCATCGCCTTTTACCCAACCAGCAGGACAAACTTCACCATGCTCGTTAGTAAATATCATAGTATCTACCATACGGATCATCTCATCGATGTTACGTCCAAGTGGAAGGTCATTGATAACTGCATGACGAACTGTACCATCAGCATCAATTAAAAATGATCCACGAAGTGCAACTGATTCACCGAAAAGTACATCATAGTCTCTAGAGATTTGTTTAGTCAAATCTGCAACAAGCGGGAATTTCACTCTACCGATACCACCTTTTTCAACAGGAGTCTCTCTCCAAGCAAAGTGTGAGAATTGACTATCAACAGATACACCTATAACATTTACACCACGACTTGTGAACTCTTCAATTCTATGAGAGAATGCAATGATCTCAGATGGACATACAAATGTAAAGTCTAAAGGGTAGAAGAAAAGGACAGCACCTTTTTTTCCTAAGTTTTTCATCAAGTTGAAGTTCTCGACGATCGAGCCGTCTGCTAAAACTGCTGTTGCGGTAAAATCCGGAGCTTTGTTTGTTACTAACATATTATTTCCTTGTAAAATTTATTTGTGGAGAAATTTTACCCTATAAATATTAAATAGTTTATTGTTTTTAAAATAGTTGTTTTTTTTTAAATATCCTTTAGATATAATCGCCGCTGACTTATGAGGCAAGACCTTATATCTCAATAAAGGAAATCGATGACAAAAGAAGCTAATGCGCTTTCGCAAAGCGAAATCTTTCGCCGAAAAGAGTATATATTTACTTCAGAGTCTGTAACAGAGGGGCATCCTGATAAGATGGCTGATCAGATCAGCGATGCAATTCTGGATTATATTATTGAACATGATACGACTGCACGTGTAGCGTGCGAAACGTTGGTATCTAATGGTTTTTGTGTAATTGCAGGCGAACTGAAAACAACGGCTTATGCGCCAATGCAAGAGATAGTTCGTAGAGTAGTACAAGAGATAGGATATACCGATGCGACATATGGTTTTGATTACAGATCATGTGCCGTTTTAAATGGAATAGGTGAACAGTCTCCGGATATCAATCAGGGCGTTGATCAAATAAATGGTGAGATCGGTGCAGGAGATCAGGGCTTGATGTTTGGATATGCATGTAGAGAAACGGATGTTTTGATGCCGCTACCTATATATTTGGCACACCGCTTGACTGAGCGTTTAGCGCAAGTACGTAAAGATGGGACAGTTCCATATCTTAGACCTGATGGAAAAGCGCAGATAAGCGTTAAATATGTAGACGATAAACCGGTCTCTGTCGAGACTATCGTTATATCTACACAGCATGCGCCTGATGTATCTCAAGAAAAGATTCATGAGGATATGATCAACGAGGTAATTAAAAAAGTGATTCCTCTAGATATGATAAGTGAAAATATCGTTTATCACATCAATCCTACAGGAAAATTTGTAATAGGTGGACCACAAGGCGATGCAGGACTTACAGGGCGCAAGATAATTGTCGATACTTACGGTGGCGCTTGTCCCCATGGTGGTGGAGCATTCTCAGGAAAAGACCCGACAAAAGTCGATAGAAGTGCGGCTTATGCAGCTAGACATGTGGCTAAAAATTTGGTCGCAGCAGGTGCGTGTGAACGTGTAACGATACAAGTAGCTTATGCTATCGGTGTCGCTAAACCAGTTTCGATTATGGTTAATACACACGGTACAGCAGTTGTTTCAGAAGAGAAGATAGAAGCGTGTGTGGATGAGCTTTTTGATCTTTCACCAAAAGGGATAATCGAGTCTTTAGATCTGCTTCGTCCAATATACAGAAAAACAGCTTCATATGGACATTTTGGCCGTGAGGATAATGATTTTACATGGGAAAAAACAGACAGGGTAGAAGAGATTAAAAAGTATCTTTTACTCTAAAAAAGTCCCGTTTTACATGTAATAGATTGAGCCTTACATGTAAAAGAAATGAGAGAGTAATTTTGAACAGTTTTTTTATCAAATTAAATGTAACACATTGGCAATTTAAGAGTAAATGTGACTAGCTTTTAGCTTGATTTAAAATAGTTTTGTTTATAGTTACTTGAATTAAAAATAGGAGATAACATGGCAGTAATTATTGGCGATACATGTATAAACTGTGGTGCTTGTATTGATGAATGTCCAGTAGAAGCAATTGTAGATGAGGATGATAACCCGACAGGGGAAGAACTATATTATGTGTACCCAGACAAATGTGTAGAATGTGTTGATCATCACGATGAACCAGCATGTGCAACTGCATGTCCGACTGAGGGATGTATCACTTGGGATATGCCATTTGATTCAGCTCATAAAGATTTCTTCTCAGGAGCTAACTATGTTGGCGGTAAAAATTACGTAATGGAAGATGCTGACGCTGAAATGCCATCTCGTAGTGATATTAGTGCAGATGCTCGTAAAAATCGCGAGAATATAGTAGACTAATTAAATATTATTTTTCATAGGTCCTCTTTATGGAGACCTATGAATTTTCCTTTCTTTTTTCTTATCGTTTTTCATCTTTCAAGCGTAATATTTCTCATTTAATTAAAAATATACTTTTATTTTGGTATAATTCCACTCTATTTTTTTATATATACTAGGAGTACTGATGGAACGTACGTTATCTATCATCAAACCTGATGCTGTTGCAAAAGGTGTTATTGGTAAAATTTTGGATCGTTTTGAAAGCAATGGTCTAACAATTGCAGCTACAAAAAAACTTCAACTATCTCGTAAAGAAGCTGAAACATTTTACGCTGTTCACAGTGAACGCCCATTTTTCAACGATTTAGTTGATTTTATGATTAGTGGACCGGTTGTTGTATCTGTACTTACGGGTGAAGACGCGATGAAAAAAAATCGTGATCTTATGGGAGCAACAAATCCTAAAGAAGCTGCAGCAGGAACTATTCGTGCTGATTTCGCAGAAAACATAGATGCTAATGCAGTTCATGGAAGTGACTCGTTAGAAAATGCAGCTGTTGAGATAGCATTTTTCTTTGCAGAAAAAGAGATCTCGTAATTTATTTTTATGATTATTAATTTCAGAAAAGTTACTAAAACACCGTTAGATTTTAATATTGAATCTAATAATATTGTTTTTAAAGGTAGTTTGAAGTATGATGGCGAAAATCTTGTACTTTTACAAGCTACTATAACTGGATCAATTGATTTGGACTGTTATCTTTGTGCGAATGAAGTTGTACTCCCGCTTAATGAAGATGTTGAGTTTTTAATAAGTGACGGTGCGTATAGCGGACTCCATGATGATTATGACGTAGTCGAATCTTTTGATGGTCATATTAATATTGAAGAGTTGTTGAATTCTGAAATAGAATTGATAAAAAGTGGCTATCATAGCTGTGAAGATTGTAAATAAGAAGGAAAGGAAATAAAAAATGGCAGTACCTAAAAGACGCGTGTCACATTCACGTTCTGCAAAACGTAGAACACATTACAAAATTAGTTTGAAACGTCCTGTAAAAGATGTTGATGGAACATACAGATTACCACACCACATTAACCCAACTACTGGTGAGTATAAATAATCAATGGTGAAAATCGCTATTGATGCAATGGGCGGGGACTTCGGTCCTGAGCCGATTGTTAGTGGAGTTATTCTTGCTCTTAAAAAAAGAAAGTTTCACCCGATTTTAGTTGGTAAAAGAGATGAAATTTTATCTTTATTACCTAAGGGATATAAAGATAAAGTTTCTATAGTTGAAGCTGATGATGTTATAAGTATGCATGATGCTGCTACTGATGCGTTAAAGCGCAAAGAAAGCAGTATCTATAAGGCAATCGAACTTGTAAAAGAGGGTCAGGCTCACGGTGTTGTTTCTGCCGGTCACAGCGGTGCTACCATGACTTTGGCCACTCTTCGCTTAGGAAGACTAAAACATGTTCTTCGTCCGGCTCTTGTTACTTTGATGCCTACAAAAGCAGGCCGTCGTTCAGTTTTACTTGATGTCGGTGCTAATGTTGATTCCAAAGCAGAACATTTAGTACAGTTTGCCGTAATGGGTGGATGCTATGCAGAAGATATGCTTAAAGTTGCAGAACCAAGTATCGGTTTATTGGCTAACGGTGAAGAGGACTCTAAGGGTAATGAACTTACAAAAGAGGCTTTTAAGCTTCTAAAAGGTTACAGAGGCTTCAAAGGCAATGTCGAAGGAAGCGATATCTTTAACGGTAGTTGCGATGTTATTACATGTGACGGGTTTGTAGGCAATCTTGTCCTAAAAACTTCTGAGGGTGTGGCTTCAACTATCAGCTTGCTTATAAAAGACTATATCCGTAAGTCGCCGATAGCGATCACGGGTGCACTTTTGATGAGAAAGGTTTTTAAACTTCTCAAAAAAGAGATCGATTATGCTGAGATCGGTGGAGCTCCATTGATCGGTATAAAAGGCTGTGCGATCGTAAGCCATGGAAAAAGTAATTCAAAAGCTATACAAAATGCTATATTTCAAGCTATTCGATATATAGATACCGGCGTAAATCAGCATATAGAAGATCGCCTAGAAGCTATAAAATCAAAGGAAAAATAAATGTACGCAGCTTTTCGCTCAATAGGTGCTTATGTACCTGAAAAAATCTTGACAAATGATGATTTGGCAAAGATGGTAGATACTACCGATGAGTGGATAACAAAGCGTACAGGAATTAAAGAACGTCATATCGCGGCTGACACTGAGACGACAAGCGATATGGGTGTTAAAGCTGCCGCTCTTGCAATCGAGAGATCGGGAATAGACAAAAGTGAGATCGATCTCGTCGTATGTGCGACAATATCTCCTGATTACTTGTGTATGCCATCTACAGCTACTATCATCACGGATAAATTAGGTCTTGGCAATGTCATGGCATTTGACATATCGGCTGCATGTACGGGATTTATTTATGCACTCAACGTTGCAAAAGCTTTCGTAGAATCAGGTATAAAAAAGAATGTCCTCATTGTAGGAGCTGAGAGACTCAGTAAGATCACGGACTATACAGACAGAGCTACATGTATCCTCTTTGGAGACGGTGCAGGGTCTGCAGTGATTAGTGCAACAAAAGACAAAAGTGAAGCGATTATAGATGTTCATACAGGAAGCGACGGTTCTTATGCAGAACTGCTTATGACGCCAAACGGCGGATCAGGCTCTATCCATGATAGTCTTACTGCCGAGTCTGCGGGTGCTTACATGCAGATGAAAGGGAATGAGACATTCAAAGTCGCAGTCAGAACATTGACGAATGATGTAAAAGAGATACTTGAGACAAATAATATCTCATCTGATTCTATAAAACATTTTGTTCCTCATCAGGCAAATTACCGTATTATCAAAGCTGTTGGCGATGCGCTGGAATTAAAAGATGAACAAGTGGTCTTGACCGTTGCAAAATATGGCAATACCTCAGGTGCATCCATTCCGATGGCGATCAATGACATCTATGAAAGCGGAAGACTTCAAGCAGGTGATATGATGCTGCTTGATGCCTTTGGCGGCGGACTTACATGGGGAAGTGCACTAGTTCCTTTTTCTCCAAAAAAATAGTTTAGCACTCTCAACTTCATTTAAAAATAGAGGTGGCCATGTTAAATAAATCTTTTATAACAAATTTTATATCTATCATTTTGATAGGTATATCTTTTCTTACTCCGCATGATTTTTCAAAATATTTTTTATTTGCCGGTTTGTTCGCACTCTCCGGTTCCGTGACCAATGAGCTTGCTATTCATATGTTGTTTGAAAAAGTTCCTTTTCTTTATGGCTCGGGTGTTATTACCGCAAGATTTGAGGATTTTAAAGCGAGTATAAAAAATCTTATGATGCGAGAGTTCTTCACAAAGGGACAACTCGACAGTTTTTTTGCAAAAGAGGAAAAAAAACTGGACTTGATCCCAATTGTAGAAGATACCGATTTTTCTCCTGCGTATGATGCTCTTGTGAAGACGGTGATGGAGTCATCATTTGGCGGGATGCTTGGTATGTTTGGCGGTGAGAAGGCGCTTGAGAATTTAAAAGAGCCGTTTAGTAAAAAAATGAAGAGTGCTGTTTTAAAAATCGTGGAATCCGAAACATTCAATGAGACGATGCAAAAGCACCTGAAAAACTCTAGCTTAAGTCAAGACATGCTCGATTCAATTGAAAAATTGATCGATACCAGACTCTCGGAAGTAACTCCTCAAATGGTCAAAGAGATGGTGGAACATATTATCAAAGAACATCTTGGATGGCTTGTTGTATGGGGTGGTGTTTTTGGAGGTATAATAGGGGTCATCAGTTCAATACTGCTATAAAGCAGTATTAGATGACGTTGATGGTTACTTCGGCGATCTCTATTATGTCGCCTGAAATTATTTTCGCTCTTTTTCTTAGTTCGACTTCACCGTTTCTTCTCACGTGACCGCTTGCGATCAATATCTTTGCATCGGCACCACTGTCTACAAGATCTAAAACTTTTATGAGTTTATACAGTTCTATATAATCATCGGTTAATTTGAATTCCATCATCTAGGCGACCTCTTTGTTGTTTTTCTTTTTTTCTGCGTTGGTGCTTTTTTCTTATCGGCAGTTTTTGGTGCGACTGCTTTTTTGACAGTTTTTTTCGGACGGTTTGGTTTTATATCGTCATTAGCAGCTTTTTTTGTGATATCGACTTCAAAACCTTCGACTTCTACTCTTGGTATCTTTACATGTATGAGACGCTCTATCGTCTTCATATGCTCTTTTTCATTGATATCAAGCAGGGTTATCGCTTCGCCGTCATGTCCGGCACGCCCTGTTCTTCCGATTCTATGGATATAGTCTTCTGCAACCGAGGGGAGTTCATAGTTGATGACTTGCGGCAGTTGTTCTATATCGATCCCGCGAGATGCGATATCTGTCGCTACTAAAACTCTTATCTCTTTTTTCTTGAATTTTGTCAATGTCTTATTTCTTTGAGCTAGAGTTTTGTCTCCGTGGATCACTTCAGCTTTGAGTCCGTCAAGAATGAGTTCTTCTACTAAAATATCAGCACTTTTTTTGGTACGTGTAAAGACTAGGACCTGTTGATAGTTTTTTGAACCGATTAAAAATGACAAGAGTTTGGCTTTTCTGTCTGCATCTACTAGATATATAATCTGGTTGATCGCATCCACGGTTTTATTTTGTCTTGCCGTTTCTATGAATTCCGGCTTTTTAAGGACAAGACGTGAGAGCTTTCTGACTTTATCCGTATAAGTCGCGGAAAAAAGCAGGGTCTGGTGTCTCTTTGGAAGTTCTGCGTGTATCAGTCTGATATCCGTGACAAAGCCCATATCAAGCATCCTATCCGCTTCATCCACGACAAATATCTCTAAAAACTTTAAGTCTATACTTTTATTTATGATATGCTCTCGAAGTCTTCCCGGAGTTGCTATTAATATATCGATTCCGTTTTTTAGCTGTTTTTCCTGTGCCTCTAAACTTTTCCCGCCAACAAGAAGCGAGAAAGATACATCCATATATTTAGCATATTTTTTTCCCTCAGCTTCGATCTGTATGGCTAGTTCACGTGTAGGTGTCATGATAACGGCTCTGACAGCTTTAGGCGATAAGGGTTTAGCGTCTCTGAGTCTTTGGATTATAGGCAGCAAGAAAGCGGCAGTTTTTCCGGTACCGGTTTGAGCAGTTGCAAAGATATCTTTTTTAGCAAGAACCAGACCTATCGTTCTGTCTTGGATCGGCGTCGGTTCTATGTAGCCTAACTCGTTAATTGCACTTAGTATGGGCTTGATTAGACCAATTTTTTCAAATGACATCTGTAAATCCTTTTGGTGTCGTAATTTTAGCATTTTAATTGATATAATTACACCAATATTTAAGTAATAGGTATATTTTATGGTAAGAAAATTTTTTCAAAAAAAGAGTTCTGGAGGTAAGCTAAATCAGCTTATAGAAAAATATAATATTCCAAGAGCTTATCTTTCTACAAATAGAAAAAATATATCTCGAGGAGTCTTTATCGGGCTTTTTATAGCGTTTATTCCTATGCCGATGCAGATGTTGGCAGTGATTGCCATGATCCCTTTTGCAAAATTTAATGTTCCTATCGCGATCTCTATGGTTTGGCTCAGCAACCCTGTTACCATGCCGGCGATGTATTACATGGAGTACCTCACGGGAAGCTTTTTCTTGGGTACTCAGATAGCACCTGTAGAGATGACGATGGAGTGGTTTACGGACAATATAAAAAATATATTTTTGCCACTCTATGTGGGAACGGCTTTTTATTCCGTTACTGTTTCTTCGGCAGTATATTTTCTTATCAATTATTTATGGCAGCGTTCGGTTTATAAAGAGAGAAATCAAGGTAGAGTAGAGGATGAGGAATAACCATGAGCAGACATAAGCCTATTTTTTTAAAAGATTACAGAGCACCGGATTTTACGATTGAGAAATGTACCTTAGAGTTTGATATTTTTGAAGATTACACAATAGTCAAAAATGAGATGCATATCGTCCAATGTTGTAGTGAAGTTCGTGAAGTCAGGCTAAACGGAGTTGAGTTAGAACTCCTGTCTTTTAAAGTAGACGGAAAAACACTGAGCGCAGATATGTATCAAGTGGATGAGCAGAGCTTGACTTTATATAACGTCCACGGGAGTTTTGATGTGGAGATATTGACAAAGATCTATCCGCATAAAAATACGGAATTAGAGGGGCTGTACAAATCAAACGGTATGTTTTGTACACAAAACGAGCCCGAAGGTTTTAGACGCATCACATATTTTTTAGACAGACCGGATGTAATGGCAAAGTACACGACAAAAGTTATTGCCGACAAGAAATATCCTATGCTTCTTAGTAATGGAAATAAGATAGAGTGCTGTGAAGTGGATAAAAGCCGCCATTTTTGTATTTGGGAAGACCCGTTTGCAAAACCATCTTATCTTTTTGCTTTGGTCGCGGGTGATCTGGGTTTTGTAAATGATACGTTTACAACAATGCGAGGCAGAGAGATCGAGCTAAACATCTATTGCGATCTCGGAAATGAATCAAAATGCTTTCATGCGATGGACTCGTTGAAAAAAGCGATGAAGTGGGATGAAGAGAAATACGGACGTGAGTATGACCTGGATATATACAATATCGTCGCAGTAGACAGCTTCAACATGGGTGCAATGGAAAACAAGGGCCTAAATATCTTTAACTCTACGTATGTCCTTGCAGACAAAGAGAGTGCGACAGACCAAAACTATATGGGAATCGAAAGTGTGATCGCACACGAGTATTTTCATAACTGGACAGGAAACCGCATTACATGTAGAGATTGGTTTCAGCTCACACTCAAAGAGGGTCTTACCGTTTACCGCGATCAGACTTTTAGTGCCGATATGAACTCGCAGGACGTAGTGCGAATCGACAATGTAAAATCCCTTCGTGAACGACAATTCGTAGAAGACGCCGGACCGACATCGCATCCCATCCAACCTGATTCATATATCTCTATGAACAACTTTTACACAGCTACCGTATATGAAAAGGGTGCTGAGGTGATCGGGATGTATCATACCCTTTTAGGTGAAGAGAACTATAAAAAATCGATGAAACTTTATTTCGATACGTTTGACGGACAAGCTGTTCGTGTGGATGACTTTTTCTGGGCGATGGAGCAAAACTATAACGGAGACCTAAGCCAGTTTAAAAGATGGTATCACCAATCGGGTACACCCTCTTTAGTTGTCAGTGAAGAGTATAAAGATGGGAAACTTGATCTTACATGTAAGCAGATCATACCTACGACAGTTGAAGGAAAAGAACAACTGCCTTTTATGTATCCTTTTAAAATAGCTCTTTTTTGTGAAGATGGAAGCTTTATCGAAGAAAAGAGTTTGATGATCAAAGATGAGATAGAGGTGTTTGAGTTCAATGGCCTTGCATGTAAGCCGAAACTCTCTTTGAACAGAGGTTTTGGTGCACCGATAAAAACTATCTATGAAAATCAGGATTATCCATTTTTGATGAAGTATGATAATGATAGTTTTAACAGATATGAAGCAGCACAAGAGTTTGCTCTTAAAACTTTAAATGAGATGATAGACGGCAAAGCCATAAACGAATCATTCATCAAATCATATAAAGAGCTTTTAGACGCAGATGTGGATCTGATGTACAAAGCACAGCTTTTAGAACTGCCTAGCATCTCAAATTTGATGCAGACAAGAGAGATAGTTGACTTTAAAAAACTTTGTGATGCAAAGGAAGCGCTTACTAAACAGATAGCCCTTGCATATAAAGATGAGTTTTTAGCACTTTACATAAATAATCATGATAAAGAAGATGATACTATCAGTGCGGATGCAATGGCAAAGAGAGCACTAAAAAACAGAGCTTTACAATATCTATGTTCTACAGAAAATGAAAAAATGGGACATATTTGCAGTGAGCAATACTATTTCTCAAAAACAATGAATGACAAAGTCATAGCCTTGTCACTGCTTGAAAACTTTTTTAGCACGATCGCAGAGAAAGCTTTGAAAGATTTTTATGACAAATATAAAAATGATACACTGACCATGAATAAATATTTTTCTATTATATCCTCAGCAAAAAGAGAAGATGTCCTCTCCCGAGTTATCGAGTCACAAAGAGATGAGGTCTATGATGAAAAAGTGCCTAATCTCGTCCGCGCTTTAATCTATACTTTTACTAGAAATTATAGTCATTTTCATGCCCAAGACGGTAGCGGATATAAGTTTATCGCAGATAAAATAATAGAGATAGATAAGGTCAATGCACAGGTTGCTTCAGGCCTTGCAGGAGCATTTAAGGTCTATCAGAAACTAGACAGTAATCACAAAAATGTGATGAAAGAACATTTGGATCGTATTATAGAAACGAATAATCTGTCTGACAACACTTATGAGATAGTTTTCAAAATTTTAGATAAAAAATGAAACATAACCAATAAATAGGATAAATTTTTAAAAAATTAAGCTTTATTTTTGAAAACTAGGACTACAATAATAAGACATTATAATACTATCATAAAATATTCTGCTTGAGTAGTGTTGTGATTTTTAGTTATATAATTTGATATGAGGAGTAGGCATGGCAAGATTAATTGTTCTTGGTGGAGGTGTTTCTGGTCACACAGCCGCTACATTTGCAGCGAAGTGGTTAGGCTCTGAGCATGAAGTTGTTGTAGTAACACCTAATGCAAAGTGGAACTGGATTCCTTCAAACATCTGGGTTGGTGTTGGAGAAATGAGTAAAGAGGATGTAACTTTTGATTTGGCACCTGTGTACCAAAAAGCAGGTATCAACTATAAACAAGCAAAAGCGGTTTCTATTAATCCTGAAGGTAAAGAGGGTTCTGATAAACCTTTTGTTACAGTTGAATATACTGGACAAAACAAAGTTGGTCAAACTGAAGAAGTTGAATATGACTATTTAATCAATGCAACTGGTCCAAAACTGAATTTCGCAGCTACTCCAGGTCTTGGTGATGCTAATGGTCTAGGTGAATTTACTGTTTCTGTTTGTACTGCAGATCACGCGACTCATGCAAACGAAGAGTTCCAAAAATCAATTGAGAAGATGAAAAAAGGCGAGCGTCAAAAGTTCCTAATCGGTACAGGTCACGGTATGTGTACTTGTCAAGGTGCTGCGTTTGAATATATCTTCAACATCGAGCATGAATTAAGAAAAGCCGGTGTTCGTGATATGGCTGATCTACAATGGATATCAAATGAGTCTTTCTTAGGCGATTTCGGTGTTGGTGGACTTCACATGAAAGCTATGGGATTTGCAGTTAGTTCAAGAATATTCGCAGAATCTTTATTTGCAGAACGTAATGTTGACTGGACGATCGGTGCTCACGTAAACAAAGTTGAAAAAGGCAA
>JAHJGM010000028.1 GCA_018824305.1 bacterium
ATTATATACTTTTTAAGCTGTAAGTAAAGCTATTGGTTTAGTTGTGTTTTTCTTTGTCGAATAGTGTGTTTTTGGGCTTTGGAGCGTAATTTTTTTGTAATAAATGCTTAGTAAAATCACATTCTCGTGATAGAGAGATAATTTAATGGGGAATATAAAACAAATGACTATCAAACAGAAGATAAGGGTTGGATTAGGTATCATATTTTTAGGGATAACCATAAACACTTTTGTCGTGTATTTTAATAATATCAAAGTATATGAGTTGAGTCAGCTGACGGCCGAGGAATCGGTTCCATTTGCTCTCTCTGCTTCAGATGCTATCTATCAAACAGCTCAGTTCGAGCAGTACATCATGAAAGCGTGTCTGACCAAAAACCCGGGACTCATCAAAGAGGCAGAGGTCGCTTACAACGCGTTTATGAAAGATATCAGCAGATTTGAGGAAAAGTACAAAAAAGAGGATGACAACAAAAGTCTGGCGATGGTCATGCCCATAAAGAAAAATATGGAGATCTTTCTGCAAAGCGGCAAAGATATGATAGACAACTACGGTATCAGCGAAGAGGATGCGGCGTGGAGTCTGGATGTATTTGACAAGCAGTCTATAGAGCTGATCCGTGATGTGAACAAGCTCAAAGATATGCAGGCGGATGAAGCCATACACAACTCGATGCTGACCATGGAAAAGGTAAACTTTACAAAGATATTCTCGGTCGCGATCGGAGTTTTTAATATTTTTGTGGGAATCGTGGTCGGTGTGATCCTGCTCAGATCCATCTTGGCATCGATCAAAAAGTTTGGAGATGTGGTCGAAGTGGTCGCTAACAACCGTGATTTCAGTCGTGATATCGCACTGTCTGGCAAAGACGAGCTTTCAGATATGGGACATAAGATCAACTCGCTCGTATCGATGCTGCGTAACTCTTTTGACGAGATCCGTACGGCTTCGAGTCAAAACCTGACAGTGGCTTCCGAGCTTTCATCTACGACTTCAAAAATCGGCAAGTCGGTTCAAGAGGAATCGGATATCGTACATCAGACAACGAGCGAATCAAACTCCACAAAAGAGATCATCCAAAGATCGGCGCAAGAAGCTCAAGTGGTAAAAGAGCGCTCGATAGAAGCAAGAGGTGCATTGCAAGAAGCTCAAAAATCACTCAGAGAGACAAATGAACAGCTTTCGATCACTGTTGAGATAGAAGTGGAGATAAACACGAAACTCAATGCGCTCTCGATCGAAGCATCTCAGGTAAAAAATGTCCTTAGCGTGATCTCGGATATCGCAGATCAGACGAACCTGCTAGCTCTTAATGCTGCCATAGAAGCGGCGCGTGCGGGTGAACACGGACGCGGATTTGCCGTTGTTGCGGATGAGGTACGTAAACTTGCAGAACGCACACAAAAAAGCCTAGTCGAGACAAATGCGACGGTCAATGTCATCGTACAGTCTATCAACGAGATAACAGAACAGATGAACGAAAATAAAAACCGTATCGATGCATTGATGGAGTCATCACACGAGCTAGACAGCAATACGGAGTTGGCAGTCGGCATCCTCTCTAACACCGTCGTAGATATAGAAAGACTGGCAAAAGATTCAAATAAAAATGTCATCTCCATCGAAAATATCATCTCGAAGATGGAACACATCAATGCTCTTTCGACTTCAAATGCAAAAAGTGTCGAAGAGATCAATCAAAAAGCCGAGAACCTCTCGGATATGGCAAAGCGCCTAAGTAGCCAGATCTCCATCTACCACACATGATCTCATAGCATCTCTCCAACTCGGATCAAAACTCTTTGTCACATACTTTTTGGTATGGGGCACCAGACACTTGGAGCAGTCTTGGTGGATGGCATCGCCGTAAACTCCTTCGCCGCCGTTCTTTGAGTCAATGGAGCAAAAACTGTATTTTGTCTTCTCTCCTACTTTTTCAACACCTTCGTCTTTAAATCGAAAATGGGGACAGGCACAGAAGTAGCAGTTGAGATAAACAGTGTCATGGCATTTCTCATTTTTTTCATACAGAGGACAAAACTCTTTTTCGTTTTCTACCATCTTTTCATACTCAAAATACTCGATGATCTGCTCTTTTGTAAAGTTCTTGGCAGTGAGTTTGTCGATGATCTTTTTATGTTTGAGGGCATGGTTGTCGTACCAGTCGATATAACTCATTTTTTGCTCCTAGAGATGATGAGGTAGATAAAAAACGGTCCGCCGATAAGAGCCGTGATGATGCCGATAGGGAGTTCGCTTTGTGTACTTACCGCTCTTGTGAGAGTATCGCAAAAAAGTAAAAAGCCGCCCCCGAAAACCGCTGTTTTGAGGATACGGCGATTGACGCTTTGCGGGTATATCTTTGCTACGATATGAGGCACGACCAGTCCGACAAATCCTACGGGTCCGCTGATGCTGACTAGTATGCCCACACAAAAAGAGGAGAATGCCAAAAGGATGAGCGTGACTCTTTTTGTATCGACGCCTCTGAGCTTTGCACCCTCATCACTGATGCTAAGAAGCTGCAGCTCGAACCTGTACATGTAGATGATAAGGATCAGGAGAAAAGCCACGACAGAGATAAAGATCGGATACTCCCACCCGATGATGCTGAGCGAGCCCATCGTAAAGCGCAGGAGCATGTCGTTTTGGACGGCACTTCCAAGATAGAAGATGACCATAAGCAGCGAAGTGTAAAAGAGCGAAAGTGCGATGCCCAAAAGAAGCAGGCTCTCCTGATGGGAGTTTTTCAAAAATCTTGCCAGATATATGAGTAAAACGAGTGTCAGCAAAGAGCCTAGAAATCCGAAAAAACTGATGCCGAAAATCCCGAATATGAGAGTCGAGATCCCCAGTTTGATCGCTATGCCCGCACCAAGAACCGCTCCACTTGATATACCCAGGGTATAGGGAGTCATTAAAGCGTTTCTAAAAAGTGTCTGAAACAACAATCCGCTGACTGCCAAGATCGCTCCGGCAAAAAATGCGAACAGAACACGGGGAAGACGGATATCGAAAAATATACTGTTTGCGAGATTTGAAGCGTCAAAAATATCGCTCAGATGTAGATCCACAGCACCAATAAAGGGAGAGACGAGTATGACGATGATCAAAAATATCCATATAATGAACTTATTCATAGACTACCGCCAGTGAGTTAAACTCTACGCCAAAGAGTCCTTTGAGCACTTCGTTGTCAAAAAGTTCTCTGCCAAACTTTTTTACAGACCTCTTTTGTATGAAGATGTTTTTGTTGTCCATGTAGCAGGCAAGGTGCAGATCGTGGGTGATGAGGATTATCTGGCGGGAGTTTTTGAGCTCTTTGACGATCGAAGCGACTCTTTTTGTGTTTTGCGGGTCAAGGTTTGCCGTGGGTTCATCGAAGATGATGATCTTGCTCTCTTGGGTGAGGGCAGAGGCGATAAGGCACAGCTGCTGCTCACCTGAACTGAGAGAGCCGACGGTGTGCTCTTTTAAGTGAGCGAGGCCTACGAACTCTATATTTTTCAGGGTTTTTTCTTTGTCCTCTTGCGTGTAGTCGAAAAGGTCCCTTTTGTATGCGAAACGTGAGAGGAGGACAAATTCGTAAACGCTTACATGTGAGTCGTATATTTCGAGTTTTGCAGGGATGTAGGAGATGAGTTTTGCACGCTCGATGTGTCTGAGTGAGTTGATGTTTTTTGAGTCTATACTTATCTCTCCGCCAAAATCGATAAGTCCGCAGAGCGCTTTTGCAAAAGTGCTTTTGCCAGAACCGTTCGAGCCGATGATGCTCAGGTGTGTATCGATATCTAGGTCAATATCTTGAAGGATTACTTCATTTTGATACTTACATGTAAGTTTTTTTATCTCAATCATTCATCTCCCTGCAAAGCCTTTTGATGGTAAGCGCTACCCGCTGGGACGGGATATGAAGGTAACTTTCATCCACGATAGATATCTTTTTGTTTTTTGAGGCATCGGTGGGAATTGAGTACCAGTTGGCAAGCGCTTTATCTACATCCACATCAGGTTCGGTCGCTTTTGAGTGAAGTATGATGATCTGCTGCGGGTTGAGTGCTATGACGTTCTCGTAGCTAAGCACTGGCTGGCTGAGCAGTTCTGAGGAGTAGGCATTTGTGTTAGAGCATGCTTTTATGATATCTTCAAAAAATATACCGTGACCTGCGATGTAGATCCCGCTTCTTAAATCCTCTTTGAGTCCGTAGACGATCATCACGGAGTGGGGCGACTCGGCTTTTTTTGCATCTTTGAGAGCATCCTCTATCTCTTTTACGAGGGTGTCCGCATTCGTTTGAGCCGATATATTTTTTGAAATCGTCACAATTGAGTTTTTGATATCATCAAGTGTCTGAAGTCTTACCATCACTGTTTTTATGCCGAATTTTTGCAGTTTCTCCAAAGTGGCAAGATTAAAATCCTGTCCGATAACCAAAGTCGGTTGATAGGAGATGATCTTTTCGATGTTGGGATTGCTGTAACCGCCTATGAGAGGAAGTTTTTTTGCCTCTTTGGGATAGAGAGAATACTCGCTTGTAGCGACCATTGCTTCGCCTTCTCCTAGCGCAAAGACTATCTCCGTGATGGAGGGGCTCAGAGAGACGATCCTCTCGTTGCCCCAAAGAGCGAGCATAAAAATAAAGATGATAAAAACAGTTTTTATACCCAAACTCTTTCCTTAATATTTTAGTTTTAGCCCTGCTGTTGCAGTGGTCGTGAAGTTGACAGGATAGATGGCGTCATCATTGATCCAAATACCGTTTTTCTGATTGAACAGATTGTTTATTTTAACAAAAAGTTCCCAAGTTTTCTTTGCATAAGTAGCTGCGATGTCGGTACTCATGTAGGCATCTTGTTTTTGGTTCAGGTCATTGTTGAAATCTTCTGCCGCATAAGCTTCGCTTCTATAGGTCTGTGTAACTGTAAATGTCGTAGTTCCATTTGGCAGGTAGCTCAGCGTCGCTTTTACATTATGGTCGCTTACTCCCGGAAGTTTATTGCCCGAATAATCGAAACTTCCTATCTTCTCGCGGTCTATAATGGCTTGGACGTAGTTGTAGTTCAGTGCGACGCTTAGTGCATCATCGATCACGAACTTGTCATACAGGTCGATTCCGTATTTGTGCGATTTGTCGATGTTCGTGTTTTTCGCTCCCACATAGCTTACTCCTGCGTAGTAGTAGATCTCATCTTCCAGATTTACATAATATGCCGAGATCTTGAACTTGTTCGTTTTGTCTATATTGTTATAGCCGAGTTCATAGCTGTTTGCTTTTGAGGGTTTTACATAGCCTCCGTAAGCTCCGGTAGAAAAGCTGAAAAGTCTGTCAAGACTCGCCGATTCAAAAGAGCGGGAGAAGTTTGCAAAGAGCGACTGTGAGGCATCTAGCAGGTAGTTCGCTCCAAGCTCTGCACCGTACATGTAGTCGTTCACGTTATCGGCGTTGTTGACATTGAAGTTGATTTTTTCATATCTGTATCCGGCTTTTAGCGTCAATTTGTCAAGGTAAAACTGACTCATGACAAACGCCGCCTGATTCTGTTTTGTCAGGTCGATCGTGGAAGATCTCTTTGCCGCACTGCCATCAAACCCGTCTAAGCCCAGAACGACCGAATACAGGTCATTAGCGTAATCCAAAGATATCTTTGCCGATTTGTAATCATAGTCATAAACCGATGAGTACGTGATGTAATCGGATTGTTTTTTCTCAGTCGAGGTATCTAGATTGAGTGAGAGATTGTCATTGATAAAGTAGGTAGTCCCAAGAGAGAGGGCATCGCTTTTATATGTCTGGTGAGTAGCGCCCCAGTTCGTATCGCCTTTTTGATAAGGATTGCTGTCGTACTCATCTTTGTTCAAATAGCTTGCATAGATCACATCCGTATTTGTCGTAGTAGCGTTTAATCTGAGCTCCAACTCACTAACAGGGAGATATGAAAGGCTGAAATTAAAAGTAGAGAACTTGTTTTTGTCTTTATTGCCGTTGCTGTCTATATCTCTGATGCCGTCGTTTTTTTGCACTTCGCCGTTTAGAGAAAGGGAGAGTTTCTCGTCACTGCTTCCCACATAAAAAGCGGCATCCGCACTCCCGTAAGTACCGCCGTAAAAGCTTATCTCTTTAGTATTGTCTTTTCGTGTCGTGATATTGATGACACCTGCATTGGCCCCGTCGCCTCCGCTTACGATCCCGCTTGATTTGATGATCTCTATTTTATCTATCGATGAGGGCGAGATTGAAGCCAAGAGCTGGGGAACCATATCGACATTGTTCATCTTGCGTCCGTTGAGGGTCACGACGATGTTTTGGTATCCGCTGCCCACACCGTATCCGCGCATATCTATTTTTTGTACAAAAGGGTTTCCGTAAGCACTCGTCGCAAATACCGAACTGCTTTTATTTAAAAACTCATAGATGTTTTGCACATGAGCTTTTTCTATCTCATCGGCCGTGTAGACCTCTACGGCGTCGGTTGATTTGAGTTCATCTGTTTTTATGGCTGTAGAATCAACGCTCAGCGGCTCTAGTACGATGGTGCTTTGTGCATATAGTGTACTTATAAGTGATGCTAGGATCAACGATATTTTTATATTTTTTTTCATTATTTTCCTTGAATATTTCATATTTTTTTTGGTTACATGTAAAAAAATGATCAAGGAGGTGAGATCGAGGTGTTTAAAGTCACAAAGATCAGAGGTTTTGATTTTTGAAGTGCATGAAGTCTTAAAGTCTTTTTGGTGCGTCTTTTGTAAAAACAGTTACACTGGCAAGGCTTAGAAGAGAGCTCTAGTGTACCGAGGGTGGCGGCGAGTTCCTCATCCTCTTCTAAAGCCTCAAGTTCGTCACTGCAAAAGTTACTCATATGAAAAGTCTGCACACGGGAGCACTGGGCATTTAGCGTTACTTGATTGACAGTAGCGGTAATGGCGCGCAGGGTAAAATAGTTTTTACCGAAGCCTTTTGGCAGTTTCATGATGCTCTTTTATATTAGTTTGGATAATTTTCGAGATTGTACATAAAAGTAGGCTAAAATATACTTATGAAACTATCGCATCTAAAACAACTCATCGGCTATTTTAAAAAATTTGAAAAAATCAGCGCCATATACAGGACCTCCGACACCATCATAAAAGTGGTCTTTGACAGGGACGATGAGGTCTATTTTGATATGCAGCGCTCCAACTCCGCTATCTTTACATGTGAGAACTATACACGTTCAAAAGTCTACAACGCACCTTTTGACGTCGTGCTTTCAAAACGCTTTAATCGCTGCGAGCTAGAGGGTGTAACTCTTGTCGAGGGTGATAAGATACTCCGTTTTACGACAGTGCAAAAAGGCGCGTACAAAGAGATAAAGACATATCTGCAGTTTGAATTTACCGGAAAATATACAAACGTCATCATCCTTGATGAAGATGAAACAGTCCTGGAAGCGCTTCGCCACATCGATCTTTTCTCCTCTTTTCGCGAGGTCAGAGTAGGACAAAAACTTCTGCCTCCTCCTGTAGCTCCTTTTGTCGCTAAAGAGTACCCGATAGAAAACATCGAGAAGTTCTTGCGTGATGTGTACAATGAGAGAAGCAAAGAGAGACTCGAATCACTCAAAAAACAGAAAGTCTCGTTTTTGGAGAAAAAACTTTCGCGTCTTCAAAAGCTTTATGCCAATCTTGACGATGAAACGCTTTTAGGGCGTGAGATCGAGAAAAACGAACATCTTGGCAATCTTATCCTTGCAAATCTGCATCTCATAAAACCCTATGAAAGACATCTGCATGTAAGGGATTATGAGGGAAATGAGATAGAGATAAGACTGGAGAGTTTTTTTTCGGCACCCGCAGATATCGCGAAGTACTTTTTCAAACTCTCCAAAAAAGCGAAGCAAAAGGCAAAAAATCTTCATATCGAGCGCTCTTCGCTCCAAGAGAAGATGGAGTTTTTGAGACATTTTATACAAACGGTACAAAATGCCCGCGATATCTCAAAAATCGAGCTCTTGTTCCCTGCGAAAAAACAGGATAAAAAGGTAAAACAAAACGAATCAATCGAGCAGTTTTTCATCGACGGCTATAAGGTGATGATAGGAAAAAGCGAAAAGGGCAATATCGAACTTCTGCAAAAAGCAAAGGCAAAAGATACGTGGATCCATCTCAAAGAGAGACCATCCGCTCATGTCATCATCGTCAGTGACAAACAATCTCTGCCCCAACACATCATCTATGAAGCCGCAAAACTGTGCGTGGATTTTTCATTATTTGAAAAAGGACGCTACTTGGTCGATTATACTCCAAGACGTGAAGTGAAGATACAAGAGGGTGCGAACGTGCTTTACAACAAATACAACACGATAGAGGTTGATAACACTCTTTAGGAGCGTAAAATGGGGATTGGTCCGGTCGGAAATGCTATCTATGTAAATCAACAGACGGCAAGCGTGTCGAGTGAACACACAGCGAGGAATAATCGTATAGAGATGCAAAACTTTGCAGCGGGAGTTGCCATTAGCAAAGAGGAAAAAGAGGTCAAAGAGGTAAGACCTGCCGAAGAGAACCATAAGGTCGATGCCGATCGCGAGCATCAAAGACAAGAGCATGATGAGGAGCAAAAAAGGTCTCCTAAGCGAGAAAATATCGATAAAAAAGATGATGAAAACGAAGATGGCGAGATACACCACTTAGATATTAAAGTCTGATAGGATATAATAACTCATCAACTTCTAGATTGGATTTTTCATGCAGATAATGGATAAATTTGGCTCTAATAAAGAGAGAGTAGTTACCGGGCTTAGTCTTTTAGCAGCTGTTTTAGTGATAGGGTTTATAGACAGCTTTTTACTTACATGGCTTGTTTTGGGAATAGTGTATCTTCTTGCTTTTAAAGAAGCGAACGAACTTTTTGGAGTCGATAACAACTCACTCTTCTTTTACGGTGCGCTTATTTGGCTGGTAGCACTTTTTTATCCTTACGGCGATGACCTTTTCGTTATTGCGGGTGTTATATTTTTCGGTGCTGTAGCTTACACTCAAAACATCCCGTGGAAAAACTTTTTGCCATTTTTGTATCCTACTGCCGGAATGCTGTTCTTCTGGACGCTTTACCAAGAATACGGGATGATAGCGCTTTTATGGCTGATTGTAACAGTAGCGATGACAGACGTGGGTGCCTACTATGTGGGTAAAAGTATCGGAAAGACCCCGTTTTGTACCACGAGTCCAAACAAGACGATGGAGGGCGTTGTCGGCGGTGTTTTAATCGCGACACTAGTGAGCTTTTTCATCGGTGTCACATTTGTGGGTATCTCAAAAGCGATTATCATCTCATTTTTGGTCGCATTGACATCGATCTTCGGTGATCTGTTTGAGAGTTATTTAAAACGTCAGGCGGGAGTCAAAGACAGCGGGAAGATACTTCCGGGTCACGGCGGCGTGCTTGACAGGATAGACGGCTACCTTTTTGGCGCTATCGTCATGCTTGTACTGCTGCGCGGTTTGGTATAAACATTGATAATACTCGGATCAACCGGCTCCATCGGAGTCAACACGCTGGCGATCGCCAAGCGTTTTAATCTACATGTAGATGTTTTAGTCGCAGGAAAGAACATCGCCCTACTCAACGAACAGATAAATATCCATCATCCAAGAGCAGTAGTCGTCTCCGATCACGAAGATTGCAGGAATGTGCAGCACGACAATGTCTTATGCGGCGAAGAAGCGATACTTGAAGCCATAGAAAGTTCCCAGAGCCATTTAGTCGTCAATGCCCTTGTAGGTTTTTTGGGACTTCGTCCGACACTAAAGGCCATAGAATGCGGCAAGCGCGTAGCTTTGGCAAATAAAGAGAGCCTTGTTGCTGCGGGTGCCTTCATCGACACTTCGAAAATACAGCCCATCGACAGCGAACATTTTGGACTTTGGTATCTTTTACAGGAGAGACCGATCTCAAGTATGACCATCACGGCAAGCGGCGGAGCATTTCGTGATTGGGATCTGCGAGATCTTCCAAATGCGACGTTAGAAGACACTCAAAAACATCCAAACTGGTCGATGGGGCAAAAGATCACCATAGACAGCGCGACGATGGTCAATAAGATGTTCGAGCTTCTAGAAGCCAGATGGCTTTTTGGAGAGGGCAAGTACGATGCTATCATCGAGACAAAATCGCTTATCCATGCTCTTGTGAACTTCAAAGACGGCTCGACGACCGCGCACATCGCAAATGCATCGATGCAGCTTCCTATCTCCTATGCGATCATGAACAGGGTCGATGAGCAGATACTCGAACCCGTCGATCTAGTCAAGGCAGGTTCTTTAGAGTTTAGAGCCATAGACCCAAAACGTTATCCTATCTGGCAGATAAAAGATGAACTTTTAAAGAATCCCAAAAGAGGCGTTGTCATCAATGCTGCAAATGAGGCTGCGATAGAGAGGTTTATTGCCAAAGAGATAGGTTTTATGGAGATATCAAAAAATATCCTTCAAGCCTATGAATATTTCACCGATGAACCAAAAAGCGTAGAGGATGTATTTTTACTGGATAAAGAAGTAAGAAGATTTTGTAGGTCTTAAGATGCCGAATAAAAGAGATTTTTTTAACTATGTTGTTGACAAGATATCTTCATATAATAAGTTTGTAGTCATCCTGATCTCTACGCTTATCTCAACACTTCTCTCCATTCCATTGGTCTATATATTTGTACTTTTGTTTTCCGATACGTACACGCTTATTTACTTCTATCTCTCCGTTATTTTACCTTTATTGCTGACGCCTTTGATGGTATATTTTATTTTAATGCTCGTAAAAAATCTGAAGTTTGTTAAAGAGCATTTAGAAAGCGAGATCCATAAAAACAAGAAAAAAGATATTATGCTTTTTGAACAGGCGCGTTTTGCTTTGATGGGGGAGATGATGGCAAATATCTCTCATCAGTGGAAACAGCCCTTAAACACTATATCTTTAGCAGTCGTAGCGGCACGGACGTCAAATTATCAAGAGGATGAACTGGACAGATATTTTGATATCATGGAAGACAGTACGAACTATCTTGCAACGACGGTGGATGATTTTCTCTCCTTTTTTGACAAAAGAACCTCTTTGGAACTTCGAGAACTTGACGAGTTGATAAGAGAGATAAAAAGTATCATCACAACGCATATTGATAATAAGAAAATAACACTTGATATAAAGATGGATGAAAGCATAAAAGGGGTCATGATAGTGTCTTCGATCACACAAGTCATCTTAAACCTTTTAAATAATGCAAGAGATGCTTTTGAAAATCTGCAACTAGAGAACAAAAAGATAACCCTAAATCTCAAATCAAATGAGAAAGGCTTATATATAGAGTGTTTAGACAATGCAAACGGGATACAAGAGAAGATAAAACATAAGATCTTCGATCCATACTTTACGACCAAACATAAGAAAAAAGGCACGGGCATAGGACTGTTTATGTCAAAAGAGATTATTCAAAAAGTGTTTGACGGCGATATATTTTTAAAATCATCAAACAAGGAAGGGACAGATTTTCATATTTTTGTGCCTTATTCCAGTAATTGTATAAAAAGGTCTTAGTATGATGAAAATTCTTATACTTCACGGCTGGGGAGGAAGTGATATCCCCCATTGGCAAAGTTACCTCGCAGGCGAACTTGCAAAAGATTACGGAACGGTCAGTTTTCCTCTTTTAACAGATAGGGATATGCCCAAAAAAGATGTATGGGTGCAGCAGGTCAAAGAGATACTTTCAGATTTTCAACCTGATATTGTAGTCTGTCACTCTTTGGCAAATATCCTTTGGTTTCATCTGTGTCATGAGGCCGAGATCAAAAGTGTGCAAAAGCTTTTTTTGGTGGCACCTCCGAGTCTTACATGTAAGATACAGGAGTTAAGTACGTTTTTTCCCGTAGATGTTCCAAAAAATATCCATGCAAAAAACGTGACGCTTATCACTTCGACCAATGATCCTTATATGAAAGAGGATGAAGCGACCGCTTTGGCAAAGAGCCTCAATGTAACGCATATTGTTTTAAAAGAAGCGGGGCATATCAATGCCGATAGCGGTTTTGGCGAATGGGAAAGTATTGTAAAATTGGTAAAAGGTTTTAAGAAATGATATTAAGTATAGAAAGTTCATGTGACGACAGCGCGATAGCGATTACTGAGACAGCTACATGTAAGCTTGTCTTTCACAAAAAGATATCTCAAGAGCTGGAACATTCCATTTACGGAGGTGTTGTTCCCGAACTTGCGTCTCGTCTTCATGCCGAAGCACTCCCGCGCATACTGGAGCTTTGCAGACCGTATTTTAATGAACTTAAAGCAGTCGCCGTTACCACGACACCGGGACTAGCGGTGACACTCATCGAGGGAGTCACGATGGCAAAGGCGATCAGCATCGCTCTAAACATCCCTATCATCTCAGTGAACCACTTAAAAGGACATATCTACTCTCTTTTTATTGAGAAAGAGACCGATTTTCCTCTTACCGTTTTACTTGTATCTGGTGGTCATACGCAAGTCATCGAAGCAAAGAGTTTTGAGGATATGAAAGTGGTCGCGACAACAACGGATGACAGTTTTGGCGAGAGTTTTGACAAAGTGGCAAAGATGATGGATCTTGGTTATCCCGGCGGGCCAGAGATAGAGAAGCTGGCAAAGAACGGAGATAGAAAAAGATACCCTTTTACTGTTCCGCTTCATCAGTCACCGCTTATCGCTTTTAGCTATTCAGGATTAAAAAACGCTGTCAGACTTGCTGTATTAGACGCACAAAAAGAGGATTATAAAGATATCGCGGCTTCGTTTGAACATATAGCCACAGCCCATCTTATCCAGAAACTAAAAAAATATTTTAAAGCAAATCCTCCAAAAAAGTTTGCTATAGTCGGAGGTGCAAGTGCAAACCTCTATCTGCGTTCTCAGATAGAAAAGCTTATAGCCCCTTATGGTGCTCCGCTTTTGCTCTCAGAGCTGAAATACTGTTCGGATAATGCGGCGATGATAGGACGAGTGGCGGTAGATATGTATGAGAGGGGATTATTCACCTCACACAATGAGTTACATGTAAGCTCAAGAAGTGAACTTTAGTCTTAAGAATAGCTTATGCACTTATACTCATTCGCTAATTAAGACAAAAATTATCCGATTTAAGTAAACTTTTGACATCAATCACTAGAATATTGAAGAGAAGTAGGTTTTCTTTTGATAAAATAAGCCATAAGTGGCGTGGGCTTCCTGCCGAAGGAAACCTAGTGTTAACGTAGCTAACGGAATGAGTTTCGATAGCGTAAAATCAATCAAAATAAGGAGCCAAAATGGCAACGACAATGTTAAAAGGTAACACAGTTAATTTAGCTGGTAATGAAGTAAAAGTCGGTGATAAAGCACCTGAAATTACAGTAGTAAACTCTGCAGGTCTTGCAGATAAAGTTGTTGGCGGTGCTCAAGGCAAAAAACAACTGATCGTTGTTGTTCCTTCACTAGATACTGCGGTATGTGCTACTGAAACTCGTAACTTCAATGCAAAAGCTGCTGGTCTTAGCGATGTTGATGTAACTATCGTATCTATGGACTTACCATTTGCTGCTGGACGTTTTTGTTCAACTGAAGGTATTGAAAACCTAGTTGTTGCATCAGACTTCAGAAACAAAGCATTCGCTAACGCTTACGGTGTTCTTATAGCTGATGGTGCATTAGCCGGTGTTACTTGTCGTGCTATATTTGCAGTTGATGCTAATGGTATCGTGACTTACAAAGAGATCGTTCCTGAGATCACTGAAGAGCCAAACTACGATGCAGCTCTTGCAGCAGTAAAATAATTCATTTTCCTCCCCAAAAACCAACTCCTCCTTGTGCTTAGAGCCTTGGCTCTAAGCTTTTTTTTAATAATACTTCGATACACTTGAACACATAAATTTAATTAAGGCTCCGTTATGAAAAAAATGATATCTATTCTAGCTTTTGGTG
This sequence comes from bacterium, assembly GCA_018824305.1. Classification (GTDB taxonomy): domain Bacteria; phylum Campylobacterota; class Campylobacteria; order Campylobacterales; family Sulfurimonadaceae; genus Hydrocurvibacter. The sequence continues at coordinate 13,963 of JAHJGM010000028.1, forward strand.
CAGTTGTCGCATCTACATCTTACGCGGATATAGCAAGAGTTGAGATGGGTGCGGGTGCATGGATGCAGACACCAAGCGGGAGTGCATCATATAATGGAACTCCTACGGGTAATGACACATTGGATAAGACTCAAAAAACATCAGCGTATGTATGGGCTCTTGTGAAACACCCTGTTCCAGTGATCCCAAACCTTCGTTTAGAGTACTCTTCGGTAGAAGCAACGGGTAATCCTACTGCGTCATGGGGAAGCTATACATTCAGTAGTGCTGCATCAAGTAAACTAGAAATAAGTCAATACGATATCGTTCCTTATTACAATATCTTAGATAATACATTTTGGATAACATTGGATGTAGGACTTGACGTCAAAGTCATCAATGCAAAATATACTGCGACTGAAGCATCGGTCGGAACATATGAGAACAAAGCGAATTTTGCTATTCCGATGGGTTATGTAAGAGGAAGAGTCGAGATCCCCGATACAAACATCGGTATAGAAGCAGATGCAAAATATATCTCATACGAGAGTTCGGTATTTTCTGATGTAAGAGCAAAGGTCGATTATACATTTGATATTTTTCCAATCGTTCAACCGGCAATAGAAGTCGGTTACAGACAAGAAGTCATCAAGATCAATGTAAGTTCGGCTGATGTTCAAACAGACATAACATTCTCCGGAGTCTACGCAGGTGTTATGCTTAGATTTTAATATTCACGTTGAAGATTAAACTGCAAAACTTTTTATTTTTTTTGAGTGCCGTGTTTTTATGCACGACGCTCAATGCTGATGTCATTACCTTTTTTGACTCACACGACGAAAAAAAAGTCGCTTTGACTTTTGATGCCTGTGAGACGAAAACCCCTTCTCATTTTGATCCTGTTATCTTGGATTATCTTATTCAAAATAAAGTTCCAGCAACTTTTTTTGTCAGTGCAAAATTTGCGATCAGAAATCCTGAACGTCTTTCGGAGGTGTCTTCATATCCCTTTATCGAGATAGAAAACCATTCTTACCATCATTATACACACATGGAATCATTATCAAAAGAGAGAGTGATCGATGAGATACAATCAACGCAGGATATCATAGAAAAAATCACTAAAATAAAAACAAAATATTTTCGTTTTCCCGCTGGAAATTATGATAAAAAGACTCTTGATACCGTTGAGGGGATGGGATATAAAGTAGTGCATTGGAGTTTTGCCAGCGGTGACCCCGATAAGAGTATATCAGCAGAATCTATTATCAAATGGGTATCATCTGCCACAAAGCCGGGTTCCATACTGATCTTTCATATCAACGGCCGCGGATACACGACACCAAAGACACTGCCTGTCATCGTAGAAAAACTAAAAGAACGGGGATTTCGGTTTGTAAGACTGGATGATGTATTGTAATTAGAGGTTTTCATCCCTTATACCCAGAGGGCACTTTACATGTAAGCTTTATCGACGATGATGATCTCGCGTTCTAGTTCTATGCCAAACTCATTTTTTACTTTCTCTTCGACTAGGTGTATCAACTCTATGGCATCTTCAAACCTGCCGTTACCGTGGTTGACTAAAAAGTTCGCATGTACAGTGCTAAACTCCATATCTCCGATGCGTTTGCCTTTTAAGCCTGCTGCTTCGATGAGGCGTCCTGCGTAATCTCCCTCAGGATTTTTAAAACAGCTCCCCGCACTTGATTCTTTAGGCTGGTTTGAACGCATATTTTTAAAAAGTTCCATTTTTTCATCACAAAAACCGGTGATGATCTCAAATCTTCCTTCGAAGATAACATCTTTTATATCGGTATGTCTATACCCGTGATCGATCTTGTTCTTTTTGATCTCACCCTCTTTTGTCATGATGGAATCAAGATGATTAAAGATCTCAAACTCTTTGAGACCTGCATTCATTTTGAGCATTCCGCCTAATGTCCCGGGAAGACGGGAGACGAACTCAAAGTTTGCTATGTCGTTCTTTTTACAAAATGAGACTATCTTTCCGCTAGGCGTCGCTGCACCTATCTTTAAAAGGGCGTCTTCTATTGTTATATAGTCATATTTTTTACTCAGCATCATAAGAGGGGGAGGGTTTGTTCCGATAAGCACATTATTTGAGGCACCCAAAAGATAATGCCCTTTGGGATAGTCAAAATCATCTATCATAACAACATCGATCTCTTGACCGATCTTTATGGAGCTGAACTGTTTGAAGTTGATCTTCTTTATCATCATCTAGTGAACAAATGTAGGTATCATATTGAAAACCTCTATGGAAAAATCGCTTATCGTGTTCATCATCCAAGGCATAGTAAGGATGATGACGATGACGACGCCGATGATCTTTGGAATAAAACTCAGTGTCATCTCATTGATCTGTGTGGTTGCTTGAAAGATACTGACTCCAAGACCAAGCAACATCCCGACTAAAAGACCGGGCAAAGAAAGCATAAGAGCAATTTTAAAGGTTTGGACACCAAGAGCAATGAGTTGTGAATCCATTAAGAGTTTCTCAAACTTTCATATTGTGTAGGGATCAAATAATCCTCTATTTTTACAGGTACATCATAAAACCCGTGTTTAAAACCAAGCTCATAAAGCTTGTTGATCGCTTTAAATTGTAACTTGCTGAGGCTTATAGAATCATCATTTGCATAGAGTTCCAGATACCTATCTAGAGTCGGTGCATCAACACGGACTAAGTCGCGCTCTATGAGCATTTTTGAGAGTCTGTCTTTATGCTCTCTTGCTACATAAACAGCCTTGGTCAATGTCTTTTCATACTCTATTGCCTTATTTAAAGGCAAAGAACGGCGTATAGCCATACCGCCAAGGGGAAGCGGCAGCCCTTCACCTGCCAGCTCTTGCCATACATCCCAGATCTCACGCTCGACCTCAAGCTCATTTGCATAGGTGAGGATGCTTTCATGTATCAGTACCCCGGCATCGACTTTGCCGCTTTTGACCGCATCTTCTATCTCTAAGAAGTTCATATATGTTATGCGAGCATCGGGATAAGCTATGCGAAACAGCATGGCATTAGTGGTGTATTTTCCGCTAAGGGCGACTTTGAAGTTACGCTTTAGTTTCGTACCTTTTAGTTTTATAAGTTTAGGTCCGTATCCTTCACCAAAACTTACTGCCGTACGCAGTGGGGCATATTCCTCTCTTACATGTGGGTAAAGTGCAAAACTGATCGCCGCAATGTCGTATGTACCCTTTAAAGTCTCTTCGTTTAATGTTTCTATATCAAGTGCAATATTGTCAAAACTCACATCTTTCATATCGACCCAGCCAAACTTAATTGCATAGTACATAAAGATGTCGTCCGCGTCTGGCGAGTGGGCAATTAGCATTTTTTTCAAAGTTAAATCCATTCAGTAATAAATCAATTTAATTTTAACCAAATAACGCTAAAATTGCACATTATTTTATAGGTAATGCAAACATATAAAATAAAATATGACAAAATGCAATATTTTTAAAAATATATTTCATAATGAAATATGATTAGTCTAATAAATTTCCGGGCAAGTCCCGACTAAGTGAGCAAGAACATGGATGCAAACAAACAAAAATCATTAGACTTAGCATTAAAACAGTTAGATAAAACCTTTGGAAAAGGTACTTTGATGAGACTCGGCGACAAAGAGTTTGAGCCGATCAAAGCGATCAGTACGGGTTCATTGGGGCTTGACTTGGCTCTTGGCATTGGTGGAGTTCCACAAGGTCGTGTAGTTGAAGTATATGGTCCTGAGAGTTCAGGAAAAACGACATTAGCTTTGCAGATAACGGCAGAGTGCCAAAAAAATGGCGGAGTCTGTGCATTTATAGACGCAGAACATGCTTTAGATGTTGTTTATGCTAAAAATCTCGGTGTAGATATAGACAACCTGCTTGTATCACAGCCCGATTACGGTGAGCAAGCGCTGGATATCGTTGAAACGATCGCGCGCAGCGGGGCAGTCGATCTGATCGTTATCGATTCTGTTGCAGCACTCACTCCGAAGTCTGAGATAGAGGGCGAGATGTCGGATCAAAATGTCGGTGTACAAGCTCGTTTGATGTCTAAAGCACTTCGTAAACTGACGGGTATTTTACATAAGATGAACTGTACGGTCATCTTTATCAACCAGATCCGTATGAAGATAGGTATGATGGGCTATGGCTCGCCTGAGACTACTACGGGTGGGAATGCACTAAAATTTTATGCATCTGTGCGTATCGATGTGAGACGTATCGCTTCACTCAAACAGGGTGAGAGTCAAATAGGAAACCGTGTAAAAGCAAAAGTCATAAAAAATAAAGTCGCTCCTCCATTTCGCCAAGCAGAATTTGATATTATGTTCGGAGAAGGGATCTCAAAAGAGGGCGAATTAGTCGATTATGGTGTAAAATTAGATATAATTGACAAAAGTGGAGCGTGGTTCTCTTATGAAGATGTGAAACTTGGGCAAGGACGTGAGAACGTCAAACAAAAATTTAAAGATGAGCCTGAATTAGCTCGCGAAATAGAAGAAAAAATAAAAGGTGCTATGGGTATGAGTACACTTATGACCATGGACGTATCAGACATAGATGAAGGAGATTTGGATATATGATTTTTATAGATAATGTTAGTGCAATCGAGGTAATGGATTCACGCGGTAATCCAACCGTAAAAGCAACAGTCGAGTTAAGCGATGGAACAACTGCAAGTGCTATCGTTCCATCAGGTGCAAGTACAGGTAAAAGAGAAGCATTGGAGCTACGTGACGGTGGTGAGCGTTATATGGGCAAAGGTGTTTTAAAAGCTGTTGAAAACGTAAATACGCATATAGCTGATGGACTAATTGGTATGAGTCCGTTTAATCAAGCAGTTGTTGATGCGACTATGAAAGAGCTTGACGGTACAGAAAACTATGGACATCTTGGTGCTAATGCAGTTCTGGGTGTCTCTATGGCTATCGCACGTGCAGCAGCACAAAGTCTGAAAATGCCTCTTTATCGTTACCTTGGCGGTGCAAATGCTATGGTTATGCCTACACCGATGTTAAATATTATAAACGGTGGAAGCCATGCCGATAACTCTGTTGATTTTCAAGAGTATATGATCATGCCGATCGGCTTTGAAGATTTCGCAGATGCTCTAAAAGCTTCCGCTGAAGTTTATCATAACTTAAAATCGATATTAAAATTTAAAAATCATAACACGGCACTAGGTGATGAGGGTGGTTTTGCACCGGATCTGAGTTCAAACGAAGAACCTATCCAAGTTATAATGGAAGCTATCAAAAAAGCCGGTTATGTTGCAGGTAAAGATATAGCTATCGCCCTTGACGTTGCAGCTTCTGAGCTAGTAGTAGAAGGCGGTTACCGTTTAGAATCTGAGAACAGAACTGTGACATCCGAAGAGCTGGTAGCGTATTATGAAGATCTCTGTTCAAAATATCCTATCGTTTCTATCGAAGATGGTTTAAGTGAAGATGACTGGGCTGGATGGAAAATACTCACAGAAAAACTTGGAGATAAGATTCAACTTGTCGGTGACGATCTTTTTGTTACAAATGCAGCCATTTTAAATGAAGGTATCACTAAAGGGATAGCAAACTCTATTTTGATCAAACCAAATCAAATAGGCTCAGTAAGTGAAACGATGCTGACAGTCCGTTTAGCACAAAGAAACGGTTATAAATGTGTTATGAGTCACCGTTCAGGAGAGAGTGAAGATGCGTTTATCGCTGACTTTGCAGTTGCTCTTAACTGCGGTGAGATCAAAACAGGTTCTACTGCACGTGGTGAAAGAACTGCAAAATACAACCGTTTACTAGAGATAGAAAATGAGATCGTATACGGTGAATATTTAGGTTCACAACTTTTTAACTAAGTTTGATAGGATTAGCTCCTGTCAAACACTTGCATGTAAGGTGACGCTATTATGAATCATGATGAATTGTATGATGAGATAGATAGTTCACAATCGATTACGGAAAAATATCTCGGTCTTTCACTAGGTAAATTTTTAGCCGCACTTTTTATCGTATTATTTCTCGGTGTCTATATCGGAAGTCTTTTATATGGCACAAATTCACTTCAAGTTTTTATGAAACTAGATGATTATCATGATTATCTTAAAGATGAAATCTACACTTTAAAAAAGAAAAATGCACAAAAGCAAAGAGAGTATTTTGAATTAAAAGAGATTAGTGCACAATAATTTGATATAATACAAAAACATCAAATAAAGAAAAGGGTTGGAGTGTTTAAAAGTATTATTTTGCTTATGTCATTAATATTATGGTTAGATGCAAGGGAGAACCCATTTTTTCCTTCAGATGACTCACAAAACTTGTTTATTTCAACAAATCAGGTTCAACAGCACGAACAACTGAGCCGAGCGGCTTTGACTCTTCCCTCAAGCGCAAGAATTCTCAGAGAAGTATCGGTTGAATATGTTAATCTTGATGGTTCAGTTGAAAGAAAATCTATCTCTTTAGACAATGCTGTTGATTGGCATTTACCTATTTTTGTCTCACAGTCATATACGAATGATGCTCCAATGCAACAAAAAACTATGGCGGTAAAACCGACAGAGAAAATGAGTGATACAGCTGTTAAAAATACAGTTGCACCTGTAAAAAAATCGCCTCCTGTGAAAAATGACGATACTTTTCATCCCATCGCAAATTATGATTTTATAGCTTTCTTATCAAAATACAATACTATGAAGATAGTCACAGAAGATAATAGCATACGAGATTTTATGCTGGTAGACCCATATAGGATCATTATTGACTTTAAAGAAGACTATGATTTCAAATCACTACAGCAAGATATAAAAGATTCTGTATTTACAAAGATACGTGTCGGAAATCATGACGGCTATTATAGAGTCGTCATAGAGCTTGACGGACAATACAAATACGATTTGAAAAAAGACAAAGACGGCTATATATTACATTGCTACTAAATATCTGTTATAATGAGTAAATTCAGATTTGGATGTACTCATGGCAAATATAAAAATCACCGATCAAGAAGCTCTTGATTACCACCAATTTCCTTTTCCGGGCAAGATCTCGGTCGAGCCTACAAAACCAATGCTTACTCAAAAAGATCTAGGACTCGCATACACTCCCGGTGTTGCAGTTCCGTGTCTTGAGATAGAAAAAAATCCTGACAATGCCTATAAATATACTGCAAAATCAAACCTTGTCGCTGTCATTTCAAACGGCACGGCTGTGCTTGGATTAGGTGATATCGGTGCTCTAGCATCAAAACCCGTGATGGAAGGCAAAGGTGTTTTATTTAAAAAATTCAGCGGTCTAGATTCTTTTGATATTGAAGTAGACTGTAAAGATATAGATCGATTCTGTGACGTGGTCGAGGCTATTTCACCTACATTTGGCGGGATCAATCTAGAAGACATAAAAGCTCCCGAGTGTTTTGAGATCGAAAGACGCTTGGTCGAGAAACTGGATATCCCCGTGATGCATGACGATCAACACGGTACTGCCGTCATTAGTGCCGCCGGGATTATTAACGCTTGTAAAATAACATCTAGAGATATAAAAGAGATAAAGATCGTCGTCGTCGGAGCAGGAGCAGCTGCGATCAGCTGCGCGAGGCTTTACAGACACCTTGGCGTAAAAACGATCTATATGATAGACTCAAAAGGAGTAGTGCACTCTAAAAGAGATGATATAAACGAATACAAAAAAGAGTTTATGGCAGCAAATGAGATGAGTCAAGATGAAGTATTCACGGGGGCTGATGTAGTTATCGGTCTTTCACGTCCGGGTACTTTTACGACAGATCATATTAAAAAGATGGCAAAAGACCCGATAGTGTTCACTCTTGCAAATCCGGTACCGGAAATATTTCCCGATGATGTAAAAGCAGCAAGGGAAGATGCCATTATCGCAACAGGAAGAAGCGATCTGCCAAATCAGGTGAATAATGTTCTAGGATTCCCGTTTATCTTTAGAGGTGCGATGGATGTAAGAGCCAAAAAGATAAACATGGAGATGAAACTTGCTGCTTCATATGCGTTGGCAGAGCTTACATGTAAAGAGGTACCTGAGTATCTTAATGCAATATATGGCACGAAACTAGCATTTGGACGGGATTATATAATCCCTAAACCGTTTGACAAAAGATTGATAGTGGAAGTAAGTTCTGCAGTGGCCGTTGCTGCAATCAAAAGCGGTTCATCGGTGCTTAAAGATTTTGATGTGCATCTGTATAAAAGTGAACTTGCAAAAAGAGTTTAAAGAGCAAAGTTGTCATCTTCCAACAAGGCAGGTGAAGGCTTTCCTATGAAATAGCCTTGAGCATACGTAATCCCGATCTCTTCAACCGTATCGAACAATCCTCTGTTTTCTACAAATTCGGCAATGGTATCTACGCCGATCGCAAATGCAAATCGATGTATCGCCTTTAATATCTGTAGTTTTTTATCATCTTTTAAGACCTCTTTTATGATAGAACCGTCGACCTTTAAGATGTCGATATCAAGATATGAAAAGTAGGAAAAGTTTGAATAGCCTGAGCCAAAATCATCTATAAGGACTTTTGATCCATATTTTTTTACATCGGCGATAAACTTTTCTATTTTTGCTATATCGTAGAGACTCTCAGTCTCTAACAGCTCGATATCCAGATTGAAGTTTGATGATTTGTTAAGTTCGAGCTGCGTGAAAAATACTCTCATAAACTCTTCATTTGAGATATCTTGCATAGATATGTTCATGGAAAATCTATACGGTTTGTCTTTTGCAACAGCGATAACCTTGTTGATCATGATCCTTGTAATGTCTTGATACACGGATGTCTTTTTGATAATGTCTAAAAAGTCCAAAGGCATGATAACGCTGCCGTCCGTGTTGAGAACCCTGACAAGGGCTTCGTACTTCTCTATTTTTTTTGTTTTGATATTAAGTATAGGCTGAAAGAACGGGACGACTCTATCATCATGAACGGCTTCTTTGACAAGGTTGATGATCTCGATATTTTTCTTTATTTTCTCAAGAAGATTCATCTTTGAATCAAATACGATGTAACTCACTTCCGGAAAACTTTTTATATACTTGAGTGCCATATCGGCATTTTCAAGAAGAGGATGCTGATCATTGACGGCGATTGAGACTGTAAGATTTATACTAATACCGGAGATGAGAAAACGGTGTAAAGCGATACTTCGAGATAAAGAATCAGCTAAATTTTTGACCTCTTGGATAGACATATTCTCAAGCAGGATCGCAAATTCATCTCCGCCTATTCTGAAATATTTTGCATTTGAATATTTTAACGAATCAAAACGTATGAACTTGGAGACTTCCTGCAACACTTGGTTTCCGATAGTATTTCCATAGAGATCGTTCACCTCTTTAAACTTATCGATGTTGATAAGAAGCAGTGTGTAATCATTATCGGGAGTCAAAACTACCTTTTCAAAAGCATTTCTGTTATAGAGATCTGTCAGCTTATCGTGTGTGAGAGAATAATCAAGATCATAGCGAGCAGCTTTAAGAAGTTTGTTCTCATGGGAGATCTTAACAAACAAGTATATAATGATAATGATCAGTAAAAGTAAAACTATGATAAGTGTCGTTGCAAAATAGTTGAGTGCCTGCATATCTTTTTGAAGACTTTTTGCAAACTCTTTATCGATCATATTCGTTTTGCTGTCGATCTTGTCATCTAAAATGTTATCGACTAGTTGTATAAACTGATTGAAGTTTTTCAAAAGATATGTAGCATGGAGATTAAAGGTAGTTATGTACTCTTTTTGTTCTTCTGTCAGATTTTTATCTGCATGTAAAACTTTTAAATTCATATTTATATAGCTCTCGTCTTGTATTCTTCTTGCATTTGAGAACAGGGTCATAAGCGAGTTTATCTGTTCGTGGATCGCATTATTGGTAGCAAAATAGTTTTGACTTTTTGAAGCTTGTCTGGAGAGAAAGATAAATGAGTTTTTGATCCCGGCATTGATAATGAGATATTTTCTAATAGCATCTATTTTTGCATCAAGGACAGGCTTGAGCTCCTCTATACTTTTTTTGACTTGCGAGTAGTTTTTATTTTTTAATATCTCTTCATCACGAAGTTTCATGTAGCTTTTTTCTAAAAGCTCTATATGTTCTGTTGTCTCATCTTGATTGTAGTAGGCAAAGATAGAACTCTGCAAGATATTGTATTTGAGGTCGGAGTTATATCTGTTAAGCTCATTGAGAGATAAAGTAAAACTTCTTTGCTCTGAGGAGAATTTTTGTTCATATTTATAGTATGCGATCAAGGCATAGAGTACAAAAAGACCGATGAGTGAAATTGAAAAGATATTTTTAAATAGATTCATTGTTCCTGACTCAATATATCTGGCAGTTGACCATCTAAAGTTTTGAGAAAAAGGACAATGCTATCGATCTCTTTGTCGGAGAGTTTTGTCCCTAATTGATAGCGTGCCATCTGTTGTACTACATCTTTGAGAGTCTTTGCCGAGCCGTCGTGAAGATATGGCGCGGTTTGTGCGATGTTTCTCAGGGTCGGGACTTTAAAAACATTTTTATAGACAGGGTCGTTGGTAATAGAGTAAAGATCAGGATAGGTATGTGCATTTTTATACTCTTCAAACAGACCGAATTTTTGCATCGCATTGCCTCCGATGTTGACACCGTTGTGGCAGGTGATGCATCCTATCTGTTTAAAGAGATTATACCCTGCTATCTCATCCTTTGTCAGAACATCCTCACCGTTTAAGTATTTGTCAAAGCGGGAGTTGGGTGTAGTAAGCGCCTTTTCAAACTCGACTATCGCGTCGATGACCTGAGAAAATTTTATGGAGTTACTCTTGTACACATTGTGAAATAGTTTTCTATACTCATCCGAAGCGTTTAGCCTTTTTTCTACTTTTGAGGTATTCATATCCATTTCAACAGGATTGTGTATAGGACCGCTGGCTTGCTCATAAAGAGTTCTTGCCCTGCCGTTCCAAAACTGTTTGAAGTTGTAGCATGCGTTTAAAACAGTGGGAGACTGGATATTTCCTATTCTGTTTTGTACGCCGATTGAGACGACATTTTTATCTGCACCGCCGGTTTGAAAAATATCATGACAGCTTAAACATGAGGTCGTCTTGTCGCTTGAGAGAGTCGTGTCTACAAATAAGCGGTATCCGAGCAGGGCTTTTTGTCGATCATATTCGATTTTACACGGAATCGGGGAGATAGGTTCTGTTGCATGAACGATATTTGATAATGTTAAAAAGATAAATAAAATGTATTTCATAATATAGGGATTATATCAAAATTGTTCAGATAACGCATAGAATTTTTTTAATCCCAAGGCTGCTTTTTTATCGAGACCGTAAGATATTTTCTCTAGATAGCATAAAATATCATTTTCCGATATCGCCGTTCTTTTGGAGGCTTTTTGCAGTATATATCTCGGTATTTTCACCCTTGTTTTTGAGAAGTGTTTTTCTATCTTTTTGATGTGGTGATGATGTTTGTGGTATGAAAGAAGTGCAAACACAAAGGGAAGATGATACTTGTCATTCCAAGTCTTTGCGAGGTCGATATACGGACCTCCGCTTAAATGGTATCTGAGTGCTTTGTCTCCTATGAGCACTTCACCTTTTATTCCTAAGATACTAGCAAGCAGGTTCGAAGTCGCTGATTCGACATCTTTTTTGTCATCGTCTTGGGGGATGACAAGAACACTCCAAACCTCTTTTCTTGCGATGATGCCGAGTTTTGCATATCTTTGTTTTTTTGCTTTTATGCTTGATATAAATGCCGCATCCACGGTTCGTCGCTCAAACAGCTTATTTATTTTTGCTGGAACACTGCTTTTATATTCCATAGTCATGCTTTCTCTGCTTGATCGGCTGAATCGTTTCATAAAAACATGAAAAGGTAAAAGATTCAGGTACTCTATTTTTCCAAAAACCAAATTTAAAATTTCCTATTGCTTTATTTATGTAAACGAATTATAGCTACATTTTTTGCTATAATCCCCTTAATAATACTAAAGAAGTCAAGCTGCTTTTTTTGGTACAAACAACAAAGGAATTGATGTGGTACGTGTCGAGTTTTTAGGTCCCATACAAAAAGAATCTCTTGAGTTAGAAGCGAAGAGTTTAAGGGATATCGCCGATATTTTAAGTCAGGATGATGAACTGAAAGAGTGGTTGCGAACAAGTGCTGTCGCGGTAAATGACACACTGGTCTCATCACTGGATATCAAATTAAATGACGGGGATAAGATTTCACTTTTACCTCCGGTTTGCGGCGGATGAGTATGTTGGAACTCTATAGCGGTCCACTTGATGTACCTGAGATATTAAAAAGATGGTATGAGAACGAAGAAAACAGTAATTACGGTGCATATATCCCTTTTGTAGGGACTGTAAGAGCTGAGGACTCCATTGAAGCGCTGAGCTTTGATATCTATGAGCCAATCCTAGATAGTTGGTTTAAAGCATGGGAAGAAAAAGCCGGGCAAAAAGGTGCAAAAGTCGTGATGGCACACTCTATCGGTGATGTCCCCGTTCATACATCATCTTACATTGCAGCAGTGTTTTCTCCAAAAAGACGTGTGGCCCTTGAGCTTATCGATGAGTTTGTAGAGGACTTCAAAGCAAGTGCGCCTATTTGGAAATACGATATCATCAAAGGTGAGAGAATCTATGCAAAAGACAGGTCTACATGTATCAAAGGCAGCGGACTGTTGGGAGAAGTGAAATGAGTTTTATCTCTTATGAAGCATCGCAAAATATGCTGCATCTCTTACATGTAGGGGTTTTGCGTTTTGAAAACATCTTTCTTTGTGATGCACTCGGACGTGTTTTAGCAGAGGATGTCGTTGCAGATGCACACTCTCCGGAGTTTCCTACAGCTTCGATGGATGGTTATGCGATCATCGGTCAAGACCAAGAGTTAGGTCGCATCAAGATCCTCGGTGATAATCCTGCGGGAAGCGATGAGAGAAGAATCGTTACAAGCGGTTACTGTATCAAGACTTTTACAGGTTCAAAGATGCCTGGGGGCGCAGATACACTTATCCAGATAGAAAACGTCACGGTAGAGGGTGATGAGATCATCATAGACGAATATGTTCAGATCGGTTCAAGTGTCCGTCCCGTGGGTGAGAGTTACAGATCAGGCGATGTGCTTATCAAAAAAGGCTCGAAGATCTCTTTTACCGAGATAGGCGTGATGGCCGGACTCAACAGAGTCATGGTAAAAGTTGCTATCAAACCTCGTGTCGCCGTTATATCCACAGGCAGTGAGATACTTGATCTTGGCGAAGCTGCCACGACATCTTCACAGATCAGAAGTTCAAACAACTACACCATCGAAGCGATGGCGAAGATGGCTGGTGCTGAGGTCATTCAGCTCGGTGTGGTAAAAGATGACAGAGTATCCATCATGGAGAGCTTTGAAAATGCTCTGAGCTGTGCAGATATCGTCATCTCAACAGGCGGTGTGAGTGTGGGAGATTATGACTTTGTAAAAGACATAGTCCCTCGTCTTGGTGCAGAGATAGTCTATAAAGGCGTGAACATCAAGCCGGGTCAGCACATCATGCTGGCACAACGCGATAACAAGTTCATAGCTGCACTTCCTGGTTTTGCATACTCATCAACGGTCACGGCACTACTCTACGCCATCCCGCTGATCTACCGCTTTTTAGGCATCGAAGCCGAACTTCCGGTCGTTGAAGCAAAACTAAGCGAGCCGTTTCGTAAAAAATCAAGAAAAACGGAGTTTACTGCGTGTAATCTGACGAACGAAGACGGGACACTAAGCGTGAATTTTAAAGATAAAAAAGCAGGGACTTCCGCCATCCTTACAAACCTGCTAGGCAAATCTGCGCTGATGATAACAGGCGAAGATGATACAGACCTAGAAGCAGGAATGCTCGTACATGTAATACTTTTAGACAGACTGTAAAGTTCTGTCTTTCCTTACATGTAAGGTATCCCCCTCGTTCCCAATCTTCAGATGTGGAATGCATACTCCAACAAAAGCAATTAGTAAAGCCTTTCCCTTCATACTTTTTTGCGGAGAAAAAAGTACATAGAACTTCATTCATCAAAATTTATAAACTTTTTAGTTACTATTTAAAACAGTGTTTTTTTATGAATTTTAAATCTTTACATGTAGAACAAAGAAAGCAAATGAAAGAGGTGGTGTAATGAAAAAGATAATAATTCTAGCTGTTTTTATTAGCAGTTTATTTGGTATGGATAATTCTAAAGTTGGTTTTTCAGAACTTGCAAAACACTACATCAGTATTGCAAAAGAAGCAGACAAAGTGGCGATAGGTAACCAGCGAATAGGGCATACTATTTATGGTCCTTATGAACTTGAACACAATGCGACTTTGCGAAAAGAGTTTGAAACAGCCAAAGCAAAAGAGGGGGATTTTTGTAAAGAGTTTTTTAATGATCTTTTGGCATTAAAAAACATCGAAGTTATTCCGCCTGTTGTTCGTAATGTGGATTACAATAATACCACGCTCACAAAAGAGATGGGAGCCTGCCATAAAATGGGGATGGATATTGAATTCCTTAATACAATTCCAGCCCAAACAGAACCTCATTATCCTACCAAGTTTTCCCTTTGGAAAACACACATTTTAAATCCTAAAAAAGAGAATCTTCTTTTTATGCAATCGTATGCTGCTAAAACAAATTACTATCCAATGATATATGTGCTAGACAAAGGTCTTTGCAAACAAGCTATATCAAAACAAAATTTCAATTTTAAATATGATAAGCAGTTAGTTTATGAAGCGCAAGTTATTGGTTCTTTTAATAATTGGGAGTTTCAACTTATACGTTATAAAGGAAATGAATATTTTATAGAAATAGCTGATCATGGAAATGCGGGTAATTATAAGTACCGTCATATACGAATATGGTTATATGGTGACAATACAGAGTGGAGAGTTGAAAAACCAGAATGTGCTAAAGATTTTTATAAATATATAGGAGAAAAATAATGTCATTACAACCACACAGCAAGTACGCAAGCCGTACCGATTATTTTTCCTCGTTAAAGCACAACAGAGAGTCGAAAACTTGCATGTAAAAATCTTTACATGTAAGAAGAAGATTATTTAAGAATCTTACCCTCTATTTCCTCTTTAGAAAGATGTTCACTCACATACTTCACGATAACAAGATGTTCCGTCTCATTGATGTACCACTCTGCGATATGCTCATGCTCAAGCGCATGTAATTTGTCCATATCTACATGTTCTTGCGGGACATAAAGATGAGAGTGTTTTGTAGGGTTTTGAAGTTTCAGCGTCCATAAAAGCCAAAGAAGCGCGATGCCCGCCGCACTTAATCCTAACACCTCACGGTTTGAAAAGTCTAAGAAAACACCCGCTGTCGTACCGCCGACAAAGGTCATAAAATACGCAAATGAGTTGGCGATGCCAAGTGCCGCACCTTTTTGATGTACTTTGGCAAACTTGGATATCATCGATTGCACAAGCGGTTCCATCATGTTAAACGCGATAAAGAAGCTTACTACCCCTACGACAAATAATACACTTGAAGATGTCAGACCCATGAGTAAAAACGATGCGATAAAAAGCACGATAGAGATCAGAAATATCTGCTTTGGTTTGTTGTGTTTTTCGCCAAATACTGCAGCAGGTCCCATCGCGACAAGTCCCAGTATCATGGCAGGAACGTAGGCCATCCAAAGATCGGCTTTTTCCCAGCTAAACGCATCGCTTGTCAGGATGATAGGGATAATGACAAATGCCATGGTCATGAGACCTTTTTGCATCCCGTTGATGATGATCATGCTTAAAAGGTTAGGGTCTTTTAGGATATCGGCAGTTTTTGTTTTGTTGTGGTAGATATGCTTTATCTTTGGAGGGGTAGGGACTTTGGTAAAAAGAAGGATCATTGCAAGAACTGCAAGAACTGCTGTTATCCAAAAAAGAGTTTCAACGCCGAAATGTGCGCCGATAACAGGACCAAGACCCATAGCAAGAGCAAAACTAAGAGCGATCGTTCCGCCCATCATAGCCATCGCTTTACCGCGTACTTCCTCTTCGACAAGGTCGCTTATCATCGCCGTGATGACCGAACCTATGGCTCCTGCACCCTGCAAGAAACGTCCAAGCATCAGCGTGTAGATATCCGTACTTACAGCCGAGATGACAGAACCGATCAAGAAGATGATAAGACCCACAAGAATGGTGGGTTTGCGTCCTATCTTATCGCTCATGGAACCAAACGGGACTTGAAAGATGGCTTGGGTTAGAGCATAACCACCCACGATGATACCGACAAGCAGAGGTGTAGCACCGTTAAGTGTCATTGCATAGACTGAGAGAACCGGAAGAACTAAAAAAAGACCTAGAAAACGAAGTGATAATATTCCTGAGAGAGGAAGTACCTTTTTGAGCATCAAAAACCTTTGTTAAATATATAAACTATTAAGAAGTTTCAAATTATAATCCACAAATAGTTTATAAAGTGTAAACGATTTAAAAGTTCAAAACTTTAAAGATAAAAATAAGGAAGATGATGAAACTCGTACTTGCAACGTCAAATAAAGGTAAAGTAAGAGAGATAAAACATATCTACAGTGATATGGATGTGGTTGCTTACAGTGACATCATAGAACCCTTTGAGATAGAGGAAAACGCGCTTACATTTAAAGAAAACGCTCTTATCAAGGCAAGGGCGGTTTTTGAAGCTCTGCATGACAAAGATGTCATAGTCATAGCAGACGACAGCGGGATCAGTGTGGATGCGCTTGGTGGCGAACCGGGAATCTACAGTGCGAGATATGCAGGCGCGGATGCTAGTGATAAAGACAACCTTTACAAACTGGTAGATGCGTTAAAAGAGAAGGGTCTGACAACTTCTAAGGCTCACTATACCGCAGCGATCGCCATTGTCACAAAAGATGTAGAGTTCACTGTTCACGGATGGATGTATGGAGACGTGATAACAGCGCCAAGAGGTGAGAACGGTTTTGGATATGACCCTATTTTTATCCCACAGGGTTATGAGAAGACATTGGGTGAGTTGGATGAGGAGACGAAAAAGGGTTTATCGCATAGGTCACAAGCTTTGAAACATACAAAATCCGTTTTGAAAACCATTTCAAAGCATACCATCTAGCATCCTTGCTTATTTGGTGGTTATAGAACCTTTTGACTTAAGCGATATAACGATACTTCAAGACGTTGCATAAAAGTTGTGAATTTACAACTTAGCTCTATACAAGTTTGCATGGCATCTCCTTCTAAACTGTAAGGGTAATCTCAATACAGTCGCAAAGGCAAAACAGCAAAAAATGTTCCACTAGTTAAAAAATGTTAGCAGTATGATCCCAAAGATGATGCGGTATATCCCAAAAGAGACAAATGTGAAACTATCCAAAAACTTTAAAAACAGTTTGACGGTGAGATAAGCGACTATAAATGCGACGACAAATCCGACGGCTAAAACCATTAGATTTGCATCATTGAACTCTTTGTAGTGTTTTAACAGATCATAAGCACTGACCGCACTCATAACAGGAAGAGCAAGAAGAAAACTAAACTCGGCACTGGCTTTTCTGCCCAGACCCACAAGCAATGCACCGATGATGGTAGAACCCGCGCGGCTTGTTCCGGGGATGAGGGCAAAAACTTGAGCCAGTCCGATATAAACAGCTTGTTTCATAGTCACGTCTTCTACGTTTTGTATCATACGGTGTTCATGACTTTCATCTTTAATAAAAAATTTCTCGACTATCAAAAATACGATACCGCCTAAGATGAACATCACAGCTACTACATGTAAGCTGAAAAGCTCTTTGATCTGATGGGAAAAGAGAAAACCGACGATACCGATAGGCAAAAAAGCGATGAAAATTTTTATCCATAGAGAGATGTGTTTTGGAGAGAACTTGTCTTTATAGTTAAACACGACTGCGAGTATTGCAGCAAACTGGATGATGACCTCATATGCCTTTGTCACGCTTGTCTGATCGATGCCGAGCAGGTCGCTTACGACTATGAGATGTCCGGTAGAGGAAACCGGTAAAAATTCTGTAAAACCCTCGACTATGCCTAAAATTACGGAGTCAAAAATCGTCATTGAGATAAGCCTTTACTTTTAAAAGTAAAATTCTACCACCAAAGTTATTAAGTATTGATTGGTTAAACTTTTAAAAATAATTATGAGGAAATAGTATGCCATTATTAGACAGCTTTAAAGTCGATCACACTAAGATGACCGCACCGGCAGTGCGTTTTGCAAAATCTATGAAGAGTAAAAGCGGGGATGATGTAACGGTTTTTGACCTTCGTTTTACACGCCCGAATGCTGAAGACAATATCCCTTCTCGCGGTATCCATACATTAGAACACCTGTTCGCAGGATTTATGAGAGACCATTTGAACAGCGCTGATGTAGAGATCATAGACATCTCTCCTATGGGATGCAGAACAGGTTTTTATATGAGTCTTTTTGGAACTCCTGATGAAAAAACGGTAGCGTCTGCTTGGACAAAAAGTATGCAAGATGTACTTAATGTAAAAAATCAAGAAGAGATACCAGAACTCAATGTTTACCAATGCGGCACATACAAGATGCATTCACTTGAAGAAGCACATGCTATATCTAAGCAGGTTTTAGACAGAGGTATCGGTGTTATGAGTAATGAAGAACTGGCACTTGACGAATCATTGGTCAAAGTAGCAAAATAATTTCAGCAAAGCTAAAAATTAGGTCTTCAGCAGACAGCTCGCGCGGCTAGCCGCTTTTAGATTTTCAGCTTATTCAAATACGTAAGCTGGAAACCTCAAAAAATCTCTTACATGTAAGCAATTAAATTTAAGATTTATACTTCTTTAGTTATAATACGCAGTTTTTTAAATTATGAAACATAGGACACTAAATGTTACTTTTTACGCCAGGGCCTACTCCGGTTCCTCAAAGTGTTAGAAACGCGATGAGTGATGAGACTCTACACCACAGAACACCAGAATTTGAAGCGATTTTTGAAAGAACTCGCACGCTTTTATTTGAACTTTTCGGTATGGATGAGGTCATTATGCTTTCATCTAGCGGTACGGGAGCAATGGAAGCTGCAGTTACAAATCTTTGTAAAGACACTTTGTTAAATATTGATTCTGGGAAGTTTGGTGAGCGTTTTGGCAAAATCGCAGTAGCAAACGGTCTTAAAAATGTGAGCATCAAAAATGAATGGGACACTCCTGCGTCTGTAGAGGATGTAGTGGCTGCTATAAAAGCAAATCCAAGCATAGACGCTATCGCGATTCAGATAAGTGAATCAGCGGGTGGACTTCGTCACAGTGTCGAAGAGATCGCAGCGGCTGTCAAAGCTATAAACAAAGATATCATCGTGATTGCTGACGGTATCACTGCCGTAGGCGTTGAGCCGATAGACGCAACAAACATAGACTGTCTTTTAGCCGGTAGCCAAAAAGCGCTTATGCTTCCTCCGGGACTTGCGATTTTGGGACTTAGCAAACTTGCACTTGATAAAATAGGCAGCGGTAAAGGTTACTATTTTAACCTTGCGACCGAGATCAAAAATCAAAGAAAAAACACGACTGCATGGACTGCTGCGACGACTTTGATCATAGGACTGGAATCGGTTCTTCAGAGAATCAAAGACGAGGGCGGATTAGAGAAGCTTTACTCTGATACGGCTCGCCGTGCGGATGCAAATATCAAAGCACTTGAAGCCTTGGGCTTACATGTATATCCGAGCGTTCCTGCAAAATCTATGACGACTATCGATGATGAAAATGCAAACGAGATAAGAAAGATCTTGCAAAAAGAGTTTGACATTAATGTAGCGGGCGGACAAGATCACCTAAGCGGAAAGATATTTAGAATAAACCAGATGGGTCTTATCTCTCCTTATGAAGCAGCTTGGGTTGTTAACAGCGTCGAACTGGCACTTGATAAACTTGGGCGTAGAAAATATGACGGGACTGCAAACCGTATATTTAATGAGGTGTTTTTTCAGTTATGATTTTTGAGCATGAAATTCCTGATGGCAGTAAGCTCTACTTTGCCGAATCAGCGAAAAAGAAACGTTACATAGAAAAAGTTGCATCCGATATACTTGATGCAGATGGTTTTGATGAAATAGTGACACCGCTTTTCTCATACCATCAGCACCTGAGCATATCCGATGAACGTCAACTTGTACGTGTCAATGATATGCAAAACCACAAGATGACACTCCGAGCAGACTCGACTATCGATGTGGTTCATATCATCGATAAAAGACTGGGACGCAATACGTCACATAAAAAATGGTTTTATATCCAACCGGTCTTTCGATATCCGTCAATCGAGAAATATCAAGTCGGAGCTGAGTTTTTAGGCGAGAGTTCACTTTCTCGTGTGATGAGCAGTGCACTGAAAATATTTCAGACTTTGCAATTAGAACCGCTTGTTCAGATATCAAATATGCGTATACCGAAGATACTGTGTAGTAAGTTCGATCTGGAACTCGACGATTTTCGTCATATCAACATAGAAAAGATCTTAAAACTAAACGTCGACTGGCTCAGTAAACTTGTTTATCTTCAGTATGTCGAAGAGATCGATGAAGTCATAGGCATAGTGCCTGATGAGATAAAAACTGAACTTTTGAAGATGAAAGAGCTGTGTAGTGAACTTACATGCAAGAATACTGTCTTATCACCGCTTTATTATGCTGAGATGCTTTATTATGACGAGCTCTATTTTAGAGTGATCGATAAAAATGAGATCTACGCACGCGGCGGAAGATATAAGAACGATGAGCTGACTTCTGTAGGCTTTGCAATATATACAGATACTTTAATAGAAACTTTGAGTAAGGAAGATATAAAATGAAAGCGGATTTAATAGTCGGGATACAATGGGGTGATGAAGGAAAAGGCAAGATAGTCGATCTTTTGGCACAAAAATATGATGCGGTAGCACGTTATCAAGGTGGACACAATGCGGGACACACGATCGTTGTAGACGGTAAGACTCACGCTCTTCACCTGATCCCATCAGGAATATTAAATCCTAAAGCGATCAATATAATCGGTAACGGTGTAGTCGTTTCTCCTGAAGCACTTATCAAAGAGATGAAACAGTTTGAAAATCTTCTTGGACGTCTGTTTGTAAGCGAATCGGCTCATATGATCCTTAGTTTTCATATAGCGATAGATCAGGCAAAAGAGAAACTTCGCGGCGCAAAAGCTATCGGTACGACTGGACGCGGGATCGGGCCTGCTTACAGTGAAAAAGTGGCGCGTCAAGGTTTTAGACTAGGCGAACTTCGTGACATCGATAAACTTGTGGCAAAAGCGATGGAGTACTTTGAGCAAAACAAAGCGGTATTTGATGCGCTTGGTGTAGAGTGTCAAGGTGAAGCATCATTAAGAGCTGAACTTGAAGGATATGCAGAGAAACTTTTGCCGTTTTTAGCAAACACGACTCAAATGACTTGGAATCTTTTAGATGAGAATAAAAAAGTCCTTTTAGAGGGTGCTCAAGGTACGCTTCTTGATATAGACCACGGGACATATCCGTTTGTTACGTCATCATCGACTATCAGTGCGGGTGCATGTACGGGTCTAGGTATCAACCCTAAAGACATAGGTCACATCACTGGTATTGTAAAAGCGTATTGTACACGTGTGGGTAACGGACCTTTCCCGACGGAAGATTTTGGAAAAGATGGCGAAATACTTAGAACAAATGGTCATGAGTTTGGAACGACTACGGGTCGTCCTCGTCGTTGTGGATGGTTTGATGCCGTTGCATGTAAATATGCAAGCCGTTTAAATGGTTGTGATACATTGAGCATTATGAAACTGGATGTACTAGACGGTTTTGAAGAGATAAAAGTGTGTGTAGCATACGAAGTTGATGGCAAAGAGATTGACTTTATGCCGATAGACCTAGACAACGTCAAACCTGTTTACAAGACTTTCAAAGGGTGGGACAAATCTGTGGGCGCTAGAAGTTTAGATGAACTTCCTACAGAAGCGAGAGAATACCTAAACTTTCTAGAAGAGATAACACAAACGAAAATAGGTATGATTTCAACATCTCCTGACAGAAATGATACAATACTTCTATAAAAAAGATTAGTTCAGATTGTGAGACAAAAAATTTCATAATCCGGATTTATATTAGGATAGATTATGAAAACGCGCTACACGCCACTTCTTAAAATCAAAAAAAACGATTTAGACAGGTGTGAACGTGAACTTCAACAAGCTAATTTTAGCTTGAAAAATGCCGAGACCTCTTTGAGTGAGGCTTACGGTGCACTTCAAAATATACAGCTCCCAAAAAACGGCAAGATTCAAGATATGTTGTCTGCTAGAACATATATAGATTTACAAAGATCGATTGTTGACGATAAAAAGAACTGGGTGTCATTTGCGCAGACACAAGTAGAACTTGCCATAGCCAAACTAAAGCGTTCAAATATAGAGTATGAAAAATTTAAATATTTGGAATTGGAAGAGATCAAAAAATCTTTAAAACAGAAAAGTATGCAAGAATCAAAAGATCTAGATGAGATCGCAACCATGACATATAACAGGAGAGAAAATATATGAGATATCTGTTTTTAGCTTTACTAATTACAATGAACCTTTTTGCATTGGAAAAAAATGATAAACTTTTTGAATGTACCAAAATCTTTGAAGATAGAAAAAGTGAGCTTTTGCTTGAGTTAGAGCGTATAGATGAACAAAAACAAGCTCTTGACGCACTCAAAGTTGCAACAGAAGATCTTTTAAAGAAAAAAGAGCATGATCTCAACGTCAAAGAGGTCGAGATCAATGCAAAATACGATGATGTCAATAAAAAAGAGATAAACACCAAAGCTATGTTGGAAGAGAATAAAAAGACTTTAGAAGAGATAAAAAATATCAAGATGGACAATATAGCTCAAACCTATGCAAAGATGAAACCTGATGCTGCTGCAAGTGTCTTGTCTGACATGGATGAGAGTACTTCAGTAAAAATATTAACAAGCCTGAAACCAAATGTCGTCGGTAAGATCTTGACTAAAATGGATCCGAAGAAAGCATCAGAACTGACTGTGTTGCTAACGAAGGTCAAGGGGGAATAGATGAGGGGAAAAGTCTTACATTTTGATGAACAATCGGGCAAAGGTATTATCGTCTCGCAAAGCGGTGAACGTTTTTCTTTTACAAATGAAGATGTTAAGAGCAAGATGTCTATTTATAAGGGAATGGAAGCAGATTTTATTGCTGAAAATGCAAATGCAAAAGAGATATATCTAAGCGAAGCTCTATACAATGTTTCAGATGAGGATGTACCTTATTATGAGGAGCAAAGTAGCGGCTTTAGAGAGCTTTTTTCTGCAAAAGGGTGTTATACAAGAACCCAGTATTGGAAGATCACTTTGGCGACGGTTATTATCTGGGCACTCTTTTTTATTTTAATCATTTTTACAGGCAATGGTGATCAGTACTCCGTTGATATGACTGCCATGACTCTGTTTATACCTATTTTTATATTCCTTCTGCTTCCGCTTTTTTATATAAATATCGTTACTTCAATAAAGCGTTTTCACGACATAAACAAGTCGGGATGGTTCTACCTTTTTTCATTTATTCCTTATGTCGGAGGGCTGATTTTACTTGTTATGAACGGTTTTATGCCGAGTGTAAAAGAGGGGAATATCTATTGCAGAAGAAAAAAGGCGGATAACTAATTATTTCTTTACCTTTTTTATTGTAAAATAATAAAATTTTAAAT
>JAHJGM010000029.1 GCA_018824305.1 bacterium
TCCAATATTTTCTTCATTTTCAATATTTATTAATTGTTTAAAATATACTTTATCCTTATTATCTTTATAAAATTTTTCGAATTGATAAGTTTTACCCGATGCAGGCTCTCCCAAAACGATAGATATAGTTGACTTATGTTGTTCTTCCCATCCTTTCTCATCAAAGTGTAATGTTAAATAAATTTTTGTTAGGCTACTAAAGTCTATAATTTCTTTTGATTTAGTATGTTGAAATTTTCTAGTAATAAAATTTATTTTATTACTCATTTATAAATCTCCCTCTGCAACTCAAAATAGCTTTCTTTCATATCCACATCTCCAACTTTTCCCAGTCATCTACAAACCCCATTGCGTTTTTGTCTATGTGTGGATATCTGTCGCATAGATTTTTTAGTTCCGTCTTGAAGTCAAAAGTATCGTTAATGGCTTTGAGTACATAATGTGTCATGACTGCAAATGTATGGTATTTATCATTTACCATGCCTTTGAACTCTTTTTTATGTTTTGGGATTTTTGCTTTTATGACGAACTGTCTGTTCCAAAGTCTGCTATGATGCGCGGAAATGTTTCGTACATAAGAAAATACATGCAGCCAGTTTTTAAATACAAAAGAGGGCAAATTTATGCCATCGAGTATCTCTCTTTCTGTTTGCGGACAAAGCATTGTGTAAAGTTTTGACAATGTTCCAAAAGAGATGATCTCTACCACCATCCATATCGGTAACTCATCGCCGTCATAGTTATCTCTGAAATGTTTTACAAATGTCTCTTTGGAACGACTTGTTTCTTTTGTGATATCCTTTATTAACCATGCAAAATCTGTATCATCAGAACAAAAATTTTCTTTATTTGCGTAACCAAAAACATTGTGATTTTTAGAAAAGTTATAGGCGACAGAAGCTCTTAGAAATATTTCTATTTTTTCAATGGCATTAAAGGTCAATATTCTAAGTTCTTTATCAAAATGGTAAAGGTCGATGAGTGTTTCAAATGTTACACCGTCATCAAATCTGTCTTTTGTTGATTGGAAAGGTAAAAAGTAAGCACTAAGTCTATAGTAACTTATATGTTGTAACTTTATGAGGGCAAATTCTTGATTATTGATAATAAGTCTACGGTTTTTAAGAAGTTCTACTTGTTGTTGATAAGTTAAATGAGGTTTGTTATAAGAAGTCATAAGCACTCCCCCATTTGCACTTTTTCAAGAGGTGGGGGAAGTATGTTAATAACATTATAATAGAAAAAATCTTCAATGACTATAAAATTTAAAAACTTCATGTATATAACACTTTTATTTGCAAAGTGATTGACATAAAGTAAGTATGAGATTCCGTATATGCCATAAACACCAAACTTCATAAATTTTGTTTGGATTTATTATACACTTTTTCTTAAAAAAAAGTGGCAATATGGTGTTTACATGTAAGGCAAGAATACCCTACATGTAAGAAAGAAAAAACTAGATAGCGCGTTTGAATTCCGGATATGCTTCCACACCGCACTCTACGACGTCTATACCTTGTACCTGCATGTCGTCTTCTGCTCTGAACGGGATGAGTTTGTTTATGGCAAATATCACTATATATGAGACTACAAAAGCAAATACGGCTACGACTGCCACACCTTTGAGCTGATCCATAAATGATATCTTGTCAACAAAGATACCCACCGCAAGCGTTCCCCAGATACCGTTTACCAAGTGCACAGAAAGAGCACCGACGGGATCGTCCAGTTTGAGTTTGTCAAACACAGGAACGGCAAATACTACCAAGACACCGCCGACGATGCCGATAAGCAGAGGCGTATGGATATCATACAGGTTTGCACCCGCCGTGATGGCTACAAGTCCGCCAAGGGCACCGTTGAGGATCATAGTGATATCAAAAAGTTTGTATCTGACATACATGATAAGACCCGCTACGATAGCACCTGCTAGTCCTGCCGTGTTTGTGTTTAGGATTGTCAATGCGACGCTGTCAGCCGCTTCTTTTGTGGAGATACTTCCAACTGAACCGCCGTTAAAACCAAACCATCCTATCCATAATAAAAGCGCGCCAAGTACCACTAAAGGGATATTTGAAGCGGGGATAACGTGTATCGCCCCGTTTTTATATCTGCCTTTACGAGCACCGATAATCATGATAGCCGCCAAAAGTGCCCATCCGCCTGTGGAGTGGATGACGGTAGAGCCTGCAAGGTCGAACATGTGAAGCTCTAAGAACGTGTCTTTTAAAAGGTTCGCACCCCAAGTCACGTTTACCACTAAAGGATAGATAACTCCGCCCATCACGACTGCAAAGATAGCAAGAGGGATCATGCGTACACGCTCACTCACACCGCCGCTCATGATGTTTATGGTCTTGCCGACAAACGCCATCTGGAACAAGAACGCAGCCCACATGCTGTACTCTACTTTTTCCCAAGTGCCAAAAGCAAGCTCATACCCCAAAAGCAAAAATGCCGTCGAAGCAACCGCGTAGATCATCACGTTTGTCGTAAGGACTGCCGTGACGTTTTTCGTACGGACAAGTCCCGCTTCGAGCATCGCAAAACCCGGTACCATGAAGATGATGAGCACCATGGCAAAAAGTGTAAAAAATGTATCTATAACATATTTAAAATCGAATTCACTCACGCTTAGATCGCCTCGCTGTCAGTTTCGCCAGTACGAATACGGATGATTTTGTCTATATCTGTAACGAATATCTTACCGTCACCGATCTTACCTGTACGAGCCGACTCGATGATCGTGTTTATTACTTTTTCTACCTGTTCATCAGAAACGATCATCTCCATTTTTATCTTTGGAATGAAATCCACCACGTACTCAGCACCGCGGTAAAGTTCACTATGCCCCTTTTGACGTCCGTAACCTTTTACTTCACTTACAGTCATACCGTTTATACCGATATCTGCCAGTGCATCTTTTATGTCTTCCAGTTTAAAAGGTTTGATTATAGCCTCAACTTTTTTCATTACAGCCTCCAAGTTTTAATTGAGCTATTCTATCAGTTATAAAATTACAATATTATTATTATTGAAAATTTTAGTATATAAATTGCATATAAAAATGCCTTGTTTTCATATATACACTTTTTAGCTCAAAATTTTAAAGCCTCTGTTATACAATGCAATGTAAAATGCGCAAAAATGTATGGGGAACGACAATTATGAATGATGCAACAAGAGAGCTTTTTAGATCAAAATCCGCAGACGACATCGCGACTGCGCTGGACATAACTCTGCAAAGCAGAAACGAAAGTCCTTTTTGGATGGACAAGGTGATCCCTTTTAGCAGAGCCGTCCTCTCCATACTCGTCCCCCTAAGAGACCAAAACCTGCTTTTTAACCCTGAGGGGAAATACCAAGAGACTCTTACAGCCGAGCTTTTTTTGGAGTGGATGGATTTTGTGAGCCTGAAGATGCTGGCATTTACCATACAGGAGTCCAACGAGGCAGCAAAACTGCTTAGGACATCGATGGATGAGGCAAAATGTCTGACGTATGTACCCATAGAGATAGAAACTCTGGCGACCTACCTGACAAGATACAACGTCAATCTCGAAAACGAGAACCTTGATTTTCCCATAGCCAACTACAACGTACACCAAGGCGTAAAAAACGTCATCAAATCATTACTATAAGGTAAAAATGTGCAAGAGAACAAAGCGATAAAGACAGAAAGATATCTCAACATAGATGAGATAAACACGCATCTTGAAAAAGTGGAGTATATCATCATGGCGGCTCCCGCACCTGAGCATTTTAAAGATACACCCGTGCATCTGACCATATTTCTAAACACGTCGGAGCATTTTCCTGATGAGATCAAAGAGATGATATTTGACAAGTTCATCTCCGACTACGAGATCACAAAATATGCGGAAGTGATGAGCCAGCTTATGCCTGTAGGCTTTGCGGTGACGGTGCATGACACGCCTATGCCGATGCTTCTTGTAAAACCTCAAGACCAGTCAAGCATCCCGCATGTACCGATGCATGTGATAGACTTCTTGGCAGACTCTAGAGAGTTTGAAGAGGTCACGACAAAAAGTCTGACGGGATGGAGTTATGTTTACGAGTCGTAAAGTGACTCTATCTCTTCGACCCTCTTAGCTATATCAAAAGAGAGGTTTTCACATCCCTCTTTTGTGACTAAAATGTTGTCCTCTATCCTCACGGCGATGCCTCTGTACTTTTTAGGCACGTTCTCATCATCCTCTCTCAGATACAGCCCAGGCTCGATGGTCAGCACCATCCCCTCGGCAAACGGAAGTTCTTCGCCTTTTTTATCTTTGTAAGGGCACTGGTCATGAACGTCTATGCCCATCCAGTGTCCTATGCCGTGAGGAAAATAGACCTTGTCTTTGTTCTCTTTTACAAGCTCTTTGACATCGCCGTGAAGGATTTTCAGTTTTATCATCCCCTCACACAAAGACTCTCTTGCGATGGTTTGAAGTTCGCTCTTTTTGACACCCGGTCGTATGGCGTCTATCACGCGGAGCTGAGTCTCTAGCACGATCTCGTAAACCTCTTTTTGGGCTTTGTTGAACTTGCCCCCCACGGGAATAGTCCTTGTGATGTCACTGGCGTACATCTCATACTCGCATCCCGCATCTATGAGGATAAGCTCCCCTCTTTTTAAGAGTTCCGAGTTTTCTATGTAGTGCAGAGTGTTTCCGCTGTTTCCGCCTGCGACAATGGTCGTATAGGCATCGCTGTAAGCGCCGTTTTTCTTGAACTCATACTCGAACATCGCTTGGAGTTCATACTCGCGTATCCCCGCTTTTTTCATGCTCATCGCTTTATGGTGTGCTTCTTTTGTGATCGAGAGCGCTTTTTTGATGAGCTCTATCTCGGCAGGGGATTTTAGCAGTCTCATAGATTGAGAGAGTTCTCTTACATGTAGGAACTCCTGCGGCGTATGCTTTGCTGCTTTATTTTTTAAGATCTCTTTTAGGAGTTCCTTTACATGCAGGACTCTTTTATCTTCGCTAAGAATGTCTAAATAGACTCTTTTTTTATTGAGCAGGAGTCTTTTTAGTTTTTCATCCAGTTTGTCTATTGTATGGATCTTATCCACATGAAAACGCTCTTTTGCATCATCTTTTCCTAAACGTTTTCCCGTCCAAAGCTCTATTGTCTTATCTTTTTTTTGAACGAACAGTATCTCTTTTACGGCTTTTTCCTCTTTGATTAAGACCAAGGCGGAGTTATCCTCTTTAAATCCCGTCAGATAATAAAAATCGCTGTCTTGTCTGTATGGATACTCCGTATCGTTGGAACGGATCTTTTGCGGCGCGGCAAAAAGTATCGCCGCACTTTTGTTTTTCATCTGCTTTAAAACAGCTTCTCTTCTGCTTTTATATACTGTTTCGTCTATCATTATTTTGTATCTTCTTTACATCTTTCATCCAGCCAAAGACTGCTTTGTTTTACCACATCGTCCAAAGCACTGCTGATCGATTTCACTCCGCCGATGGCATCGAGTGAAGCCGATGGGAGTTTTTTCTCGATAGTAGTCGAATAAAGAAGCTTTGAACTTCTGTAATCTATGAATTTAAAATGTATCTTGACATCTACATCCGAACTTTTCATATCTTCGCTAAAATACTGCATAAAATCTTCGACACTGTATTCAAGGACGTAATCAGGCTGAACACTGGAGCGGTTTGACACTACGTCATTAAATATTTTTGTATCTCTGAGCGCTTGGATAAGAGATGATTTAATGGTCTTTGAGGGTATCTCCTGCCAATTTGATTTGGAATAGGTAGCCAACTCGTAATCTCCGATACTGTAGTAGATCGAACGGCTTAAGATAGGGTTATAGCTGTCTATGTTTTTGACTTGCAGGACATACTTTTTACATCCTGCGGAGCTATAGTGTTGCGGATCATCTTTGATATCAAACTGGTATGTATTGTTTGCTCCCACTAATGTCTGTAACGAACAGCCGGAAATAAACAGCACAATAAAACTGTATAAAAATACTCTCTTCATCATCATTCTCCCGGACCTTTTTTAGACTCTTGTTTTTTAAATATCAGATCATTCGGACTGTCTTCATATTTTTGCAGTATATTATCAAGTTCTATCATCACATTTTGCATATTTTCCAATGAAGCGTCCAGATTTTTCAGTGTATTTTTTGAAATATCTTTGAAGTTCAACTGTCCATCGGCGATCGCACGGTTAAACTCTCCCATAGATGCCTGAATGACTTTATAACTGCTTGCGACCGAATTCATAGCAGCAGATACATTATCTGTGAAACGTATCCCTTTTTCTGCCAATATCTCGACTTTTGGGATCAGATCCGTATCCATCTTATACGTGATGTTATCCAAACGCTCAAAAATTCTATGAAGATGGTCGATGCTCTTGTCATCAAGCAAGAGATTGAGTCTTGTCATAAACTCCTTTGTTTCATCAAGAGAGATCGCGATATTTTTTTGATTATCATCGCTAAGCAGTTTTGTCGTTCCATCCAATGTATCGGAAAGTTTTCCCGTCACCGAACCCACAGATGTCTCAAACCTTTTAAACAGCGAGGGCTTTGATTTTATGATCGGATATTTTTCGTTTGCCTCTTTCACTAAATTGGGAGAGTTTTCATCCCCTAAAGAAAGATCGATAAACACCAGACCCGTGATGCCCTGCGCATTTAGAGTAGCCACAGTCGACTCTTTGATCGGTGTGTTTGAAAGTATGGAGACTATGACCTCTATCTCTTTGTTGTTTTTATAGCTTATGCGGATATCGTGTACTTTTCCTACGCTGACACCCTTATATTTTACGGGAGAGTTAATATTTAGCCCCGAGACCGATTCTGCAAAATAGATGGCATATTCTCTAAGTTGATTCGTATTTGTCGGTCTCAAAAGCCAGTATATGGAAAATATCATAATTGCGATAATGGCCAAGACAACAGAGCCTACAAATGTATAATTAACTTTATTATTCATATATCTGCCTTAAAAAATGTTTGTATAAAAGGGATATCCATAGATATAACATCATTCATTTTTCCCTCTGCGACTACGACTTTGTCATCGATAACGGCCAGCCTGTCAAGTGTATCATAAATTGATTTTAAATCATGTGAAACCATCACTATGCTAAGACCGAGCATATCTCTGAGTTTGAGTATCAACCTGTCAAAATCTCTGGCGGAGATCGGGTCCAGTCCCGATGTGGGCTCATCCAAAAAAAGGAGTTTTGGATCCAAAGACAGGGCACGTGCCAAAGAGGCCTTTTTACGCATACCGCCGCTTATCTGCGACGGATACAAAAATGCATCGGTCTGTTTGAGTCCGACGACATCTATCTTATATGACACGATCTCCGAAATGAGTTTTTGGTCAAGATCCGTGTATTCCTGAAGCGGCAGGGCAATATTTTCATACAGGTTCAAAGATGAGAAAAGCGCCCCTCCCTGAAATAGGACTCCCCAGCTTTTACGCAACTTTTGGGCATCGTCGTAAGAGATATTTGCGACATCGTAACCAAGTACTTCGATCTTGCCTTTTTGAAACTCCTGAAGCATCACCATCTCACGCAGAACTGTACTTTTCCCGCATCCGCTTGGTCCCAAGATGCCGTATATATCGCCCTCGTTTACATGCAGGTTCAGTCCCGCATGAACCACATTGTCTCCAAACTGGGTATATAGGTCTTTGACTTCTATGATCTTCTTCATCTAAATACCCAGATTTGTATATATGATAGAAAATACCGCATCACACACGATGACCGCAAAGATAGACTCTACCACGCTTTTTGTCGTGTTAAACCCTATGCTTTGGGTGTCATCTTTGACCAGCATACCGCGAAATACTCCGATAGAAGCGATCAAAAAGGCAAAGAACGGCCCTTTGCTGATCCCTACAAAAAAATGTTTTGCGGCGATGACTTCATTAAACCGATCCAAGAACAGCGACACGGAGATGCCAAGATCCAGTTTTGCGACGATCATACCGCCGAATATGGATGTGACATCCGATAAAAAGATCAAAAGTGGCATCATGATCATAAGTGCGATAATACGCGGCAAGACCAAAAAGGCAATGGGGTCAAAACCCATAGTACGCATCGCATCAAGCTCTTCGGTGATTTTCATGGCACCGATCTGTGCCGTAAAAGCCGAACCGCTTCTGCCTGCTATGACGATGGCTGTGAGAAGCGGCGAAAGTTCTCTGAACATAGATATTCCAAGCATATCGACTATGAAAATATTCGCACCGTATATCTTTAGCTGGTATGCCGACTGATACGCCGTAACAACGCCTACCAAAAAACTCGTCACGCCTACGATAGCAAACGCTTTGATGGCATTTTCGTTGATCTCAAACAGTATCTCTTTGTATCTCAAGGTAGCGATATGTTTAAAAGTATAAAAAAAGCCATATACGATCTGACCGAAAAAAGTTAAAAACTCCAGAAACTTTTTATATCTGAGATAAACATCCTCTCCCAAATTTTCCAAGAATGAGGCTTTCTGTTGCTGTGGAATTTTTTTGTTTACGACTACGCTTTTTATGTCATTCAAGGTTTTCAATATTTTTTCATCTTTACATGTAAGGGAAATAGAGATATTTTTATCCAAAAGCGTAGACTTTAAACAGTTGATATATATGGCTCCTGCCGTATCGATCGAAGTCACACCGTCTAAATCGATATTTAGCTCTGATATATTTTGAAGTTTGGAAAAGATATATTTTTGTAGTCTTGATGTTGTATAAAGAGTAAGATCGCCAGTTAGATACACATCTAACTGAGCGTTGTTCAAAGAGGATTTATATGATAGCTTTTGTTCGGATGCCATACAACAAGTATTAAAAATCTCTCTCGAGAAGTTTTTTGACTTTTAATATTGTTATGATCCTGTCTGACTGTTTTCCGACTCCGTCGATCATGCTTTCGTCTTCTTGTAAAGTATCGGGTGCAGGACCGATATCTGATTTTCTGATACGAAGAGCTTCTGTTAGTCTGTCGATCACAAAGCCTGCTACTTCATTTCCCTCTTTCATAACAATAAAACGTGTTTCATCGGTATGTTTTTTTGTTCGAAGACCAAATTTCAGTCTCAGATCGATCAAAGGAATGACAGACCCGCGAAGGTTAAAAACACCGAGAACATAATCAGGAGTCTGAGGGACTCTTGTCCACGGAATAGGTTTGATTATCTCTTGGATATTTAATATAGGCACACTGTACTCTTCATCGCCTATGATAAATCCGACTAATTGGACAGCATCTTCAAGTTGACTGACAGTCCCTCTTGATTGCTGATCGCTTTGTTTACTTATGATGTTTTTTAGTTTATCACTCATTATGCCAACTCCGCTTTAAACTTGATATTTCTTGATACGACACTTGCCAGATAATCCGGTGAATACGGTTTAGTGATATACTCTACCATTCCAGACTCGACACCGCGCATACGGTCGGACTTGCTTGTACGAGAAGTAACTGCGATGAGAGGCAAGTTTTTGTATTTGTTATATTTTTTGATCTCGCCTGCCAATGTATATCCATCCATTCTCGGCATCTCTATATCTATAAGCATAGCATCAAAATTGTGCTCAGCCTGTTTGAGGATATTTAACGCTTCTTGACCGTCAACTGCTTCGACTAAAGTTATCCCTAGAGGCTCTAATGATTTTCTCATGATAGTTCTGTCTGTTTTTGAATCATCGACGATCATAACGGTATAATCACTCGCTTTGGTCTTCTCTTTGACCACACCCGAAGAGCCTGACTCCAGCATAGGTTTTGCTTTCACACCTTTTGCCATCTGCATAAGTGCCGCGACATCCACGATAAGCGTAACACCGCCATCACCGCGAATCGTAGCCCCTGCAACACCTTCCATTCCTTTGAGGTATTCACCAAGAGATTTAATAACGATCTCCTCTTGACCTACAAGTGAATCGACGATAAGACCAAGCTTGCTCTCAGCCAATCCAAGTACGACCACATAAGCATGTTCTCCCGCATCGATGATGCGTTCGACTTCAAAGATATCACCGATATGAACAAGTGACAAGACCTCGTCACGAAGTCTCATAACAGAACGGTTATCGACCGTGTATATCTCATCTTTAGAGATACGTACAGTCTCTAAAACAGATGCAAGCGGAATAGCGTAGTATTCCTCTTGGACACCTACTAAAAGTGCTTGGATGATCGCAAGAGTCAGAGGAATCTTCAGCTTGATAGAAGTCCCTTTTCCTACTTCACTGTCGATATCGATGATCCCGTTTAGCTTTTCGATATTTGTCTTGACAACGTCCATACCGACACCGCGTCCGCTGACACTTGTAACAGCCGCAGCAGTTGAGAAACCAGGTCTGAAGATAAGAGCAAAAGCCTCTTTATCAGTCATAGAATCAGCTTCTTTTTCCGTAATCACCCCTTTTTCAAGAGATTTGTTTTTCAGCATCTCGGTATCAAGACCTTTTCCGTCATCATCGATTTGAACGACGATATGATTACCCTCATTGTATGCTTTTAAGATGATCTTGCCAGTCTCAGATTTCCCTTGAGCTATACGGTCTGCAGTAGACTCTACACCGTGGTCACAAGAGTTGCGGATAATGTGTACCAGAGGATCCCCTATCTCTTCAACGATAGATTTGTCTAGCTCTGTGT
Source organism: bacterium (assembly GCA_018824305.1). GTDB lineage: Bacteria > Campylobacterota > Campylobacteria > Campylobacterales > Sulfurimonadaceae > Hydrocurvibacter. The sequence continues at coordinate 10,657 of JAHJGM010000029.1, forward strand.
CTTCACCATAAATTTCCAGATCGATCTTTTTGTTTAACTCGCGAGAAAGGTCACGGATCATACGAGGGAATTTGTTGAACACTTTTCCGATAGGCAACATTCTCGTTTTCATAACAGCGATCTGTAAGTCAGTCGTTACAAGCGATACGATCGATACAACTTGGTTTAGTTCCTCTAAGAACTCTTCACCCTCATAACGCTCTTCAACATCCACGTTTATTTTGATCAAACGGTTTTTTGCAAGAACAAGTTCACCGATTAGATTCATCAGGTGATCGAGTCTTTTTACATCGACGCGAATAGTCTGCTCTACCATTGCAGGAGCAGATTTTGCCGGTGCTGCCGCCTTGATATCTTCATCATCTGATTCTTGTCTTCTTGGAGATGACGGTGCTGCTTTTGGAACGATCGCAGTAGCCTTAGGCGCGGCTTCCTCTTTTGGCGCAGGTTTTTCCTCTTCCTCTTCATCAACGTCAGGCATCTGCGGAACATCTTCACCTGCATCGACTTTTGCTTGTCTTTTTGCCTTGTCTTCTTCTTGTCTCTGTGCTAAAAGTCTTGCTATCTCAGCTTCGACCTCATCTTCGCTCATATCATCGTAATTCGGTTCCTCTTCAGACTCAGAAGCATCTACCTCTTCGACTTTCGGCTCTTCGACCTTCGGTTTTTCTGCTTTTGGCTCTTCTGCTTTCACTTCTTGAAACTGTTTATTGTGTGCAGGAGCTATATCTGTAGGAGCTTCCGTCCCGTTTGATTTAGCGTCAAGTCTAGCGACACAGGCAGATACGTCGATACCATTATCCGACCCAGTATCACGAATAGTAGTCAACAGCTCTTTCATCAAGTCGATAGACTCCAAGACAACGTCCATGACATCAGGAGTAATGACAAGATCACCGTGTCTAGCTTTATTTAAAATATCTTCCATATGGTGGGTAAGATGCGTTAATATGTCAAAGTTTAAAAATGACGAAGCACCCTTGACCGTATGAGCGACACGGAAGATACGATTTAAAAGATCTAAATCCTGAGGATTTGTTTCTAGTTCGACTAAATCTTGATCCAACTGTTCTATAAGTTCAAAAGATTCAACTAAAAAATCCTGTAATATTTCTTGAAATTCATCCATAAACCACTCTCCTACTTCATGTGCGCGCGGACTACACGTGCAACTTCACCATAAAATAAATTAGCATCGAACTTAACTAAATAAGCCTCAGCACCAGCATCTTTTCCACGCATCTCACTAAAATGATCACTTATAGAAGAGTTAAACACTATCGGTATGTCTTTAAATCTGCCATCCTCTTTGACATTTGCCGCAAAATGAAAACCATCCATCAAAGGCATCTCGATATCTGAGATTATGAGTTTGAGATGGCTTGCGATATCGTTCTCATACATAGCGTACAGATCGTCTAATTTTTCCAGACCATCTTTTCCGTCACTTGCTTCTATGACTTCAAAGCCCATCTTTTCAACAGCTTCTTTTACGATTTTTCTTGCTGTAGAACTATCGTCAAGAAGCAGCACAAGACCGTCGAAATTATCGATATTTTGAGGAATATCGCCTGTATTTGGTTTATATAGACCAAGATCCTGTACGACTGTTTCCAAGTCAAGTATCAAAAGTACTGCATCACCCTCTATACGAGTAACTCCCGTGATCTTGCTTCCGTCAAGCCCGTTGGTATTTGAGATAAATGAAGCGGGTTCGATATCTTTCCAGTTGATACGGCGGATACGTCTTGCTTCATGGACGATAAAACCTATAAGGATATTATTAAACTCTGCAATGATAACACGTGCGTTTTTCTCTGCATCTTCAGGGATCTTCACACCCATCCAGCTTGCAAGATTTACGACCGGTATAACGACACCTCTAAGATCAAAGATCCCTTCTATAAACTTAGGAACTCCGGGAAGTTCCGTAAGTACTGGAACTCTGATAATCTCTCTTACTTTTGCAACGTTGACGCCGTATATCCCTTCATAAACCTCTCCATCTTCCTCTTTAAAGATACGAAAGTCTACGAGTTCCATCTCATTGCTGCCAACTTTTAACGATGAATTTTCTTTCATTAACCTAATCCCTTAGAAGTACAACCTTCTAATAATAGTTCTTCTTGGAACGATTGTACAATAAAATATCTTTGATTACAAGCAAAAGCAGCCAAATTAATATAGGTAAAATTATCCACTTTAAAGCTCTTGTCTTGGTGAAAATGTCCCTCTATAAAATAATCGCATCTATTAGAAAATCTTTTACCAATACGCGCGAAAATATACTCATAAAAAGCTTCAAAATCATTACAGTCCTCTTTTTTATGCAGATATGCATCAAGTTTTTTAAGGATAAAATGATTTCCGACAATATCTATGTATTTTAAAATATACAGCATAAAACGACTTCTGATAAGCGATGTATAGATCTTATACATCGTGCCCTCGCTAAAATCGCCGTGAGAGAGCAAAACGGTTTTTTCACCATACTTACATGCGACGGGTTGGAGTTCAAGGGGAAATATTTTTATGTTTTTAAAGATACCCTCCAAACAAAAATCGTGGTTTCCCTCCAGATAGACGACCTCTATCTTGTTTGATATTGCATCTAAAAGCTGAATCATATCTTTGTTTACATGCAGGGTGTAGGTGATGGGAGCAAAAAGTGCATCAAAGATATCGCCCATAAGGATCAACTGTGTAGGGTTTAATCTGCCGGAATTGATATCTTCAAAAAGGGTTTTAAGTTCCGGACGGTGATGAGAGGAGTAGTGAGCATCCGAGATGATGAATGCTCCCTGTTTTAACTCGAGATTATGGGACATACGCTATTATCGGCAGAGCTGTATGCTCATCATACCCCATCATAAGATTTGCATTTGCAACGGCTGCTGAAGACGCGCCTTTTAAAAGGTTGTCGATCGCCGAAGAGATAAAAAGCGTGTCTCCGTTTCTCTTGGCAAAGATGTCGCAAAAATGGGTTCCTGCGACACTTTTCATATCGACGGGATTTTCTCTGATACGCACAAATCTTTCATCTTTATAGTACTCTTTTAAAAGCTCGATCGGATCGAAGTCTCCGCTTACCTGCATGTAGATGGATGAAACCATACCGCGAGTCGCAGGCACTAGATGAGGCACAAAACTTACATCTGAAAAATCAATATTCAGTTTTTCCGCGATCTCCGGTGCGTGGCGGTGTCCAAGCGGGTTGTACGCAAAGAAATTGTCGTTGACATTTACGAAATGTGTCACATCGCTGAGTTTTTTGCCCGCTCCGCTCACTCCGCTTTTTGCATCGACTATAAATGCCGAGCCCTCTTTTTTGTATTTCATAAACGGTAACGCACCCAAGATGACACTCGTAGGGTAACATCCCGGATTTGCTATAAGGGATGCTTTTTTTATCTCGTCGCGAAATAGTTCAGGCAGTCCGTAAACCGCGTGTGTCAGGTTCTCTTTGTCTGTATGCCCGCAGTAATGTTTTTCATACGTTTCAAGTTTCAGTCTATAATCGGCTGAGAGGTCGACTACTTTGAGACCTTTTTGCAAAAGCGGTTGGACATAAGCCATGGCAGTTTTGTGAGGAAGTGCCAAGAATACCAGTTCACTGGCTTTTGCTACCTCATCGATATCGGCTTTTTGAACATCGCACTCATACACGCCCTCTAATGAAGGATGAAGCTCGCTTAGCTTCATGCTTCCTTCACTGTTTGCGACATAGGCAATATTGAAATTCGGATGATTGATGAGCATCTTTAAAAGTTCAAGGCCTGTATATCCGCTGGCCCCTATGATCGCAACATTAGTGACACTCAAAGACGATCTCCTGATATTTTACTTCCTCAATCTCAAACTCTTTCATACCGCTTGGAAGTCTCACTTTGACATCATCGCCCTCTTCGCGTCCCAAAAGCTGTTTTGCAAGAGGCGAATTAAATGAGATCAATCCGATGTCGGGATTGCTTTCACATCCTCCAACAATCGTATAAGTCACCTGTTCACCGCTACCTAGATCGCTGAGAGTGACGGTCGAACCAAAACTGACACGTGAATGTTCAAGTTCACTAGGATCGACTATCTGAGCATTTGTCACCATTTCTGCGAGTTCTATCAGCTTTGTATCGATCAGTTTTTGCTTCTCTTTGGCTGCATGATATTCTGCATTTTCTTTAAGATCGCCATGTTCTAGAGCGTCTTCGATATCTTTTACTGTTTGAGGGCGTTCTACCAATTTTAAATGGTTTATCTCTGCTTGAAGCTTTTGGTATCCGTACTTTGTCATAGGTTCTTGTATCTTCATAATTTCTCTTTAGTTGTAATTTACCTTGTTCAGATTATAGCAAAAAATTGAAACAAAATTTTGTTATACTTCAGCCAAATAATGATTTTCTTCGGGGAAACCGATAGATTCTATATTGACAAACTACTAAAAGAAGCATTTGATAGATAAACCGTTTACTCAGGATAATACAAGACGATGCAGTTGACAGAGAATATTACAAAGTCTATTTATGAATAAAAATAGAATCCTACTTTTAGAGGATGACACTAATCTAGGAGAGACTCTTTTAGAACTATTGCAGGAAAACGGATATGAAGTTGACCTTGCAATAGACGGTGAAGAAGCAATCGAACTCTCATACAAAAAATCCTATCACCTGTATATATTTGATATCAATGTCCCAAAGATCGACGGTTTAGAACTTCTTGATGCACTCAGAGAAGCTGATGATAAGACCCCGACCGTCTTCATAAGTGCAATGGTCGATCTTAAGACGATGGCACGCGGTTTTGCTCTGGGTGCGGATGATTACATCAAAAAACCTTTTTTCCCCGAAGAGCTTCTGCTTAGAATAGATGCCAAGATGCAAAGAATCTCAAGCAAAATAATCTGCGGCAAAATCAGCTACAACCCATCCACAAAAGAGGTTTTGAAAGATGGTGTACATCTTGCCCTGAGTCATATGCTCCTTTTGATGTTTGATCTTCTTATCCTCTCAAAAGGCAAAGTGGTAGATAAAGATGAACTCTACACATGTATGGAAAATCCATCTTCCACGGCTCTTCGGGTTGCTCTTACAAAATTAAAACAGCAGACCGGTATAGAGATAAAAAATATTCGCGGTGTAGGATACAGTATTGAATCGTGTTGAACTTGAATCATTTGTAAAAAGTTTTTTGCTCTTCTTTGTCTCCATAACTCTTCTAGTCGGAGCTATCTTTTTTCTTCAATACAAAGACAACGTAAAAAGCATGGATGATGAGATATTTAACCAAATGAAACTCTGCAGTTTTAACCTTAAGTGCGATGATCTAAAGTTGGAATTTATTCCAAAAAACGAGAAGCTCCAACTATATACGCTCTATAAAAACGATGAGACACTCTCATCATATTTCAGCATCACAGATTCTGACAACTATCTTCTTAAATTCACGCTTGAGAGGACACATTATCTACAACAGCTAGAAAAATTGAGAAACGGTTTTCTGGTAAAATCTCTGCTTGTCATCCTTATTGTCGTCCTGCTTTCCGTACTCTTTTCTTTTTATGCGCTTCATCCCCTTAGAAAAGCGCTTGTGCTTACAGAGGAGTTCATCAAAGATATCCTGCATGACTTCAATACTCCTCTTTCGGCACTGAGACTAAACACAAGTATGCTCAAAAAAGAGATGCAGGAAAACTCTAAAATAGTACGCATCGAACAAAGCGTGCAGACGATACTCAACCTGCAGTCAAACTTGAGAGCGTACCTTACAAACAGCACTCTGCAAAAAGAGAGATTCTCTCTTAAAGATATAATCGATGAGAGAGTTTTGTATCTAGAGAGACTCTATCCAAAGATAAGTTTTCAAGCAGATATCGCAGAAAAAGAGCTTACATGCAACAAAGATGCTTTTGTAAGGATCTTGGACAACCTTTTAAGTAACGCTGCAAAATATAATAAAAAAAACGGCTCAGTATTGCTTACATGTAAAGATGATACATTGCAGATAAAAGATACCGGCATAGGGATAAAAAATCCTGACAAAGTGTTTCAAAGATTTTACAAAGAACAAGACAGAGGCATGGGTATAGGTCTTCATATAGTCAAAAAGCTATGCGATGAACTTGGTATCAAGATCACACTAATAAGTGAACTGAGTGTGGGTACGACCCTCTTTTTAAAACTTGACAAGTGCTAACACTTTGCTAACACTCTTTTGTCATACTACCGCTATCAAAACATAAGGGATTGCAGATGAGATTACCAAAAAAACTTGTTGCCTTGGCTATTTTAGGTTCTTTAACGACTTTATTGGCTGAAGCGATAATAGATGAACAGATACAACAGATACAAAATGCTCCGGCTCAAGAGCGTGTACAATTAATGAACCAGTTTAAAATAAGACTGCGTTCTATGAATGAAGCAGACAGAGAGCAAGCCATCTCGGCACTTAGAACAAAAACGATGCAGCAGCAACAAGTCAAAAACATGCAAGAGGATTCACAGCTGCGCCAAAAAAATCAAGTCGAACAGATGAATCAAGTAAGAACGATGAACCAATGGAACAGTATGGGAAAACCAAACTCGCAAAGCGGCGGTTCTGGGCAAAATCCTGTTAAAATCCCTATGCATTAATAGTCGGGAATAAATATGAGATATATATTTTCACTACTATTTATAACTGCCACGCTTTTTGCCTATGTCGACAGCGATATGGACGGAGTAGAAGATAGTCTTGACAAGTGTCCAAACACACCTATGACAGACCTTGTAGATATAAAAGGCTGCTCCACTAAAAGCTTGGCTGACAACCAGCATTTTGACATTATCGTAGGTGTTAGTCTAGGCCAAACAAATTACGCACTTACACCAAATACAGACACTTATGCGACTACCGCACAGGTGGATTACTATTATAAAGATTTTTCGCTTCAGGCATCAACATCGTTTTATAACACGACAAGCAGTAGTTACAGTGACAGCGGGATGAACGACAGTATAGTCGCGGCATCATATATGCTACATCCCTCAAACGATGTCACGGTGAGACTCGGAGCAGGAGCAATACTTCCGACATACGATTCAAATCTGAACAATAATGAAACGGACTACTTCGCATCAGTAAATGTTAGCCGTACAATAGATGATGCAAATATCTTTGCAGGATATAGCTATACGATGATCAATGACTCTGATGTAGTCGATGCGAGCAACACAATATATTACCAAAACACCAACGCTTACAGTATAGGCGCAGGATATGACTTTACACCAAAGCTATATGCAAATCTCTCATATTTTCAGGCAAACAGTGTCTACAAAGGTGTGCAGGATCTAAAAAGTGTCTCTACCTACATCTTTTACAGCATAGATGAAAACTGGTTTTTTAACGTTTCATACTTAAAAGGACTCAGCGACTCTACAAGTGATAACTACGGCTATGTGAGTCTGGGATATTACTTCTAAACCAGAGCCATCTTTGAGAGATCGAACGTCATCTTTTCATCCTTACATGTAAAGAAAAGATGACACCCTTTTTTTGAGAGTTCTTTTGGATCATCCAGTCCGTCCAAGAGTATCCTGCTCATTTTTGTGATCGGGTCATAAACATTCAGTGAGTCCTTACATGTAAAGAAGATGCGCCCGCCGCCGCATCCGTCACCGATAATCCCCTCACACCAGCTTGTAGGTTCAAACTGTTCTATCTCTTTTAAATCCATCATTTTTTCCCACTCAATCTCATCACGGCCTGAGAGCACATCGTAAGTCCGAATGCTCCCGTCACTCCCATAAAACTGCCTTTCTCTTTTATGAGTGCGGGCTCGCTTGAAAAGATCACCGTGTAGTTTTTGTCAAACTTTCTTTTTTTGAGTTCATAGCGTATCTTCGCTCCGAATCTGTCTCCGTGAGTCTTCCAGATAGTCGCGACCTCTATCTTCGTCGGGTCGAGTCTTTTTGCCGAACCCACCGCGGAGATCAGTTTTTTGTATGTCTTTTGAGCCAAGTAGAGTTTTGCATGGATATCGTCGATGGCATCAAGCACCAGATCGTACTGATCAAAATCGACACTGTCTATCCACTCCTTGTCCACCTTTACATGTAGGGCGGTAACGGTTGGATAGTGCTTTTTCAGTGCTTCTACTTTGGACTCGCCAAGATGCAGTTCAGACCACATCTGACGGTTTTGGTTTGTCTCATCGTAGGTGTCACAGTCCACTATGGTAATGTCGGTGATGCCAGTACGCACCAAGCAGTCAAGACACACACTGCCCACACCGCCCACACCTAGAAGCAAGATCTTTGCATTTTGAAGTTTAGAGAAATCATCGCCAAAAAGCATCTCGCTTCTTTTAAATCTCAAAGCCACTCCTCAAGCGTGTTCATAGAATGGTAAGCGCTCAGGTCAAGATGAACAGGTGTTAATGAGATAAATCCGCTTTCTATAGCATCATAATCACACATCCCTATGCGGTTTTCTCTGGGTTTAAATGCAAGCGGATGAAGTCCCAGCCAGTAAAACTCCTCGCCTCTCGGATTGCGGTGCAGATGCGCGTCGTTGGCATAAAATCTGTACCCTGCATAGGTCACGACCATCTTTGCTTCGCTCACGCCTGCGGGGATATTAACATTTAAAAACTCTCTGTGCGGAAGAGGAAACGTCCCTTTGCCTATCTTTATCACAAGTTCTCGTATCGTATCGGATGCTAAAGTATAGTCATTATTTGAGACCGAAAAATCGACGACCTGAGAGATGGCGATCGCAGGGATGTCATGAAGCACCGCTTCCATAGCCCCCGCACAAGTCCCCGAGTATGTGATGTCTTCACCCATGTTTGAACCGCGGTTGATCCCGCTTATGACCAGATCGGGTCTGCTCTCTTCAAAAAGAGAGTTCAGCGCCAGATAGATACAATCAGCCGGTGTCCCATCATCAAGCTTGTGAAAGTTGTCATCCACATTGATAAAACGCAAAGGACGCGTCAGAGTAAGAGAGTGGGCGCAAGCCGACTTTTCCGTTGCAGGTGCGACTATCGTTAAGTCCGCTATATCTTTTAACGCGTCGATTAAACAGCGTAAACCTTTTGCCTCGTATCCGTCATCATTGGTTATTAATATCTTTAATCTTTTCATACTGAAATTCTACACTATTTATCTCTTTTACTCATCATAAAGTTTGATTATTAAAGAGTTTGCTATAATAAAAAAATGAAAATAATTATATTTACACTTTTTTTGTTTGCCTCTCTTTTTGCCGATGATCTGGGCGTCAGCTATGCACAACTCAATGCCCGCATAGATAAGATATCTTCTAAACTTCCCTTAGAAAAAAAGGTCTCCCTTTACTACCTTGTGATGGCGACTCATGAAAAGCTGCTCTTAGGTGACCCAAAAAACGAAGATCTGAATGAACTCAAAAACACGACGCTCAAACTCCTTGACTCGCTAAAAAATAAAAAAATCGCAGATGAAGAGATCGATGCTATCAAAGAGAGTTATCTCAGCCTGAAAAAAGATGTAAAAAAACTTGAGCAAAAAGCTCTTCAGCCAGCGCCGATCATCTCGCAATCCGCTGCACTGCCTCCCGTAAAAACAGAGACTTCCCATCAACTCTCAAGCCCGCCGCCAAAGCAGGAAACCTCCTATATCTTGACTGCCATATTCACGATCATCGGACTCATCGGCGGTCTGGCAGCAGGATTTTTTCTTTTTTCAAAAACAAAAGAGAAGGTGATCGAGAAGATCGTAGAAGTTGTCGATGAATCAAAAGATGAGAAGATCATGACACTTGAAGATGAGTTATCCAAAGTCGCACAAAACCTCTTACATGTAAAAGATGAAAACAGCAGACTTCAAGAACAAAATGATCTCCTGCAAAGTGAAAATGAACAGGCAAAAAATGAGACAAGTGAGATGCAAACGACCTATCTCAAAACCATAGATGAACTCAAAACAAAACTCTCAGAAATCGAAGATGAGGCAGCCTTACATGTAAAGGAGTTACAAACAAGACTTGAGGGCTGTGAAGTCCACAGCAACGACAACAAAACAGACATAGCACAGCTGCAAGCCCAAAGCCAAGAGATAACCAAAGTCCTAGACACCATCAACGACATCGCAGACCAGACAAATCTTTTGGCACTCAACGCAGCCATAGAAGCAGCACGCGCAGGCGAACACGGACGTGGCTTTGCCGTTGTGGCAGACGAAGTACGCAAACTCGCAGAACGCACGCAGAAATCTCTCATTGACGCCAAAACAGAGATCTCTATCATAGTCGATGGGATTGGGAATCTGAGTTAAGCATTTAAATAAACAGATTTTGTGTCAATTAATTTTGAGTTCACGGGTTGTTTTATATATAATGTTCGTTGAATAAATAATTATACATGAGAGGAAAATATGGACACAATAATTTATGATATTTTTATAAAAGGCGTAATTCCATTAGCAATTATTGGTATACTTGGCTTTGCAGCAAAAACTTTTTTATCTTTAGAAGGTGCTATCAAAAGAAAACTATCACTCTTTACGATTGTTGTATTAATTATAATAGGTGGTCTATATTTTCAGTATTTGTTTCTTTTCTCAGGATATCGTGCACAGTTTGTACCAGAAACAACAAATATTCCCGGTGCGATATCAAAAACTAATGAAATTCGTTCCTATTGGGAAGTTACTAAAGATATAACTATCTCATTGCCTATTCTTGTTAAAGATGATAGAGAAATAAGTGTTTATCTTGAGATTGAGAATCCACCATTAACTATTGAATACCATTCTGAAGGTAGAATTCAAAAAGTACTTTTAGAAAATAAAATATCTACATTATTTGAGCACAAATTAACAAATGACCTTATAGATGAAAAAACGTATATTTCTGAATCAATAAGTAAAAATGATGAAAAAATTCTAACAATAAAAGCAAAGACTAATGCTAATACTAAAATATTTTCATATTTTATAGAGCGATATTACTCTCCAGTTTTTAGCTGGATTTTTTTCATTTCTACTAGTTTATTGTGGCTCATTCCTACTTTTTATATCGGTAATTTATCTCTTAATAAATCATCAACAAATGGAAATAATAACTAGTTTAAGTATTATTGAAAATTGTGAAAACTGTATAACAAATACTTGTAAATTCCGGGGACAAATTCTGGGGATAGGATATATAATTATAATTTTCCCTCGTTTACGTACATGTAAGTTCCTCTTACTAAAGGGAGATAATGTCCTTTTAACAGGTTTTATAACAATTAAGACAACACTTTGTCCAAATAGTGGCAAATTTAGAGTTATAAGGACATATTATCTTTAAGAATAATATGAAGATTAGAGCAAATAAAAAAAGATGACATTTTGAAATATATCTTGGTTTATTGGTAATGTTTTTGTACCTATTAATACAGGGAATTAAGGGTAAGTTCTTTATAATGAGAATGAATAAAAAGTTAGGAGTATATTAAATATGAATCCTAGTAATGAATTTAAACTTTTAGTGGAGTGGACTCTATCATTAATTGACGAAAATGAATTTTATAGATACCTAATTGAAGAAAATTATTTTATGCCAATACTTGGTAGAACAACATATAACGACATGCTTTTATACGATTATTGGGATACAAAAGAAGCTCTAAAGTCGAAAGAGTTTCTTGAAAATTATTTATTGGAAAACTTCAATGAATTACTTAATCGCTATCAAATAGCTTATATACTTAACATGATGTTGAATAGTAGCGATGAAGTCCTTTTGTTATGTTTACGAAATTTATCAAGCATGTCGAGGAATGGTTGTAGGTTTGTTCCATCAATCTTTGAAGGACTTGATTCAATGACAGATGCTATTCCAGGACAAGACCAACGTCAATATTGGAATGACACGCAATATTTCAAAGCCCTAGAACCTTTAAATATCTACAAAGATGCTATTATTAAAGAAGCAATAGACCTTAAAAATAATTTAGCCAATTTTGGCATACAAGTATAGTTTAATGTGCTATACACCTAAGCTAAGTAGTGACCGCGAGGTAACTTCTTAGCTCTATTCAACCGTTATATAACACAAAGGATATAGAAAAATGAAAAAAGTTAAAAACTATTGGATGGTATTATGTAATCCTCTTACTTGGTATGAGGGAACTAAGCTATATCAAGTAAATAACCTACTCTTAAATCTAGAGGAAGAGTTTTGGAAAATAAATAGTAGAACAGTTTACAATTTTGTAGAAATTGGTGACCAAGGTATCATTAAAGTGGGAATTGACAACAGAACAAAAAACGATAGATATAACGATGAAACAAACAGTATAGAGGATAAGTTAATATCAGGTATTTATGCTACTTTTGAAATAGTTAAAAATAAAGAAGAGAATAATTATCGTAAACAATGTAAAGATTCTCTTGGAAATATTGAGTCATTTGTTCATATAAAAATAAACAAAAACTTTTTTAAAGATGAAATTATAAAAAAAGATAAGGCGATAGAAATATTGGGTGAAAATACTTTTCATTCAAAGTCAAGTAAAAAAATTACACAAAAACAGTATGAAGACATTTTACTTGAAAAAATTAAAAAATAGACCCTGTAAGTGAATCTAAAACAATAGACTCTTTACTAGTGAACTGCCACATCTTTATATGTATCTCTGATGACCAAAAACTTATCAAGATTTTCTAAGAACAGCTCGACTAAATATGGATCGAAATGTTTGCCTTTTTCCTCTTTAAAGAGTTCGATTATCCTCTCCAACTCCCAAGCTTTTTTGTAACATCTGTCACTGCCAAGGGCATCAAATACATCGGCAATAGCGGTGATACGCCCATAGATATGGATACTTTCGCCTTCTAGTTTATTTGGATACCCTGTTCCGTTCCATTTTTCATGATGCTCATAAGAAACGATCGCCGCAGCTTTTAAGATCGGGCGTTGCGAGCTATTTAATATCTTGTATCCTATCTCCGCGTGAGACTGCATGATGACCCATTCGTCAGGATCGAGTTTACCCGGTTTTTTCAAGATGGAATCCGGGATACCCACTTTGCCGATATCGTGCATTGGCGAAGCCATATGCAAAAGGTCTGCTTCTTTGTCATCCATTCCGCAAAGAAGAGCCAAAAGTCTTGAGTATTCGGCGACACGTTTGACATGCTGTCCTGTTTCTTGAGACCTGCTCTCACCCACTTCACCCATCTTGTAGATGACCTCCTTTTGCGTGGATTCAAGCTCTTTATGAAAATTGACTATCTCAGTGACATCATGTCTGATCCCGAGATATTCCACGATCTTGCCGTTGGTATCAAAGATAGGAACGATAGTGCTCTCTACAAAATATGAGTCTCCGCCTTTTTTCCTGTTTTTCATCTGTCCGTGCCATGATCTGCCTGAACTGATCGTCTCCCACATCTCTTTAAAAAACGCATCGGGCATATCGGGATGGCGGACGATAGAGTGCTTTTGACCAATGAGCTCCTCTTGTGTATACCCTGATATTTCGCAAAAATATTTATTGACATAAGTGATATTGCCATCAAGATCAGTACGAGAGACGATGTTACTGTCATCGATCGCTTTTTCATACTCTTTTGCACGGGTATACGCCTCGGCAAAGTTTTTATTTGAGATATTGAGCTCTTTTGAGAGGTGCTCTTTGATATTTGCCAACTGCGTGATGTCGTGCCTGATCGCAATGTACTCTTTGATGTTTTTATTGATGTCGAGTTTTGGCAGGATCGTCGCATCTACAGTGTAACTTCCGCCGTCTTTTTTCCTATTTTTGATGGTGCCGTGCCATATTTTTTTATCTTGGATGGTATCCCATAGCTCTTTAAACACCGATGCAGGCATATCGGGATGCCTCACTTTACTGTGCGGCTGTCCGATGAGTTCTTCTCTGCTGTATCCAGAAAGTTCTACAAAAGCATCGTTGGCGTAGGTGATCCTGCCTTTTAGATCGGTCTTAGAGACCAAGGTGGTTTGATCGATGGCGTTTTGTAACTGCTCGATCGTATTGACCTGCTGTCTGTTTCTCTGGTAATAATAGTATATGACCGAAATACTCAGAACTCCGAGTATGAACTTGACTAGCTGCGATAAAAATATCTCAAAGACCGTATTGTCGTTTTTTATTGCAAATATATACCCCACGTTATGATTTGAGATATCTTCAATAGGCAGGAATGTGAAGATTTTCATCTTCCGACTCTTATCAAAACTATAGAGTGAGAAACTGCTGCCTTTTAGCAGCTTTGCGTTGATGGCATCTTTTATCCTTTCATAACCGCTCTCTTTTAGCTCTATGTCGGAATGGATATCTTTTGGTATGTAATACTCTTCATTGAAACAAAACTTATGATAATGCCGCTCGATGTTTTGCTGCGAGACGACTTTTTCTACGAGCTCTTTTTTTAGGATGATAAAATGGCTCGCCTGCAGATTTTTATTCATCTCATCGACGATCGATCTCACGCCGATGGAGGTCTCGACGCTTCCTATATATTTGCCCGACTTGCCAAAGATAGGGTACACATATCTGTAGCCGCCGAAATATTTTCCGATCTCAAACCCGTAGATGAATTTTTTCTGTTTGATGACCTCTCTGATGCTCTCTCTAAAAAGCAGACTGTCGCCATACTGATCTTTTTTATGAAATCTTAAAAAACTCTCGCCATCAGCCAAGTGAAAATGGAGTTGAAGAATCCCTTTCTCACGCATCCGCTCATATTTGACTTTCAATAATCTATAAAGTTTCTCTCTGGCTTTATCTCTGTATATATTGTTATTGGCATTTTCCAAGAGACTGATAATCTCATTGTTATCTATCACCTCTTCATACAAAGTATCTGCA
>JAHJGM010000030.1 GCA_018824305.1 bacterium
ATTATATAATTTAAATTATAAAGGTATTTTTAATGTTGGAAGAAACAAAAAAATATATCAATTCATTAACTATTGCATATATTTTTGCTCTCAGTCTGATCGCATTATTGTCGATGAGCGCACATGTGATACTTGATAAAGTCATATCGGTTCAGTCGAGTGCGGCGACAATCATAAATGTCAGCGGAAGACAGAGAATGCTTTCACAACGTATCGCTATGCTGACGTGCCATTATGCAGTGAAACAAAACGATTACAACAAGAAGTCGCTTTTGGCGGCTATAACTATGATGGAAAAGTCGCATTTTGCTTTGACTCACGGAGATAAAACATTAGGACTTCCCTCGACTATCCCTCCAGAAGTCCAGGAAATATATTACGGAAAAGAGTATAACCTCGACAATGAAGTCAAAGAATACATCGTATTATCGAAGCAGTTTTTAGACCAGCCTCAAGACAAAGAGTTACTCGTGAAGATTATGGATCAAGCTCATGATCATCTTCTTAACGGTTTGGACAAGGTCGTAAAGACTTATGAACTCCAAAGCAAAGAACAGGTCAATATGATAACATTGACCCAGCGCATAGTCTTGTTTATCATCATAGCGACATTGATGGCGGAAGCTCTGTTTATTTTCCGTCCTATGGTCAGAAAATTACAATCTTTTGCAATGATGCTCTATGATCTGGCAACACATGATTTTTTGACCAAGTTCGCCAACCGCAGGCTGACATTAGAGATACTTGAAAAACATATCAAAAGAAATAAAATCGATAAAAAGCCGATTTCAGTAATGATGATAGATATTGACCATTTTAAGAAAATAAACGATACGTATGGACATAAAACAGGTGATGCTGTTATCGTCGCTATTTCAAAGAGCATCGCAAACAATGTGCGTCCGACAGATACATGCGGCAGATGGGGCGGCGAAGAGTTTTTATTGATACTGCCCGAAGCCGATGTAAAAGAGGCAGATGCAGTAGCACAAAGGATATTGTCAAGTATAGAACGTGAAGTTATCATGGTTGATGACTTACGCCTTAAAATGACGGTGAGTATCGGTCTGAGCGTATATAAAGATATGGAAATAACAATGGATTTGATCGAGCGTGCCGATCAAGCACTGTATGAAGCAAAAGAAAACGGCAGAAACAGAATAAAAATAAGATAGCAGATCTTTACCCCAGCATATATCGTATGTCGGAAGTGAAGTTTGGATATGCCCACATCATGTGTTTGAGGTCGTAAGTCGTCGCTTTTGTCTTTATGGCTAAAGCAAAGAGGTTTATGAGTTCGGATGCATGATGGCGGATAAGGTGTGCGCCTAAGATCTGTTTGCTCTCTTGCTCGACGATGATCTTGTAAAACCCGTTCTCTTCTCCGATTCTTTTTGATGAAGACCACTCTTTTGTTTCACCGCTAAAGATACTGAATTTTAGCCCAAGCGATCTTGCTTGCTCTTCATCAAGCCCTACGCTTGCCACTTCGGGGTAGATATAGATGGCAGTGGGAACAATGTTGTAGTCTATACTCTCAATGTTGTCGTGCAGGATATTTCTTGCCACGACGCGCGCTTCTTGATCGGCGGTGGATGAGAGCATATAAGGCGTCGCCGCTACGTCTCCCGCCGCATATATGTCGGGATTTGACGTACTCTGACAAAACCGGTTGACTTTGATACCGTGTTTGTCGTAATCCACTTTTGCTTGGTCGCCTGCTACGATCGAAAGGTTCGGGACTCTGCCTATGGCTGAAAATATCTTGTCACATCTGTGCAGATCGCCGTTTGAGTCGAGAATTTCAAATCCGTTGTAGTCTTTTTTTATTTGAGAAACAGTCGTTTGTTTGATGATTTTGATTCCCATCTCCGCCGAAATCTTTTCAAGTCTTGTCGAGAGGTCTGGATCAAGACGTTTGAGAAGCTCATTTCCTCTATGGACGATGGTTACCTCTTTGCCAAATGCCCTGAGGATATGTGAGCACTCCATAGTGATGTAACCGCCTCCGATAAACACCGCACGATCGGGTAGTTTTTGGAGTTTGAGAAACTCATCGCTGCCTTGTACATACTCGGCTCCTTGGATATCTTCCATCTCTCTGGAGCGCGAACCGGTAGCTATCACGATCTTTTGTGCATGAACCTCATACCTTTCATCTACCTTTAGCGAATGTGTCCCGCTCAAAACCGCTTTGCCTTTGAGAATCGTGACACCTGCATCTTGGAGCTGCTCCTTGGTATGGTGAGGAATGTTTGTTGTAAACTCATTTTTGTATGACTGTAAAGAGTTCCACGAACTTTGGGGCAGGGTATCAAATCCTTTATGCAAAAGATGGCGGATCATCATGAGGATTTGGGTGTGTTCCACCAGATACTTCTTAGGCTGACATCCCCGCAGGGCACATGTACCGCCTAACTCATCCTCTTCGATCAAGATGACTTTTTTACCCGCCTGAGCAAGGTGCAACGCAGTAGTATAAACCGAGCCTGAGCCGACAATTGCAATATCCGTATCCAAAATCTTCATAGCAGAACCTTTAAACTATTATATTGGGATGCATTTTAAAAGCTCAAAGTTAAATAAAACTATATATATTTGTTAAGTTTGGATATTATAAAAAAATGAAAAAATTTCTTCTTTTTGATAATGACGGCGTACTCGTCGAGACAGAAAAATGGTACTTCGAAGCAAATAAAAAAGCTTTAGGCGAGATAGACGTGGAGTTAGAGTTTGACGTCTACATGGAGATCATGGCTCGCGGGGGAACGGCTTGGGAAGTGGCTCAAAAAGCGGGGTACTCCAAAGCACTCATCGATAAGCAAAGATGCCGCAGAGACGAGTATTATCAAGAGTTTCTTACATGTAAGCCAATAGAGATAGAGGGTGTTGTGAATGTATTGGAAGAGCTTTCTCATGAGTATAAGATGGGCA
This sequence comes from bacterium, assembly GCA_018824305.1. GTDB lineage: Bacteria > Campylobacterota > Campylobacteria > Campylobacterales > Sulfurimonadaceae > Hydrocurvibacter. The sequence continues at coordinate 2,935 of JAHJGM010000030.1, forward strand.
TCATCACGACTGCTAGACGGGTGGATTTTGATCTGATCCATTCACAAAGAGAGATGGTAAAATTTATGGATTTTACACTGTGCGTGGAGGAATACCCAAGAGCAAAACCATACGCCGACCCATACTTGGCTGGGATGAAAAAATTTAATGCAATGGCACATGAGTGTCTGGTCATAGAGGATTCACAAAGGGGACTCAGCTCTGCTGTGAACGCGGGGATCGAGTGTGCGGTAGTACACAACGAGTTTACCGCAACACACGATTTTGGCAGTGCGACCTACAGGATAAAGACCCTGCAAGAGCTTCCAAAGCTACTGGAGTCGCTACGCTAGGACTTTTTTGGTCGATGTCTGGATGTTTGCCATCTTTTTATATATGGCTTCTACATCCAAGATAGAGAGCAGTTCGTCTTTATGTATATCTTTCTCGGGTTTTACGACGGCTTTTGTCAAAGTGTCATGACCGGAGATGGAAGATTTGTAGTTTTGCATATCTTTGTTCGCGATCTCAGGACTGTCGTAGATACCATCGATTGCGATACCAAGATGCGTGATGTGACCATCGTACTCAAAGTTTAAAAGTATGATGTCATGTACGTTATGGTCATAACAAAACGGTTTGTCTGCGATAAGCGAATAAAGAGCGACGATGCCGATCGTCATGTTCTTATAGTTGACCACCCCGATAAAGTAATCGTTGCATCCGATGATCTTTGTCAGAGGCTGATTGCTGAGCGATGAGATGATATATTCTGATTCTATACCGTAGATCATATTGCCTAAGAAGAAAGTAGATATCTCCGTAGTCTCCTCTTGAGGCTGAGGTTTTGAGAAAGAGTATGTTTTTGTTTTTTTATTCTCTTGACTTGATACCTCTGCATCGCAGCTTGCGATCTCTGCAAAGACGATAGCGATGACGTCGTTTGTATAGTTGTCGTTTATCTTGTACTCACGATACCCTTTTGAAAGAGAAGCACCGACAGAGTAGTATTTTCCTTTGTACTCGATGATATTTGCATAGCTCTTGCCCTTTTGAAGATTGAAAAACTTGTCATCGATGCCCAGTATCTCTCCTGCATACAGCTCTTTGTTCGTCGATGAGATGATCATCTTCTCTTTATCGCAGAAGAGTGCAAAATACCCTTTTTGAACCTCTGCGTCCTTATCTTTTGGCAGAGTGTCCAAGAGCATTGCATAAAACTCCGGTTCAGAGTCAAATATGACACCTATACCGCCGAGTATTTCATTGGTGTCATCGATGTCGGTGATACTTGCACCATAGATATACGTATGTCTGTCTGCATAAAGAGAGGATTTTTCAAACGGGCTTACGCTGTAGTTTTGAGAGTCTTTGATGCCAAGTGTCTCACCGACCCATTTGTAGTTCAGTTTGTTGCCGACGATATATTTTTCGTTTTCATTCGAGACTGCGACGACTACGCCATTTTTGTCGTAGACGAACAGATTTGTATAGACGGTGTAAAGGTTGTTGATGTAAGCAAGGATCTTGCCGATCTGCTCGGCATTGTTCTGAGTGCCTTTAAGAGATTTTTTAAAAAATGTCGTAAGTGCCCACCACCTACAGTCGTTCGCACGTTCATAAAGGTTCCTGTCCATGATGTCGATGGCAAGTTTTGCCAAAAACGAGACGTCGTTAAGTATAGAACTGATGACGGTATTGTTCAAATTTCCGATGCTGTCTTCAAAGATCGTCTTGGTCTTTGAGCCTGTTTTTGATATCTCAACAAGCAGAGACTTGCTAAAAGAGTTGTCGCCCGTTTTGGCGTTTGCTATTTTGGCATTTCCGTTCCACACGGTTATATCAAGCTCTTTTTGTATCTTTTCGGCTTCTTTTGGGATGGTGATGAGTTCTTTTCCAAACAGGTTGCTGTTACGCATAACGGAGTTTAAGATCTTTTTGTCCAAAGATGGGAGTGTTGTCTCGCTGAGTGCAAAAGCGTGTTCAAGCGGGATCATCACATGACCCATCCAATCAAGACCGAAAAACCCCTGATACCCTTTTGTCTTACATGTCTTTGCTAGATATTCGCGACCTGCAAATCTGACGATCTTATAATCGCTGCTCAGCACTTTTTGCATTACTGCACCAAGTGGGATCTGATACGGATCAGACGATGATATGACCTCTGAGTTGCTGTCTAAGAGCAGGATATTCGTCCAATCCTCTTTTTCCAAAAGGTTGTTGAAGATCCCGTTCATCTCATCTTCAAATTTAAAAAAGAGTGCAAGGACACCTAAGACTTCAGAGTCAGGATCATTCGTTTTTGTCACTTTGTAAGCGTAGATAAGACTTTTTTGTTGTGAGGGATTGATGTCGGAGTAGCCGTAATACTCCACATAATCTTTTGTACTCATCAAAGCATCGTCTATAAAAGGGGAGTTTGATTTGCTTACAGTGTTGTTTTGGTCTAACTGAACGAGTATATCTCCGGTCGTGTTCATCAAGACAATATTGTAGTAGACGCTGTATTTTGCCACATACTCTGTAAATCTTTTGACAAGAGCTTTTTTCAGCAGGGCTTTTTTTTGTCTGTAGGCATCGTCTGATTGATTATTTATCAGCAGGTGATCCATGTACTCGCGGATATCGTCATCTGTCGCCAAAAAGCCGATATCGGCTGTTCTTTCAAAGAGATTTCTGATGACGATATCGACTGCGACTTGAGCTTTTGAGTGCATCTCGGAAGATAACTTCTTCAGCCTTTCTTCGCACAGTTTGACAAGCAGCTGCTCTGTCAAACCCTCAAATGCCTCCCTTGTATGAGACATATCCATGCCTGTGTTTGACATACCGCCAAGCAAAGTGAGCAGATTCCAACGTTCTGATAAAGAATCAAGTTCACTATTGTATTTAGCGACTTCGGGCATATATTGAGAGAGTTTGAGCAAGCTGTCGTTTATCATTTATTTCCCTGTAAAATTAGAATTTGTATAAGATCAGAAAATGCTATATAAATGCTAATTTGAGTAAAACTCTTACACTTACATGTACGTAAGTGTAAGGAGAAAAAAGTTATACAGCTCCGAAAAGCATTTTGCCTTTACTTTCGTTTTTAAGAGCTTTGATCTCTTCGTAAGATTTGTCTTTCATACGTAGAGTGGTCTTTTTGATCTCGTCATAAACGATATCTATCTTCTCTTCCGCGCTTGCTTTTTTCAAATCGCCTTTTGAAAGGTCTGCATGGTCAAGAAGTTCATTCCATACTGAACTCTCATCAAGTGAGAATGCGTAGAATGTAAAACCTTCATACTCAAATTTACCGTCACCGTCTAGATCAGTAACAAAAAGTATATAAAGACCGCTTGGTGAAAGAACTTCTTTATAACGCTCCACAAAAGGCTCGAAAAAATCTAAAGTTTCTAGCTCACAAGCTATGAAATCTATTTTATCGCTGTTACTGACTAAGATAGTTTGAGTAGCTGTTGCTTTTGGCGGCAGTTGTTTATCAGCTGAAAGATGTTGACCCGGAGTTATGATCAAACTTCCTCTGTATCCATAAGCGTATTTATCAGTTTTACCGTTGAACGATGCTTGCCATTGTAGGTTATTGCTATGAATGAACTCTTGCACTTTTGACATTATATTTTTCCTTGTATTTGTTTATTTTTTGAATGCAAGTTTTATTCTATGTTTTTTTGTAGAAAGTAAAAGAAAATGTTATATGAAAACGCGTATAACTTTTATAAGTTATACGGCTTTGCTGTTTGTGTAAGCGTAAGTAGAAGAGATAGAACGAAGACGTGCTGCAGCTTTTGTGAACACCTCTATCGTATAGTCGATCTCATCTTCGGTCGTGAAACGTGAAAGAGAAAGACGCATCGCAGTGTGTGCAAGTTCAGGGTCTTCTCCGATCGCGCTCATGACGGGATTTGCATGAAGTGATTCAGAAGCACAAGCACTTCCTGTTGATGCCGCGATACCCGCACGGTTGAGATCCCATAACATAGATTCTCCCTCGATACCTCTTAGTGAGACAAGTATCGTGTTTGGTGTTCTCTTATCGCGTGGTCCTACGACAATAGTGTCAGGGATTTTGGAGATCGCGTCTTCAAGTTTGTCGCGAAGGCGTTTGACATCCGTGTTCATCTTCTCTACATGTCCCACAGCCTGTTTCATAGCCAGACCCATACCGACGATATATGCTACGTTGAGCGTTCCCGCACGTTTACCGCCCATCTGCTCGCCACCGTGGAAAAGGTTTGGAAGAGATTTGCCTTTTTTGATATAGAGACCGCCTATGCCTTTTGGACCATGGAACTTATGAGCCGAAAAAGTCATATAGTCAACACTTACTTTTGTAAGGTCTACAGGGAGTTTTCCTATAGCTTGAACGGCATCCGTATGAAACAAGATCCCTTTCTCTTTTGCAAACGCGCTTACCTCTTCAACCGGAAATATCATCCCTGTTTCATTGTTAGCCCACATCATAGATATTAAAATGGTCTTGTCTGTGACAGCTGCTTTGACCGCTTCTGCAGAGATGCCGCCTTCATTGTCGACATCGACATAAGTCACGTCAACACCGTAGTCACTTAAAAATGACAAAGTATCCAGTACAGAAGGGTGCTCAACCGATGTAGTCACGATGTGATTTTTGTCGGGATTGTTCATAATATATTTGAAAAAGATACCTTTTAGTACACTATTGTTGCTCTCTGTCGCACAAGAAGTGATGAGGATATCGTCCTCATCGGGAACGTTTAGTGAATCGTACATAGAACCAAGAGCTTCATTGAGGTAGGGACGGACTTCCATCCCATAGGCATGAAGTGAGTTCGGGTTTCCATAAAGCTCTTCAAAAAACGGCTGCATCTTCACTTTTACTAACGGGTCTATTTTTGTCGTTGCGTTGTTGTCTAGATATACTCTCATAATTATGCTTCCTTCTTCTGTGTTTTATAAGTCAATATTGGTTGTTTTGTCGGGTCTTTAACGACAGCTTCGGTGATAGTACAGCTCTCTAGATTCTCTTGTGAGGGGCAAGAGTATTGAAGCGGCAGCATCACCTCTTCGATGATCCCTCTAAGTCCTCTGGCTCCCACACCTTTTTCTACGGCTTGTTCAGCAATAGCTGCAAGTGCTTTGTCTTCAAATTTCAAAGCGATGCCATCCATTTCAAAAAGTGCCTGAAACTGTTTGATAAGTGCGTTGTCAGGTTCTTGAAGTATCTGTACCATCTGCTCTTTTGTCAGCTCTTTGAGTTGTGCGATAACAGGGATACGTCCGATGAACTCAGGGATAATGCCATAATGTACAAGCGCTTTTTGATCGACTTTGAACTCTTTTTGCGAGACGCCTTTGACCGTACCAAAACCTACTTTATTGTTCTTTTTGGTATTGCTGTCGGGCACAAGACCGACAAAGGCACCGCCACAGACAAAAAGTACATGTGTCGTGTCAAAAAGTACCGTTTCTGTCGTAGAGTTTTTACGGCTTCCTTTAACGGGAACGTAGACCTCCGCACCCTCTAGGATCTTTAAAAGTCCCTGTTGTACGCCTTCACCCGAGACATCGCGTCCCATAGTAGAAGATTCTGCTTTACGCGCTATCTTGTCTATCTCATCTATATAAATGATCCCGCGTTGAGCCAGTTCGATATCATAGTTTGCAGCGGCAAGCAAACGAGAAAGTATACTCTCCACATCCTCGCCCACATATCCGGCTTCCGTTAGAGCCGTTGCATCGGCCACGGCAAAAGGGACGTTCATGATCTTTGCCAAAGATTTTGCAAGCAGAGTCTTTCCGCTTCCCGTCGGACCTAGAAGCAAGATGTTGCTTTTTTCAAGTTCCACATTGTTGTACACAGGATTCTCGATGCGTTTATAGTGGTTGTATAGTGCAACTGCCAACACTTTTTTCGCATCCTCTTGACCTATGATATGTTTGTCCAAGAAGCTTACGATCTTCTCTGGTTTTGGAAGCTGTTCTTGCATCTGTGCACGTTGTTCGTATTTGACCTCTTTTTGAAGGATACTAGAACATGTAGCGACACATTCGTTACAGATATTGGTCTTCTCAGAAGAGAACATTTTTTTGACTTCGCTTTGTTTACGTCCACAGAATGAACAAGTTTTTTCTTGACTCATTATACGTCCTTTGGAGTTATTCTAGTTAGTATTGTATCGGCCAATCCGAATGCAATAGCTTGCTCTGCTTCAAAATAGTTGTCACGATCACTCTCTTTTTCAATAGTCTTAACATGTTTTCCGGTCGCCTTTGATAGGATTTTGTAGAGTCTTTTTTTCAGGTTCATAATGTGTTTTGCCTGAATCTCGATGTCGCTTGCCTGACCTTGCGTACCGCCTAATGGCTGATGGATCATGATCTCCGCATTTGGAAGCATATATCTGTGACCCTTTTCTCCACATGTAAAGAGTACGGCTGCCATTGAAGCGACCATTCCCATAGCATAAGTGTAGACAGGTGCAGTGATAAGCTGCATAGTGTCGAGTATGGCAAGTCCTGCCATGACCGAGCCGCCCGGAGAACTTATGTACATGTGGATAGGTTCGCTAGAATCTTCTGCTTCAAGATACAGAAGTTGTGCGACGATAACACCCATCATGTGGTCATCCACCTGCTCAGTGATGATGATGACACGGTCGTTTATCAGTTTTGAAAAAAGGTCGAAGTATCTTTCTCCACGAGGCGAACGGTCTTTTACTGTTGGAATAATTGGCATGTCTTAATCCTTTAAATAAATTCTTTGATAAAATCTTGAAGAGACATATTGATGACTTCCAAGTTGTGTTTTTCAACAAACTTTTTCTCTTTTTTGCCTAACTCTTTATCTGTGATGACGTAACCGCCTTCAAGATCCATAGTAAGCTCATTTGCGACCATTCAGTCCGTATCGCGGTCAAACGATGTTCCTAAAAACAGGTATTTTTTTGTCTTTCTGTATGTTTTTAGTACAGGAGGAAGAGCAAATCCGCCCATTGCCTCAGTCAGCCAGTCCACATAATCCGCATCCGAGATGATGAAATTCGGATCTGGAAGCGGAGAACCCATCGGTTTGAAAAGGATCTTTTGAGCGTTGTCTAGGACTTCATCTTCTACGAGAAAATATTTTTTGTTCTCTACATCGTATTCATAGACTTCATATCTGTTCTTATCTGCCATTAGTCTTGCTTTTCCCACTATGAGACAATGCGGTTCAAATGCTAGAAGTTCTTGTATCTTTGTATCACGGTTTGTATCGATGATATATCTTGGAGACATATCGACGATCGCTTTTTGTAAAGTTGTAGGCTCAAAGTTTTTTGTATAGATATGGTTCATCAGCTGTGTTATGTACTCGACGCCGCGGCGTTGTTCGAGGTGCATAGCAGCGCGTGAGTATTCAAACATCAGTCTTTGGCTCATCGCTTTTCCGTTGTTCATCGTAAGGATCATCGAGTCCGAATCATACGGCATCTCTTCGCCCTCTTTGGTTTTGACACCTGCAAAGATGCCCAGTCCAAAATATGGGACGGTAGTCTGGTTTCTGATCTCTTTTTTTATCGTTTGTATTATCTCATTCATTAATGACATCCTTTTCCTGTATAGCAGGTTTGTGCTGCATAGATTTTACGCATAAGTGTCTCTTGGCTAAACTTGTCATTCAGGTCTTTTACAAACTCATCATAAAAGATGGCTCCATCTTTTGAGATAAGGATTATCGCTTTTGTAAGCTTGTTATCGTAAGGTTCACCTGTTAATTTAGCACCGTAAAAGTCACCGAACTCCTCTTTATAGTCAATATAAAGTTTAATTTTTGCCAGATTTAAATCATCCTTTAAATCCTCTGCAAAAATCAATGACGCAGACACTTCGTAGTCTCCGCCGCTAGGCAACTCTTTTTCTATCTCTTGAAGCTCTTTTAACAGGTCGTCATCCATAAACGGAGCGCTGATGATCAGCTGAGTCTTGCCGTTTTGTCCGCCTAAAATATGTTCATTTCCATCTTTGTCTTTTACACTGATCTTTTCAGATGCATACCCGATGTCTAGAGGCATCTCCTCAAGACGCAGTGTGTATGTGTTGAACTTTATTTGCAAGTGAGGCTCCTATTATGAAATTTTTTATCGCCATATCGATCTTTTTGATGATGGGAGGGATCTTATAGATGATGATCCCGCCTTTGTCCATCGTTCGGATGACATTTTTGCAGTAGCTGTTTGCCAGAAGATAACTGCATCCGCCTATGACATCAAGCAGAGCGTAATGCTCATAGAGATGACGCTGGCTGTTTGAACGCTCAAGTTCACAGTGACAAGCCAGCTGATCGTCTTCAAAACCTTCGCACTTGATTCTACTTAGGGGGTTTTCGATGACCGATTTAAGAGAGAAACTGATGTTTGTCTTATCTCTTAAGATGATCGAATATATTGCGAATTTTGGAGCAGTATACGCGTTGTCTAGATAGATCGCATCATGATCATCAGTCGGAATAGCTATCTCCATAAACACGCCTTTATATAATTTAGTAATAATTATGCATATAGCGTTCTAGACGGATGTTCATTAAATCGGACAAAAATGGTACATTATTGTCTTACATGTAGGAATAGGGTGTTTTTTGTGATTTGTTGGTTGTGATGGTTATGGAGAATCAAAATTTATTAAACAGTAAAAATTTCTGCACTTACAATATAATATATAACTTTACAAAAAGAGTTTGAACTCGATTAGAATCTATTTAAAATATTTTCATCTTCAATTCTTGCATAGGAACTTTTTCTGGATTCTTGCAAGATCTGAGTCAATTTATTTATAAGCATACTCGGTGTTTTTGAAGTATCAAAAGAACTAATTGCAATATGCGTGTCAGTAGAGTTGAAAAATTTATCAAGATTAAATAAGAGATTTTGCGAAGCTTTGAAGGCAGTCTCTTCCGGTGTAAAAACAAATATAAGGAAATAAGTATGCTCGTCTACCTGAACAAACTTATCTGTTATTCTGATAAAATTTCCTAAATCCTGTGGTGATAAAGGCTTTTCATGATGAATAAGCGTAAAAGTTGACTCAAGCTTGTATCTTTCATATGCATAATTAACTCTTGTTATCTCTATTTCTAGGCGCTTAAATATCTTTGCCAACATCACATATCCTGTTATTTGATTACTTTGCGCCATTTTACAATAATGTTATAAAAAATAAATAATATTTAACATAAAAAACAACTGTTATTAAAATCTTCCTTACATGTAACTCTAGTGGTCGTGATGCTCATGTGCCAAAAGTTCTTTGGCTTCATCGTCACTGAGTTCTTGCAACTCTGTGATCTTCCCTTCAAAAGTCAGGGTACGTCCTGCAAGTGGATGGTTCGCATTTAGCAGAGCAAGATCGCCTGTGATGTTTGTCACGACGTAAACCACGCGGGAATCATCTTCGGTATCTAGTTCCATGCCGATGTAGATGTCTTCGGGCAGTTCGCTGAGTGGTTCTTGCACGATGAGTTCCTCTTTGTACTCTCCAAAAGCCTGTGCGGGAGTAAGGGTGACTTTAAAAGTATCATCTACCTCTTTGCCCTCAAGCGCATCTTCCAGTTCCTGAAAGATATGACCGTATCCGCCGTGTAGATAGATGAGTTCCTCTTCGCCGGGATTGAGATGATTGTCATTCTCATCGCTCAGACGGTAGTCGATATTTACCAAAATGTTTTTTGTGATCTTCATAGTGACTCCCTTTATTTTTGACATTTTAGTTGAACTAGGCTTAAGTATATGATTTGTTACATGTAAGAGCAGAAATTTCTCATTTTTTTCTGCTATGTATGGTTATGATTTTGAAATTAGATATAATTTGTGATAAAAAAGTGATAAAAAAGGCAGATATAAATAATGAAAGAGTTTTTTTCATACGGTGAGAAAGTCGCGGGATATGATGTCAGAGTATTAAACGAGAGAGAAGCAAGAGCAGCTGCGGCGATACTTTTTGTGGGAGCATTTTTAGGGCTTACAAACGGTGTCATGCTTGGGACTGCGGTCTTCTCAGAGTACTTCGTGAGTTTCTTCGCACTTGATTTTACTATCCGCGTCATCAAACCAAAATTTGCGCCGAGTCTTCTTTTGGGTCGTTTTTTCGTGCAAAACCAGAAACCGGAGTATGTGGGAGCAGAGCAAAAACGATTTGCATGGCTGCTTGGGATGATACTCGCATGGCCGATGTTTTATTACCTCGTCATAGATTTTCAGCCAAATCCCATCAAAGTTCTTGTCTGTCTCATCTGTATGGCACTGCTTTTTTTAGAGTCTGCTTTTTCCATCTGTCTTGGGTGTAAACTTTTCAACATCTTTAAAAAAGAGAAAGCGACAAACTGCCCCGGCGGTGTCTGTGAGATGAGGATCAAAGAGCCGATACAAAGATTCTCACCCGTTCAAAAGGGGATCGTCATTCTCACGGCTTTAGCTATGACATACGGTGCGTATGCCTACATGACGAAACTTCCCGACAGAACATACCTCACTAAAAAGATAAAAACGATGATGATGAGTGAAACGGAACTCAAAAAGATAGAGGATGAAGAGTATCAAAAAGAGCTCGAGGCATTTGACAAAGAGAATTAAAATTATTTTTTGATGGTAATGCTAAAGCAAGCGCCTTGTCCTTTATTCATCCATTGAAGATCACCGTTCATATGTTTGTTTAAGATCATTTTAGACATAAAAACACCCAGCCCCGTGTTATTAAAAGATTTTGACGAGACATAGGGCTCGCCAAGTTTGGCTATGATCTCTTTATCTATTCCGCCGCCGTTGTCGCATATCTCGATCACAATGGATTCTTCATTCTCACTGCCGCTAATCGTTATTCGTGCATTTTCGATCTTTCTTTCTACTAAGATAAACTGTGCATTATTGATGATGTTTAAAACAACGTGCATAAGCTCATTGGCGACAATATTTATCTGCGTTTGGGACTGACACTCTACAGCGATATCGATATCGCTGTTTTCCAGAGTTTTACCGATTATCGCCAGAGAGTTTTGTAAAACCGTACATACGGATACGGATTCTTTATGTATCTGTGGATCTAGAAAGTTTCTAAAATCATCTATTGTCTTTGAAAGATACTGGATCTGTTTTTCTACGTCTTCGCAGCTGTTGCTGAGAGTTTCATTTGAGATCTCTTCTTCTAGCTCTATATCCATCTTGAGCGCATTGACTATCATCCCTATGATACTGATCGGTTGTCTCCACTGATGAGCGATCATAGATACCATGTCACCCATAGCCGCTTGACGAGATTGCATGATCAGCATCTCATTGTTTTTCTTCAATCTCTCTTCCGATTTTTTTTGTTCGGTGATATCTTCTGCGATTCCCATCACTATTTCAATAGGCTCGTCGCTGTTTTTTATGGGTACGAAATAGGATTGAAAGATCTTGTCCAATTTGAAACTTCTGTATTTGAAGTTGCTGCTGATCCCCGTAAATGAGGTCGTAAGCAATTCAGCGACTCGATTTCGGTCTATCTCCCTGACAATATCAAGATATTGCAGACCTTTGACTTCCGATTCCTCTTGAAATCCATGCATAAGAAGCCCTGCGGGATTCATAGAGACTATCTTGCCTTGAATATCTATTTCATAAATACCTATGGGAGAGCTTTGGATGAGCAAACGGGTACGATTCTCACTTTCACGCAAAGCGCGGGTAATATTTTCATTTTGGCGCAAGGATGCTTCTAACTCATGAGTACGTTGCTGTACTTTGTCTTCAAGAGTAATAGTAGTCTGAAACAGGCTGTAGTCCGAACCTTCTAAACTATCGCTGCGTTCGGCACGATCCATCAATACCTGAATGATCTTGTTTAGACGCGCGATCTCATTTTGTGCAGCTTGTTCTTGTTCCATATCATTTCTCCGTAGATTTTCCTATTGCGATTCCTGTGAGGGTCTGGTTGACGTGAACTCCGTGGAACTGCTCGCCGTAGCTGCTAAAACCGATAGTCTTGTTGCTTTGAAAAAGTTTCTCGATCCCGGCTTTTTGATTGCTTTGTATTATCTCTTGATTTCGTAAGATACAATCACATCCGATGACAAGTTGTGGCTCTCCTATATCTTCATATATCTTTTGAAAAGTTTCTTCAAGACTCTTGACAATATCCAAACCGTGAGCGATTCTTAGCACTACGCCCTCTTCAATAGCACAGTAAAACGTGAGACTGCCGTCAGGATTGGCTTTTTGGATCGCGCGTACATAATCTGCTCCGTCTATTTTCACGACAACGGGCGAATCGGCGAAGTGTGCGGGATCAAGCTCTTTTACACTGATGCCTGTCAGTCGTGCATACTCCTCGGCCGCAGGAAAACCGTTGATCTCTTGAACCGTACGCTCTTTAGGATTTGCTTGGGTAATGACAAGGCGTTTATCGGTTGAGACGAAATGTTGCGTTTTGAATATTTTAAAAGGCAAAGAGGTAGAGACAACAGCTAAGACAACACTATCGGAATGAAAACGTCCGTCATGGTACACATAGGTTTTAGCGAAATTTAAACCGTCTCCTGCCGAACCGCCAAATAACGGGATCGTGCCCAAAGCGTGCTGTAACATATGCGCCACGGGTTCTTCTCGTACAGATAAACCGTCGATGAGCATAAGTGCGAAACTATGACGTGAAGATGAATCAGAGATCTTACCTTCAAGCTGCTGCAAGAGTGCTTGTGTAAAGTCGTGAGTGCGGGAGACCGTAAATTGATTTAAATTATCAAGCAACCCGGTAACGGCCAGACAACTTTCGGATGAAAAGCTCACTCCGCTGATACTGTGGCTGAGATAACCCATCGGTCCGATCTCTCCTGCTGTGGTACACCCTATCACATTGATTTTGCCAAAGAGATGATTGATCTCCTCGGTGAGTTGTTCGAGATCGTAGTCATTAGAGCAAAAAAAGATCACCAGCTCTATGTTTGGCTGAGATATGGATGCATGAAATTCCCTAACGGCTTCTTTGGGTTCTTTTGCCTGAGATTGTCCGGTACGTATCATCATAACACCTCTATTTTGAGACTTAATGGAGGTAGTATACAATATCTATACAAATCTGTAAATAAAGCGAAAGGATAAATGAGACAGGGCTATAAATTGATCATATATGTCGAAAAAATACAAAATTGTCACTCTTTTGTAGCAAATGTCAAACATAGTGCTAGAACATCAATTGCATAACTGTTTACAGTAAATGATTGTAGCTACATGAGGCGAGATCATTTGAATTCCTAAATAGATATAAATAAAGGAGCTAGAATGAGTTGTAGTTCAAGCAATCCGGCAGAAGCGTTTATGCCACAAGACATTCAGGACAAGATACACAACCACCCATGTTATTCAGAGGGTGCACATCATCATTATGCAAGAATTCACGTTGCAGTAGCACCGGCTTGTAATATTCAATGTAATTATTGTAATAGAAAATATGATTGTTCAAATGAAAGTCGTCCGGGAGTTACAAGTGAAAGATTGACACCTGAAGAGTCTGCAAAAAAAGTCATGTATGTAGGCGGTGAGGTTCAACGTTTAAGTGTACTTGGAATCGCAGGTCCTGGTGATGCGTTAGCAAATCCAAAGAAAACATTTGAGACTTTTAGATTGGTTCGTGACAAAGCGCCCGATTTAAAACTATGTTTATCTACAAATGGTTTGGAACTTCCAGCATTTGTCGATGAGATGGTCAAGTACAATATAGACCACATCACTGTAACTATAAACAGTGTTGATATGACAGGTGAGATCGGTTCAAAGATCTACCCTTGGATATTCTATAACAACAAACGTATCTATGGTAAAGAAGCTGCAAAAATACTTTTAGAGCGTCAGCTTGAAGGTATGAAAAAGTGTGTTGAAAAAGGGATACTCATTAAAGCAAACTCTGTTTTGATTCCTGGTATCAACGATAAACATTTACCTGAAGTTTCGAAAAAACTAAAAGAGATAGGCGTGTTCTTACATAACATCATGCCGATCATCTCTGAGCCTGAACACGGAACTGCTTTTGGACTTGGCGGTGTGCAAAGTGCGACTGACCAACAACAGATGGAAGTTCAAGAAGCGTGTGGAATGGATATGAAACTTATGCAACACTGCCGTCAATGTCGTGCAGATGCTGTAGGTCTCATCGGTGAAGACAGAGGTCAAGAATTTACTAAAAACGTATTCTCAGATATGAGTTTTGATGAGTTGGAAAGTCATTACAACATCAAAGCTCGTCAAGAGTCACAAGCAAAAATCGAAGAGTTCAGATTTTTCCTAGACCGCGCTAATGAGCGTGTTCGTAAAGAGAAAGAGGAACTAAGTTCTGATGGTAATACTATCCTTGTCGCAGTCACTACTGCGGGCGAGGGGATGATAAACCAACACTTCGGTTCAGTAAGAGAGTTTTTGATCTATGAAGCGGGTGACAAAGGTATCAGATTTATCCATCACCGTAAACTTGATTATGAATACTGTGCAGGACCAGACGGTGCAAATCCGATGGAACCGATACTAGAAAAACTAAAAGATGTGAAACTCATCCTTACAGCGAAGATCGGTGGATGTCCACAAGATGATTTAAAAGCTGCAGGTTTGATAGCAGATCAAAGTTACGCTTTTGAGCCAATCGAGATATCGGTACTTAAAGCAACAAGAAAATACTTTAACCTGCCAGAAGAGATGGAAGGGAATTAACAGTATGTTAATAAATGACACTACACTTCGTGATGGTGAACAAGCTCCGTACGTGGCATTTAACACTGATGAAAAGCTGAAAATTGCACAAGGACTTGTGGCTTGCGGTGCCGATGAACTAGAGATCGGTATCCCTGCGATGGGGACAAAAGAGCAAGAAGATATAAAAGAACTGCTTTCATTAGGTCTAAATACTCGTATGATGACTTGGAACCGCGCGAAGATGAGCGACTTAGAAGCATCTCTGTCGTGTGGTGTCAAAGCTGTCGATCTTTCTATTCCGATTTCGGATATTTTGATCGATGTAAAATTTGCAGGGAACAAAACTGCGATGTTAAAAGAGCTTGAATCTACCATCATCGCAGCAAAAAAAGAGGGTCTTTTCGTTTGTATAGGCGGTGAAGACAGCTCAAGAGGTTCTATCGATTTTATGAAAGAGGTCATGACGATGGGACACGAGCTTGGTGCTGACCGTTTCCGCTATTGCGATACGGTAGGTATCATGACTCCGACTCAGATATATAATGACGTAAAAGCACTGACAACAATGAATCTATTACCAATAGAGATGCATACGCATAACGACTTCGGTCTTGCAAATGCGAATGCTCTTAGCGGTCTGGATGCAGGCGCGGTAAGTGTAAACACGACTGTCATAGGTCTTGGGGAGAGAGCAGGGAATGCTTCATTTGAACAGATCTCGATGGCATTAAAACATCTGTACGGGCAAACTCGCCAGATCGATTCCCTACAGATGCGTAATCTTGCCGTCATCGTCGCAAATGCCGCAGGTATGACGCTTTCTCCAAGCGCTCCGATCGTGGGAGAACATATCTTTTCCCATGAGAGCGGAGTCCATGCCGATGGAATGATGAAAAACGGAAGAGCGTATGAGCCTTTTGATGCGGAAGAGGTCGGATGCATAAGAGAGTTTCCGATCGGTAAACACTCCGGGACAGGTACGATTTTGTATCATTTAAAACAGCTAGGGATTGTTGCTGAAAAGCACACATTACAAAATCTGTTACCGAGAATCCGTGAGATAGTCACTTCTCGCAAAAGAGTGTTAAACGATGCAGAGTTAGTCACGCTGTACAAGGAAAGCCTATGTTTATAGGATGGCTTAAATTTGCAGATGTAAGTGAGTTGGTAGCTATATCTGAAGATGTGGGCTGGCTGCTTGACGGTTATCACGTAAAACTGATGATGATGCACTCTCCGCACCTTTGTTACGGTGCTTATGAAGATGGAAAATTAGTGGGTGCCGTTATGGCAATAGAATTTGAGCACTCCGCTATGATCAAATATTTTATGGTGAAACCGAGTCATCAAAAGCAGGGCATCGGCCGTCGTCTTTTTGAGACGCTGCTTGGTGCCATCGACAATGAATATAACAGTTTATACCTTCACGCAAATCCGGATTTGGTCAGGTTCTTCGAATCTTACGGATTCGAATCAAAGATGGAAGTCGGAAGATTTATAAATGTCGGCAAAGTTCCGCCGTTTAATTTCACGAATGCTCACGCAAAAGAGCTTGACGGCGGTAATTTTGAGTCTATAATCGCGACTATCGACAAAGAGACGTTCGGTGAAAACAGAATGGACTTTCTTTTAGATGAGATGGAGCGAACAAGCTCTTTAAAATTGACTCTTCCAAACGGGTTTCAACATTCGAGCATCGTAAATGCGCGTAATGTTTACTTGGGACCGTGGCAGGTTCGTGCTGGGCATGAGGAAGAAGCTGAAAAAATGATGCGCGGAGTCTTGTATTTCCGCGGACTCAAAAAAGTGGTCGCGGATGTTCCACTGGGTGTCAAACATGTAGTTGACTTGTATGAAAAGTATCATTTTCAAAATAAACAGCGTTTTGTTCACATGTCACGCGGGACAAGCAACGATGTTCTTTTTGAAAATATTTACGCGTTTTCTTTATAAAGGGTAAATAATGTGTCTGTTAAATATGAAGATCGGAGAGAATGCGGTCGTAGATGCCGTCAATGTAACTGGTGAACTCAAACGCCGTTTGAACTCGCTTGGACTTATGCGTAATGCAAATGTCAGTATCAAGAATTTCGGATGGTTTAAAAGTACGGTCCAGATCATGATAAACCGTTCGTTCATAGCACTTCGCAAAGATGAAGCAGCTTTGATAATGGTTCACAAAATATAGTTTTTAATCTTACATGGTAAAGGGAGAACAGGATGTCTGAAGAGATAAAAGATAATAAAAGAGAGTTGGCAAAGCTAAAAAGAATAGCGGTGGAGATCGCTTCTGAGATACATGATATCGTTGAAGATACCTTATGGACAAATTACGTTAAAATGCCGGAATTGAGCGAAAAACTGAAACTTGCAGTAGAAGAAGCGAACAGTTTTAAAGAGGCACACGGTCTATAAGACCCTTTAGCCTTTTTGGCTAATCGAATGATTTTATAAATAGTGTTTGACGCATTATTTGTAAAATTATTGCAAAGGAGTGCTACAATGCCAGACAAGCAAGAGATTCTAGCGATGGAAATCTGTGAATGCGGTCAAAAAAATGTCGCGCAGGCAATTGATATATTTCAAAATACGGCACTCCCATATAAAAAAGCCAAAAAACTGGTGACCGAGTGTAACAAAAGCTGTTGCAGGGCAGCGCTTATGAAACTCTACGATATGAACCAATACGGCCGATATGATTATGACGAGATCGCTTACTTAATACAACAAAGACACGACAGATTACAAAGACTAATTGATGAGGGTGATGGTGATGAGTAATTCTTGGCAGACATTAAAAGCTTGGCTCCTTGATCATAACGGCATCGATGAAAATACGCAGTCGCCCCAAGATATCATAAGGATCGATCTCAGCGGACGCAAGATCGAAGAACTGCCGCAGGATTTCGGTCTGCTTACGAACCTGATCGCTCTCAATCTTTCAAACAACAGACTCACGACTCTGCCGGATTCTATGCAAAATCTGAGCAAACTCAGCAATCTTGATATACGAAGAAACAGTTTTACGGTTTTGCCGCCTGTGATCAAACACATGGAACTCCGTTCTATCAATGCCAGTTCAAACAACCTTCGTGACGTGAGTGTACTGCGGGAATGTCCACATGTAAGGGTGCTCGATCTTAGCGGGAATGTCCTGAAAAACATCGACAACTCTATAAACGAAGAGAACGAACTGCGAGCACTGAGTCTTGCATCAAATCTCATACATGATCTGAAAAACGTCTTTTCTTCTTTAAAAAACGTGCAGAGACTCAATATCAGTGACAATGTCATCAAAGAACTTCCCTCAACTGTTAAAGAGCTGTTGTCATTAGAGGAGATCGATGCCTCTCAAAACCAGATTGAAAAGATCGATGATGCGTTTTTTGAGTTGGATGTGGAAAACGTCGATCTCAGTTCAAACCAACTCAAAGAGCTGCATCTTCACTCTCTTATCGAACTTGAGAGACTTATTCTCGATGACAATCCCTTCAGCAAGTTAAATATGGATTTTAGCTTCGCACCCTATATGAGAGAGTTCTCTTGTGAAAACTGCGGACTGAAAAAGTTTTTACTTCCTGAGTCTACCCAGCTCGAACTTTTGTGTTACTCATCAAACGAGATCACGGAGGTTCCAACCGAGATCGAAAAGTATCTGCAACTCAAAGAGCTGGATATCGACGGCAACGATATAAGCGAGCTGCCGGATTCTTTGGCAAACCTCTCTTATCTGGAGACCCTGTATGCAAACGGAAACCCGCTGAGTGAAGAAGCAAAAAAAGTTATAACCATCCTAGACCCGGAGATTTGTGATTTGAATATGAAAACAGGCATAACAATTGAAAAAGCGACAGAGGAAGATTTACCTCAAATGGCAGAGTTGCTCAGCGTCTTGTTCGCGATCGAGTCGGATTTTACGATCGATTATAAAAAACAGCTCTCAGGCATCACGCGTCTGTATCAGCATGACAGCAGTGATCTGCTTGTGGCAAAATATGAGGGTAAGGTCATCGGCATGATAACGATGCAACGCCTCATATCCAGTGCCGAGGGTGACTATGTGGGACAGATCGAAGATTTGGTCGTCAATGACGAGTACAGAAAGATGGGTGTCGGAAGCCGTCTGATCAACAAGATGAGAAGTATGGCTGTGGAGTACGGATACAAACGCATCCAGCTCGCAGCCGATGTGGATAACTCCAATGCGTTGCAGTTTTACAGCAGACGGGGATTTAAAAAGACACATCTCAATATCTACCACTACATCGTATAAGTCAAATACGACACCTCTTCAATATTAAAAGAGGTAACGTAAATATTTTAACTTTCGATATAGGCTTTTATGGAAGCGTTGACGGTATTGATGGTATCGTGAAACGGTTGGACATAGCTATCCAACATATCAAATTTCTTGAAGATAAGCTGATGGTGGATATCCAGCATAAGATCACGAAGCTCTGTCGCACCGATGAGATCAGACAGTCCTTTAATATCCAGACAGTATAAGCGTACCTGTTCATAACGAAAATCATGGATAAGTTTTTCAAAAAGTTTGGCGCTGTCTTGGTATGTCGCCAAAAACTCTGCAAGTATCTCTTTGTAAAACTCCTCATTGTTGTTCGCTTGTGCGATCCCGCGTTTGATATCCAAACCGTCGTAGTGCATCTCTTTTTCCTC
Source organism: bacterium (assembly GCA_018824305.1). Taxonomy (GTDB): domain Bacteria; phylum Campylobacterota; class Campylobacteria; order Campylobacterales; family Sulfurimonadaceae; genus Hydrocurvibacter. Next base: position 22,266 of record JAHJGM010000030.1, read on the forward strand.
TTTAGGTTTGAGAAACATGATCTCTTCATTCGTAGATTTTAAGAACATGTCAAATGCGGTAAAGAGTTTCTCTTTTCTAAAAGGTTTTGCCAGATGGGCATTCATTCCAAGATTGAACATCTTGTTTATCTCATCGGATGAGATAAGAGCAGTGAGAGAGATGATAGGAATAGAATCGTATTCGCTGTTGCTGCGTATCTCTCGTGTCGCCGTGTAACCGTCCATTGTAGGCATGTTGATGTCCATGAGGATAAGGTCGTAGTACCCCTTTTCTTTAAGCAGTGCAAGACACTCTTCCCCGTTATTTGCGATGTCGATCTCCATGCCTGAGCGTTTAAGCACGCCTTGAAGCACTCTTTGGTTGATAACATCATCCTCCACGATAAGAAGTTTATGTCCTTTAAACAGAGCGAAGGTATCGATAGACACGTCCGGAGTATTTGCAAACTCTTCGGTATAGACTTTGAGTTTTGTTCCTCTTATCCCTTGTGCTTTGAGTGCTTCTTGCTCTTCTTGAGGAAGATATATTATTTTTAATAGGCGTCGAAGCGTTCCGCGTATGGTAGGTTTTAGTATCTTATAATCTGCGATCTTCGTGTAGTACTTGGCATTGAGAGGATTGAAAAAGTTACTTAGAGCTATGACTTTGATACCTTTTTGTTTATCAAGTTTCTCCAGCGATTTTATGACAGAAGCATTGAAAAGTTTTTCATCGAGAATGATAAGGTCGTACTCTTGCAGGATCTGTTGGTTTTGAAAAAAGATCTCAGGTTCTAAAACGGTTATCTTGTGCTCATATACTTCCAGCATCTCTTTTATAGCGTCCGCATAGCGTGCATTGCTCTCTACTATAAGCGTCTTTTTGTGAAGCAGGCGGCTGTCTTGTACGCGGGAGACAAGATTTTCAGGAGAGTGAAAAGACATAGAGAAGAGAAACTCCACCTCTTTATTTTCGGCATTACGGGTTATCAACTCTCCCTGCATAAGCGCTGCAAGCTCTTTTGCGACAAAAAGTCCGAGCGAATCGTATTTGCTGTTTTTTTCATCATATTGAGTCTTAAAGAAAAAAGGATCGTTCTCTACATCGATCTTCATATTGGTATGGATCAAAAAGATAAGTTCATTTTTGCTCTGAAAGCCGGGTGCTTTGTATACATGTAAAAGCAGATCGGTAGCACCGTTACGGATAGAGTAGTCTAAAAGGTTATAAAGTACCTTGCTTATTTTAAGAGTATCGCCTATGAGCTCATCGGGGATAGATTTGTCTATCTTATAGGTAAGGTTAAGAGATTTGATACGAAAGTTCTTGCTGATGAAACCGGTGATGTCATTGAGAAGGTTGTCAAGGTTGTAGCGGTTGTTGCTGATCTTGACTTTTTTTGCTTTGAGATGTAAAAACTCGATGAGATCGTTGGCGATGTCAAGAAGCTGATTGTCCGCTTGCACGAAATCACCTATATCTTGACCGCTCTCATTCGATGCTTTTTTATCAGCCGCTGCATTAGAACTTCCGATGGCCTGTTTGACTATCTTATGGATGTTGACACTCATACTTGAGAGAAGCTCATTTTGTTTCTCTTCAAGCTCTTTGTTATTTTTTTGTATCTGAATGTACTCTTTTTTTACTTTAGCGATTCGAAGCCATGAAACGATCAGCGTTATGATCACTATGGCACTTAAAAGGAGTATGACAATGAGAAACGCATATCCTCCCTGACCTTTAAGATCGTCTTGCCCACCAAACAATTCTATACCTATGATTGCAAATGCAATGAAAAATGATAATAAACGTTCCACAATACTCCTTTTTAAACTTTTCTTATACTTGAACATTAATTGTATCAAAAAAGTTACTATAATAAAACAAAAATGAACTGTTTTTGAAATCTTCTTATAATGAAATGATTTAGTTCGGTTATTTTGACTAGTTTTACTATATATAGATAGTATGTTTACAAAATGTAAGAGAGCATAAAAAAAGCTTTTTAAAAAAAATAGATCCAACAAAATGCAAAATCTCGACAAAAAACGGCTTCTGCATAAATTATTCTAACAAATTTGTCTACATTTACATACTTTGTAGGAGTAAAGTGCTTTTTGGTAGTTTCTTTTGTCCTAAAAATCGAGAACGGAGGATGCAATAACCTAAGTGAAGTACATGAATACCTCGACAGAACTTATTCTTTGGTTGAAGAGGGTGTATTTAAAATAAAGGAGATAAAAATGGCTGCACTTCGTCAAATAGCATTTTACGGAAAAGGTGGGATTGGTAAATCTACTACATCTCAAAACACATTGGCTTCTATGGCTTATTATTTTGATAAAAATATTATGATTGTTGGTTGTGATCCTAAAGCGGATTCTACTCGTTTAATTTTACATGAGAAAGCTCAAAACACAATTTTACAACTTGCTGCAGAAATGGGTACTGTTGAAGATTTAGAGCTTGAAGATGCACTTAAACCGGGCGCAGGAATATTTTCTCCTGAAATGCCACATGGTTGGATCAACTGTACTGAGTCTGGTGGACCAGAGCCAGGAGTAGGTTGTGCAGGTCGTGGTGTTATTACAGCGATTAACTTTCTTGAAGAAGAGGGTGCTTATGAAGCTGAAGGTCTTGATTTCGTTTCTTACGACGTTCTTGGTGACGTTGTTTGTGGTGGATTCGCTATGCCGATTCGTGAAGGTAAAGCTCAAGAGATCTACATCGTTATGTCTGGTGAGATGATGG
>JAHJGM010000031.1 GCA_018824305.1 bacterium
ATAAGAGCCATAAGAGACAAGAACTGGCTGATAATAGGCATTGAGATCCCTGATTGGGGATCGATCGCACTTGCCATGGAAAATCCCATTACAAACGATATTTGACCGCCGGCGAATGTAATGACATTAAATGCCAACTGTAGGACAATACCGATAATAAGCCCAAATAAAAACTCACTTAGTATTGCAAAAACTAGATTGACTACATTTATCTCAAAAGCAATCGGTTTCATGGATGAGTAAAAAACGACTGTAAAGAAAAAAGCCATTGCCGGCTTCATGACCATAGGTATACTTTGATGGGAAAATATCGGTACGGCAATAAAAAGTGAAGCAAATCTAAAAAATAATAGTAAAAATCCAACAATATTCGTATCTGTAAATATTGTAGTGTAATCCATTATTTGACCTGCAATAGCTCTTTGTTTTCCAAATGAAAAATCTTGTCACATCTGCTTGCAAGGTTCTCATCATGTGTCACAAGGACAAGGGCGGCTTTATTGTTTACTATATATTCATCAAATATATTCATGACCTCATTTGCGGTCTTGTTATCAAGGTTTCCTGTCGGTTCATCGGCAAATATGATACGAGGCTTTTTTGTAAGGACTCTGGCTATTGAGACGCGTTGCTGCTGCCCTCCGGAGAGTTCGCTCACTTTTTGATACATCACTTCAGAGATCCCAAGTCTTTGTAAAAGCTCGGCATCAATGCTTTCTTGACTTAACATGGATGCGACTTCCAAATTTTCCATCGCACTAAAACCGCGAAAAAGGTAGTGTGCCTGAAATATGATACCAAGATCATTGCTTCTCAAATGCACCAGATCTTTTGTACTGAGTGCATCCAGCTTTTTACCTAAGATCTCAACATCTCCGCTTTGAGGTTTTAACAGTGTGGACAATATATGTAAAAAAGTGGACTTTCCGCTGCCGCTTACACCGGTAATAGCGATTCTATCTCCCTCGTTTACATGTAGAGAAATATCTTTAAAAAGTTCATAATCAAATGAGTGCGATATCAAAGTGGCTTTAAGTAAATTCATGAGGATGATTATAACAAAGTGAATATAAAAGAAAGGGTAAAATTAGTTGTAGATATGTTTAAAAATAAAAAGGTGGTATAAGGGAAGACCCTTATGCCATTTGAGCTGCGACTTCTGCTGCGAAATCATCAACTTTTTTCTCTATACCTTCACCTACTTCAAGGCGGAAGAATGCAGAGATTTTAGCGCTACCGCCAGCTGCTTTACCAGCTGCTTCAACAGCTTGTGCAACAGTTAACTTGTCATCTAAAACATAGTTTTGATCTAACAATGCTTGTTCTTTATCTAAAGTAGAGTTATCGTCGATAAAACGAGCAAGTTGTCCCGGAACGATTTTGTCCCAGATCTGCTCAGGTTTGCCTTGTGCTTTTAACTCAGCTTTGATATTTGCTTCAGCAGTTGCTAGAACTTCCGGAGTCAATTGTGACATAGAGATGTATTGAGGTACGTTTTTAAGAGGTTTTTTAAGACGAGCAAGCTCTTCATTCTCTTTTTTGATAACTTCAATACGCCCGATTGTCTCGTTTTCTACGAAAGTCGGATCGAAATCTTTATAGCTAAGTGTAGTAGGCTTCATTGCTGATGCATGCATAGAAATATTTTTAGCCATATCTACCATAGCTTTTGCAGTTTTAGTACTGTCACATTCGATAGCAACGATAACACCGATACGAGTGTTTGAGTGAACATAACCGTTAACGATAGTGTTCTCGTTACCAGTTAACGTAGCTATACGGCGAATCTCGATCTTCTCACCGATTTTTGATACTGCTTCATCAAATGTTAAACCAAATGATTTGCCTGCAACTTCAGTTTCACGAAGAGCTTCTGCAGTTGTACAATCTGTAGTAAATGCTTGAGTAACAGATTTTGCTACAAGATCTTTGAAACCGTCATTTTTAGCAACAAAGTCGGTTTCAGAGTTTACTTCTACTAAAGTAGCTTTTGAGAAATCATCAGCTATTTTAAGACCGATAGAACCCTCTGCAGCAACGCGGTCAGCTTTTTTAGCTGATTTTGCGATACCACGTTCACGAAGGAATTCAACTGCTTTTTCAAAATCACCGTCAGTTTCAGTCAGTGCTTTTTTACAATCCATCATCGGTGCATCAGTTGCTGAACGCAACTCTTTTACCATTGCTGCTGTAATTTCTGCCATGATTATGCTTCCTCTTCTACTGTTTCTTCTGCTTCTACTTCTTTAGCATCTGCAGCTGCAAATTCTTCTTCTACATCAGTAGTAGAACCGCCGTTTGCCAGTGCTTTACCTTCGTTAACCGCTTCAGCCATTTCATTACAGAAAAGTTGAATTGAACGGATAGCATCATCGTTACCAGGGATCGGATAAGTGATAAGGTCCGGATCACAGTTAGTATCTAACGGTGCTACGATAGGGATGTGTAAACAACGAGCTTCTAAAACTGCGATGTGCTCTTTTGCCGCATCAAGTACGAAAAGCATATCAGGAAGTTTTTTCATATTACGGATACCACCGAAATATTCAGAAAGCTTCTCTTTTTGGCGAGAAAGCATCAATGCTTCTTTTTTAGTTAATAGTCCCATTTGACCATTCTCTTCCATTTGCTCGATAGCCTCAAGTTTACGGATAGATTTTTGAATAGTCTCGAAGTTTGTAAGCATACCGCCCAACCAACGAGTATCAACGTATGGCATACCACATTTGATAGCAGCTTCTTTAACAGTGTTACGAGCTTGTTTTTTTGTTCCGACGAAAAGTACAGTTTTACCTTCAGCAGCAGCATCAACAACGATTTGGTATGTATTACGGAAATAACGTAATGTTTTTTGTAAATCGATAATATGGATGTTTTTACGCACACCGAAGATGTATTTTTTCATCTTTGGATTCCAACGACGAGTTTGGTGTCCGAAGTGTACACCACATTCCAATAGGTCTTTCATAGTTACCATATAAGGTCCTTTAAAGGCTTTTTCAGCCAGAAATTTTATCGGTTATCTTGGGTATTACCAGACATCTTCCTCTATTATTTCAGAGGGGACGCACCAACGTTTTGGCATATAC
>JAHJGM010000032.1 GCA_018824305.1 bacterium
CCATCGGGTCCTCGTGCCATATCGGTCGCATAAAAGTAAAGAGCAAAATTCTCTTTAAATCCAAAATCAAACACCTCTGTCGCATACCCTTTATGCCCGAAGATGACCTCTGCGGGGATGATGTTCTCTTTTATCAACCTCTGTTCTGAGTAGAGGTCTTTAAGCACAAGATTTAAAAGTTTTGCTCTTTGACGCAGCCCTTTTTGTATATCGGTCCACTCATCTACAGAAATAATAAAAGGAATGGGATCCATGCTCCATAAGCGATTTGTAGATTTCTCGACAGAGTCATAGATATTAAACGTAACACCGTTATCTTCAAGATGCCAATCAATATCTTCCTGTTTCTCTTTTAAAACATTTAAGCCGGACTTTTCTATATCTTCTAGAACATCTTTCCAAGACTCACGTATATTTTTTTCACTATCGAACACCTCATCAAAAGATGAGGCCAACATATAACCATCGAAAATTGACATCTACTGTTTAGCCCACTTTCTTCTTAGATCCAATGTATTTGGATACTCCAGACTCTGTGCGACTTGCTGAAAATAAAATCGTTTTTTCTCTTTGCTTTTCTCTTTTGTAACCACGGCTCTTTTAGCTCCGTTCACATCTACGAGACTTTGTTGAACTACTGCTGATGAGACATATTCTATCTCGCCTTGCGTATGATTAAAATCCCAAAAACGGTTGATCCTTCTTGATTCTGCCTCATACGAGTTTACAGGAAAACTGTCATAAGTACGCCCGCCAGGATGTGACACATGGTATGTCATACCGCCAACTGAGCGTTGGTTCCATTTGTCTACCACATCAAATACAAGCGGAGTATCTACACCGATCGTAGGATGAAGAGCCGACCACGGCTGCCATGCTTTATATTTTATGCCGGCGACGAACTCTCCCTCAACACCCGTAGGACTTAAAGGCACCGCTACAGAGTTACATGTAAGCACGTAACGCTCAGGTGTAAAATGGTTCACTTTGACCTGAACGCGTTCAAGTGAGGAATCCACATATCGTGAAGTCCCCTGAGAACTGCTCTCTTCGCCAAGAACATGCCAAGGTTCGATGGCAGCGCGGAGTTCAAGATGAAAGTTCTCGACCGTCGCCATCCCGTAAAGAGGAAATCTAAACTCAAAGAACGGGTCAAACCAGTCAAGCTTGAACGCATACCCCTCATTGTTTAAAAACTCGACGATATCGCGCATATCCTCTTTTACGTAATGCTCTAAAAGAAACTTGTCATGAAGCTGTGTTCCCCAACGTACAAGTTTATGTTTATAGGGTTTCTTCCAAAACAGCGAGACCAAAGTTCTCACAAGCAGCATCTGCAAGAGTGCCATATGCTGATGAGGCGGCATATCAAACGCACGAAGCTCTAAAATCCCTAGTCTTCCTGTACTAGAATCAGGTGAGTAAAGCTTATCTATACAAAACTCGCTTCTGTGCGTGTTGCCCGTGATATCTGTAAGCATGTGACGGAACAGTCTGTCTGTCAGCCAAAACGGCACTTCGCCGTCCTCTGGTATCTGCGAAAAAGCGATCTCTAACTCATAAAGGTTTTCCAATCTTCCCTCATCCACGCGAGGTGCTTGAGAAGTAGGCCCGATGAACGTGCCTGAGAAAAGATATGAAAGTCCCGGATGATGCTGCCAAAACGTAATAAGACTTCGTAAAAGCTCAGGACGTCTAAGGAGCGGACTGTCTTCAGGTTTCATGGCACCTATGGTCACATGGTTTCCACCGCCTGTTCCCGTGTGTTTGCCATCAAGCATAAACTTCTCAGTTCCCAAACGCGATTGTCTTGCATCTTCATATAAAGTGACTAAATTCTCATTTAACTCTTTCCATGATGAGGCAGGCTGAATGTTTACCTCGATGACTCCCGGATCAGGAGTGACTTTGATACGGTCGATGCGCAGATCGTGTGCAGGTTCATACCCTTCCAAAACGACTTTGATATCCAGTTTTTTAGCGACCTCTTCAATGCTTACCATCAGGTCTAAGAATGCCTGAGTATGGTTAAGCGGCGGTAAGAAGGTATAGAGCTTACCCTCTCGTATCTCTATGTTGAGTGCCGTTCTTACAAAGATGTTATCTTGAGGATCTTTTTCTTTTACCATCTTTTCATAACGCTCTCGTGCATTTTTTCTCAGCTTGTCAAAACCGGGAACATCGGCAAAAAGATCGGGTTCAAAATGCAGAGGCAGTTCCTCTTTTGGTTTTTGAAGCAGAGAGTCCATAGGCAGTCTCAGTCCCAAAGGTGAATTCCCAGGAATCAAGAATAGTTCTCCCCTTCTAAATGTCCAGCCTGAGCTTATCCATTTTTTCTCTCCAAAGTTCAAAGGAAGGACATATCCGATCTCGTTGTTAAGACCCTGAGAAAGCACTTTTGCGATATTTTGTCTCTCCAAAGAGTCTTTGAGATTGACTTTTAGAGCATCAATATCAGCTGGAAGCTGCGCTTCTTTCATGATATAGTAGTATGGGTCTTCATACGCCTTGAGCACATTCTTATGACTGATGCCAAGAGTCAGTGCCAAAGTATTGATGAACTTGAACGCGTCTTTATTAGTGTAACTATAGGTCTCATTCATATCAGCAAAGAGGTCGGGATTTTTCCATATCTTCTTGCCGTCTTTTCTCCAGATGATAGATGTCTGCCATCTAGGAATAGGCTCACCGGGATACCATTTGCCCTGCGCATAATGAAGCATTCCACCTTTTGTAAAAGAGCTGAGCAATCTGCGTGAGAGTTTATCTGCAAGCTCACGTTTATGCGGTCCGTCTGCTGCTGTGTTCCATTCGTCTGCTTCCATATCGTCTATGGATACAAAGGTCGGTTCTCCTCCCATAGTAAGTCTTACATCATTGGCTTCAAGTTCTGCATCAACAACAAATCCAAGGTTGTATATATCTTCCCACTGGTCATGTCTGTAAGGCTTCGTCACGCGCGGGGACTCAAATATCCTTGTAACAGTGTTTGAGTACTCAAACTCCGTCTCACATTTGTCACTCATCCCTTCGATAGCATGAGCACTCTCGTAAGATGGTGTACATGCAAGAGGAATGTGCCCCTCACCTGCAAAAAGTCCGCTTGTCGCATCAAGCCCAAGCCAACCGGCACCCGGGATATAGACCTCAGTCCAAGCATGCAGGTCTGTAAAATCTTCTTCAGGACCGCTAGGCCCGTCAAGTGACTCAATATCTGATTTCAACTGAACCAAATAACCGGACACAAAACGTGCGGCAAGTCCAAGATGACGCAGTACTTGAACAAAAAGCCAAGCATAATCCCTGCAGCTTCCAAGTTTTTTATCAAGCGTGACTTCGCACTTTTGTACACCGGTCTCAAGTCTGATAGTGTAATTGAGATATTTATATATCTCAGTATTAAGATAAACCAAAAAGTCATTGATCGGTCTTTCTTTGAGATCCAAAGTCTTGATAAAAGCTTTTAATTTTTTACCCTCTTCTGCTATCTCAAGGTAAGGAATAAGCTCTTTTTTCAACTCATCATTGTACTCAAAAGGGTAATTTGTCGCATATTCATCAACAAAGAAATCAAACGGATTGATCGATATCATATTTGCAATGATCTCTACATCGATGCCGAACTCTTTGACTTTTTCTGGAAATACAATACGTGCGAGATAGTTTCCAAAAGGATCTTGCTGCCAGTTTATAAAATGCTCTTTTGGAGTGATATTGAGTGAATAGCTCTCTATCGGTGTTCTACTGTGAGGAGCAGGACGAAGTCTAATGATATGAGGAGACAAAGAGATATATCTATCATATTTATAGTGTGTTTTATGTGAAATAACAACTTTTAATGCCATCTTAATTCTCCCCAAAATATAAATAATAAATTCATTTAATTTCTATAGAGATTATAACATTAAAGACTGAATTTTAAATATTGATTAAATCAAACCAAATCTGCTTTATCGTATAGATTTATTAAAAAAAATAATATATAATGATGCTATCTCAAAAAATCAAAAAGGGGTATATCATGAAAAAGTTCACACTAACAGCCCTGTTACTAGCGGCTGCAATGTTTGTAGGTACATCAACACTTAGTGCAAGTGATATGAAGTGCGGTGCCGGTAAATGCGGTTCATCTATGAAAACAGCTCAAGAAATGGCTATGAAAGATGATGCCCCTGCTAAAAAATGCAATGGCAAAAAAACCGACATGCCTGCTAAAAAATGCGACGGTAAAAAAACTGATATGCCGGCAAAAAAATGTAACGGTAAAAAAGCCGACATGCCTGCAAAAAAATGCGGAAACTCTAAATAATCTCTCTTTACTTTACATGTAAGAACTATTTTCTTGCATGTAGATCTCTGCTTCATTTCACACTCACTTTTTATTTGTGTTGCTAAATATTAAAAAAAATAATATATAATGACACGACTATAAAACACTACCAAAGGAAAAAAATGAAAAAATTCACCTTATCTGCTTTATTACTTGCAGCAATGATGTTTATCGGTGCATCTTCTTTAAATGCGGCTGATATGAAATGTGGTGCCGGAAAATGCGGTGCTTCAATGTCAAAGGATATGAAGGTCAAAGGTTGTAAGTCTATGGACTGCAACAACACGAACTGCGCGGCCAAAAAAGACCCGTCTAAAGCATGTGACTGTCCAAACATGAAATGTGACATGCCTGCTAAAAAATGCGGAAAAGCCAACTGATCTCTCTCTTTTACATGTAAGAACTATTCTCTTACATGTAACCAAGCATCTCTTTTATCTAGACTCTAAAAACCATCAACCCTGATTATTATTTTTTGCCATCGGATTACTGCCATAAGAAGAGAGCAGGTTTTGCAGCTGATTTGACTGCTGTGCATTCGGTGCAGCTGCAGGTTGAGGCGTATTATAAACATTTGGCATAACTGCTGCAGGAGCAGCGTTGTATGGATATTGTGTAGCTGCGGAAATCGGTGCTGCGGGAGCGTTAGTATAAGGATTCGGCGTGTTTAAAAATTGCTTTGCCAATAATGGTGCAGCTTCATCTAAAACTTTTAATAACTCGTCACCGTCAACTTTTCCGTCTTTGTTGGTATCGATCGCGTCAAATGCTTTATCTGAGTTTGCAGTGACTTTAGACAATCCTTTTATCGCTTGGCTAAACTCTTTTTTATCCATAGAGCCGTTTTTATTTACATCAAACGAATGAAGAAGTTGATTACGGAACTGTTCCATCACAGTGTTGAAATTTTCTGTTAATGGGGTCTCCATAGCTCCTTGATTTTGTCTTTGGAGAGGATTTACATTAATCGACTGAGTTTGCTTTTGTACAGGATTTATATGATTAGCCTGAGACGCAGCATAATTTGGGTGTTTCGTATTATGGACCATGATCGTGTGCTCCTTTTAAAAATAGATAAATATGACAAGCAAAAGCTATTCCATCGCATTTATGAATTTCTATAATATTGAGAAAGCTTGCTTATGCTAAAATATACCTAGAAATAAAGGATTGCAATTTGGATTTAAAAGCGCAGATACTCAAAGATGGCATTGTCGTTCCCGATAACTTTTTTTATAATGTACAAAAGTACAAAGAGCATCTTTTCAAGTGGAATAAGATACACAATCTTACAGGTGCAAAAGATGAAAAGACATTGGACGATTTCATTTACGATGCCCTGTTTCCCGTGAAATTTCTGCCGCATGTAGAGACTCTGATGGACATCGGAACGGGAGCGGGATTTCCCGGGATGATCCTTGCTTTTGCTCTGCCAAACACCAAAGTCACCCTTGTAGAGCCTTTGGCAAAACGTGCCAGTTTTTTACAGTTTATCAAAGCCGACTTGAAACTAGACAACGTCGAAGTAAAAAAATGCAAAGTCCAAGAGTTGGAAAACGTGACTTTTGATATAATAACATCACGTGCAGTCACTGAGACGAAGATGCTGCTGAGTTTAAGCGAACCCTTTAGAAAAGAGTCGACGATGTTGCTCTTTTACAAGGGTGAGAAAGTATATGATGAAGTGGATGAAAGTTACGAGCATGAGGTCATAAAAACTCATAATCGCCATTACCTCATCATTAAAAATATAAAATAGTCAGGAAACAGGATGTTAAAATATCTCATAGTCATAGGTGTTATTGCCGCAGTTTATTATTTTTTTATCAAGAAAAAAGCACCGCTGAGTACATCGAATCAAAACACCAAATCTCAAAAGCTTGAAGATAACGATATGGTCAAATGTAATGAGTGCGGCATATATACGGCAGTCAATGAAGCGATCATCTCAGGCGGCAAATATTACTGCTCACAAGAGTGTCTGGAAGATTCAAAATGATACTTTTCGGACATAGATTTATAGAGAGTGAAACTTTTTATCATATCGACTCCGTAGCATCTATTAGAAAAACCCCTTCCAACTCTCTTATTTATCTTGAGTTTAACGAAGAGAATCTAGACATCATCGAACATCTCACCAGCAGCGATATTCGGTTTGCCCTGCATGTGACTTCGATCAAAGAGGTCATCTATGCAGAAAATCTGGGAGCTACTTACATTGTCTTAGAACAAAATCTGGCAAAAGATGCTCAAAAGATAGCCAATGAATACCTTTTTGACGCAAAGATCTTGGCTCATGCAGATGATGAAAACGATATAGAAGATCTGGCATATCAAGGCATTGACGGTGCTATCTTTTTAAAGGCGATCATAAAAATAAGTTCATGATAAAACTTTTTATCGTAATAGGATCCCTATTACTTCTCTTAAGCGGGTGTTCTTCCACCCCCTCTTATCCCCAGACTGACAAAAGAGCCTTGACAAGCAACGTATCGCAAGACCCCATTATCAACGAACTTCACGCGCAATACAAAAAATGGCATCATGCCCCCTACAAATATGGAGGAGTCTGTCTAGAGGGTGTAGATTGTTCAGGACTCATACAAGCTATATATAAAGATGCCTTTGGCATAGATATTCCCCGTACAACGAAAGAACAGTTGTATATAGGTAAAAAGATAAAGTATTCTCATATAAAACCGGGTGATCTGATATTTTTCAGGACAGGATATAACGTGAGGCATGTAGGCATCTATTTCGGTCAAAACAGTTTTTTGCATGCTTCAAAAAAGTACGGGGTCATTATATCTAGTATAAATAACCCCTATTGGAGAGAAAAGTATTTGATGTCTAGAAAAGTCTTAGGCACAAGTTGGGCATATACCGCAAAATACTAGACTGGTATCGAGCATCTTGTAATGGCTTTTTTTTGTGACATCCTCGACAATTTTTTCTATATCCATCTCTATATCTACGAAGTCGCCGCAGCTGTTGCATAAAAGATGTCCATGAGGAGATTTTATTATCTCAAATCGTGATTTTTGTTGTGGTACTTTGACCTCTTTTATGAGTGATGCTTCGCTCATCGCGATTATATTTTTATACATAGTAGCAAGTGATATTGACGAGAACTGTTTTTTTATCTCACGATACATCTCATCAACATTAATGTGACCATATAAATCCATAAGTGCAAGTATCCCCAGTCTCTGAGGAGTTACTTTTAATCCATGTTCTCTTAATAAGTTTTCATAATTCATGCTGGGATTATAACTTTTAATTTTTAAATAAATTGTTAAGAGAAA
>JAHJGM010000033.1 GCA_018824305.1 bacterium
AATTATAAGATAGTTTAAAGATTTCATTTGTATAATACAGCAACTAGATAACAAAAAAAAGGAACTAAAGATAATGGGTAAATATATAGAACTTACTTCAGCGAATTTTGAAGAAACAATTAATGAAGGTGTGGTATTAGTAGACTTTTGGGCTCCTTGGTGTGGACCTTGTCGTATGATCGCTCCTGTAATTGAAGAACTGGCAGAGGATTTCGACGGAAAAGCGAAAATCTGTAAAGTAAACACTGATGAAGAGCAAGATATTGCTGTGAAGTTCGGTATCCGTTCAATCCCGACTATTCTTTTCTTTAAAAACGGTGAGATGGTAGAGCAAATGGTCGGTGCAGCTTCAAAACAAGCTTTTGAAGATAAACTAAATTCTCTTCTTTAATAGGAAAGTTTGATGGCTAAAGGAGGCAAAAGCCTTTTTAGCATCACTACTATTTTCGCTTCTTTCTTCGGTGCGGCTATGATAGCAGGCGCTTTTGCATACTTCAACTACAAATTCTCAGAGTACAAATTCATAGATTTCGGTACATGGATCTTTTATGAAAAAAATGATATTTTTAAACCCGTTGATGATAAATATATTGTGATTTTATATAGTTCAAAAGATAAAAATACCGAAGAAGTGATCTCAAAGGTTAGCGCTCCATATAAAGTCATAGCAATAGATTTTTATCAAAACAGTTTTGATAATACGAAAAGTACGATCTTCTTACGTTCAGGTACTAACACGAATCTGCAGTTTATCCAGAGGTTTAATATCTATCATTCTCCATCTATTTTCATTATAAAAAAAATCAAAGAGACTCTTTATAAACAAGATAGTATGATACGAAAATTAGATACATTAGATCAAATTGATAATAAAATAAGAGAGTTATAGATGGAAAGTCAAATATTGGATTGTGCGATTATAGGCGGTGGTCCGGCTGGACTTACTGCCGGACTTTATACGACACGCGGCGGTCTTTCAAATGTAGTGATGTTTGAAAAAGGAATGCCAGGTGGTCAGATAACACAAAGCAGTGAGATAGAAAACTATCCCGGTGTCACGGGCGAGATCACGGGAATGGATCTGATGATCCCATGGCCCGAGCAGTGTCAAAAGTTTGGCTTGAAACATGAGATGGTAGAGGTGACTCGTATCTCGCATAAAGAGAATGGTAACTTTATCATTCATAGAGGTGATGGAAAAACACAAGAAGCTTACAGTGTCATCGTCTGTACAGGTTCGACTCCTCGCCGTGCGGGATTTAACGGGGAAGATAAGTTTTTTGGACGAGGCGTGAGTACTTGTGCTACATGTGACGGATTTTTTTACAAAGGTAAAGAGGTTGCAGTCCTTGGCGGCGGTGATACAGCTTTAGAAGAGGCTCTGTACCTTGCGAAGATCTGTACAAAAGTTTACCTTATCCATCGTCGTGATACGTTCCGTGCTTCACCAAATACAGTCGAGCGCGTAAAATCGACACAAAACATCGAATTAGTTTTAAACTCTTGTCCCGATGAAGTCTATGGCGATGCAATGGGTGTGACAGGTGTACGTGTCATAGATAATGATGGAAAAAGCAGAGAGATCAATGTGCCGGGAATATTTACATTTGTCGGCAATAATGTAAACAATCAGGTGTTGATGCAAGAGGACGGGACCTCTTTATGTTCATTGAACAGTGCGGGTGAAGTTATCGTAGACTTAAGTATGCGAACCTCTGTGCCGGGTCTGTTTGCAGCGGGTGATATTCGAATCGAAGCACCTAAGCAAGTCGTTTGTGCAGCAGGTGACGGTGCCGTGGCAGCACTCAAAGCGATCTCTTATGTAGATGAGAAATTAAGCCATAAATAGAATAAATAAAATTAAGGAATTGAAATAATGATAAAAGTTGGAGTCTTTGGCGCAAGCGGGAGAGTTGGTCGTTTACTGCTGGATGATCTAAAATTAGAGGAAAATATGTCTCTAGCAACGGTTTATGTAAGAGAGAGTCTTGATTTTTCGATCGATCCGTCAATTTTAGTGACAAACAATCTACACACTTTTTTACATGCTTGTGACATCGTTATAGACTTCTCTCTTCCTGAGGCCTGCCAAGGATTGTTGGAAGAGGCCATCAAAGCTCCTAGACCATTGGTCATAGGAACTACCGGACTTGATTCTCATCAGATGAATCTTTTAAAAGATGCCAGTGAGCTTATGCCTATTTTGTATGCAACAAACATGTCCTTGGGTGTTGCTCTTTTAAGCAAACTTGTTTATTTGGCATCTCAGACATTGGAAGATTTCGATATAGAGATAGTCGAACAGCATCATAGACATAAAAAAGATGCTCCAAGCGGAACAGCATTGACTTTAGCACACAGCGCTGCAGAAGCAAGAGATCTTGATCTTGATAAAGTGAGAGTAAGCGGGAGAAACGGTAATATCGGAGCAAGAACAAAAGATGAGATAGCTGTTATGGCACTGCGCGGCGGTGATATTGTCGGACGTCATACGGTCGGTTTTTACAATGACGGTGAGTTTATCGAATTAAATCATACGGCGACTAGCAGAAATACTTTTAGTAAAGGGGCAATACGCGCCGCAAAATGGCTCGTAGATAAACCCTCGGGATTGTATAACATTTCAGATTGCTTAGAACTTTCGTAAGCTAATTTAAAAAAGAGCGATTTTAGCTCTTTTTTTGTATAATTCCAAAATATATTTATAAGAACTATAAGTTTTACTTTAAAAATAGTTTTTTTGAATCTATTTACCATATACAAGGATTTTATCTTGCTTGAAAATATGAATGAAAAGTGTGCAGTTGTCGGAATATTCGGTCATAAAGAGGCTTCTAAATTAGCATACTTTTCACTGCATGCACTGCAACATCGCGGACAAGAGGCTGCTGGAATATCATCGGCTGACGGAAAAAAACTTCATACTATCAAAGACAGAGGTCTGGTTACGACTGTATTTGATGAGAAGAAGCTGGAGACTCTAAAAGGCAAGAACGCGATCGGGCATACAAGATACTCTACCGCAGGTGACGATTCGATCTTAGATGCGCAGCCGGTATTTGCAAGATATGACCTTGGCGAGATGGCTATTGTTCATAATGGCAACCTTACAAACGCACAAGAGGTTCGTGATGCTTTAATAAAAAAAGGTGCGATTTTTCAAACTTTTATGGATACGGAAAATCTTATTCACCTCATAGCAAAAAGCGAACAAGAACACTTGGTAGATCGTATTATCGATGGTGTAAAACGTATTGAAGGCGCTTTTTCTTTAGTATTTTTGAGCCGCACAAAGATGTTCGCGATGCGTGACAGATTCGGGTTTCGCCCTTTGAGTCTTGGCAGAATCGGTAACGGTGGGTACGTAGTCGCAAGTGAGACTTGTGCATTTGATCTTATCGGTGCTAAGTATATACGTGATGTGGAACCCGGAGAACTGTTGATATTTGAAGAGGATAAAGCACCTCAAAGTATCAAAGTCTTTGAACCTACGCCAAAACATTGTATTTTTGAATATGTATATTTTTCTCGTCCGGATTCAAACGTTTATGGGCAAAGCGTGTATCAGATGAGAAAAAATATGGGCGTTGAACTTGCAAAGATCAAGCCGGTCGAAGCAGATATGGTCATCCCTGTTCCCGACGGCGGTGTTCCGGCGGCTATCGGATACTCTCAAGGAAGCGGTATTCCTTATGAGATGGGGATCATGAGAAATCACTACATAGGACGTACATTCAT
Source organism: bacterium (assembly GCA_018824305.1). GTDB lineage: Bacteria > Campylobacterota > Campylobacteria > Campylobacterales > Sulfurimonadaceae > Hydrocurvibacter. Next base: position 3,739 of record JAHJGM010000033.1, read on the forward strand.
CGAACCGACGCAAGAGATGCGCGATCTTAAAGTGAAGATGAAACTCTCTCCTATGCAAGATATTATCAATGGAAAATCCGTGATAGTCGTCGATGACTCCATAGTGCGCGGGACGACATCCAGAAGAATCGTTAGGATGCTAAAAGATGCAGGTGCAAGAGAGGTTCATATGAGAATCTCTTCTCCTCCGACTACTGATCCATGTTTTTACGGTGTAGATACTCCTGACAAAGACAAACTGATCGCGGCGAATATGTCAATAGATGAAATATGTGATTTTATTGAAGCCGATTCTTTGGCATACTTGTCAGAAGAAGCACTTTTAAGAAGCGTTAATGAAAACAGCGAAGATAAATACTGTACAGCTTGTTTTACAGGTAAGTACATAGTATAGGTGATGAAAACAAAACAGATCTATACTTTTGGTAGATACCTGAGTGATAAGTTTGGTACAAAAGTTCACAAAACTGCGGTCTCAATTTCCGGTTTTACCTGTCCAAATATAGATGGAACCGTCGCAAAGGGCGGATGTACGTTTTGTGAAAACGACTCATTTAGCCCTAGCTTGGACAGTGTGAAACCGCTCAAAGGGTTTTATCTTAATCTTACTTCTCTTGAAAACCCTTTTTTAGAAAAACAACTTCTTCAGCTTGAATCACAATTTAATGCTCTCAGTTCTCGTCAAAAGAGAGAGTACGGCGTCAATAAATATCTTGTGTATTTTCAATCTTTTACAAATACCTACGCTCCGTTTGAGACACTGAAGGCTCTTTATGATAAAGCACTCTCTTTTGATGATGTGGTAGGACTAAGTATAGGGACAAGAAGTGACAGTATCACGCAAGAGACACTGAAGTATCTCTCGGAATTAGCAAAAGACAAAGAGATATGGATCGAGTTTGGGATACAGTCAGTTTATGATAAGACATTGGAGCGGATCAATCGCGGACATAGCAGTGCAAACGTTAAAGAGTGGATTTTAAAAGCGAAAGATGCAGGTCTGAACGTTTGCGGACACTTGATATTCGGTTTGCCCGGTGAAGATAAAGCGATGATGCTCGAAACTGCCAAACAAGCTTATGAATGGGGAATAGATTCTGTCAAGTATCATCCTCTTTATGTCGTTAAAAAAACAGCACTTGCCAATGAGTATGCACGTGCCGAATTCACGCCTATCAGTGAAGATGATTATCTTGATGTTTTAAATCAGGCGATTTTGATGAAGCCTGAACATGTAAGCGTGCAGAGAATCACAGCCGGTATCGATGATGATTCATTGATCGCACCTGCTTGGTGCAAAGATAAGAATGAACAGATAAGAAATATCAATGCCTCTTTAAAAAAAATAGGCTTGAAGTATTAATGCGCTTTGATAGTCGTAAATTGTGTCACTTGCTCAAAGTATGGCGGATAGTCGAACATGACTCTGAAGCTTTGTGCTTTTTTTGGTTTTAGATTCTTTGCCACAACAAATCTTTTGACTATTGTTTGGGGTTTATATAAGATATTCATCCCCCCTCCGAAAAACTCAATCAATCCGCTAGGACTGAAAAAAGATCCCGGCTTTATGTTCCCTGTCTTATGGGCTTTATTGACAAGTCTTATCTCAAGAGTCACCTCTCCGATAGTATAGTTGCCGATGTTTTGAACAACACCCGTATATACGATTTTTTCCAGAGAAAGGATCCTATGGTTTTCAACATTGCCAAGATATACTTTTTTTGTATATTTATCAATTGCGACAAGGGTAAAACCAACGACTAAAACAATGATCAAGACGATGGAAAATATCATAGATATGACTATCTTTCTTTCCTGCTGTTTTAATGCAAAAAAAACTCCAAGAGCAATCAACGATATCCCTACCAATACGACTAAATAGTGCCAAACTGTGAAATAAGTAATCATCTGCAATCTGCTCCTAGTGAGATATTATACTCTTTTGAGTAGTTAAAAGGCTCGACAATGATCTTTACTGCTCTTGTCTCATCTTTGAGTATATTATTCTCAACAATCGACATTTTTTTAAATGGATTAAGCATAAATAATTTGTTTATTATAACATTGCCGGATACTTTATATAGATTGGCACTGATCGTACATGTAGAAAAATCTCTTTTTGACTCATTAGTAATCGTCCCTGTTACAACGACTGCCGGGGTGAAGGTCAACTCTTTTGAATCAGTGACGACACAACTGTTTTTATATAAAATCTTATGAAGTTCGATATATCCGACAACTGGTCCCACAAATAAAGTTAAGGCGCTTAAGACTAACATTATCGTCGATATGATATGTTTTTTTCTTAGAAGAAGGGTTATGACAAGAAGAAGTAAAAATAAAATAAAAATCCCGCCAAACAATGCGTAATCATAGTTTGTGAGCCCCTCAAGAAAGGCGAGGATTCTGTTTTTCATGATTCTCTTGAGTTCTTTTCAGCGATACCGCTGATGTCAAACCTGCGCGCAAGCTCTTGCTTGATGCGATCAGGTGAAATATTTTTATATGCAAGCGCGACAAGCATATGATATGTAAGGTCCGCCGCTTCATAGACCATCTCGCCTTCATCGTTATCTTTAAATGCGAAACTAAACTCTCCGGCTTCTTCAACCACTTTTTTTAAAATGGTGTTCTCGCCTTTACTAAAGAGTTTTGCTGTCCATGAGGTAGAAGGATCGGCATTCTTTCTCTCTTGAATGGTATGGTACAAGGTATCTATGACTCCATACATCGCATTCGTATTTACTTCGACATCGCTCTGTACATTTCCAGATGTTAGCTCGGTAAAAAAGCATGAACGTCTTCCTGTATGACAAGCTACACCCTCTTGAGTTACTTTTATAAGCAGAGTATCGTTATCGCAGTCGATGTTAAAAGAGCGGATCGTCTGAATATGTCCGCTGCTCTCACCCTTTTTCCAGATGCGTTGTTTGGAACGTGAAAAGTAGTGTGCTATCCCCGTCTTTAAAGAGAGTTCTAAAGCTTCTTTATTCATATACGCCATCATCAAGACTTCATTGTTTGACGTGTCTTGGACGATTACAGGCAGAAGTTCTTGTTTGTTCCAATCAACACGATTAAGTATCTCTTGCATTTGTTTCCTTGCGCTAAAAAGGCTTACATGTAAGCCTTTTTAGTTAGTTGATGTAACTTTATTACGAGATTCTTTCATATCGACCCAGATATTAGGAGTCGAACCGCCAGGTGTTAAAAAGATCTTTGCATCTTTATTTGTTTGCAGTGCTTCATTAAATTTGCCTTGAACTTTGATCTGTTCAAGTTGTAAAAGTTGCGCCGTCAATGATCTTGCTATAAGTAGGTTTGCTTTTGCATTTGCATTTGCTTCTATGGTGATTGCTTGTGCTTTACCCTCTGCTTCTATCTTAACAGCATTTGCCATACCTTGAGCTTCAGCTGCACGTTTTAAAGCTTCCTGTTTTGCACGAGCGACCTCTTGTTCTGTACGTTGTACTTCCTGTTTCGCGATTTGAACACGTTCTATCTGCTCTTTTACTTTTTGCGGAAGAACGATCTCACGAAGTTGGACAGATTGTAAGATCGCAGGAGAGTTTGGCAATGCTTTTACATTGTCGCTTACTCCGGCTTCGATCTTTGCCGCGATAGTATTTCTCTCATTTGGAAGAGACTCTGCATCGTAGTTCCCCACAACGTTTCTTACAACGTCACGTACCACAGGGTTGATGATCTTGTCTTCCCAGCTAAATCCCCAGTTGGAGATCGTCTGTGCTGCAAACTGAGCGTTTAGTCTGTATTGGACTGTCAGTTCGATGGAAACAGGCAGACCGCGTCTGTCAAGGACAGTAACAGCAGGTTTTGTTTTGATTCCGTCACCTTGGTCACTTTTCTCTAATCCGCTTGCATAATTGATGATCCTGACTTTTGTATCGACTGCAAAAACTTTTTGAATCACCGGGATGATAAAGTGTAAGCCGGGCAGAAGTGCCTGCTCTTGATATTTTCCGTTTGTAGAAAGGATCCCGCGCTCACCTTCGTTTATGATAACAAAAGGTTTGGCAATAACCAAAAGAAGAACTAAACCGACTATAAAATATAGGATGATCGATTTACCGCCTCCAAAATTAAAATCTATCTTTGGAGGTCTCGGTGCTTTTGGCGATGAGTTGTCTCCACCGCTAAATCCGCCACCTTGACTCTTCTTTTTGTTAAAATAATCGTTCATATCTGATGCCATTTATCTCTTCCTTTTTATGTTGTCTAATCTTTACGAGCTTCTTGAAGAAGCGAGCTTTAGTGACCACAGCGGTCCAAGCGAAGCAGAAAGGATTTTATTCTTTCTGCGGACTAATTAATGTATGTTAAGTAATGCTCATAATCTTTGTTGCGACCAAAAACTATATCAAAATACATGGATTGTAACTTTTCAGTCATCTCTCCTCTAGCACCGTTGCCTATCTCTCTTGCATCTACATTGCGAACAGGTGTTATCTCAGCAGCCGTTCCCGTTAGAAAAGCTTCGTCCGCAACGTAGACATCCTCTCTGGAGATACGTTTACGAACAACTTCGATTCCAAGGTTTTGTGCCATCTCGATCACAGTTTTTTGTGTGATAGATTCTAATGAATTGTCGTTTGGAGGAGTGATAAGTTTTCCATCTTTTACCATGAAAAAGCTTGCCCCGCTTGCTTCAGCGACGTACCCTTGATCATCAAGTAAAAGAGCTTCATCATAGCCACAGTCGATAGCTTCATATTTTGCCATTTGTGAATTCAGATAGTTTGCCGTAGCTTTTGCTTTTCCCATATTTGAGGTGTTTGCAGGACGAGTCATAGATACTATTTTGAGCTTTATTCCTTTTCTCATCCCTTCTTCACCAAGATAAGCACCCCATTCCCAAGCAGCTAAAACAGTTTCAACAGGCGCATGTTTATGATAAACACCCATAACACCATAGCCTAAAAATGCAAATGGACGGATATAGACATTATCACCTGAAAACTCGTTTTTTCTTAGAAGCTCTACTTGCGCTTTGTTTAATTCATCTACACTATATGGGATCTCCATAAGAGTCATTTTTGCGGACTCTTTCAATCTCTTAGTATGATCGTTTAAACGAAAAATTGCATAGCCTTTGGCTGTTTTATATGCTTTAGTCCCCTCAATTACACCATTTCCATAGTGAAGAGTGTGAGATAAAACATGCACGTTCGCATCATCCCAATTTACAAATTTTCCGTTCATCCAAATATATTTGGCTTTATCCATTCTGTTGTCTCCGTTGTTGCCAAAGTTAAAGTCAGATATTCTACCAAAATAGCTATTTGTATTTTATTAAATTTGTATGAAAGATAATTAATAAGGTAATTAAAAGAACTATATAGATACTATTTTGTTATATTTGTGAGGTGCTGATGCGTTATTTATTATTACTGCTTTTTGTTGTAATTTTTAGCTCCCACGCGGAAAGTATTGACGATTTTGATGATGAGTATGTTGAAAAGAAACAGGAACCTTTCGACCCACTCAGCGGTTACAATCGGGTGATGACAAACTTTAATGATTATCTTTATATGAATATATTAGACCCGTATCTATTTAAAGGTTATGATTATGTAGCTCCAAAAGTTGTCCGTTCCTCGATACAATGTTTTTTTGACAATCTGAAATTTCCTATTACGTTTGTCAATAATCTTTTGCAGTTGAAATTTAAAAGAGCATGGGTCGATATCGAAAGATTCGGTGTCAATACGACGATAGGACTTTTTGGTTTTTTCGATCCTGCTTCTACATGGCTGAAGCTCGAAAAAAGTGATGAAGACTTTGGTCAAACACTCGGTTATTACGGTGTAGGGAGTGGGTTTCCTATTACACTGCCATTTTTTGGACAATACAATTTGAGAGATCTGGTCGGTGTGACTGCAGATGCTGCGGCTGATCCGCTTTATTATGACGATTATCGAAAATACAATATGATTACAAACAAATATGAAGCGTGGGGCATCGTAGTTTACAAACAATTTAATGAGGGTTCCCTCAGAGCAAAAGAGTATAAAGAGTTTAGAAAAGATGCGATTGATCTGTATCCGTTTATCCGCGATGCTTATGAACAAAATCGTAATATGTTGATTAAGGAGTAGGAGTGAGATCATTTTTTGCGATTTTGATTTTAGGTATGTTTTTTACGTTAAGTGCGAGTATCGAGGATGATATTACAAACACTTTAGTTGTAAACAGCGAGAAAGTCACATCGATTTTAAGAGATAAGAATATGCCGATAAAAGAGCAGGATGTTGAGCTTATCCGTGTCGTCGATCCTCTTTTTGATTTCGATCTTATGGGCAGACTTTGTCTTGGAAAGAGCATCTATAACTCTCTTTCACAAGAGCAAAAAAGTAGATTTCATGATGTATTTAATAGAAGGATCAAAGAATCATATATCAGCAAGCTGCATCTCTATACAGATGAAAAACTGGAATTTCAAAGAGCTGAGAGAGTTAAAGATACGCGCATTACGGTTTTAAGCTATTTCATCACAAAAACAGAGAGAAAGCCGGTTTTGTATAAGTTTTATGAGACAGATAATAAAAAATGGCTGATCTATGATGTGGATATCTTTGGAGTAAGTATCGTACAGACGTATAGAAATCAGTTTTCCGCAGCATTGAAAACAAAGACTTTTGAACAGTTCGTAGATGAACTGGACCTCAATACAACAGAATGATGATAGAAAAATTTTACGCAAACAGGGTTGTCAAGTATCCTAAGATCACCCTGTTTTTATTGCTGTGTGTCGTGGTATTTTTATCTTTTTATATTCCAAGACTCAGCGTTGATGCATCCGCAGAAACACTGCTTTTAGAGGATGATAAAGACCTTATCTATACAAGAGAGATAAACAGCAGATATCAGGCACCCGATTTTTTGGTTATTACATATACACCAAATGCTCCTTTATTGAGTGATGAGAGTTTAAAAAACTTGAGAAGTCTCAAAAATGATCTGGAGTCTTTAGATTTTGTGGATAATGTTATTTCGATCCTTGATGTTCCCCTTTTTAAAAGCCCTTCCAAACCTTTAAAAGAACTATTGCAGAATATCCCTACTTTAGAGTCAAATTCGACGGATAGAGGATTGGCAAAAGATGAGTTTCTGTCCAATCCGATATATAGAAACAATCTTGTCGGAAAGGATTTTATAACCACCGCAGTCGTTATAAATCTCAGAGAAGATAAAAAATTCAAGATACTTTTGGATAAAAAAAATAGGACCAAAAAAGCAAGCGATATACAGGAATTTAAAGATTATAGAGAGATCAAAAGGCAAAAAGAGCATCTTAATCTGCAAGAAATAAGGGGTGTCATCGAAAAGCATTCAAACGATGCCCAGTTGTTTTTAGGCGGCGTAGATATGATAGCCGATGATATGATCACTTATGTAAAAAGTGACATAAAAACTTATGGGACGATTGTTCTGCTTATTTTAGTACTGATGCTCTATATAGTGTTTAAAGAGTTAAAGTGGGTATTTATCCCCGTTATTATTTCAACAGCTTCCATCATGGCTACAACAGGGCTTTTTGGATTGCTTGGATTTGAGGTTACGGTCGTCTCATCCAATTTTATTTCGCTTCAGCTTATCGTTACAATCTCCATAATCATACATCTGATGGTAAGATATAGAGAACTTTTTATCACACAAAATGAGTTGTCTCAAAAAGAGTTGGTCTTACAAACGGTCACATCCATACTTAAGCCCTCTTTCTTTGCGATCATCACGACAATCGCAGGATTTAGTTCACTTGTTCTGTCCGGGATCTTGCCTGTTATCATGCTTGGCTGGATGATGAGTATTGCGATCTTTGTGTCCTTGGTCATCATATTTTTGAGTTTTCCCGCTATCTTGGTCTTGATGAAAAAATCCGATAAAAAAATATATTTCAAGCCGAGATTTTCATTGACTGCTTTTTGCTCGCATCTGGTAGAAAAACACACAACGGCTGTAGTCGTATCCAGTTTGTCGATTTTTGCTTTGAGTATGGTTTATACATTCGATATACGTGTTGAAAACAGCTTTATCAACTACTTTAAGAAATCGACAGAGATATATAAGGGGATGGAAGTTATAGACCGATCTCTCGGTGGCACAACGCCTTTGGATGTCATTATCGACTTTCCAAAACCAAAAGAGGAATCTGCAAAAATTCAGCAAGAGAGTGGCTCTGGGGATGAGTTTGATGAGTTTGAAGATGAATATAATGCCATTAAGAATCAAAATCAGTATTGGTTTAGTGCCGATAAGATGGACGTGGTCCGCAGTGTTCAAAATTATCTTGAGTCGGTTCCGGAAATAGGCAAGGTGTTGTCTTTGGGAAGTGTTTTAGAACTGGGTCGAAGCCTGAATGATGGCAAAGAGTTGGATGATTTTGCCCTTGCCATGCTTTACAATGAACTGCCTCAAAAGTTTCGCAAAATCGTATTGTCGCCATATGTGAATATTGAAGCGAATCAGGTCAGGTTTTCAATGCGTATCGTGGATTCAAATCCAACGTTGCAGCGTGACAAACTTCTAAAAAAGATCAAATTTGATTTGGTGCATAAACTAGGACTGAAAGAGGAAAATGTCCATATCTCCAATCTAATGGTTTTATATAACAATATGCTTCAGTCTCTGTATAACTCGCAGATAAAGACTCTTGGTCTTATGCTCGTTTTGCTGGGCGTTCTTTTCTTGGCCGTGTTTCGTTCATGGAAGATCATGATGATAGCGATGATCGTAAATATCATCCCGATATCTCTTATCTTCGGTGTAATGGGCTACCTTGATATCCCTCTTGATATGATGAGTATCACTATTGCTTCCATTGCAATAGGAATAGCAGTCGATGATACAATCCATTATCTTCATAGATATAAGAAAGAGTATTATAAAGATTGTGATTATATAGAAGCTATGAAAAGGTCTCACCAAAGTGTCGGTTATGCGATGTACTATACATCTATAACAATAATGATAGGATTTTTGGTGCTTGTTTTATCTGAATTTACACCTACGATATACTTTGGGCTGCTTACGGTTTTAGCAATGTTTAGTGCATTAATGACAGACCTTTTACTGCTTCCCGCATTATTGCTGATTTTAAAACCATATAAAAATAGATAACTAATTGAAACAAAAAATAAAATTGCTTATTTTTTAAGCAATAATAACTGTTTTTCTAGCAAAATCTTCGGTACAATATCTACAATAATATAAGTTCAGGAGAAATTTGATGGGAAAATTTGTTAATAACGTAGAAGAGTTCTTTACATTTTGTAAAGAGAATGAGGTTCAATTTGTGGACCTTCGTTTTACAGATATTAAAGGTACGTGGCATCATGTTACTTACCGTATGAGTGCAATCAATAAAGAGAATTTAGAAAGTGGTGTCCCATTTGACGGTTCTTCAATCGAAGCTTGGCAACCGATCAATAAATCTGACATGCTTTTAAAAATCGATGTTCCAACTGCATTTTTAGATCCTTTTACTGCTGATCCTACAGTAATCATCTTTTGTGATGTTTATGATATCTACAAAGGTCAAATGTATGAAAGATGTCCTCGTTCTATCGCTAAAGCTGCTTTGAAACATGCAGAAGCTTTAGGTATCGCAGATGCTGCTTACTTTGGTCCTGAAAATGAATTCTTCGTTTTTGACGATGTGAAGTTTATTGATAACATGAACGAATCAGGTTATAAAATAGACACAGAAGAGGGTTCATGGAACTCTAACACTACTTACCCGGATATGTACAACAATGCTCACCGTCCAGGGATCAAGGGTGGTTACTTCCCGGTAGCTCCGACGGATTCTATGGTAGACCTTCGTGCTGAGATGATGATGGTTTTAGAACAAGTCGGTTTAGAAGTTGTTCTTGGTCACCATGAAGTTGCTCAAGGTCAAGGTGAGATCGGTGTTGTTTTCTCTGATATCATCGGTGCCGCTGATAATGTTCAAAAACTAAAATATGTTATTAAAATGGTAGCTCACCTGAACGGTAAAACAGCTACATTTATGCCAAAACCAATGTTTGGCGATAACGGAAACGGTATGCACGTTCACCAATCTCTTTGGAAAGACGGTAAAAACCTTTTCTACAAACAAGGTAATTATGCAAATATCTCTGATATGGGGATTAATTACATCGGTGGTATCTTTAAACATGCTCGTGCTGTTGCTGCGTTTACTAACCCGACAACGAACTCATACAAAAGACTACTTCCAGGTTTTGAAGCTCCAAGCGTACTTACATACTCTTCTCAAAACCGTTCAGCATCTTGCCGTATCCCATACGGTGCCGGTGAAAAAGCTACTCGTATTGAGATGAGATTTCCGGATTCTACTTCTTGTCCATACCTTGCATTCGCTGTAATGATGATGGCTGGGCTTGACGGTATCAAAAACAAAGATATCCCTGTTGGTCCAATGGATGAGGATCTTTATGAACTATCTTTGGACGAGATCCGTGAAAAAGGGATCCCTCAAATGCCACACACTCTACGTGGTGCATTAGAAGCATTGATTCGTGATAACGAGTTCTTGCAACCTGTATTTACTCCAGAGTTCTTAAATGCTTACCAACATTACAGATTTGAGCGTGATGTATGGCCAGATGAAGGTCGTCCAACTGCTTATGAGTTTAAAACTACTTATCAGTGTTAATCTCTTACATGTAAGCCTTTGGCTTACATGTGAAATACCCTTTGGGTATAAACCGCTTTTTCAAAAACTTTCTTAAATTCAATCATATATATTTTGTTTTAAAAAAACTCATTTGCAAAATTGGCTATAATTGCGCAAATAATTGTAAAGAAGAGTGCAATTATTTAATTTTTCAAGTAAAGGATTCATATGAATCACATTAAAGAGGGCAAATACCGCCCGTATCCGCAAATAGACTTGCCAAATCGTACTTGGCCTTCTAATACTATTACAAAAGCACCGATATGGTGTAGTGTTGATCTTCGCGACGGTAACCAAGCGTTAATCACACCAATGAATATGGATAAAAAACTTGAACTATTTGCACTCTTACTAAAACTTGGATTTAAAACGATTGAGGTCGGTTTCCCATCAGCTTCAAAGGTGGAATTTGACTTTTTACGCCGTTTGGTTGATGATGGATTGATTCCCGATGATGTGACTATACAAGTCCTTGTTCAGGCAAGAGAACATCTTATTGAAAAGACTTTTGAAGCTTTAAAAGGTGTTAAAAAAGCGATTGTTCATTTATATAACTCGACATCGGTTGCACAAAGAAAGATCGTCTTTAGAAAATCTCAGGATGAGATCATCGCTCTTGCATTGGAGGGTGTGGATCTTGTTAAAAAATATGAGAAAAATCATAAGGGTGAGATCGTTTTGGAATACTCTCCAGAGAGCTTTACCGGTACGGAGTTGGAGTTTGCCGCACGTATTTGTAATGCTGTGACTGCAAGATGGGGAATATCAAAAGAACGTCCCGTCGTTATCAACCTTCCGGCAACTGTGGAAGTGGCAACTCCTAATGTCTATGCAGATCAGATAGAGTGGATGAGCAGGCATCTTGACAATCGTGAACATGTGTTAATATCTACACATACTCATAATGATAGAGGCACGAGCGTTGCAGCGACTGAGCTCGCATTATTGGCGGGTGCCGACAGAGTAGAGGGGACATTGCTTAGTAACGGTGAGAGAACAGGGAATGTCGATATCATCACTTTGGCACTGAACATGACGACTCAGGGTCTTGACAGCGGGCTTGATTTTTCAAATATCAACGAAGTCTTGGATGTGGTCGAGAGATGTACGGAAATAGATACACATAGCCGTCATCCATATGTGGGAGAACTTGTCTATACGGCATTCTCCGGTTCACATCAAGATGCGATCAACAAAGGCTTGGCATTTCAAAAACTAAAAAATGATCCATTGTGGGAAGTCCCGTATCTTCCTATAGATCCAGAAGATGTCGGACGTTCATATGAGGGTATAATCCGCATAAATTCCCAATCGGGTAAAGGCGGAGTCGCTTATATCTTGGAGCATGAGTTCGGATATCAACTGCCTAAGAAGATGCATCCCGAGTTTGGAAGAATCATACAAAGAGTTACTGATGTCGAGGGTAGAGAGTTAAACAATGACGAGATACTCGATATCTTTACTAAGACATATTTAGAATCAAACGGCGGTGTTGAGCTTGTGGATTTTGCGATCAGCTCTCCGACGTCAAAAGATAAGAATGTCTGGTGTAAGCTGACATATACATGTAACGGCAAAGAGATCGTCTCAGAGGGGCAGGGTAACGGCCCAATTGATGCGTGTAAAAATGCACTTTCAAAAGAGTGTGAATATAATTTTAAGATCAAATCATACTCTGAACACTCTTGCGGCGAACAAAGCTCGGCAAACGCAGTAGCATATATAGAGATAGAAAACATGGAACTGGCATCATTCTTTGGTGTAGGAGTAGACAGCGATATAACGATCGCTTCTATAAAAGCACTTTTTTCCGCACTCAACAGAGCTTTTAACTAAGCGGATGTGAAGCAGATGCTTCACATGGTCTAAAATACGAACACTACGATGACTTCGGAGTATGTACTGCTGCACTCTTTAAAATTGGAACAGTCGTCATAATACTCTTGAACCAAACCGGCACCGATGTAAGCATTTTTTGAGATTTCTGCTGCTACTCCGGCTCTGGCTCCGTAAGAGTTATAATCATTATAAGGTTTACCCATAAACGTGTGTCTGTAAAAGGCTCCCATGTAGGGTCTAAAAGTATCATCTAAGGAAAAAAAGTAGGTCAGAGGTATCGTTAATTGGGAGATATCGGGAGAATTGCTAAGCCACTGAGTGTATCCGATTCCCACAGCGAGATTATCGATAGCAAAATAATCGATATTCGCGCCCAGCAGAGTATAATTCTTTGTCTCATTATTTACTTCTATTGAAGCTGCACCTATGATGATACCAGCACCGATATTGCCCTTACTGAACATATCTGCATGTAGTGAAGCAAAAAGCAGTAAAAGTATAAAAAGAGATCGTTTCATTTTTTCTCCTTTAAAAGATCAATTCCTCATTTTTCTTCTCTGTATTGTCATTTTTTGGCGGCTTGGATGTATTTGTAAAATACTCCGTTTCATTGGCAATTTTAACTTCGATGACACCGTCTGGTTTTGTGAACTTTCTTTTTATCTGCGGATTGCTTTTGAGAAGTTCTTTGTAAAAATAATTAAATGCAGGAGCGGCTGTTTTACCGCCTGTCTCTCTTGCATGCATCGGAGTGTTGTCATCATTTCCAAACCATACTACGGTCTCGATAGTAGGCGAGTAGCCTGCAAACCATGCATCGACATTGTTATTGGTTGTACCGGTTTTTCCCGCTAATTCTATTCCGCTGACTCTGGCATTGCGGCCGGTTCCTCTTTTGATGACATCTTGTAAAATCGAGGTCATAAGATATGTTTGTTCAGGAGATGTAATGTATTTCTTTTTTACCTCTTGGCGAAAGACGACCGTTGAATTTTTTTCCACTTTTTTTATGATGAAAGGTTCTACCTGAACACCGTGATTTGCAAAAGAGCTGTAGTATTGTGCCAGTTCAAGCGGCGAGAGCGAAATAGAACCGAGTGATAATGATAGATCTCGAGGCAGGTTCTTTATGCCGTAACTCTCAAGAGATTGTATCATCGTGTCAAGACCGATATCTGTGACGAGATTGATCGTAGCAAGGTTTCTTGAATGAACGAGCGCTTCACGTACCGTGATAAGACCCTTGTAGTTTTTCTCATAGTTCGCCGGTTGCCATTTCATCTCTTCGCCGTCTTTTTCATACTCGTAGGTTTTTGCGATATCGACCAATTGCGAAGCTCCCGAATAACCAAGATCGATAGCTACCTGATAAAGAAAGGGTTTAAATGCACTTCCAGGCTGACGTTTACCTTGTGTAGCACGATTGTACGAGCTTTTATCATAGTCGATACTTCCTACAAGTGCCAATATGTCTCCGCTGCATGGCTCGATACTGACTAAGGCTCCGTTTAATTGAGATATATTGGTGTCATTGGAGTCTTCACTGGAAGAGACCCTCTGTATCGCCGAATCATAGGCAAACTTTAGGGCGTCTCTTCCGCTTTTTTGCATATTGAGATCGATCGTTGTATATATATCATATCCTCCGGTTTTTATATCGGGGAAATCTTTGCTAAGTTCTCTTAAGACTTCGTCGACGATAAAGGGTGCTTGATTTTGAGTGAGAGTCGAGTCATAAACATGTGGTTGTTCTTTTGTTGCTTTCTCGTATGTTTTCTCATCGATCCAGCCGAGTGAATGCATACGCTCGATAACACGGTTCGCACGGCCAAGCGATATTTCGTAATTTTTAGTAGGGGAGTAAAAGCTCGGTGCTTTAGGAAGCCCCACGAGTATCGCCATCTCTTTAAGCGTTAGGTTTTTCAAGTCTTTATGAAAGTAGCCGTCTGCTGCAGTTTTGATCCCATAGTATCCATGTCCGAGGTATATTTCGTTTAAATAACGCTCTAGGATATCCTGCTTGCTTAGTTCGCGTTCAAGTTTCATGGAAAAGATAAGCTCTTTTAGTTTTCTTGAAATCTTTTTTTCACGAGTGAGCAGAGTGTTTTTTACAAGTTGTTGGGTAAGCGTACTTGCCCCCTCTACCATCTTTCCTGCTTTGATGTCTTTAATGATCGCACGAAAGATCGCATCAAAATTCACTCCGGGATGTTCAAAAAAAGTAGTATCTTCTATGGCGAGCAGTGCTTCGATCAAACGAGGCGGTATCTCATTGAAACTAGCGTAATATCTATGCTCGTCATTAAAAAGATTTGCTATTTTTTCGCCGTTTCTGTCATAGATCCTAGTTGTCAGCATCGGTTTGTAGTTTATCAGTTTATCCAGATCATAGTTATACTGCGTGAAGTAATAGCCGACGAGTAAGAAAGGCGATATAAAGATAAGTGAAATAATAGAGATAATTGTTTTTTTCATTCGCGAAATTTCCTGTTTGCAAAGTTTGCATCTATGAGTGTTTTTGTATAGTTGTCTTGTGGAGATTGTAATACGTCTGTCATTTTACCAAATTCTATAACTTTTCCGTTTTTTATGACGCAGATTTCATCACAAAGCATTTTTGCGGAACTCATGTCATGGGTGACAAACAGGATCTTAAATCCAAATCTGCTTTGAAGTTCTTTGACTAAATCGATTATCGTGATTTTAGTCTGCGGATCAAGAGCAGTCGTGGGTTCATCAAGAAGCAGAAGTTTTGGGTTGGTGCTAAGCGATATGGCGATGATGACGCGTTGAAGCTGTCCGCCAGAGAGTTCCGGAGGATAGCGTTCAAGCAGTGAAAGCTCTAGGTTTACCTGAGAAAAAAGCGTTTCTATCTCCTTCAAGGGTACAAATATCTGGTCTTTTATCTTTGTGAGCGGAGAGAGTGCCGTAAAAGGGTTTTGCGGAACGAATCCTATGGTCTCTCCCGCGATCAGATTAAAATCGCTCTCTACATGTAAGGTCGATCGCATCTCGTTTGGAAGCATGTTTAAAAGAGCTTTTATACTGAGACTTTTACCGCTTCCGCTTTGTCCCACAAGTGCCAGTGACGAACCGATACTAAAATCGATATCGACTAAAGTTTTTTCTTTATGTGTAATATGAAGCTTAGATACTTTCATCTAGCAGCCTTTTTACTCTTTCGCATAGCTCTTGAAAAACAGAGATGTCATCATCGATTCTTGCGATGATACGCAAGATGGCACTCTCGACGGTCGGTTGTCTGATGGCGCCTATGATGTAACCCTCATTGCGAAGTTCATCCCTTATATCGATCACTTTTTTATTGTCTCCTATGATGATAGGGACGACAAGAGAGGGAGTATCTACATGTAGAATCTCTTTGACTATTCTTTGGCGCGCGATTATCTTCTCTTTGAACTCTCTTTTGTTTTGGAGTATATATTTCAATGAATTGTGTGCCAAAAGCGTGTCATACAGCGAAAGTGAAGTGGCATAGATGATGGGTTTGGCGCGGTTTGTCAAGTACTCGACAATGTGGGAGGAGGCGAGGATATAAGCGCCAAAGCTTCCGTAAGCCTTGCCGAGTGTACCCATTTTGATGTAGTTTGGTTTTATCTTTATATCAAAAAGGTCATAGACACCCATAAGATTTTCGCCTACAACTCCGCTGCTGTGAGCTTCATCCACGATGAGTATCGCATCCTCTTCGTCACAAATAGCAAATATCTTTTCATCCATCAGATCGCCATCCATTGAGTAGATACCCTCAACCGCGACTATTTTTCTTTTTGCATCTGAAGCTTGAAGGAGTCTTTTTAATTCGTCGCTATCGTTATGCTTGAAAAACTCTACATGCAGCTCATTCAAATTACTTGCCAGAACACCCGAAGCATGGAACTTTTCATCCATAAAAAGGGTATCGCCTTTTCGCACAAGACTCTCTATAAGGGCAATATTTGCATTAAATCCGCTGCCTAAAACTACAGCGTCTTCAAAACCGTTGACCTCGCACAGTGTCGCCTCGAAATCTTTATGTATCTGATGATATCCGCTTACAAGAAGTGAAGCTTTTGGACTGTGAACGGGATTGAGTGAGAGCTCTTTACATGTAAGGATATGTAGCTCCTTATTTGAAGCAAGACCGAGATAGTCGTTTGAAGCGAAATCTTTTAAACTATAATCAACGATTTCTCTTGTTCTGTAACGATTTGATTTTTTGAGCGCTTTTAGCTCATTTACATAGTAATTCATGGGGTGTATTATAACTAAGTAAGCAAAAAAAGTGTATAATTTTAACAGTCTGAGTGGTTCGACTACGTGCTTATGAGAGGGTTCTACGTATACATCTAGCGAACTTTGTAGAAATCTTTGTGTGTCGATGATCTCGTTTGAGGTAGGTTAACTCTGCCGAGAGACTGTCGCCTGATAAGATTCTCGTTTTGCTAATTTTTTTGCTTTGAGAACCAAAGCGATTTGCACAACGGCTGCTCGGGCTGAAATAGCTAATTTAGATTATTCTAGTAATCTAAATTAGCTATTTTTTTATAGATTTTATAATTTCAAGGATTGTTTGATGAATATTTTAGTTGTTGGTAGCGGTGGACGTGAATTCTCGATAGGACGTATGTTAAAAAAAGACCCTGTCGTAGAGAAGCTGTATTTTGCCCCTGGAAACGGTGCTACTGACACTTTAGGAGAAAATCTCTCTATCAAAGATTATAGTGAACTTGCGGATTTTGCAAAAGAAAACGCGATCGATCTGACGATCGTAGGACCTGAAGCCCCTTTAACTGAGGGCATAGTCGATATCTTTAAAGCAAAAGGCCTGACGATATTTGGACCAAGCAAAGAAGCTGCTCGTTTAGAGGGTTCAAAAGTCTATATGAAAAACTTTTTGGCAAAATACAATATTCCCACAGCCCGTTATATAGAGACCGATTCTATCGAAGATGCTTTTAAATTTATAGATACGCTTCCTATTCCTGTTGTCGTTAAAGCTGACGGGCTTTGTGCGGGCAAGGGCGTAATCATCGCAATGACTCACGATGAGGCAAAAATCGCAGTCTCAGAGATGCTCAGCGGAAAAAGTTTTGGAGATGCAGGTCTAAAAGTAGTCGTTGAAGAGTTCTTAGACTGGTATGAGCTTTCTATGTTTGCGATCTGTGACGGAAAAGATTTCATCCTGCTTCCAGCAGCACAAGACCATAAACGTCTGATGGATAACGATGAAGGTCCAAATACAGGCGGTATGGGGGCATACGCTCCGACGCCTTTAGTGGATGATGTGATCTATGAGAAAGTAAAAGAGAGAGTCATCCGTCCTACGCTTGAGGGGATGCAAAAAGAGGGCGCACCATTTGAGGGCGTTCTTTTTATCGGTCTTATGATTGTCAAAGGCGAGCCGATCACATTAGAGTTCAATGTGCGTTTTGGCGATCCTGAGTGCGAGATCTTGATGCCGCTTATGAAAACCCCTGCACGTGAACTGTTTTATAAAGCAGCGACGGGTAAACTCGATGAACTGAATGTAGAGTTTGAAAATAAATTTGCCGTAGGTGTCGTGATGGCAAGCGGTAACTATCCATATTCTGATTCTATTCCCGCTGAGATAGTGGTAGATGAGATAGTTCATGATGAGATAAAAGAAAATACGCATATCTCGTATGCGGGCGTGAAAAAAGAGGACGGCATCCTTTATGCGACAGGCGGACGCGTTCTGGTCTGTGTCGGTACGGGTGATTCGATCAAACAAGCAAGAGACAGAGCGTATATGCTTTGCGGACAAGTTCATTATGTAGGCAAAAAGCTTCGTACGGATATAGCGTATCAGGCACTTGAATAGATGAATGAAGAGATCGAGAATCTGCTAGACCGGGAGCAGTTTGCATTAGCATCCATACAAAAAAGGGCATTGGCTTTTTTAATTGATGAGATGCTTCTGTCTTTTGTATTTATCGCAATCATATGGAACTATTTTGTACAAGCGACAAATATGGAACAGATCATAGACCTTACGAACTCTTTCGTTCTTGAATATATGGCTTTAAAGATCGTATATCAGACACTGTTTGTTACCATGTACGGAGCCAGTTTAGGCAAGATCGTCACAAAAATAAGAGTGATCGAGATCGCAACAATGGAAAATCCAAAGCTGGTCGTATCTTTTAACAGAGCTGTTTTTAGAGTGATCAGTGAGATGATCATGTATCTTGGATTTTTATGGGGTATATTAAATCCATCCAGACAAGCTTGGCATGACTTGAGTGCAAAGACATTGGTGATAGATGCGTAAACTTTGGCTGCTACTGATTCTATTTCCACTTTATCTTTTTGGTGCGGATAAAGTAGAAGTATACGCCTCTCATCTAGATAACAATGCCGGTATAGTAAAAGCAAGCGGCGATGTAGTCGTACTGTATAAAGATTATTATATCAGTGCGACGGATGCGATTTATGATAGAGAAAACGGCAATCTAGAACTTTTTGGAAATGTTCGAGCTACGCAAGGTTCGAATTATCAGCTTCTTGGCGATTACGCAAGATTAAATATCTCGGATAAAGAGAGAGTATTTAAGCCTTTTTACATGTTAGAGCAAAAAAGCCAACTTTGGATGAGCGCTGATGAAGGTAACATCAAAGACAAATATTATGATGTGACTACAGGCATGATATCGGGATGTAATCCGAATAAGCCGCTTTGGAAAATAAAGTTTAGCTCATCTAACTATGACGGTGAAAGCAAATGGATGAATCTCTGGAATGCCAGACTTTACATCTATGATATCCCGATTTTTTATATGCCATATTTTGGATATTCACTTGACACTACGAGACGTTCTGGTCTTTTGATCCCTGCATTTGGTATCTCTTCGGATGAAGGGTTTTATTATGAACAGCCCATTTATATCGCTCTTACTAACTGGTGGGACCTGGAGCTTAAGCCGCAAGTAAGGACTTTGCGCGGAAGCGGTTCGTATGAGACATTCAGATTTGCAGATTCTAAGACATCAGGCGGGTCTTTTACTACAGGGTATTTTAAAGAAAATTCGAAGTATGTTACTTTAAATAGTTTGGCACATGATACTCATTACGGATTTAATTTTCAGTATACCAATGATGATTTTTTAAATCGATGGTTTGGTTTTGACTTAGACGGGCAGTCAGGAATATATGCAGATATAAGCCATATGAACGATGTGGATTACATAAACCTTTCAACTGCCGATACGATCAATAACGCTACATCGAATCAGGTTTTATCTCAAGTCAATATGTTTTACAATACTGATAGAAATTATTTCGGGACATACTTTAAGTATTACCAAAATCTTGCATTAGAAAGCAATGCAAAAACTGTCCAAAAACTGCCGACCCTTCAATATCATAACTATTTATCGACTTTCTTAGACGATCATTTGATGTACGACATAGACTTTACATCGACAAATCTTTATAGGGAGCTCGGGACAAATGCATTACAGAGTACGTTAAATGTTCCCGTCTCGGTTCAGACCTCCATTTTTGACGAATATATTAATCTAAGCTATGAATCTGTACTGTATGGAGAACATATCACTTTTGGCGGAACAGTCGATCCTACCGCTGTTCAAACAAGTAATGGCTATCCTGACGGAGTTCTTTTAAGACAATACAATATTTTTGACGTAAAGACAAACATGACAAAAGCTTATGAGGACTTTACGCATACGATGACATTCGGTTTGGAATATGTCAAACCGGGTTCAGAGGCTGCCTATGGATTTTATAAGACTGAGAAAACGGATTGTGCCTTATATCCTACCGCAGATGTATGCAAGTTCTATACGGTCAGCGATGTCGTTGAAAATGTAGGTTTGGATTTTTCCCAGTATCTTTTTGATACGAATGGAAGCCAGTTCTTGTATCATAAGCTTTCTCAGCAAATATCTTATGCATCAGGCAAGGGAGAATTAGGTGATGTGGAAAATGAACTCGATTATGACATAAGCAAGACGATCAATTACTATAACGATACATTTTATAACTATACCCAGCATCAGATATCAAAAACTATCAATTCCCTTTCATACACCGATTCAGGAGTAAAAGTAAAACTTTCATATCTTTATAAAGACAGTTTTATCGAACCGACAAGCTCAACTCCCAGATTTACAAGATATTTGACATCTTCATTGACATATAAATATAATGACCATTATAGCTATTTTGGAAATTATAATTATGATGTTCAAGCAGCGCTAAAGAAAAGTTCAGAGATAGGTTTTTTATATAGTAAGAGATGCTGGGACTTCGGACTTAGATATGTAGAGAATGTTCGCCCGATATTAAGTTCCAATACGGCATCTAAAATAGAAGATAGATATATATTCTTTACGGTAACATTAAAACCCATAGGCGGTGCTGACATGAATTATAGAATTCCAAAATCTATAAAGGGCGAATAATGAAATGTAATAAAGTAATGCTCGAAAGTAGAGAGAATGCCGCTATAAGGCTAAAAGATATTATCCCTATGTCACAAATGAAAAGTGAAGACTGGAAAGTGATAGCGATCTCATCGGGTGGACTCGTTTTGGCATCATATCTGACGAACAAGACGCACAATAAAATAGACTTTTTATTTAGTGCACCTATTTATGCCCCGAATAATGATGATTGTGAAGTCGCTCGTGTGAGTGAAACTGAAGAGATTGTCATAAATGAGGAGTTAGTCAGCTCATTTGGGATAGAATATGATTATATTTATGGCGAAGCTCATAGAAAGCATGAAGATAAAATATTAAGTTATACTTATAGATACAGAAAAGGCAGACAGCTTATATCACTGAGAGACAAGATCGTTTTGCTTGTGGATGAGGGTAGTGAGACCGGGACGAAATTCATGCTCGGGCTAAAGACAGTTCTTTCGATGCAGCCAAAAGCAGTCTATATAGCAGTTCCGATATTGCCAAAAGCAGTATTAGAAGCCCTTGAACCTTTAGCTGATAATATTTTTTATATACAAGCTATAGAAGATTATGTTCAAACAAGCTGTTATTATGAAAGTCTCGATAATGTCGAGAATGAGACTATAGAAAAATTACTAGGAGACAAGAATTGAAATACGATGTTAATTTAGCACTAACAAATAAAGAGGAAAGCTACTCATTTAATGAAGTAGCACGTCAAGCTAACGGTGCAGCATGGCTGAGATGCGGCAACACTGTCATACTTGCGACAGTTGTTATAGATGAGACAGAAGTCGTAGAGGATGATTTCTTACCTTTAACTGTCCAATATATTGAAAAAACATACGCAGCAGGAAAGATTCCTGGCGGATTTTTTAAACGCGAAACAAAACCCAGCGATTTTGAGACATTGACATCTCGCATCGTCGACAGATCTCTTAGACCGATCTTTCCAAAAGGTTTTGGTCATCCTACACAGATCACGGTTATGGTTTTAAGTGTCGATGAGGATGCCGATCTACAAGTACTTGCATTGAATGCAGCTTCAGCTGCTTTATATGTTTCAGATATTGATATTTCTTCTTCTATCAGCGGTGTGCGTGTTGCTAAGGTCGATGGAGAGTTGAAATTTAATCCGACTATCAAAGAGCTGAATAACTCGACTTTTGATCTTTATCTTTCAGGTACGAAAGATGATATATTGATGATAGAGATGAGGTCTCTTGGCTCGACTGAAGTTGAGATGAATGAAATACCTATGGTTGATCCTATGCTAGATCCAGCACTTATCGCTCAAACGATGCAGATACATTCATCAAACGCAATGCCCGAAGATGAGTTGATAGATATCTTGGCAAAAGCGCAGGCAATATTGAAAAGTTCAAATACTCTTTATGAACAAGAGTTTAAACCATATTGCAAAACAGTGAAACCATTAGAGCTAAAAGCGCATCATATCGATGAAGAGATGGTTGCTTATGTGGCACAAAAACATATCTCAGATATAAAAGCCGCTCTTGTTCAGATGGCAAAAAGTGAGCGTTCGACTGCGCTTAGAACTTTGAGAAAAGCAATTTTAAAAGAGAAACCTGAGTGGTGTGAACTTGATCTTAAAAATGCAGTAGAAACTGTAAAACGTGATGTAGTCAGAAACATGATATTACATGATAATGTGCGCGCAGACGGCAGAGCGGTAAATCAAGTACGTCCTATCACGATTGATACAAATGTGCTTCCATCAGCTCACTCTTCATGTCTCTTTACCCGCGGTCAGACACAAGCATTGGTAACTCTTACATTGGGCGGTCCAAAAGATGCTCAAATGTATGAAAACCTGACAGATTCTGCAACTCAAAACGAAAGCTTTATGGTACATTATAACTTTCCCGGTTTTTCAGTGGGAGAGGCTTCACCGGTCGGTGCTCCAAGACGTAGAGAGCTTGGTCACGGAAACTTAGCAAAACGTGCACTCGAACCTATTTTAAATGATGACGGTCAAACGATACGTTTAGTTTCAGAGATACTTGAATCAAACGGTTCATCATCGATGGCAACGGTATGCGGCGGTTACATGGCTCTTCGCGCGGCTGATATAGAGACATCTGACGTTATCGCAGGGATTGCTATGGGGATGGTCAGTGAAGGTGACAAACATGTCATATTGAGCGATATTATGGGACTTGAAGATCATGATGGCGATATGGACTTTAAAGTTACGGGTTCAAAGAACGGTATCACAGCGATGCAGATGGACATTAAACTCGGCGGTATCAGCTTGGATGTTCTTAAACAAGCTCTCTATCAAGCAAAAGAGGGACGTTCTCATATTCTTGATATCATGAACGAGGCGATTGGCGAGATAGAGTTTAACGACGGTGTCCTTCCTACTACAAGCATCTTCCATGTTGACCCTAGCATCATCGGCGATATCATCGGTCAAGCGGGAAAAACTATCCGTGAGATCATAGAGAAGTTCGAAGTAGCTATAGATATAGATAAAAAAGTCGGTAAAGTCAAACTCTCCGGCACAAACAAAGATTCACTGTCCGCTGCACAGGAACATATTGAAAATATCGCTTCATCTGCAAAAGTAAATAAAGTTGAGTATAAAGTCGGTGATATAGTTGAGGGTAAAGTCAAAAAGATAGTCGATTTTGGTGCATTTATAGAACTTCCAGGCGGTGTTGACGGGCTTTTACATATCTCTAAAATATCTGATGGCAGAGTAGATAAAGTCTCAGACGTATTAAGCGAAGGCGATGCTATAAAAGTGGAAATATTAGAGTTTAAAGGCAATAAAATCGGTTTAGGCCGTGCAAACTAAAACAAACTTTAAACTTACTTTGAGTACAATCACGCGTTCAAAGTGTTTAGTAGGGATACGCAAGCCGAACAGACTTTGGTAAAATTTTATATGGAGAAACTTATGAAAAAGATTCTAGTTTTAATGCTAACTTTAGTTGGCGCTGCTTTTGCTGCTGATGCAGAAACTGCAAAAATCGCTCTAAACACTGCTGATGGTGCATCAGTTGCTGGATTCGCACTTATCGCTGCTGGTGTTGGTCTTGGTCTTGCTGCTCTTGGTGGTGCTATCGGTATGGGTCATACTGCTGCTGCTACAATCGCTGGTACTGCACGTAACCCGGGTCTTGGTGGAAAACTAATGACTACTATGTTCATCGCATTAGCAATGATCGAAGCACAAGTTATCTATACACTTGTAATCGCTCTTATAGCATTATATGCTAACCCATTCATCGGTTAATCTCCGATAAAACCTCATGTCAGCTTCGGCTGACAAACTCTTTTTCTGTGCGTCCGTGGTGGAATGGTAGACACGCTACCTTGAGGTGGTAGTGCCCTACGGGTGTGGAAGTTCAAATCTTCTCGGGCGCACCATAATCTTTAGTCTTTATTTTCTTCTTTTAGTACTCTTATAAACTTTTTGATACTTTTCTTTTTGGTCTTGATTCCATCTATGTTTGCAGTAGGTTGTGATTTGCAGTATTTGCACATTCTGATGCAGGATTTTATTTTGATCTCTGCATTCGGAAAGTTTAAAGTGAGTTTTTTTGCGAACTTATTTGCTTTTGAGTAGTTTTTACAAATTTTGATTACCATTGTTTGTGCCCTCCATCTTTAAGCAGTTTACACTGTAGTCTTCATCTCCACTCTGTTCTTTCCGTTCTTTTTGGCTACATAAAGAGCTTCATCCGCTTTTTCGAAAAGTGTCGTCTTGTCATCTTCACTATCAAACTCCGTAACACCGAAACTTGCCGTGATCTTGTCTCTGTAATTGAAACGATGAACTTCTATAAGCTCTCTTAACTTTTCAGCGAGGTTAAGCGCGCCCTCAAGTGAAGTATTGACCATTAAAATAACAAACTCTTCACCGCCCCATCTCGCGAATATATCGCTTGTCTTTATATTGTTGGAGATAATGCTTGTCATATCGATTAAGATACTGTCTCCGGCTTGATGTCCGTATGTGTCGTTTATCGACTTGAAGTTGTCTATATCAAAAAGCATCAGAGATAAAGGCAGATTGCTCTCTTTTGCACGTTTGATCTCGGTTGAGAAACTCTCTTCAAAACTATCTCTGTTGTTTATGCCGGTCAGATTGTCTTTATTTGCTTTTTCTTCTAGAGAATTGGTCATCGTATAAAGTTCGTCTACTTTGTTTTTCATCGCTTTATTGATAGTTCTGAGTTGCTGTTTGGTCTCTTCTAGTTCTGTGATGTCATGTCTGATCGCAATGTATTCTGTAATATCGCCATCCACATCTAAAATAGGTACGACCGTGGTGTCTACGATGTATTGACCGCCGTCTTTTTTCATATTTGTGACGATGCCATGCCAGCTTTTTTTCGATTTGATGGTATCCCATAGATCTTTAAATGCTTCTCTTTGCATATCGGGATGTCTTATGATATTATGGGGTTTTCCGATCAATTCATCTTTTGTATAACCGGATATTTCACAAAATCGCTCATTGACATAAGTGATGACCCCTTTTGGATTTGTTTTTGAGACGATGTTGCTTAGATCGACAGCTTTTTTATATTCGGTCAAAAGGTTGGAGTTTTCACTTTTATAGTCATATTTGCCGTCTCTGACGATTTCAAAATTGGAAGAGAGTTCGTTTGCCATCTCTAACGCCAGAGTTTCTATCTCTGACTGTAGACTAAAAGAAAGATTGCCATTTTCAAAGATTATCTCTTCAACTGAAGTCCTGAGTCTTGTAATCATTGTAAAAAGTTCGGCAGAAGTGACATTATAGTTGTTTAGCAGCTGTAAAAAACCCATTTTAGCTTGGCATTCGGATATCGTAGAATTCCATTGAAGCACGCTGATGAAGCAGTCACAAAATTCGTGGAATATATGTGTGTTTTTGTCTATAAAAGGCAGGGAATGTTTGTGTAGTACATTTTGGACTTCACTTTTTCCAAGCCATTTTTTAATGATCTCATTTCTGTTTACTCTTAAGAAATATGAGAACTCTTCAGTATTTATAATCTTTATCATTCACTGCTCTTTATTCTTGATTGTAACATCAAAGTTACAATACTATATTACCCTAATTTTAAATAGAATATTCATAGTTTATGGGTAAAAAATTATGATAAAATATTTTTTTATAAAATAAGGATTTTTCATTAGAACGATATTATTCCTCCTCCTCATGCTATCGTCTGCCACTTTTGCTTTTTCAACATCAAATATACAGTTACTTTATGGGGACTTTGACGGTAACAGCTACGTATATGATACGAATAATGGT
The DNA here is from genome assembly GCA_018824305.1 of bacterium. Classification (GTDB taxonomy): domain Bacteria; phylum Campylobacterota; class Campylobacteria; order Campylobacterales; family Sulfurimonadaceae; genus Hydrocurvibacter. Next base: position 30,008 of record JAHJGM010000033.1, read on the forward strand.
GCTAAGACCACAATTACGGCAGAAAACTTCACAAGTATCGAATATGGTACTCTCTATATGTTCGCTGATTATTGTATTGCCGATGATAAGTTCAAATATCATGATGATAAAACGGATCTTTACGGAGAGATCGCACCGAGAATAAATCTGAGTACGCTTTCGGGCAAAGATCTGAGTCATTCAATCGTAAAACAGCTTTATGTATCTTTTCAATACAATGCAGGAGATAAATATAATGCATTTTTATATGGGATGGGCGTAGATTTAGAAGTCGGCGGGTTTGATGTTTTGGGTGTGGACATGTATAGAAAAAACCAAAACATCGGTAAAGATACTTATCAGCTGACAGCTTTTTATACAACTAAAAAGTTAAAAGATATGTTTTATATGACGGGTTTTGTCGATTGGACGGAATATGATGTGACGACTCAAAACCAATTTTTGGCAGACATCTTAAAAGTTTCGGATATGCAAAAACTTTCTATCGGGACGGAGTGGCATTATTACACGCAAAAACCGCTTGATCTCAACTTTCAGACAAGAGTCGTAACGAATGTTTTTCAAGCCATGATCAAATACAGCTGGTAATATTTAATACAGATCGGCGTGACCGAAATATACGGCTTTTTCTTTATCTTTTAACATGGATTCCAAGATCTCTTTTGCTTTTAATTTGGTCTCTTTGTCAAAGTAGATGAGCATGTTTCTTGAAAATACATAGTCGAATTTGCCAAGTTCTTGAAACTCTTTTTCAAAGACGTTTATCTGTGCGAATGTCACTAGATTTTTTATCTGCTCTTTTAAAACATAATTATTCTCTTTAAAGTCAAAATATTTTGACTTCAAATCATCACTTAGATTTTTTACATTTCTTTCTTTATAGATCGCACGTTTTGCAAGCTCTAACGCTTCTGTGCTTATATCGATCGCCGTAATGGTAAATTCATGATACGAGACATTTGCCTCTAACAGAGCGATCGCAAGGGAATAGGGTTCCTCTCCGCTTGCACAGGGTGCGCACAGTATGTCTACTTTTTTATGTTCTTGTTTTACATGATCTACAAAATCATGTATCTGTCTAAGTTCTCTGTAAAAATATGTTTCATTCGTCGTTATGTAGTTAATGAGGTCTTGTTTGAGTTCCGACTCAGCAAGGACTCGTCTCAGGCATGTTTGGAAACTCCTTATATCTCTTATCTTGCAAAAGCTGGTCATTTTACTTTTTAAGATACCCTGTTGTCTGTCAAAATTTATACCTGTTTGCTCTTTGATATATTTGCCGATTGGAGCTACATCACTATAGTCTTCGATTTCAACTACTGCCGGTTTATTAGTTGTTTGTACATCTTTTTTATTTTTTTTAAAAAAACTAAACATCTATTCTCCAAATTTATTGATATATTTTATGATCTCTTCCAGAGGGAGAATCTTGATATCTTTTACGACCTCTGCTGCTCTCATAGGCATTCCATAAACGATGGCAGACTCATGAGATTCCGCTACCGTATCGGCACCGTGGTCTGAGAGGTTTTTCATCCCTGCAACTCCGTCATCTCCGATTCCTGTCATAATAATAGCAAGGATTCTGCAAGGCCCCTTGATCTTTGCGGCTGAATTGAACAGAGAGTCGATATTTGGATTATAGTTGCTATGGTTGTTTTCAGAGACTGTAAAACTCATGGCATCACTACAATCCAACTCACTTTTTTTAGTACAGATATAGATATGAGCATTTTCTATCTTTTGGCTGTTTTGTGCCAGTGAGACTCTTACTCTAGACTCTCTGTCAAGTCTGGTAGCAAAACTTTGAAGGTATTCATCCCCCATGTGTTGCGCTATGATGATGGTTGCGTCAAAATCATCAGGAAGAGATGTAAGTATTCTCTCAATATGACCGGGTCCACCCGTTGATGAACCGATGAGTATAAGTTTGTGTGCTTTATCGCTTAATGATTTCATATTTTGCATTTTAAGATTATATACATATTTTAGTTGTTTTCGTCAAAAAACCAATAAAAGGCAACCATCAAACCGGGAGTTTTTTGGAAGTTCGTATCTAAGATGAATTTTTTTGCATCAGTTTTTTTTAGATAAACGACCTCAATACTTTCCTCTTCCAGACCACCGCCCTCATTTACTTTCATGCTTTCGTCAATAGGAGCATAAAAGAGTGTCTGTTTCGCTCCTGATATCCCTACGCTTGTATAAAATGATGTTATTTCAGTGATATCGTCCAACGCCACTTCATATCCGCACTCTTCGAAGATCTCCTCTTTTGCTATCTCTTTTAGGGAGAGATTTTTATCGACGATGCCGGCACAAAGTTCATACATCATGCCGTCGGTTTTATTGTTTAACAAAACCGGCGGACGAAACTGTTTTACGATCACGAATGAGTCAAGATCCTTATGAAACAGAAGTATCGAAACACTGTCATGACTGTTGACAGCTTCCCAAGTCCTGTGAATATCGTTTTGTTTATAGTGGATAAGAAGAGGTTTTACAAAAGAGGGGTTTTCAAGTTTTGTGGTTTCTTTGATAATCGGGCTCATATAATTTCCTACATGTAAGTAGGAAATTATATCGTTTACTTGAGTAATTATCGTAAGAGTTAGTTTATGTTTTCATCATTTGGTACATTTGCATTTTTGCTGCTTTCGATCTGGACACCATCTTTGTTTACATAATAGATGGGTTTATACTCTCCTATTAGCTCAGGTTTTGTTGCAGCTTTGAGATACAGATCTACACTTTGGTTCAAGTTGTCTTTGAGTTTGTCAAATGCGACCTTATCTTTGCCTTTGAGTTTATTTGTGGTGACCCTTACCACACGAGCCGGATTTATCGCACGACCATTTTTATAGAGACCAAAGTGAAGATGCGGTCCCGTAGAGAGTCCCGTTGTGCCGACATAACCGATGATCTGTCCCTGCTTGACATATTTTCCTCGTCTTATACCGCTTTTAAAAGATTTTTGGTGCGCGTAAAGCGTTACATAGCCATCTGTGTGGGATATCTTTATCAAGTTGCCATAGCCGTTTGTTCTGCCGCAAAATACGATTCTTCCGCTTCCTGCTGCAACGATAGGAGTACCTGGGCGGGCTGCGTAATCTATACCCAGATGGGCACGGTATTTATGTAAGATGGGGTGCCATCTTTTGAGGGTAAAACCTGAGCTTATTCTCGCGCCTCTAACGGGACGGGCCAGTAAAAAGCCTTCCACTTCGGAGCCGCTTTCATCATAGAACCTGTCATCGGTATATCTATACACATAATGGCGTTTTTTGCCCATCTGGATCATCGATACATCCAGTGTCGGCATAGAAAAAGGCTTTCCTAGTCTGTACATACGGTCATAGATCATAACGAGTTTGTCACCCTTGTGGATATCTACCTTGAAGTTTAGTGAGTTTTTAAATCCCTCTACAAAGATCTGTGCTATCTTTTTTGAGTTTGTCGCTTTGATGATGTCATAATAGGGAGAGTTGTTTATCTCTAGAGTAAAGGCTTCTTTCTTTGTCTCGCTGATGATCGGTATGACCTCAAAATCGAGGTTTTCATGTTCTTTCGTGATGTGGATCTGAAGTTCGTCATTGACGGGGATCAGTATCTGTTCGATCGATCCGTTATTATCTTCTAAAATCTGATAGTTAACACCTGTTCTGATCTCCTCCGTGATCTGTTTGTCATCTTTGTCGAGGTTATAATAAAGCGGCTTGTTTGATAAATTTAATCTTTGAAGGAACATAAGATAGGTTTCTCCGTCATCCCAACGAAGATATTTGACTTGCGATGAAAAAAGAACCATCGGAATAAAAAAAAGTAACAAAAAACGTAACATCAATTAACCTAAAAATAAAATAGATTGTAAGACTATCAAAACTTGACTTATAAAAGACTTCTTTGCCGCTTTATGAAATATAATAAGTTAAGCAAAAAGTCTAAGGTTTCTTTGATATAATCCAAAGAAAAAAAGAGAGAATTTTTATGGTTAGATATTTAGCGTTATTTTTGTCACTGTATATGATCGGTTTTGCTAGTTCAATATCACAGCCTATTATAGGTGTAGACGAGGATAAGGCTACTATTAAAATAGATAATGTCGATGTGGGAATGAGCGGTTTTGTAATAAAACATATAGATGAGAATCATAGTCTGATACTTAAAAGTGCAGTTGTAAAGAGCTTTGATAAAGAGGCAAAGACAGCGGTCTTAAAACTAAGCAGTTATGATGTTTTGAAGCAAAACTCTTTGCCGAGCGGCAAATGGGATGTCTCCATCGGAGATGAAGCGGTGCTTGCATATGGATATTCAAGAGCAGTTCTGATCGCGCCGAACGAGGAGATATATCATCGTATAACAAAGGCTTTGCCTACATTAGAATGGGTACATCCCGATCTTTTTGCTACGATGCTTTCATCTAACGGTCATCCGACACCTTTGAAAAAGGATTTTAAAGATATGTGCGAAGCGGCATCTGTCGGTCTTTTATATTTCTATATACACGAAAATCTTTTTACGCTTGATTGCCAAAGCATGTCGATACTTCAAATAACTGCCGCTCCACTCAAACAAGAGTCTCTGCAGTTACCGTTTTACTCACGGGTAGAGAAGATAAATGCAAACTGGTTCGGTAAAGGAAGCGGCAGACTTGACGCGTATGATCCCTTTTATTATGAGTATTTGGTAGAAAATAATCCGAAAAACGAAGAGCTTTATAATCTCATAAAAAACAAAGAACAAAATTTGACCTCTCTTTTAAATGATTTTGATATCAAGGATGAAAAGTGATAGATAAAAAACACTTAGAAAACTTTGCAGGTATTGTCGGCAGTGAAAATATATACAGTGATAAAGCACATTTGTTGGCGTACTCTTACGATGCGACACGTGAACGTTTTGAGCCTGATGCCGTGATCTTTCCTCGTCACGAGCAGGATGTGAGCGATGTCCTGAAATATTGTAACGAACATAGGATCGTCATCGTTCCGCGCGGAGCAGGCAGCGGTTTTACAGGCGGAGCGCTTCCAAGCAGCGGCGGTATCGTACTTGCTATGGAAAAACATATGAACAAGATCTTAGAAATCGATATGCAAAATATGGTCGCGGTCGTTCAGCCGGGTGTCATCAACATGGAACTCCAACGTGCCGTTGAAGCCGTCGGTCTGTTTTATCCGCCGGATCCGGCTTCTCAAGAATATTCGACATTAGGCGGAAACGTCAGTGAAAACGCAGGCGGGATGCGTGCTGCAAAATATGGGATCACAAAAGACTATGTCATGGCGATGCGCGCTGTACTTCCAAACGGTGATGTCATAAAAGCCGGTAAAAAGACGATCAAAGATGTCGCAGGTTATAACATCAGCGGTATTCTGATCGCTTCAGAGGGTACGCTTGCCGTAACGACGGAGATCACATTAAAACTTCTTTCAAAACCAAAGCTTACAAAAACAGCGATGGGGATATTTGACAGTGTACATCAGGCGATGGAAGCGGTCTATAAGACGATGGCGAGCGGTGTGACACCTGTCGCGATGGAGTTTTTGGACAATCTTACCATCCGTGCAGTCGAACAGACTTTCAAAAAAGGTCTTCCTGTGGATGCGGGGGCTATTTTGGTGACTGATGTGGATGGAAATATGGAAGATGATCTGGAGTTTCAGCTCGCAATTATTGAAAAAGTATTTCGTGAAAACGGATGCAGTGATTTTAAGATAGCTACTACAAAAGCAGAAGCGGCCGATCTTTGGTTTGCAAGACGTAACGCTTCACCGAGTTTAAGTGTTTATGGAAGCAAAAAGTTGAATGAAGACGTCACTGTGCCTCGTTCGGCGCTTCCTGCATTGCTGGAGAGATTTTATGCGATCGCTGAAAAATACAATGTAAAGATCCCGTGTTTTGGACATACGGGAGATGGGAATGTCCATACAAACGTTATGGTAGACGGCAAAGACCCTGAACAGGTTAAAATTGCTTATAAAGCTATTGAAGAGGTGTTTCAGGCTACAATAGACTTAGGCGGAACCCTAAGCGGGGAACACGGTATCGGTCTTGCAAAGGCTCCATACATGCATATGGCGTTTACACAGGAGGAGATGAACCTTTTTAAAGCGATAAAAAAAGCGTTTGATCCAAACAATATACTCAATCCTTCAAAAATGGGACTTGATTAGAAGATTTAATGGATAGATGATGAAAAATAAAAAAGAGCTAACGGATATAACCAATCATGTAAAATATCAACTCTCAGACATTGAAGTCGCTCCGCCTCTTTTATATAAGGCGTTATTTACGAATATGCTGTTAAAACATGACGTGAATATAGAGGACGAAGAGCATCTTGTCAACAAGATATTGGATGAAAAGCTAGCTGCCATCAACTCAATTCAGGAAACTACATCGGCAAATATAGCAAAACTCGATAGTAATGCACAAGAAGCGATTACCGCCATAAAAGAGAAAGATGAAAACAAGCTTGAAGCCATACTAGAAGAGATGACTTCTCTTCGCAAAGAGGTCGAAAAGTTAAAAAAATCTGTCTTTACCGATACTTTGACTAAAGCGCATAACAGACAATGGCTACATGCGAAATATATTAACGGCAATGAATATTTCAACACTTCCGGAATAATGATCTTCATAGATATGAATGGTTTTAAAGAGATAAACGATAATTACGGTCATATAGCGGGTGATAAGGTCTTAGAATTTACCGCTATGCATCTAAAAAAGACAAAAGCCGATCTCATCAGATACGGCGGAGATGAGTTTTTGATCATCTTCAGAGATGACGTATCATTAGATCAGGTAAAGCTACTGATGGATACCAATAGAGAACTCTTGATGAAAAAAGAGTTAAAATTTAAAGAAAACAGTTTTCATATAAGTTATTCGTACGGCATGACATCGTTTAAAAAGAATGATAATTTTCAAGATATCCTCTCTGTCCTTGACACATTGATGTACGAGGATAAAGAGCAGATAAAGAAGCTATAGATTTTATTTTATAATATATTTTTGTTTGATGTAGATCTCGTAAAGTATAGGTATTATCAGCAAGCTTAATACCGACGATGTAATAATTCCTCCGATCATAGGTGCTGCGATACGCTGCATGATCTCGCTTCCCACACTACTGCTGTACATGATCGGCAAAAGCCCTGCAATGATGGCAAATACCGTCATGAGTTTTGGTCTCAGACGACGAACAGCCCCCTCATAAACTGCATCTTTGAGATCTGCCGCATTAAAATCTGCACCGTTTTTTTCTAATGAGTCTTTGACACTTTGCTGCAGATAGACGATCATAACGATTGCAGATTCGGAGGCGATTCCAAGAAGTGCCAAAAATCCTACGATCACAGCAATACTCATACTGAAATGCAGAAGATACATAAATACAAGACCGCCTAAAAGTGCAAAGGGAAGCGTAAAAAATACGATCAGCGAAGCGATGGCATCTTTGAGAGCAAAATAAATAAGGATCAAAACGATAAGAATGACGGCAGGGATGATCCAGATGATTTTTGCCATTGCAGATTCAAGATACTGGTTTTCTCCTGCAAACTCCATGTAGTAGCCATCAGGAAGCTTGATATCTTTTAAGACCTCTTGAGCTTTTGTCTTGTACTCGGATGAACTGACGCCCTCTTTTGGAGTGATATAGATATAGGTCACGGGAAGCGCCATCTCACTTTTGATGATGGAGGGACTCTCTTTATATGTCACCTCTGCAAAGGTAGAGAGCGGTACAAATCCAAGAGGTGTTTTTATCATGATATTTTTGATAGCACTCAGGGAATCTCGTTCATTCTCTTCAAGTCTCATAGTGATCGCATAACGCTCCAGTCCCTTATAAAGAGTAGAGATTTTAGTACCGCCGATAGCTAAAGATGTGTAGCTAAGCAGTGTGTCTTTTGTGATGTTGTATCTTTTTAGAGCTTCCTCATCAATATCGATGTTTAAGTAGTAACCGGCAGTCGTCTTGTCAGCAAATACGGACATAGTCATATCTAAAGCTTTGAGCTTTTGTTCGATCTGACCGGCAAAAAACTGCAGTTTTTTGGAATCGTTGCCGTAGAGTTTTATCCCGATAGGAGTACGAATACCGCTCAGCAGCATATCGATGCGTCCCTTGATGGGATATGTCCAAGAGTTTACAAGTCCTGCTACATGTAAAGCACTCTCCATCTCCTCTTGGAGTTTCTTATATGTCATCCCTTTGCGCCACACTGATTGCGGTTTAAAAGTAATGATGGTCTCAAGCATCCCAAGGGGTGCAGGGTCCGTAGCTGTATCTGCGCGTCCTCCTTTTCCAAAGACCGTGTCTACTTCGGGAAAGCTTTTGAGTATCTTGTCCGTTCTTTGTGTGAGCTCTTTGCTTAGATCGATGCTTGTCCCATAGGGGGTAACGGGCATATACATAAATGTCTCTTCGTTAAGGGTGGGCATAAACTCCCACTTTAAAGAGTTATAAAGAGGAACCGTGGCGGCTAATGACACAAGGAGTAAAATAAGGATGATATATTTAAACCTGAGGCCAAATGTCAAAAGTGGATGATATAAAAATGTAAAAAAGCGGTTTAAAATGTTTTTCTCTTCCGAGGGGATCTTGCCGCCTAAAAAATAGATCATCAGTACGGGAACAAGTGTTATGGCAAGAATGGCACCGGCACTCATGGCAAAGGTTTTCGTAAATGCCAGAGGAGAAAAAAGCATCCCCTCCTGACCGCTTAAAGAAAAGATCGGAAGAAAGGAGACGACGACAAGAACGAGTGCAAAAAAGATGGGACGGCCGACTAGTTGTGACGATTCTATGATGGCGGCGATTCTCTCTTTTTTGCCTACTTCTCCTTTTTCCTGAAGTTTAAAAAGAGTTTGGTGGGCGTTTTCTATCATGATGATGGAAGCGTCCACCATCGCCCCGATAGCGATGGCAATACCGCCAAGACTCATGATATTTGAGCCGATGCCAAAGAGCTTCATCAGTAAAAATGTCATACCGATGGTAATAGGCAGTACGATAAGTACGATAAGTGAACTTCTTAGATGCATCAAAAACAGTGCGATGACGATTATGACGATGAGAGACTCTTCAAAAAGCGTGTGCTTGAGCGTATCTACAGCTTTGTCGATCAGGCTTGATCTGTCATAGGTCGTCGTGATCTTGACATCTTGAGTTTCAAGAAACTTCAGTCTTTTTTTGACATTTTGGATAGTCCTGTAGACATCAGCCCCGTATCTTACGATGACGATCCCGCCGACCACTTCTCCCTCGCCGTTTAGATCGGCCATGCCTCGTCTGCTTGCGGGGATCTTTTCTACTCTTGCTATATTGCCAAGAGTGACGGGCATACCATCTTTAGTGGTAATAACGAGATCTCTGATCTCATCGAGATCATGGACATACCCTTTTGCCTGAACCATCCATTCATAGCCGTTCTTTACGACGATGCGCCCGCCTGTGTTATCGTTGTTTTGTTTGAGTGTCTTTGCAATATCTTGTATGCCCAGATCGTATCGCACAAGCATATCGTTTTTGATGCTGACCTGATAGGTCGGGATAAAACCGCCTATGGTCGCAACTTCACTCACTCCCTCAACACCCAAAAGGGCGTTTTTATAGTAGTAATCTTGCAGCGTCCTGAGCTGTGCGAGATTTTTTGTCTTTGAAGAGAGTGCGTATTCGTAGACCCAGCCTACACCGCTTGCATCCGGTCCCAGTGAGACCTGCATGTTTTGCGGCAGGGTCGATCCGATGGAAGAGAGCTGTTCTAAGACTCTGCTTCTTGCCTCATAGATATCGCTTCCCTCTTTAAAAATGATGTAGATAAGTGCGTTTTCATAGCTGGAAAATCCTCTTACCGTCTTTATGTTTGGAGTTGAGAGCAGGGCGGTGATGAGAGGATATGTTCCCTGTTGGTCTATGATGTCCGGTGATTGCCCCGCCCATTTTATCTGAAGTATGACTTGCGGGGGAGAGATGTCCGGAAGTGCGTCAAGTGCAGTGTTTTTCATCGACCATATAGAACTTCCGATGATGATGAGCGTAAAGATAAGAAGTAAAAATCTGTTCTTTACACTAAGTTCTATCAGTTTTTCTATCATCATAAACTCCTAATACAGTCCGTTTATCTGTGCGTCGCTGTCCATCATAAAGAGTGCATTGTCTACGACTTCATCACCCTCGTTGAGACCCTTGATTATGTAAGTATGAGCATCCATCTCTTTTGCCTCTATGACTTTTGGTTCATACTCCCCTTCATATTCTCCTTTAATAAACACGTAATGTTTCGCGTTTTTAAAGATGACGGCAGTCGAGGGAAGCGTGAGATAACTCTTTTTTTGCATATCTGTCATGACACTCACATACATGTCGGGAAGCAGAAGATCATCTCTGTTTTTTACATCGAGGCGCAGAGTCAGAAGAGCATCTTTTTTGCTGAGTTTTGGGTAAAGCATCTCTTTTGTCGCTTGAAAGTCTCCCACGGGAGAGATGATCTTAAATCCTGTAAAACTTGAGACAAGGTTGATGTCTTGTGGATAGATGGCGACCTCTACCCAGACATCTTCAAGACTTACAAGTGAAAAAAGTTTTTGTTTCATTGCAAAGCCTGAACCGTTTACGACGTTTTTTTCAAATAAGTATCCGCTGATGGGTGCATAGATATTGGTGTATCGTGATACTTTTTCATCCGTTTGTATGGCATCTATCTCCTCTTTTGATACCCCTAAAAGCAGAAGTTTCTCTTTTGCACTTTCTAGCATCGCCTTGTTGGGGATTCTTTTCGTGTAATTGAGAGTATTGAGATACTCCTCTTTTGCACGCAGTACTTCGGGAGAGTAAACGGTTGCCAAAAGAGAGCCTTTTGTTACGTACATGTAGAGCTTGTCGGCTTTTAGAACTTCGATATATCCGCCAAATCTCGGACTTACGTCATAGACAAGAGCATCGTTTTCTTTGATGTAGCCGTAGTATTTTTTACTCTGGGCCGTCTCGATCTTTTTGACTTTTACGGTCTGTACGCTAAAGAGCTGTTCTACCGTCGCATCTTTAGCAAATATGCTTACATGTAAGAAAAGCAGGATATAAAGAACTCTCATAATTTTTCTCCCGTCAGTGCATCCAAAGATGCTTTTGTCTTGTTAAACTCAGCGGTCACGCCGATGAGCTGTTCCTCGAGCTTTAGTTTTTTGTTCAGTACATCGATGTATTCAAAAAGCGTGTCACCGTTTTTGACCGAATCCTCTACAAGCTCAAAGAGATGTTCGATCTGCGGCATAGACTCCCGTGTGATGATCTGATACACCCCATAGCCGTTTTGCATCTTTTCATAGAGTTGAGCGATGTTTGAGCTCAATTTTTCCTTGAGATCATTCTCTTCAAAGCTTTTGGCAAGAAGCAGTTTTCTCGCCGCCTCTTCACTCTCTTTTTCGCTTCCGTACAGCGGCAGTGATGCACCGATGGAGATGCTCGCATAATCAGGATGGTTCTCTCTGTAATAATATCCTGCTTGTATGTAGGGGTCTATTTTACTTGAGAGCTCTTGTATATGGAGCTGTGCTTTTTGTATGGCGACTTCGGCATCTTTTACATGCAGAGCACTTGAGTTTAGGAGTTTCTCTTGATAAAATACCAAACTTTGCGGTTTGCTTACATGTAGGGAAAGTTCTAGATCATCGATTTTTTCTCCTGCAAGGTAGGAGAGCTTTTCATAAAGAGCATTTTTGAGACTCAGCAGTGAACTTTTTTTGATCTTTTGTTCGCTCAAAGCCAGTTTTGCGGACATCAGCGCCAAGTGGGTGTTGCTTGAAGTGATGTTATAGGCTTCGTTGAGTGAGATGTTTCGGTTTGTGATCTCTATATATGAATCTAAAATATCGACTCGTTTTTCTACTTCCCAAAGAGAGTATGCCGTTATTTTTATCTCTTTGGCAAGTTCTGATTTCAGGTTCTCTAAAGTCATGTCCAAAAATCTTTGTTCCGATTCCACTTTCTGCGTCTGGGCATCCCGTTTTCCAAAATAGGGGATCTTTTGTTTGATATTTACGGAGCTAAACTGCATCGGTTCCAGCGTTCTGTCTGAGGGATTGTCAAACTGGATGTCGTTTAGTGTGAAGGAAAGATCGGGATTTGAGAAGTTGCGTGAGATGCTTTTTTGATTCTCGATCGCAGACAACCTCTCCTGCATACTCTTTAGCGAGGTATGGTTGCCTAGAGAATACTCTATGATGGAGTCAAGCGTCTGGGCTTGCAACAGAGCAACAAATCCAAGCAAAAAGATGAATGTTTTCATATCCGTTCTTTAAATATTAAGCGATGTTCTTACACGCACTTTTTTGCCCTCTTTTGGAGCTATATAGATCCATACCTGCCAAGTCCCGCTCATCGAAAAGTTTATTTCGCTCTCATACTTCCCGTCCATTAGGGCTTTTGCATCGGTTTCAGTTTCCATTTGAGGCATACCGGGCATCTCGGGCATAAAGACTTTCAGACTCACTGCGGCATCTTTGTATTTTGCATCTTTTATCAGAAATAACAGTTTGTTATTGCCGGTTGTGAGCGGTTTATCCGAACTGATCGTGACTTCTGTTCCTCCGCCTTTGGCTACTTTTTCAAAAGCCGCCGCTTGAAGGAGTACGGCTCCTAGTGCAAGTGTCATAAATATTTTGAGTAATCTTTTCATCTTCTGTCCTTTTTCTTTTTTAAATTATATTTGGAGTTTGTGAGGAGTTTGTGAGTTATAATAGTGCATGAAAATTTTACTGCTCGAAGATGATACGGTTCTCTCGGATATATTGATAGATTTTTTGCAAGAGTCGCACAGCGTGACGCATACATACAGTATGAAAGAGGCACTCAGGTTTAGCGAAGAGAGCTCTTACGATCTGTATATCTTTGATATCAATGTTGCTGACGGAGACGGTTTGACGCTGCTGCGCGAGGTGAGAAGCTTTTACGATCAGACACCTACCATCTTTATAACCGCTTTTCACGACATCAAGTACCTCAAACATGCTTTTGATGCAGGGGCAAATGATTTTATACGAAAGCCTTTTGATCTTGAAGAACTCTCAGGTAGAATAGAGAACATCAAAAGACATTTTGGGCTGAATCTCATTGTCTCACTCGGTGAAGAAATGGAGCTAAACACGCAGACACATCTGCTCAAGACTCCAAAACATCTTTTTCATCTAAGCGCAAAAGAGAGCGAGCTTCTGCATTATCTCTACAAACATAAGAACCGCGTAGTCAGTGTCGATGAGATACTTCAAAACCTTTGGAACTATGATGAACTCCCCTCCGGCGATGCGATCAGAACGCTTATAAAAGAGCTTAGAAAATATGTCGGGAAAGAGCACATCATCAATGTAAGAGGAGAAGGATACCGATTTGAATAGTTTGGAAAAAAGGTCTTTTTATTCATTTTTGGCGCTTTATATCGGTTCCTCGTTTCTGTTTTTGATACTATCGGGTTTTTGGTATTACAAAGCGCAAAAAAGCGGACTTGAAAACTCTACATACTATAAGCTCCAGCATTACAGCGATCAGATATCGGGGCTTATCATAAACGCTCAGATGCACTCCAGAGTCCTAAAACTTCCAAAGCTTGAAGAGGGATATGAGTATTTTTTGGTGAGAACCGATGAGAAGAGAGTTTTTAAGAGTAAGTATTATCAGGAAGAGGGGTATTCTCTCCTCGTCTCCACATCGCCGCAGGAACATCTCAATATCGAGTACGTCGTAGTGAAAACAAACGAGTATCATAAGAAACTGCTCGCTTTGCAAAAAGAGCTCTTCTCTGTTATGTTGTTTATATTTGTACTCATAGTCTTTATCTCTTTTGTATTGTCCAAACTTTTTATGCGTCCCATCCACCAAAAGGTCTTACAGATAGAGCAGTTCATACAAGATATCTCTCATGAACTCAATACTCCCGTAACGGCACTCCAGATGAGCTCAAAAAGAGCGATGCAAAAGGGTGTGTATGATGAGAAGATACTCAAAAACATCTCCATCAGCACCAAGCAGCTTTACTCCATCTACAAATCTCTTGCATACCTCAGTTTTTCAAGTAGTACAAAAGAGCTGCAAAGCATCAACCTCAAAGAGGTAATTGCCGAGGTCATAGAGTTTTACGGCGAGCTCTGTTTTGCCAAAGATATTTCGATTGTCTCCGATCTGGAAGATGCCTTTGTAAACATAGACGAGGAGAGGGCAAAACTGCTTTTCTCAAACCTGTTGTCAAATGCCATAAAATACTCCATGCCAAACAAGACCATAACGCTTACCCTGACCAAAGAGAGTTTTGTCATAGCAGATGAGGGTGTCGGTATCGCAAAAGAGAAAATAGATAAGATCTTTGAGCTTTATGAGAGAGGTTCAAATTTGGCGGGCGGATTTGGCGTCGGGCTGAGTATTGTAAAACAGATCTGTGATGAAGCGGGAATAAAAGTAGAGGTAGAATCCAAACTAAACCAAGGCACTGCCTTTAGGCTTAGCTGGTAAGGGTGTCAGATCAGACCGAGTTCTGCCAAGATCGGTTTGATCCCTTGAGATATCTCAAAAAGTTCTTCATAAAAAAGACCTTCGGCTTTATCTTCTGCGACCCATTCTTCAAGGCGTTTTATAGTGTCTGATTTTTCCTCTTCGCTTAGATGAGGTGCTTTTTGAACTTCCTCTTTTATTTTTTCTATATGTTCGTGATGTTTATGTGAACTCATAATCTTTCCTTTAATAGTTTTTATATTTACCGGATTTTACATCTTCACGGATGCTGTCAAGTTTTTCTTGCAGGATATCCAACAAAATTTTTGCAGCTTCATTGTCGTCAGGCTCAGGGACATCCCAGTCGCTTATCTTCATGTTCGCTTTAAACAGAAGTTCAAGTCCGTTTTGAATCTCGTTTTTTCTGCTTGCCAGCTCTTTTTGCATTACGTCCATGTTGGAATCCTTTTTATGGTAATCAATTCTACAAGAGGGAGGCTTAAAGTTGCATGTAAAATTTTATTTTTTAGTTCTCGGCGGTATGAACGGGGTAAACAGGGTGAATATAAAAAGACCAGAAATGCTTACATGTAGGGAGTTACATGTAAGCAAAAAAGATTTAGAATTTTAAAGTTAGATTTGTGTAGAAGTAACGGCCAGGTTCGTTTAGAAGCATGACGTCAGTCGATCCTGAAAGCAGTGTCAGGTCTTTGTATGTGTTGCTGATAGCGTATGCTTTGTCAAACACGTTATCGACGCCAAGGTCAAGTTTTACGTATTTGTTAAACTCATGTGATGCTTTGAGGTTTAGAACCGACCAGCTGCCGATCTCTTGTTCTCCGTCATCGCTGTCATATTTGCTCCATTTGTCTGTTGCGATGCCTTCTGCTTTTACATAAGAGTTTTTCATATACTCATAAGTAAGTGCCAAATTGGCTTTTAAAGGAGTGATGTTTGGCAGGTCTCTGTCGGTTTGATTCGTCGCAAGCGTGTCTTTACGACCTTGTTGGTAAGCGACTCCTCCGTCTAGTGTTACGGTGTCGGTAAAAAAGTATGAACCGTTTACAGAAAGACCGTAGAGAGAAGCATCGATATTTTCATATTTTGTCGCGATCGTGCTTTTGTTGTTATAGATGATATAGTCTTTGAGTTTTGAATAAAATAGTTTTGTTTTAAGTAAAAAGCTGTCGTAATTGTTCTCTAGACTAAGATCCGCTTCGTAGTTTTGAACCTGTTTCAGATCTTGATTTCCTGCTACTGAACCTGAGCTTGATGTAAAATAAAGTTCTTTTGCATCGGGAACGCGAGATGATTTTCCGATACCGAAGACAAGCTTGTTGTTAGCGTTTAGTTTATAGTTTGTCAAGATGTATGCACTGAGTGCATTATAATTATTTGTATCATAAGCAGATACATTTGTTTTTATGCTTGTCGAGTCGTAACGAACACCCATTTTGAATGAAAATGCGTCGAATTTGCGGCTGATCTCAGAAAAGAGTGCTGCGTTGTCCGTGTATGCATCTGGGATGCTGTCTACACCTGTGTAACCGTTTTTGTTAGAGTATTTTCCGTTCCAGTTACGTTTGCTGCCGTCAAGTCCCACGAGCAGTTCATAGTTTCCTACATCAAGTGTGTTTTTGACTTTTGCACCTTGAGTGTTTGTAGTAAGATGACTGACCATAGCACCCATCATACCGGTCGCGGCTGCTCTGTAATATGTAGACATTGGATGATCTACATCAGAAGCGTAGTACTGAAGTTCCAGTTTTTTTGAAAGATCACTAAGTTTTTTTATCTCGTAAGTCACATCATAGATATTCGAGTTGTCATACATTGCATCCATTGCTGATGATGGGTAAAGGATGTCATCGCTTCTGTTTGCCGTATAGCTCAGGCGAAGCTCTTGGTTCTCTGTCGGATTTACAAATGCTTTTGCCATTACGGTCTTTTTCTCATAGGCTTGAAGAGAGTCATATTTTGTTTGGTATTGATTCATTGCAGGCACACCGCTTTTTTCCATCTGTGCGACGAAATCATCACCGTTACCGTCTTTGTATTGGTCGCTTGTCTCAGCAGAGCCGCTGATCATTAAACGGATAAGATCGTTTCCTCCGCTTAGAGTCGCACCGATTTTTTTGTAGTTATAGCTTCCGTATCCTAGGTCAAGTTCTCCTTGAAGTCCTTTGCTAGGTTCTTTACTTTTCATAGTCACGGCACCGCTAAGAGTTCCGAAGTTTTCTACGTCATAAGGACCTTCGATGACGTTTATGCTGTCGATGTTGTTTGCCAGTACATGTGATATAGGTGGATCCATTCTATTTGGACAAGCGCCGTATGTCTTTGTTCCATCAACTAAAACATTGATATCGTCTTTTCTCATACCTCTTAAAACGATGTCGTTTGCGATACCGCTGCGGCGGCTGATAGCAATAGAGGGTACAGCTTTTTGCAGTGCGTCTGCCAAGTCGGCGGATTTTATCTGCTCGTGGCTTACATCGCTTAGTGTCGTTGCATCAACGTTGATAGTCTCAAGCTGTACAGCCTCTTCTGCCATCAATGTCGCGGCACAGACTAAAGATAGTGTTATAAATTTGTTTAGTTTCATTCATCTCTCCCGATTTTATTAGAGATAATGATAGGAGATAAGTGTTACAGAAGTGTTAAGAGAACCTTGTTTGTGCTATTTAGTGAAATAAGTGCAGAAAATAAAGCCATCCTGTAACAATGACAGGTCCGATAGCGGCAGTGACAATACCCAGTATCAAAAAATCTTTTGAGACAATCCTGTTGCTTGAATAGACGATGGCGTTTGGCGGGGTAGATACAGGCAGACACATCGCAAAAGATGCGCTCAGCGCAACTGCGACGGCCACCATCTGAGTCGATTGTTCACTAATGCTCAGGGCTATAGCTACTACGATGGGGAGCATGATATTTGTAGCAGCTGTGTTACTCATAAAGTTTGAGATCACCACGACCAGATATGAAAATATAAACATTACCCATAATATGGAGAGGCTGTCGGTTGATATAAGAGAGGCTATGTAGAGGTCTAACCCGGTCTTGGAGACGGCTAGCCCAAGGTTGAGCCCCCCGATGATGAGGATTATCACATCCCATCTGATCTTTGTCATATCATCTGCGTCTAAAACACCAAAGAGAGTAAAACCAATGATAGGAATAAGTGAGACGACAGTTGTGGGTATATGATGCAGCGGACCTGTGAGCCACAGTAAAACAGTTAGAGCAAACAAGATGACCGTTACACTTTTTTTCCAGCTTGGAATTGACGAGGTATTTGAAATATCTTTTGTAGAATCGTCGAAATGTTCTATCTCTTTGATAGAGTCGAGGTCAATAAACGTTTCACTTGAAGGATATAGTTTTAAGATAAGGTATCTCAAGATCAAAACGACTATAACCGATGGAACAAAAGCCAGTCCTATCCAGCCGACAAAAGAGGGCGCTTTATCTGCCAGTATCCCCACAGCGATCGCATTAGGAGGAGTACCGATGATAGTCGCCATACCGCCGAGATTTGCTCCTATGACGATCGATAACAAAATAGCTTTTTGAAATTTATTATCGCGGTCGATGTTTGCCAAAAGAGGGATGACGATCGTCATCATCATGGCAGCTGTGGCTGTATTGGAGATAAACATCGATAAAACATAGGTTATGGCGATAATGCCTGAGATGATATTATGCGGTTTGTTTCCGACAAAAAAGAGGACTTTTTTAGCCAGCCAGATATCGAGTTTTGTTTTTGAAGCCGCAGCAGCCATAATAAAACCGGCTAAAAACAAAAAGACGAGAGGTGATGACCATGGCTGCAGATACACTTCCCACTCTTTTGCACCGGTTGAGAAATCAAAATGATGAAAACCCAAAAGAATGATCTCCAAAGCGATGATCAACAAAGAAACGGCAAAAGCTGGGATCGCTTCGGTGATCCAAAGTCCGGCAGAAAAAACTAGAATAAAAAGTGTTAAGACAGCTTGTTCTGAGAGATTGTAATGAGGAACAAAGGCAACTACAAGTGCCAAGAGCAAAGAGATACTAAACGAGGTAAAAACAAATCGGAGAGTGACCGTGTAGGTATCATTCAAAAACTTTTTTAACTGCCGTCTTGTATCTAACATAGAGTATCGTTTAGAGAAACTGCATCGTCACACAGTGAAGTGAACCGTGTTGGCGGATAAGGACGGAACAGTCGACGCCTACGACATCTCTGTCTTTGAAAAACTTTCTGAAAATGCCAAGTGCTTCCTCATCCTGTTTGACTCCGTAAGTAGGGACGATAACTGCACCGTTGATGATAAGGAAGTTCGCATAAGTCGCAGGAAGTCTCTCGTCGTCATAGTAGATGGCATCCGTAAAAGGCAGGGCGATGAGGTTGAGATCATATTTGGCTGCCAACTCTTTTAACTGTTCACCCATCTTATGAAGCTGTTCATAATGCTCATCCTCTTTGTCTTCACATGTAAGGTACATGATCGTCTTCTCATCCACAAAACGTGCCAGTGTGTCGATATGTGAGTCTGTGTCATCACCTGCAAGATAACCGTAATCAAGGTATAAGACTTCATCGATTCCAAGTTTTTCTTTAAGAAGATTTGTCGTCTCCTCTTTTGAGTAGGAAGCGTTTCTGTTTTTGTTGAGTACGCATTCGGAAGTCGTAAGCAGAAGCCCTTTTGAGTTGCTCTCGATCGCTCCGCCTTCCAAGATAAAATCGATTGTCTCCATCGGTGTCTTGTAGTACGACGCCAAAGCACGGCTCATCAGAGTATCTAAATGCGCATCGAATTTTGAACCCCATCCCGTAAAGGTAAAATCCAGAAGCTTTTTTTCGCCGTTTTCTATGATGGAGATGGCACTGCAGTCTCTTGACCAAGTATCGTTTGTCACAAACTGCACATACTCGATATTTTTATTTTCGCTGAAGTAGCTTTTAACCAACTCCATATCGTCACAGACTACCAGACATCTCTCATATTTCGCGATCGCGTTTACGATGTTGACAAAGTTTTCTCTTGCCTCTTCGAGATAATCTATCCAGTCACTTTTTTCATGGGGGAAGATGACCTGGACAAAACTTTGCTTTTCAAATTCACCCGGAAAGCATCTTTTTTGTTCACAATGGGATATAATTTCAGTATGGCGCATATAAACCTCAATAAAAAATCATTTTTTAATAATCTCGACATTATTGCACAATTAACATCATCTAAAGATAAAATAGCGGTGGTTTTAAAAGATAATGCCTACGGTCACGGCATCTCTTTAATGGCTGCATTATGTCACGAATACGGCATTAAAAAAGCGGTGGTGAGAAATCAGACGGAAGCTCTCAAAGTAAGGGATTTCTTCGACTATATATTGGTTCTTGCAGACATCCCCGATGAACCGATAACAAACGTCGTCTATGCACTCAACTCCATCGATATGATCGATAAATTTCCAAAGAATACAAGAGTCGAGATAAAAGTAGACAGCGGTATGCATCGCAACGGTGTCAGTATCTATGAACTAGACAGTGCATTTTTCTTGTGTCAGCAGCGGGGACTGCATGTAGAGGGTGTCTTCACTCATCATAGAAGTGCGGATGAACTCTCGAGCGAATGGTTTACTCAAGAAGAAAACTTTAAAAAACTCAAAGAGTATGCACTGGAATTGGCAAAAAAATATCAGATAGCAAGACTGAACTTTCACTCTCAAAACTCGGCGGCACTTTTTCGAGCAGGTGAATGTCTACATGATATGGTAAGAGTAGGAATCGCGGCTTACGGATGTCTTTATGAGGATAAAAACCTTTACAAGGACAGAGGTGTAGAACAGCTGCAGCCGGTACTTTGTCTGTTCGCTTCTAAGATAGCCACGCGAACATTAAAAGCGGGTGAGCGTATAGGGTATGGCGGAATTTATGAAGCAGAGAAAGATATGGTAGTCGGCACGTATGATGTCGGTTATGCGGACGGACTTTTTCGTAAAGCCTCAAATAACTACAAGACACCGGAGGGATACAGCATACTAGGGCGTATCTCTATGGATAATCTTTCTTTAGACACCGATAAAGAGGATGTCTGTATATTTAACAACGCAAACTCTTACGCGGCATCTTGTGATACCATAGGGTATGAAGTCTTGGTGGGTATGAGAGCATATATAAAAAGGAACGTCATATGAAAAAGTGGAGCATGAATTTTAGAATATGGCACTGGGTAAATGCGATTGTGGTACTGGGACTTATCGGAACAGTATTATTAAGAAAAGGGTTCCTTAGTTATAAAACAAATGCACAGATCATCCTTGATAAACTCTCAAGCATAGATGTAAGCATCACGCTGGATCAGGCAAAAAGCATAGCAAAAGCGATCCGTGAACCTATGTGGGAGTGGCATATCATCTTGGGGTATGCGCTTGCATTTTTGGTCGTTTACCGAATAGTTCTGTTTTTTACACAAAGCGGGAAGCGAAGTTTTCAATTTAAAGAGTTAGATGTACATCATAAAATTGTAAGTGCAGGATATATAGTTATCTACGCGGCACTTTTCTTTCTGAGCATAAGCGGTCTTGTTATTCATTTTTATCAGGAGTTGGGTCTTTTAAAAGATACGGCGCATGACATCAAAGAGCTGCATGAAGCGGTTTATTACGTGATCTTGTATTTCGTACCTTTACATGTAGCGGGCGTGATCATGGCTGATATGAAAACTGAAAAAGGGATCACCTCAGATATGATAAACGGCGGTAAAAACTAGAGAGAAAATCTCTAGTTCATATCCGGTTTTGGAGTTGTATCCGTACAAGCCGGAAGTTGAGGGTAAGTGATAGCGGGTTTCTTGCCATCAAGTGATTTGAAGAACGCTTGGATATCTGCTGCTTCTTTGTCAGTGATCTCGACACCGAGCTGGATACGTCCCATCTCTTGGATCGCTTCTTTTAGTGTTGCTACTGCACCGTTATGGAAATATGGAGCCGTCTCAGTGATATTTCTTAAAGTAGGGACTTTGACCATTCCGTCTTTGTTGCCTTTAAAATCACCGATATGAGCATATTTGTATGGAGCTACTACGCCAAACATCTGCATCTCGCCGCCTAAAGCTATGCCTGTATGGCAAGTCGTACACCCTTTGTCTATGAAAGTCTTGAGACCTCTTTGTTGCGTTTTACTCAATGCTTTTTCATTGCCTGCTAGAAACTTATCATAAGGTGCAGGGGTGACTAAAGTACGCTCAAACGTAGCAATAGTATCAGCTACTAGTTCAAAAGTTATTTTTTTGTCTCCGTATGCTTTTTTAAACTCTTTCACATACGCAGGCATAGATGTTACGACTGCCACGATATGCTCAGGTGTCGCTGCCATCTCAGGAGCTGCTTGGATCGGGCCTTGTGCTTGGTTCTCTACATCAGGTGAACGTCCATCCCAAAATTGAGAACTGAAAAATACTGCATTGTAAACTGTCGGAGAGTTTAAATGGTGCGGATTAGCCGTCCATTTATGACCGATCGCCGCACTTACACCGTCAACTCCGCCTGTTGCAAGATTGTGACAGGTATTACAGCTGATAAGCCCGCTTTTTGAAAGTCTAGTATCAAAGAAAAGTTTTTTTCCGAGTTCCACTTTTTCTTTAGTGATAGGATTTTTTGGATTGTCGATCAGCTTATTTAACTCTTTTTTATCTGCGGGAATCGGCAAGAGTCCCGCATTTTTTGCATCTTGAATCAGTGGTGTAGCCATAAGGGCAACAGCCGTAACAGTACTTAGTATAGCGATTTTCACATTTTCTCCTTGAATTTTATGGATAATTTTTATCGTTTAGAATTATAGTCTTAACAAACTTAAACGAGAGTTATCTATTTTTGCCTTGCCCCATTCCGTTACCCATGCCTTGTCCTGAACATTTACCCATACCCTGACCCATACCGTTTTTCTGCATCATCTTGTTTTGCATCTGCATCTTTTGATGGTTTTGAAACTCATTTCTAGTCACTACTCCATCACCGTTTGTGTCTATATCTGAAAAATTTGCAGCATTGCCGGCATTTTTCATCATTTTTCCTGTTTCGGCTTTTGCTTTCATTCTTTCTTGCTGCGCATACTCAAACTCTTTTTGAGTTAACTTGCCATCTTTGTTGGTGTCAAAATCAGCAAATGAAGGCATGTTTTGTCCCATCGCTGCCATGAGCGAACCACTAATCAATAAAGTTGCAATCGTTAAACGTTTCATCTTAAACTCCTTTAGTGTTTTACCAATTATGGCCAATAG
>JAHJGM010000034.1 GCA_018824305.1 bacterium
ATCAACTGCCTCTTGAAGCATCCTTTTTTCATTTCTCAAAATAATTTCTGGAGCACCCAGATCAATCAAGTGCTTTAAACGATTATTTCTATTAATAACTCTTCTATATAAATCGTTAAGATCTGAAGTAGCAAATCTACCGTCCCGCTTTGGAGATTTCAAAGTAAAAGCTTTCAAAGAGGGAAATAAAGAGCATCTAGTTATCTACAAGGAACCTTTAGAAGAGATCCCTATCGTCCGTGTTCACTCGGAATGTCTGACGGGAGATGCTATAGGAAGCCTGAAATGTGACTGTAGAGAGCAGCTGGAAGTCGCACTCAAGATGGCAGAAGATCATAACGGTATGGTTATCTACTTGCGTCAAGAGGGACGTAATATCGGTCTTTTAAATAAGATAAATGCTTATGCTTTGCAAGATAAAGGTTTAAATACGATAGAAGCAAATCATCAGTTAGGATTTGCAGCGGATGAGAGAACGTATGAAATGGTTACTTTTATACTCAATCATTTTGGGATCAAAAAGATAAAACTTCTTACAAACAATCCTTCAAAAATAAACTCAATAGAAAATGTGGAGATAGTCGAACGCATTCCCATAATCATCGAGCCAAATAAGTACAACGAAGATTACTTACATGTAAAGCGCGATGAAATGGGGCATATGCTCTAAGAGCTTTTTTACCCCTTACATGTAAGATTTGCAATAGACTTTATCCACTTCTCCGTCAACTGATGAAGTTCCTCATTTGGTACCTGTAGCATATCGATCGAAAAAGAGTTTTCCAACTCACAAATGCCAATACTTCTCGGACGTACAGCCAGCATCTTACAGTTTGGCAGTTGTTTCCCAAAACAAAAAATAAGATTTTTGGCATCTTTTATCTCAGGATTAATCATATTATCTTTAATCGACTTCGTATGCTCATAATGGTCAAATACTGCTATAAACTGAGCGATTTTATGAGCACCGATCAAACATTCTAAATACTCAATGATCTCATCTACATTTTTATATGTCGTTTCTTTCTTTGGTATCTCAATTGAAAATACCGGATACGTATCCATAAAAACTGTTTTTGTCATTTTCTTGCTATCCTTTTAGTGAGTTTCGCAGGTACCACTGCTGATCTTTCGTAAACTTCCGCGTACAAAAGAATCTATGCTCTCTTTTACAGTCGTACTATTCTCATCAAAATAGAGTTCCAACCCTACATTCATAAATCCTTTGGCAGGGGATGCCCCGATACCGCTGACGATTAATGCATCTGGATGAAGATCCATAATATTTGTTACAGCGTTGCCGCATCCTCCGGCGTCATGCCCAGGGTTCTTGATCACTTCCACCTCTATTATTTTTCCATCATCCAAAGTGATGACCGTGTAGAACTTTGCCTTGCCGAAGTGTGCGCCGCGTTTGCTTAAAAATCCCATATCTTCATTTGTCGGATAAACTATTCTCATCTTTGCTCCCTATATCCTGTTTTCTAAAAAGTTCTTAACCGCTTCAATCGCCGTCAATCCATCTTTTTTTCTGATTTTTTTTATCCTGATCCCCAAAGATTCCAGCGCCTCTCGCATATGCTCACCCACGGCCTGAACCAAGATAACATCACACCCTTTGAGTCCAGAAATATCTTTTTTGTGTGCACCTACGTGCTCCTCATGGTTTTCATCATGTTCATCATGCTCGTGAGCATCATGCGTGTGATGGCTGTTAGCTTCAAACCTGATAGCCTCATCTCCATTAAATATTGCAAAAAACGGAGCTTGCCCTGTTTTTTTAAATATACTTTCTTTGTCGACATCGACCGGTACTGCTATCTTCATTTATATTTCCTTTTCTTTAAAAGATTTTTACAATTTATAATTGACATATGTTCATAATTATAATGAACATATGTTAGAAATGTCAAGAGATTTACTAAATATTCTAGACAAATTTTGAACATTTGTTTATAATGGCATCCAAAGTGGGAGAAAGATTGTGGCAAGAACCAAGTCAAAAAGAGAATTGAAGTTTCAACCAAAGTTTAAAGATTTTATACCCGTAGGTGTAAAGACGGAAAGTATTGACCTGTTGCATGAAGAGATCGAAGCGATCTATCTTATGGATTTCAACGATCTTTATCAAGAGGATGCTGCACTTTCCATGGGAGTGTCGAGAACGACATTTTCAAGGATAATCAAAAGTGCCAGAACAAAGATAGCCACGGCGCTCATCAATGGAAAAGGCTTACATGTAAGAGCTGAAAATCAAGCCTTGAACATCGCGCTGATCTGTGATGACGAAGAAAACTTTCATAATCTTTCTATTCATAACCGATATATCGTTTTCGTCCAACTGTTTGAAGGAAAAGTTCTGCAAACCGACAGCATTGTAAATCCTCTGTATCAAACTGATCTAAAACCTGCTATCGTCTTGACCAAACTCTTAAATGAAAACGGAGTAAATTATCTTATCACGCCCGATGCAGGAGAGGGATTTAAAAGCGCCCTTCTTACAAAGGGCATCTTTATTGTTGAAAAAGAGTATATAAAAAAAGATGAATTACAGACTATTTTGTAAGGCCGTTTAGTATCTCGATGATCTCATCCATTTTATGACTGACCGCACTGACATCATCAGAGATCTCATTGACTTCATCAGCATTTTTATTTAGCGCGTCCGAACTATCCGAGATAGACTGGATAAGAACATTTGTCGTTGCAGAAGTCTCTGCGAGGCTTTTTTGCGTACGTTCTGCAAGCTTGCGGACTTCATCTGCCACAACGGCAAATCCGCGTCCGTGTTCTCCTGCACGCGCAGCCTCGATGGCAGCATTAAGTGCCAAAAGATTGGTCTGGTCTGCAATGTCGCCTATCGTTTGCAATATGGCTTTTGTCTCATTGGCATTTTGCACTAACGATTGAAGATTCCCGACCATCTCGTTCTCTTTGTGAGACACATCATGAATACGCTGAACGATCCCGTTTATCATATCTTTAAAATCCACGATAGTCGTATTCGTAATATTCTCTATCGTATGGTTGAGCGTGTTTGCAGATTCAATTATCTGATTGTTTGAATCTTTGTTCTGAGACTCCATATTTTGAAGCGATTCACCCAAAAGATTGATATTTTTTAAGAGTTCGCCCATCTTTGCTTCGACATTGATATTGCTGCGCGCATCAAATTTTCCGTCTGCAAAGTTTTGAAGAGTCGTTATTGCATTGTCCAGATTTTTTTCTGCAGAATCGAGCATATTGTTCATACTGTTTCTAAGGACGTGCACATAGGGTGTCTTTGTATCGGCAGCAACGCGGCATGAGTAATGCCCTTTAGAGACTTTATCCGCTAAGAGCACCATCTCTCCTGCGACTTTTGTATCATCTAAAATAGTTTTTTCATATTTTAAAAGCAGTTTATTTAAACCTTTTTCAAACTCATCATTCGTTTCTTTGTCTATCTGTACCTTGTTTCTCTCAAAATCCAAAAGTTCGTCTATATCATCCAATTTGGCCAATATGTTTGATTTAGCTTCGGAATTTTGTAAAAACAAAGCCGTACCCAAAACCACTACAGTCAAGATTATCTGGATTATCGAAGAATCCATAAATAAAATCGCTAATATTAATAGAGTAAATGCCACGCCAAGTATTACGTTTTTTTGTGCTTTGTTCATAATTATTTTACCCTACTTCAATGTTTTATACAGATTTTGAGCATCTTCTATCTCTTTTTGAGACGGCTTTCTTCTACAAGAAAGATAAGTTTTAGCGCGTCTTATTTCATCATACATCGGATACACTGTCGCATATACCCAATAATGTCCACCGTTTTTTGTCTTGTTCTTAACATACCCATGCCAGACTTTTCCTGTTTTTACAGTGTCCCAAAGGGTTTTAAACGCGACTTTTGGCATATCGGGATGTCTGACTATGTTATGGTTTTTTCCTACCAACTCGTCTATATTATAACCTGCTATTTTACAAAAATCATCATTTGCAAAAAGGATGATCCCTTTTTCATCTGTTTGTGACACTAAAAAGTCATCACTTTTTAGAACATATTCCTGCATAACAACATCCTTCAATGAAATCTGCATTATGATATCACAAAAATTTATATAATAGATTGTTAAAAAAAAGATAAATTGTATAAAATTTAAGCCAATTAAGAGTATGTAACTTTGATTTAAGCCCTCAGGGACTTAAAACAAACTATAAAAAACAAATTTTACCGCATTGATATGAATTTTGCTTTCGCATAATTAAATTTACCTATGGTTACAAAAAGTTACAAAGTTAATCTATATGCAAATTATCACTCTCTAATAATGGAAATATAAGAAGTATTATAAGCTATATAACTCTTTCATCTGCAAATCGAAAAATGCATCAAGCGTCTCTTTTGCATCTTTATCAAGGCCGGCATCTTTATGCATCAGAAGATACTCACTTTTTGGCATCAACTCATTGTTAACAAGCTGTTTCGCACGTTTAAGACGTTTTAATTTTACCTCTGCATCTATATTTGCCCAATTTGAAAAATCAAGTGCCTTGCGTCCATCATTGATATGACTAGACATCACCCACGACACTGGTGCGAGGTTGTGATACCAAGGATACTTTGTCTCATTGGAATGGCAATCGTAGCATGAGGTCTTAAGTATACCCATTACTTTTGCGTCTGCATGTAAGGCAAGCGTCTCATCTACTTTAGGATTTTTAAAATCGGGTCTGATAAACTGTATAAGAACAGCAATACCAAGCACCCAAAAAAATATCTTCTTTATCATTGGTACCCTTTAAAACTTTTTGTAAAATAAATTGCCAAAAGTTTAACACTTAAATTTAAACGATTAGGCTCATGATAAATAAAATCATGCTGATCTTCCCATTAAAACGATTAGTTTATTTAAAAATTGCGTATTGATTTGATTATTCATCATAACTTTCATGGTTTTAAAAGCTGTAAAGTAAGGAATTGCTTCTTTGTATGTACGTTTGGTTGAAAGTGCATCAAATATATCTGCAACAGTGACGATCTGCGTCTCTATGGAAATCTCTTCCTCATCACGATCCGCTCCATATCCACTGCCATCAAGCTTATAATGATGCATACCCACTATTTTAAGCACTGCAATATCGGTTTCGCCAAGTGCCCGTAAAATCTCGACTCCAAGTTTAGGATGATCATACATGATACGCATCTCTTCATTGGTCAATCGAGCCGGTTTGGTAATGATTTTGGGATCGATTTTAGTCTTTCCGATATCATGTAAAATCGCACCGTTTGCAACGACACTAAGCGATTCTGGAGTTAGACCCAATTCTTGAGCAAGTGCGATGGAATATATAGACACATTCACACTGTGAGAATAGGTATAATAGTTATGCGAAACGAGTTTCAAAAGAGATTGAGTACTGATCAAGTTTGCCGAAAGTTGATCAAGCATTACTTTTACTATCTCTTTCGTCTGATAAATAACGGCTTTATTAACTCCCTCGTCAAAAAGGTAATTGACTTGATTGATAATCGCATCATGCAAGATAACGGTGCGTCTTTTTTCAGTAAGATTAGGATTTTGAAGGAGTTGAGAAAGTGTTTTTGATTGATACTCTAGTAATTTTTCTTTAGTTTCCGGAATAATATAGAGATATGACACATCGTTTTCTAGAAGTTGCTGCTGGCTTGTACTGTTAAAGATATTTCCCGCTTTAATCAATAATGTATAAGAGTCATTGCTATAACGAATGTAGAGATCAAAATCAATCGGCTGATTGACTAAAAGAATATCACAGTTCACTGGTAAATAATCCATGTTGCCTTCACTAAAACTAATATAATTTCCCGATTTTCCCGTTAGTATATCTAAAAAGAGAACCTGATACAAATTAATAGATGCATAATATAAAAGGTGGTCTCCCCACCAGGAATCGAACCTGGAGCTATCCCTTAGGAGGGGACTGCTTTATCCTGTTAAGCGATGAGGAGATTTAAAAAGAGTGGAATTTTAACATTTAAAGCTCTAAAAGTACAGTATCGCGTTTTGTGACATCCACTCTTTTACATGCGGACTCAAAAGCACTGCTCTCTCCCACTAAGATACACCTGTGCTTTGCTCTTGTTATCGCCGTATAGATAAGCTTTGTGTTATGCATGATGTAATGTGAGAACGTAATAGGAATGACTACGATATCATACTCCATCCCTTGAACTTTATGGATCGTGAGTGCGTATGAGAGAGAAAGATGGGTCTTTAACTGTTCATACTCATACTGCACGACCATATCCTCATTCGGATAGTACACGAATGCCTGTTCTTCATCCTCATCAATGCGAAACAGCAGTCCGCTCATACCGTTAAATACTCTTCTCTCGGCAGAATCTTCTTTGTCTTTAAAGCCCTCTGCACTCCATGATGTCATATTCTCATTTTTGGTATGTACGACCTTATCCATCAGACGAAACTCTACACCGCCTTTTTTGACAAACTTTTTTGGATTTGGATTGAAATACTCTTGAAGTATGCGGTTAAGATTATCTACTCCGAGTGTTCCGCCCTTCATCGGCGTTATCACTTGAAAGTAGTTGAGATATGCACTTATCTCTTTGTTGGAAAGTCTCAGTCTGGCTTTTTCTATGACCTTGACGACTTCATGCATGATGGTCGCCAAGATATCGCTTGAGTTTTGTTCTCTTAAAGCTGCGAATTCTGCTTGTGAAAGTGAGTTTTTCAGCGCATAATAGTTAGGTATAGAAACGTCGATGAACTCAAAGTCATCATATTTTTCTTTGTACTGGGGAACGATCGCCTGACGTATATCGTTGGCGATAAGCGTAATCGCCTGCTCTTCGCTTTGGCGGTAGATCTTAGTCAGTTTGACTATCGGAGCGATTTGAAGTGTGAGACAATCACTCAGTACATTGCCTGCACCGATAGGAGGCAACTGTGCATCATCTCCGACGATGATAAGCACACACTCTTTTTTTACTTTTGAGATCAGTCTGGCAAAAAGAGAGGAGTTTATCATAGAAGCTTCATCTATGAGCAATACCGAAAAAGGAAACTCGTCTCTGTCCTCATACTTCACCAAAAGCGACTGGATCGTCGCACTCTCATAACCCGTTGTATCGGCGATACGCTGTGAAGCGATACCGCTGAGCGCACAGGTCATGATCTCGGAATACCTTACATGTAAGAGGTTTAAGATCGTCCTTGAAGTGGTACTTTTTCCCGTTCCCGCGTAGCCGACTAAAAAAAGTACTCCCGCACCTTGATTGATGATCTCCGCCGCTTCACGCTGCTGATCACCCAGCTTTAAATCGCTTTTAGCCAAAAAATCATCCAGATCGGTTTTTATAACGCCAAAATCTTTTTTGGTGCGTGAGGTGAGATCATCATACAAAAATTTCTCGGCATCATAAAGACGTGAAGGAGAGACTCTGTCGTTTTTCATCAGCACGATGCTCTCTTCACCAACACGCTCGATGAGTGCTGCTTCATAAAGCTCATCCCTGTTATAAAACTCCAAAAGCTCATCCAAAAGAGTAAATAGCACCCTCTTTTCTACACAGCTGTTTCCCTGCTGCTCACAGTAGTTTAACAGTGCATAATCCATCGCCGCACTGATGCGGTTGTCGGCTTCTTTAGGCACGCCTAGTTTCAGTGCCAGTTCATCCGCACGTTTAAAACCTATGCCGCTGATGCTTGTAAGTACATAAGGGTTCTCTTTGATGCGTTTAGAGGGTTCTTGCACATCTTTCATGGCTGTAGCGATGGTAGTCAACAGTGCCGGACTCACATCATAAGGGCTTAAAAACTCTCCGAGTTCTCTCATCGAGCGAAACTTCTTCCATGAGTCCTGTATCTTTTTGAGACGCTTCTCTTTTATGCCGCTAAACTCCAGTAATCGTTCTATGTCATTATCTAAGATATCGACAAGTCCCTCATCTCCAAACTTCTCTATAAGCTCGGCAGAAAGTTTTTTCGTAAACCCTTTTACAATGCGGTTCAAAAAGAAAAAGAGCTCGTTCTGATTGACGCGAAGAGATTCGAACTTAAAGGTCTTGCCATATTTTTTATGCTCTTCCCACTCGCCTTTGAGCGTTATAGCAGCACCCTTTAGATGTGAGACTTCACTCTCATAGTACGTCCCGCTTACCTTCTCACCGCTCTTTAAACGCGCGATAAAAAAGCCGTCATCTTCAAAAAGGATAGTGTCGATCTGTCCGATAAGTGTCATCTTGAAAATCCTTTTATACCCAATGGGCTGCTCACATAGTTAAGCGCTTTTCTTGTCAGCGAAGAGATATGCCCGTTTGCAAGAGCTTCAATATCCATCCATACAGCTTTATCCGAAACTTCGCTTATTTTATAGAGTTTTACGGTTAGTCTGTACTTTGTGTAGGAGTGTTTGAACTCGGCTATAAAATCCTCATCGATCGGCTCTGCGCTTGGGAGTTCCAGCATCCCCTTATACATAGGACCGTGAGAAAGTATAAGAGCTATTTTCTCATTTTTCATCTTGATGCCGTAGTAAAGCTCCAGTTCCTCATAGACTTTTTTTTGCTTTTGGGTATAGAACTCCGGCTCACCTTTACCCTTACATGTAAGGGTAAAAGGGCATTTCTCACACTTAGGATTCATCGGCAGGCAGATAAGCGAACCGAGATCCATCAATGCTTGGTTGTGCAAGGTCGGATGCACAGGATTTACAAACTCTTCGGCACTTTTCCAAATAGTATCATCACTTTGCTTGTAATGGGCAAAAAAACGCTTGATGACACGTGCTATATTGGTATCGACCACTCCGACTTTTTGATAGTAAGCAAAACTTTGTATCGCACTTGCAGTATAACGCCCAATGCCGGGAAGTCTCACTAGCTCTTTTTGTGTTTGCGGCAATGTATCTGGACAAAGCTTTGCAGTAGCATGAAGATTTCTGGCACGGGAGTAGTAACCAAGTCCGCTCCAAGCGGCAAGCACCTCTTCCTCTTTTGCATCGGCAAGTGATTTCAGCGTAGGAAATTTTTGTAAAAACTGAGGGTAATACTCCTCCATCACACGTTTCACCTGTGTCTGCTGGAGCATTATCTCACTGAGGTAAATATGATATACATCATCTGTATTGCGCCACGGAAGCTCGTGGCGTCCATGTTTTTCATACCATTTTAAAAGAGCATCTTGGGCTTGTTGGGTCATAAGTATCGTAGAAAATCTACGCCTTGACTCTTAAAAGGCGTTCTTGTTCTTGATCTTTGTAAAGTTGTGCACATCCGCGTGAGAGTTCACGGATCTTTAGAATGTAGTTTTGACGCTCGGCCTGGCTGATCGCTTTTCTGGCATCAAGCGTATTAAAAGTGTGAGAAGCCGACATACACAAATCGTATGCTGGAAGAGGAAGTCCTGATTCAAGTGCGCGTTTACACTCTCTTGATTTTGCTTCGAACTCTGCAAAAAGCATCGCCGTATCTGCTACCTCGAAGTTATATTTGCTAAACTCTATCTCACCCTCTTTATGGATGTCGCGGTAAAGAGTCTTGCCATATTCATTCTCACCCCATACGATATCAAATACCGTATCGACACCTTGAAGGTACATCGCAAGACGTTCTGTCCCGTATGTTATCTCAACTGCAACCGGGTCACATGCCACCCCGCCCACTTGTTGAAAGTAGGTAAACTGCGTAACTTCCATACCGTTTAGCCAGACTTCCCAGCCAAGACCCCAAGCACCAAGCGTAGGAGATTCCCAGTTGTCTTCGACAAAACGGATATCGTGTTCTGCTACGTTTAATCCTAAGAACTCAAGACTTTTAAGGTAAAGTTCTTGGATGTTTTTCGGGCTTGGTTTTATGAGGACTTGAAACTGATAGTAGCTTCCAAGACGGTTTGGATTCTCTCCGTAACGACCGTCTGTGGGACGGCGTGAAGGTGCCACATACGCGACAGACCAAGGAGTAGAGTCAAGTGAACGCAAAAATGTAGCCGGGTGAAATGTCCCCGCACCCGCAGGAATATCATAAGGCTGAACGATATTACAGCCCTCTTTCATCCAGAACTCTTGTAGTTTTAGTAACATCTCGCTAAAAGTAATCATAACGCCCTCATAAATAAATTACGAAATTATAGCCAAAAAGGCTTACATGTAATAAATATATAACAAACTAAAACTTAAATGCAATTCCCGCTTTGACATAGCTGCTGTAACTTGTGCTGTCCGGTTCATAATATGTGTGTGATCCATCGCTTACATTATCAGATTTTCCGATCGTCTGCTTTGAAAATACTGTTTTTATAAAAAACTCTGTCTCATGATTATAATTATATATAAAAGGAAGAGTGAGTTCAAAAATATCTGCACTGCCAAGCGTAAAATCCAATGCCGGATTTGATGAGTGCATTTTTGTATTGAAGCCATATTGGTACTCTGCTGTTATACCGACATTGAATTGGTCGATATCTACACTCAACCCCAGCATAGGACGAAGGGAGAACCAGCTATAGAGTTCTTCTTGAGAAGATGAAAGCTTTCTGTTCCAAGCATAATATCCAAGACCAAGGCCGTAACTAAAGTGAAGCATTCCCTCATAAATATCTGTATGTTTATATTTGATACTGGTATCTATAAAGCTGTTTTGCGTAGTCGAGACATAACTTCCGTATGGATTTCCGCTGCCCAAAAGCGAACCTTTATAAGCGGACTTCCCATCTAATACCATGAGGTCGATGCCGATTTCATCACTTGTATATCTGTCTGAATCCAATATATAATCCAAACCCATCTCATACCCGGTGATCTCACCCAAAGAAGAAGTCTCGCTATCTAGTAAAACGCCGTTAGGATTATATTCTTTATAATCCATACCCATGCCTACAAATGCCAGAGAGTATTGAAAATTATTTTCATATGCCAGAGCATCACATGTAAGAAGTGAAATAACAATCCCTACATGTAAAATGTTTTTTAGACGCTTTTGCAATCAGATTACCAGCGTATTACCAATGCAATATTGACCTTTGCGTACGCAGGTACATTTATGCCGTTAACTGCCGATTTTTTCGTCGTCATCTGTCCTGAGACATCTAAAGGTCCAAGTCCCAGACCTGCTGTATATATCGTACCTACATTATCTGCTGAATCAAGATTTTGCATCGCACCTACGCGTGCTGAGAACCATGTATCCGTATGCAGGTTAAGACCGCCGCCCACCATTTGGCTGTCTACTCCCGTTACCAAAGTTTCGTTCTTAGTAAGATCGACATCCACTGCGAACTCTAATGAGTCTAAAATATCGTAAGCGACTCCTGCTCTTACCATCGGCTTGACTTTGAGTTTACTGCCATCTACAAATTTAAATTCAGGCGTATTAAGATCTTTACCTACTAATCCGAGCGTAAGCCCTTGAACATCAGAAGGTTGGTATGCTAAACCAAGATCAACTCCCGCTGCCGTGGTCGTTTTGTCATTCTTTGTAGCTCCGCTTGTTGCACCGGAATTATCTATCTTATATGTTTGCGTATATGCATACCCAGACATATATTTCAAAGCGCCACCGACCATAAGATCGCCGCAGTTAAAATGGAAATTCTCACCGTATGCAACCGGTACCTCCGCAATAGCGACTCCCTTTAGTTCAACATAAGCTGAATCCATATTATTGATTCCATATTCAATAGAACTGCTTGTATAATCAGATGCCGTTATACCTGTATATGAAACTGTTCCATTATCATTAATTTTTGCATAATCAGAACCATATTGAAAAATAAGCTGGTCGTATTGTTGGTCTATATGTGCTGTAGCTACTATATCAGATGAAACAAATACACCGAATCCGAAATTGTCTATCTTTGTTGCCACTTCAGCTTGTGGTGAAGCTTCTAAAGCATTTCCGTCCATCTGTAAAATAATATCTTTCCCGGCAATAAGAGTTTGTAAATCTGCTGTGCTTACAGTACTTAAATCGCTGACACTGCTTAAACTTGCCACTCTATCCAATGTATTCAAAAAGTTGCTGTCATCTAACTTTTTAAAAGAATCTCCGACTCCGTGGTCATGCACGCCCACACCCACGCCCAAAGACACCTCACCGCTGTCTTTGCTTTTTGGGTTAGCCAAAAGTGCCGGATTGTTATATGTAGCTAATGATGCCGATGAACTTGCAACTCCGGCACCCCCCATTGAAACTGCTTTATATCCCAATGTCTGAAACTCCATTGCCGAAGCCGACGTTGCAAGTAAAGCCGCTATAACAGCCACAGATATTTTATTCATTTTACGCTCCTAAAAACTTTAGACCATTGTATCGTCATATATTATAAAGTAAAATAAAACTCTTTAAACCATCTTGCAAACGATATCGCCTATATTTTTTCCAAGGGATGAGGCCACTACACTGCATTTTACTTTCAGCAGATATACCATATTTGTCCTTCTTGCCGGACTCAGACACTCATAGTTTCCCATCCCTTTTGTGATGACTAGATCTGCGGTGTCAAAAAGTTTTTGCGACTCTTCATTTGCTCTATCGTATGTAAAACCGGGAGTATTTACTCCACTGTCCACAAGATTACACAGCTTGTCAAATCCGGCTTCTTGTGCTTCCTTCATGGTTACGTCATTGATGATCGGGCAACCTCTTACCATGTAAGAGATATAAAGCAGCGGATAAAGCTCTTTGAGCGTCTGAATAAAAATATAATCAAAGATATGCTCACCCACATTATCCCCGATGATGAGAAGTGTCTTTGCATCTTGAAGAGAAGATTTAAGTCCATCAAAATCATCATAGTCAAACGAGGTGTCAAATATCTTTTCTATCTCATCGGCCAGATCAAACTCGACCTCTGCCGCCAGATCGATGACGTTTCCCGCGATCGCGACTTTGGTTGCCGTTAAAAGTTTGTCTTTGGAGCTGTCTATTTTATATTGTAAAAATGGAACAAATGAAAGTGCTTTTTGCGTAGAATGCTCTTTGACCTCATCATAAAGGTCTTGTTTGTCTGCGATGAGAGCCATCATCTCATACACATCGGTAGCAACTTCGGGAGGAGTGAGTGAAAATGAAAAGTTCTTTGAGCTTTTTGTGACTTCTGAGACCAGCTTATCCGTTAAGACCTCATCAGCCCTTATCGCATTTGCGACTTTGAGGCTCTGGTTGATTATACAACCGACACATGCTTCATCGATCGTCATTCTTTATCGGTTGTCGAATAGTTTTCGACGACTTTCCCCCACATCAGCTTATATTTTCTTCTTAAAAACTCAACCTCTTGTTGAGAGAGTTTTAGTTGAGTCGTAAGTGTATCTATAGTCTTTCTATCCTCTTCATAGAGTTCTTGAAGTGAGGCAAGAGCCTCTTTTAAAAACATATTTTCATTTTTAATAGAAAGTATCGTCTCATCTTTTGCATCAAGGACTTTTTCATGAAGATTGATGATCGTGCCTATCGTTTTTTCTACAAATTGTGCCGGGACTATCATGTCTGGGCTGTTTGATTTGGACATATTTTGAAGTTGCGAAGGGACTATCTCGCTAGTGCCTTTAGAAGGGTCGATATAAGTCTGCCCATGTTCCACTCTGCTCACCAGCTTGTTTCGTTCTATTAAATCTTCAATAGCCGACAATTCAAGTCCTGTCAAATCCGCATACTCTTCAACACTCATCCAATTTAAACTCATAATAATCCCTTTATGTGCGATAAAGTCTTAAAGAATTGTCTCTATCTCCATAGAATCCATCTCGACTTTTTTAGCTTTAGCTATTCTATCTTCCTTCAATTTAACTCTTAAATCTTCGTTTTCAAGAGCTAAAATCTGCATCGCTAGATATGCAGAGTTGATAGCACCGGCTTTTCCTATAGCTACAGTAGCAACTGGCATTCCAGCTGGCATCTGAACAGTCGAAAGAAGAGCATCAATTCCACTCAGTGCTGAAGCACTCATCGGAACACCGATAATCGGTTTTACTGTTTTTGAAGCAAGTACACCTGCTAAATGTGCCGCCATACCGGCAGCTGCGATAAATACTTGTGCGCCTTTTTTCTCAGCAGTTATAATATACTCTTTAGTACGTTCAGGAGAACGATGAGCCGAAGAGATGATCAACTCATAGTTAACACCAAACGCTTCAAACGTGTCTGCACAAGACTTCATGACTTCAAAATCACTTTTACTACCGATTATTATCGAAACAAATTTCATACTTTTTTTCCTTACATGTTAAATTTAAATTTTTGGATTAGTTCCCATATCTTCAGTTGCCGGTATTCTAAAAAAAGTATACGCAGGCAGTGTAGTCGGCAGCTCTATCGGGTTTAGATTTCCGCTATGGACCTCATCCCAGATCTTTTTATTTTGGGCAACTAGTTTTTTTAATTTCATATACCATCTGCCGTCTCTTTGATAAATACTCCCGATCTCATTGTCCACTTCGTGCATCGCTGTATCACGAGGAGCCACGATCTCTAACTCTTCATTAGGCAGAGTCTTGTATTTACACATAAAGTGCATACCTGTTTCTGTCGCCATTCCTGTAACCTGATGTGTTCCCATCTGCATCGTAAAATCCAGACTCTGACCGTCATGTTTTTCAAAAGGACGGCTGATGAGATAAGCATCTGTGTATCCGCGGTTTTGCATGCTTTGGAGTTCATACTGGTATTTGCTAGGCTCATATGTCCCCGCATAATAGTCATCAATAGCCATTCTGTAAGCTTTTGCCGTAGTAGCCGCATAGTACGAAGTCTTCGTACGACCCTCGATCTTAAGTGAGTCTACACATCCGCTGTCAAGTATCTCTTTGATGTGCGAAGCAAGATTGAGGTCTTTTGAGTTCATGATGTAAGTCCCGATGCCAGGATCCTCTTCAAGTCTAAAAAGTGTTCCGGTCTCAGGATTTGCCGCATAAAGTTCATATGGAAAACGGCAATCATTTGCACAGCTTCCGCGATTTGGAACGCGTCCGCTTTGCAGAGTCGAGATAAGACATCTTCCGCTGTATGCAAAACACATAGAACCGTGAACAAAGACTTCTACTTCCAGATCAGGCAGCTCTTTTTTTATCTCACACAAGTCTTTTAAAGATATCTCGCGAGCTGCGATAATACGGCGCGCTCCCATATCATAGTAGACTTTTGCATCTAAGACATTGAGAACATTTGCCTGAGTAGAGAGATGAAGCGGGATGTGCGGTGCCAACTCATTACACAGTTTCAGCACTCCGGGCGTCGCTACGATAATGGCATCGGGACCGAGTTCCGCCATTTTAAGTATATGTTTTTTTAAAAGAGAGAGTTGGGAGTTAAAAGGAAATCCGTTTATTGTCGCATAGACTTTTTTCCCTTTTGAATGGGCATACTCTATCCCCTCTTGAAACTCTTCAAATGTAAACTCTTTGCCAGAACGTATACGAAGTGAAAAATGGCTCACACCGCCATATACGGCATCTGCACCAAAATCAATGGCAATACGAAGTTTTTCTAAGTTTCCCGCAGGAGAAAGTAATTCAACTTTTTGCATATCTTCTCTATAATTTTTTCGGAATTTTATCCGTTTGTACCAAATTGTGCAAGCAATGCTTCAATGTCATCAGCATTGACAACATCTTCCGTTGTGTCATCTCCATGGATATGAACTGCAGAACTTACACGCTTATCATCATCTATTTTACCTGCAAAAAGAGCGTTCATATAATTTGAAAGTGCACGCATGACATTGATGACGCGCTCGATCTTTTGACGGTGGATATCTTGATACTGCATAATGTCCATAACATTCATCAAAGAGTTACCGCTGTCTTGCAATGTTCCTAACACCTCTTTTATTTTTGCAAGCCCCTCTTCATTCTGCTGTTTTGCCGTAATGAATGTCTGGATATGTGGAAACTTTTCTGTTAAATTTTCAAAAAGCTTAATATTATTTTCAAAAGCCTCCATACATGCGTTCGCATCTACCTCTTTTTCCATTAGGTCATTACTGATACTTTCAATGATATCCAATATCTGTGTTGCTTTTTCTTCGCTGTCTTTTGTGACATCATCCAGTTGATGGACGACTTTATGATCGTCATCCGGCGGTGGAGGAGGCCAGTGAGCAGATGAGTTGACTCTATAGTTTGATTCAGTAATTGAACCCTCTTCTTCATCCTCTTCAAATTTTTCATCATCAGCCAAATCTTCATCGACTTCACCTATTTCATCAGACTCTGCCACTTCCTCTTCAACAGAATCCATGTCGCCGTTCATCAACGCATCTAACTCTTCTTGTGTCATAAAACTGCTCCAAAAATATGTTTATATTAACATTTTGTACTATAATAGCAAGATAAACTTTAAAAAAAAAGAGTATTTAAAAAATGTTAGTAGATTTACACAATCACACCACCCTTTGTAATCATGCCGAGGG
Source organism: bacterium (assembly GCA_018824305.1). Lineage (GTDB taxonomy): Bacteria > Campylobacterota > Campylobacteria > Campylobacterales > Sulfurimonadaceae > Hydrocurvibacter. The sequence continues at coordinate 16,395 of JAHJGM010000034.1, forward strand.
CACTGTCGATGAGTATGTAGAAGCAGCAATTAAAAAAGATATACAATATTTCGGTTTTTCAGACCATGCTCCTATGAACTTTGATCCGGCCTATAGAATGAGCTTTGAGCAGATGCATCTGTATGAAAAATGGGTCAATGAAGCAAAAATAAAATATCAAGACAAAATAGAAGTTCTTTTAGGCTATGAAGTAGATTATCTGAAAAATTACATGGATGAAAGAGTATTAAATGCCGATGTTGATTTTCTTATCGGTTCTGTCCATTTTATAGACGGTTGGGGATTTGATAATCCCGAGTTTATCGGAAGATATAAAACTGTAGATATCGATACTATCTGGCAGGAATATTTTGATGCTGTCGAAGAGATGGCAAAATTTGGAAAGTTTGATATTATCGGCCATCTAGACTTGATAAAAGTCTTTAAATTTATGCCAAAACGTGATATCTTATCCATCGCCTCAAATGCTCTAAAAGCGATCAAAAAAAGCGGTGCTGTCTTAGAGATAAATATGGCCGGGTTACGAAAACCGATCGAGCAGACCTATCCGTCAAAAGAACTTCTCAGCGAAGCTTTTGCTTTGGATATCCCCATAACTTTCGGTTCAGATGCGCATAAACCCGAGCAGGTCGGACTCTTTGATGAAAATATAGTTCAGCTTGCACGCGAAATAGGTTATAAAAAATGTGCGGTTTTTAAAAATAGAGACAGAGCTTTTATAGAGTTTTAATCAAATAGAGATGAAAGAGCTGCTTCAAATGCTCTTTCAAAATAGCGAATCTCAGATATTTATCATCCAGATAGAGAAGATATCCAGATAATCCCAGAATGATTTTATATATTCGGGATTGATCCCCTCTTTTTCGAGTTCCGGCAAAAGCTTTGCGTAAAACTCCAGCCATCTTCTTCTTGCATGTTCATCGATGCGAAAAGGAGCATGACGGCCGACCATTCTCGGTTCACCGCGGTTTTCATTAAAATACGCATGTCCGCCGCTGATCTGGATCAAGAAATCTGCTGCATTTTTCTTTGCCTGAGTAAAATCATCCTCATCATTTACCGGAAATAAAAATGCTATATCACTGTTACGTATAAGTTCATAGTGATCGTCTACAAGTTTACGAAATCTCTCTTCCCCGACTTGATGAAAAAAGCCGGGATGCGGCTTAGTAACCGGCGGACGTACACCCATAACACCGTCTGTAATCTTTAATTCCATCATTACTCTTTACCTTTTTTTCTTTTAATGATAGTAAAATTAATATTAATCTTCACTATATTGGATAGAATTTTATAACCTATACTACATGTAAGAGTGAAAAGATGACAAAAGAAACATCCTATTTATCTAAGATATATCCCTTTATACTTGCAGTTCTTTTTATGATTTTATTTATTATACTTGCTATAAACCCCCTCGACAGAGATGTCTGGATAGTCGAAGACACGCCTATCGTTATCACTTTTATTATTTTGGCAGCGACTTTTAAGCTCTTTAGATTCACAAATGCTGCTTATACATTAATGTCTGTATGGATGTTCTGGCATACAGTCGGCGGACACTATACTTTTGCGAATGTGCCGTTTAACTTCATCACCGATCTCTTTGGATTTCATAGAAATAACTTTGACCGTGTGGGTCATTTCGTCGTTGGTCTTTATGCTTTTAGCACTGCGGAACTTTTAACGCGAAAAAAATGGAGCGGACCTGTGATCGCAAGTTTTTTCGGACTCTTTTTTATCATGAGTATCGCGGCTTGGTATGAGATACTTGAATGGATATATGCGGTCACTGACGGAGGTCAGTCCGGTATAGAGTTCCTAGGTTCGCAAGGGGATATCTGGGATGCCCAAAAAGATATGCTTTTTGACATGTTCGGCGCTCTTTTTGCACTGCTGCTTTTTTGGATTATCCGCCCCGACTTAAAAACAGATAAATAATCATAGCTATACAAAAAAAATCACGTTAAACGGTCTTATCTTTATGTCATAATGCAAATATCAACTTTACATCAAAGGATTCGTCATGTGTAATGTAGGAAAAATAGATAGAATAGTAAGAGCTGTCGTTGGACTTGCCATAATCGTCTGGGGTGTCATGACTCAAAACTGGTTTGGAATCGTAGGAGTCGTTTTACTCGGTACGGCGGCTATCAGCTTTTGTCCGCTTTATTCGCTTTTAGGAATGAATACCGGATGTAAGATAAAAGAGGATTCCTAGTAAACTTAAGCCGCATCAACTATTTTGATGCGCACACCACTCTGTTTTTACCCTCTTTTTTTGCCCTGTACATCGCATCATCTACTCGCAGTATGATAGATTGCATATCATCCTCTTCCAAAAATTCGCTTACGCCGAAGCTGCATGTAACGCTGCCTACACCTTCCATCTGTTCTTTTTCTATTCTTTGACGCAGTTTTTCAGCTGCTATCGTGGCATTTGCAAGAGGGGTATGAGACATAATTATCACAAACTCTTCACCGCCCCAACGAGCAAATACATCCGTAGCTCTTAGTGTACATTTAAATATATTTGCGATTGTCTTTAAGACTCTGTCCCCTGCTGCATGACCAAAAGTATCATTGATCTTCTTAAAATTGTCTATATCGAAAAAGATGATTGAAAAAGCATCCGAACTGTATCTTTTGACTCTTTGGATCTCGCTGTTTAACTCTATCTCGAATTTTTCTCTGTTATATATGCCGGTCAAACTGTCCGTTACACACTTCATCTCATATTGTGAAGCTTTTTCATTTAAGAGTTTCATATTCTCTTCAAGTTTATCTTGACTAGTGCGCATTATCTCTGCCCAACGGGAATATATCCTTGCCAGAAGCTCTTCTTGCGTTATCTGTCCGATTGTAGAACCGTCACTGTTTGTTATGATAAGTCTTTTGAAATGCTTGTCTTTTATGAAATTCAAGGCATCTTTTATCGTCGTATTATAATCAACGGTCAAAAGCGGAGAGGTCATATATTTACGTGCTTCCTGATTCAAATCTACATTTTCGTTAAAAAATCTTATAACATCCTTCGTAGTAATAATGCCGACCGAACGCCCGTTTTCATCAGTTAAGACCACAGAATCATACATGGAGTCATCCATCAAACCGATAACATCGCAAAGTGACGCCTCCTGTGAGGCTTTTTTTATCTCTGAGCCGATCAATATTTCACCTATATAACGGCGTTCTAACATCACACTCGGATCTATGGATGAGATAATATCGTGATAAGAGACAAATCCCACCAGCTTTTCTTCATCATCAACCACACACATCGGAGTATTTCTATTATTTATCATATTTACGGCATCAAGTACTGAACTGCCTTTATGTATCGTCTGCATAGAAGGATACAGAATCGAAGATATCTTCTGGCTAAAACTAAGCCCGCTTTTTTTCATCTTTATCAGATCAGCAGCACTCAATAGGCCGAATTTCTTGTGGTGCTGCGAAATCACTACTACGTCTCTGTGATTGTTACGATACATATTTTCTATCGCGTCAATAATAGTCTCGTCTTCAGAAATAGTCAAGACCTTTTTCGTAGCAATATCCATTATATTATGCGTGTTCATCAAACCCTCGTACTTTTTCGTTACAAAGATTTTACTATAATTTCAATGAGAATCGTGTAAAGCTATTTTAAAATTTATTTTTTTTGGGTATAATTGCGCCCTTAAAGTCTATCTCGTAAATAGCTTTAGAATTTTACAAAAGGAGAGCCAGATGCCAAAGATGAAATCGGTAAAAGGCGCTGTTAAGCGTTTTAAATTCAAGAAAAACGGTACTGTTAAACGCGGAACAGCGTTTCGTAGCCATATCTTGACTAAACAAGATGCAGGTACTCGTCGTAAACAAAATTCACCAAAAGTGGTGGCAAAAGTTGACGAAAAAAATATTAAGGCAATGATCGCTTAATAATAAGCGTTCTATACACTCTCCACAATATTGTGGGAAAGTCCACCGATTTTAGAGTGGCACCTGTCGCATAAAGTGTAGACACGGTAAAGAAAGGAAATTAAATATGCCAAGAGTAAAAACTGGTACAGTGCGTAGAGCACGTCACAAAAAAATATTAAAACTTGCAAAAGGTTTTTATAGCGGTCGTCGTAAACACTACCGTAAAGCAAAAGAGCAAATCGAACGTTCAATGTATTATGCGTTCCGTGACCGTAAACAGAAAAAACGTGAGTTTAGAAGTCTATGGATCGTTCGTATCAATGCAGCATGTCGTTTAAATGATATCAACTATTCATCTTTCATCAATGGCTTAAATAAAGCTGGCATCGAGCTTGACCGTAAAATTCTTGCTGATATGGCTATGAATGATGCAGCAGCGTTCAGCGCAGTTGTAACATCTGCTAAAGCAGCACTTTAAGAAGTTAAGAGCTTAGGCTCTTAACCCTTTATCATCCCCATCCACTCTTTCATCTTTTTTTCATACCCGATCTCTTTAAACTCAACAAATTTTAGGTCTTTACTTAGATACTTCTGTTTGACATATCCGCCAAAATCGTGAGGATATAGATACCCTTTATTGTTCTGCTGTATGTTTTTTGGGATCTCCAGTAAAACACCATCTTCTACTGCTTGAATCGCACTGTTTATGGCATTGTATGCACTGTTTGATTTTGGAGAGGCGCACAGATATACCACAGCTTGAGCCAAGATGATGCGCGCTTCAGGAAAGCCTATTTTTGAAACCGACGTCATCGCCGAAGTGGTCAGTGTCAGCGCCTGAGGATTTGCATTGCCTATATCCTCACTCGCAAGTATCACTAAACGTCTGGCTATAAAATCAGCCGACTCGCCCGCTTTTATAAGACGTGCAAGGTAATAGATCGCAGCATCCGCATCACTTCCCCTCACGGATTTTATGAGCGCGCTTATGAGGTCATAATGTACAGTCGCATCGCTGCTTCCATCGTTTTGAGCCGTAGGACGAAGCGATTTCAAAAGCTCTAAAGTAATGTCCGCATCAAGAGCCGAAGCAAACTCCAAAAGTTTGAGCATCGCACGTGCATCGCCGTTTGAACTTACAATGAGGTATTCTTTTGCATCATCCTTACATGCGAAGTGCCCTTTGGGTGTAAGCTTTGCTTGAAGAAGTGCTTTATCTAAAAGTATTCCCATCTCATCATCGTTTATTCTTTTGAGTTCAAAAAGCATAGAGCGTGAACGCATTGCCGAAGTAAGAGAAAAAAATGGATTTTCCGTTGAAGCACCGATAAGCAGGATTGAGTTTTTCTCCATTACCGGAAGCAGTACTTCCTGCTGGTTTTTAGCAAGACGGTGTACTTCGTCGATGAAAATAAGCGGTCTTTGCAAAGCGTTTTCATACTGATCGAATATCTTTCTGAGCTGTTCTACTTTAAGTGATGTGGCATTGAATTCATAAAAAGGTAGTTGCATCACATTTGCGATGACACGTGAAAGAGAGGTCTTGCCGCTTCCGGGAGTTCCGTAAAAGAAACTGTGTCCCAAAGCATTGTTTTCGCACAGTTTTCTCAGAGGTGCATTTTTTGAGACCAGATGAGATTGTCCGACGATCTCATCAAAACTCTTCGGTCTTAAAAGATGGGTAAAGTCCATTAGCCGGCAATGACTTTAATGAATACTTCACGCTCTTGACGCGGGCCGTCAAACTCGCCGAAGAACACGCCCTGCCATTTACCCAGCATAAGTTTTGCATTGACTATAGGAATCGATACAGAGTTACCCATGCGAGAACTCTTTAAGTGAGCTGCCGCATTTGTTCCCGTATGCTGATACTCTACATCGCTGGGTGCAACACGTGAAAGTCCGTTTAAAAGGTCACGGCGAAGTGCCGGGTCCTGATTTTCAAACATAAAGATACTCGCTGTCGTATGTGGAGTAAAAACAACGCAGATACCATCTTTAACGCCTGACTTTATAACCTCTTCACCCACCTCTTTGCTTATGTCCATGAGTTGTGTTTTATGACTTGTCGGAAACTTCATTTTTTTCATTTTCTAGGTCCTTTTTTTGGATTTTTCAACTCTTTTTTACCATATTTATCTTTGTTATTTGAGTCTTTGTTTTTTGACTCTTTTTTATAGCCTGTTGAGTCTTTCTTATAACCTTTTGACTCTCTGTCTTGATCTTTCTTATGACTTTTTAGCTCTTTGTCTTTGCTCTTAAAATCTCTGTCTTGACTTTTGGCTTCTTTGTCATAAGTCTTCGGTTCTTTTGTTTGACCTTTTTGTTCTCTCTCATAGACTTTCATAAACTCATACAGATGCCCATACTCGCTTCTTGTCAAGAACCTTACTTTTCCGTTTGGAAGGTTATTCAGCTCGATACCGCCGAAACTTAGGCGTTTAAGATCAACTACTTCTCTGTCAAAGTGTGCAAAAAAGCGTCTTACTTCACGGTTTTGTCCCTCGCCTATGGCTATCTTTAAAATAGAATAAGTCGGTGACGTCTTGATGATCTTATATGCATAAAACGGAGCAAAGTTCATAGATTTTATCTCGCTTAGATCATGGGCGCCGGCACTTGCATCGTCAAGTTCAAGCCCGTTTTTCATAGCTATCTCCATCTCTTCGCTTATTTCGCCTTTTACCTTTACACGGTAAACACGCTCCATACTAGAAGTCATAAGCGCGGTCGCAACACGCGAAGCATCAGTCAGAAGAAGCAGACCCTCCGTTGCAAAATCCAGCCTTCCGATAGGGATAAAATGCTTATATTTGCTAGGCAAAGTGTCATATATGGTCTTTCTGCCTTTTGGATCGGTCTTAGTGACCAGCTCGCCTTTTTCTTTGTTGTATGCAATGACGGTGTACTGCTCTGTAGGAGTCACTTTTTTTCCGCTTACACTTACTTTTGCATATTTTTCATCTATCTGAGTTCCAGGATTTATCTGTACCTCTCCATCGACTCTGACATAGCCCGCTTCAATGGCTTTGTCCGCTTCACGTCTCGAATAGCTCGAGTAGTGAGCTATATATTTGTTTAATCGCATCACGATATACCCTTTTCTACTAAGGTATGTATATGAAGTACACCCTCTACTTTCCCATGTCTGTCTGTTATCACGACAAGCTGTATCTTTCTTTGTTCTATCATCTTCAAAGCATCGCTTGCCAACATATCTCCATCATCAATTACAAAAGGATCCAATGTAGCATATTTACTAACGGGCGCATCCAGAGAAAAATCATCACGCATCAATGCACGCCTGATATCTCCGTCACTCACAAGCCCTACCAGTCTTTTTTCATCATCGACCAGTAAAACCGTACCCAAACGCCCTTCGCTGATTTTTAGAATCGCATCTTTTATGGATGTGTTCAGTTTCGCAAACGGCAGTTCATTTTTTTTCATCAGATCGCTTACTCTTACAAAGAGTTTCTTGCCTAAAGACCCACCGGGATGAAATGATGCAAAGTCGCTCTTTTGAAAATTGCGTGCTCTCATCAGACACACCGCAAGTGCATCTCCAAGTGCCAAAGTCAAAGTCGTCGAACTTGTCGGTGCGATATCTAAGGGACACGCCTCTTTTTCGACTACTACGGAAATGACCAGATCACTGTATCTTCCAAGTGTCGAAAGCGCGTTTTTCGTCATACCGATAAGAGGCACGTTAAAACGCTTCACATGCGGCAAAATAGCTCCGAGTTCTTCACTCTCGCCACTGTAACTAATAGCGATCACGACATCCTCTTTGCCTATCATCCCTAGATCACCGTGAAGTGCCTCAGTGGGGTGTAAAAAGAAGCTTGGAGTCCCTGTAGATGCAAAAGTGGCAGCCATCTTGGCACCGATCAGTCCGGATTTTCCGACACCGGTAACGATTAGCTTTCCTTTACATGTAAGGATCAGCTCCACAGCCTTGTCAAAGACGTCGTCCATGTTCTTTGCCGCATCCAAAAGTGTTTTAGCTTCGATCTCTAAAGTTTGTTGTGCAATCTCTTTATAATTCATAACGTGATTATACCTTTTTTAGCTTGATAAGTAACAACCTACTACGATATAATACATGTAAAATAATATTTCCGGAGAACTGCAATGAGAGATTTAATAGGAACATATGAAAATAGTATCGATTCATTAAAATTAAAGCCGAGAATGCTTACCACGAACTCTCTTATTTTAGGTGAAGAGGGCTCAGGCAAGACAAATCTGGCTTGTAGGATCAGAAACTATGTCATAGACAATGGCGTACCGACTCTTTATCTTGATTTTTCCAATTCTAATGAAGATGAAGTCGAACTTAGATACAAGGACGAGCATTTCAACTATATTCAATTTGATGAAAGTGAAACATTTTTAGCAGAGTTCAAAGCGCTTATAGCACAAAGAAAACATATCTATATGGCTGTAAATCCAAACTTTTTCTCGAACAAAAGAGACATAAAAAGTAAGCTGACTCAAGCTCTGCAGTTACAAGATCTCTTAGACAACTACTACTACTTTTTCCATGACATCACAAATATGAACGGGTTTTATACTAAGTTCGAAGATTTCTTGCTTTACATGCTCAGTCTGTTCAATCTGAAAAAATACGGTATTACGTTCTTGACTCAGCCGCATGAGATATTTGAAAGTCCTCAATTAAAACTGCTCTTTACATTCCTTTATGTAGGAAAATGCTCGAATCTGGACTATTTCAATACTGCTGTTTTAAAAACATTACAAAAGAACAAGTTTCTTTTCCAACAAAGAACGGCTAACAGAACGCTTCTTTTCAACGATATCAAAACAAATATGATCACTGTCAACGAGTATATGATCGAAGAATAGAGATGCAAAATATTTATGATGAAGTCTCGACATTAGATAAACGCTGTTACGAACAACTCTCGCTCAGCGAAGATATCCTAATGGAACATGCAGCCGATGGTATGGCCGACTTTGTCAAACAAAATTTTTCCTCATCAAAAACTGTCTTTATCAGTTGCGGTCCCGGTAATAACGGGGCTGATGGCATGGCTCTTGCAAGACTGTTGCACAAAGATTTTGACGTAAAAGTCCATCTTTTAAAAGAGCCCTTGTCAAAAATGGCAAAACTTCAATACGAACGTATCAAAAAGCTGGATCTTCCCATCGTAGATAAGATATCCGAATCCGACGTGATAGTCGATGCGCTCTTTGGTTCCGGACTTACCCGCATACTTGATGAAGCTACAGCCTTACATGTAAGCCGTCTAAACGAACTTTGCGGGATCAAAATCGCCTGTGATGTTCCGACAGGTCTACATGTAAAAGGACAATGCGATGAAAACTCTTTTGTCGCAGACTATACACTGACGATGGGCGCACTCAAAAAGTCTCTTTTTAGCGACAGAGCAAAAGATCTCGTCGGAGAAATAAAAGTCTTGGATCTGGGTGTGAGCCGAGAAGTATATGATAGTTTGTCAAAAACAAGACTTTTAGACTTGAGCGACATGAAACTGCCCTTACGGAAACTCAAAAACTCCCATAAGGGCAGTTTCGGACATCTTGCCATCATCAGCGGAGAGAAGCTTGGTGCTAGCGTACTGTGTGCATCTGCCGCGCTGCGCTTTGGAACAGCTTTAGTCACACTGCTCAGTAATGAAAATCCTCAAATACCGACCGAACTGATGCTCTCTCATCAACTTCCAAAAAATGCTACTGCCATCGCTCTCGGCATGGGACTTGGTGTGGAGTTCAGCCAAAACGAACTCAACCAGTTTTTGGATAATGAGCTTCCGCTTTTGCTTGATGCGGACATCTTTTATCATCCCCTTATCACGGAACTTTTAAAACGTGAAAATATCGTCCTCACACCTCATCCAAAAGAGTTTGTCCAGCTCCTGCATGTAAGCGGTGTTGCAGATATCACGGTTGAAGAACTCCAAAACGAACGTTTCAGATATGCCGAGCTTTTTGCAAAAAAATACAAAAATACCGTTTTGGTACTAAAGGGTGCCAATGTCATCATCGCAAAAGATGACGCGATCTTTGTTAATCCGCACGGGACGAACGTTTTAGCAAAAGGCGGAAGCGGCGATGTGCTCGGCGGGCTTATCGCTTCTTTGCTTGCACAAGGATATGCACCGCTTGAAGCTGCGATAACAGGCTCTCTTGCACATACGAAACTGGCTCTTGACTATAAGGGAGCGAACTTTTCCCTCTCACCGAATGACCTGATAAACGGAATAAAATATCTTTGAAAAAAATCGTAATACTTTTTAGCGGAGAGGGTAAAAATCTCCACAACATCATAGAAAAACTTCACGGCAGTGTCTGTGAAGTAAGTTGTGCCATCACGAACAAAGCGGACGCACCAGGACTTCAAGGCTTACATGCGAAGTGCCCTATGGGTATAAAAAGCGAGATACTAGAACACACGAAGTTTGCCACAAGAGAAGAATATGACGAAGAACTCGTAAAACTCATCAAAAGTTATAATCCGGACCTAGTAGTTCTTGCGGGATTTATGAGGATACTTACTCCGGTATTTACACAAAATGTCAAATCGATCAATCTTCATCCCTCACTGCTTCCAAAACACAAGGGTGCAAACGCCATTGAAGAGTCGTTTAAAAGTTCCGATAAAGAAGCAGGCATAAGTGTTCATTGGGTCAGTGATGAACTTGACGGCGGAGAGATCATCACGCAAACAAGCTTTTTAAAAAGTGAAGATGAAACGATCGAGAGTTTTAAAGCTAGGATAAAAGAGCTTGAATATCAACTGCTGCCGGAAACTATAACAAAAATTTTATATGGATTATAAGATTGCTTATGTTATAAATTCCACTATATTTGACACGCCACTATATCTGATGCTTCGCGTCAAGCTTTAGTGACCTAGTGTCCAACGTAGAAGTATGGGCTTTTGCTCATACTTCGTATAAAATGAAAGAGGGTTCCCTTCATTTTATGCAATAAAATTAAGGAATAAAAATAAATGCATAGATTAAAGATCGGAAATTATGAACTAGACAGCCGCCTCATCGTGGGAAGCGGGAAATATAAAGATTTTCAAACGACAAAAGAAGCGACTCTCGCGTCTGGAAGCGAACTCATCACCGTTGCGGTCAGACGTCTTAACATCACGGACCCTGCAAAAGAGAATCTTCGTGACACTTTTAGAGGCACAAACGTAAAATTCTTGCCAAACTCCGCAGGATGTACGACTGCCGAAGAGGCGATCACCACTTTTCGTCTGACACGTGAAGCCACAGGCATAGACCTTATCAAACTCGAAGTCATCGGCGACACGCAAAAGACTCTTTACCCTGATGTTTTAGAAACCATAAAAGCATGCGAGATACTTGCACGTGAGGGCTTTACTATCATGGCATACACATCAGACGATCCGATCATGGCAAAACGTCTTGAAGACGCAGGAGCAGCAGCCGTTATGCCTCTTGCTGCACCTATTGGAAGCGGTTTGGGAATTCAAAACCCTTACAATATCGTCTTTATCCGCGATGCTATCAAAGTCCCTGTTATCGTCGATGCAGGGATCGGTTGTGCGAGTGACGCGGCTTATGCCATGGAACTAGGAGCTGACGGAGTACTTACAAACACCGCTATCGCTCAGGCAAAAGACCCGATGATAATGGCCGAGGCTATGAAACATGCGGTCATTGCAGGACGTATGAGCTACCTTGCAGGACGCATACCAAAACGTCCATACGCTACTGCATCATCTCCAATTGACGGATTGATCCAGTTCTAAACCTCAATATTCTTAGAAAGATGGGTCATAAGCAGTAGCTTGCCCATCCCCTCAAAAAACTTCTCTATTCCCATATTATTTGTTGCTATTGCCTTTTTCAAAGCTGTTAAAAATACCAATTGTGATTCTGGTGAAGCTTGCATGTAAGCGTCGATGATCCACTCGAACGAAAGAGAATGCAATTCACCGTTTACATCAAAGTCGATTGATGAGACAGGGTTTATGCCCTTCTCTTTTAAAATTTCCAAACACTCTTTCTTCGCATCCATTATAGTACCCCTACTAGATTTAACATCACTATCACAAGTGCTACGGGAGCTATGTATCTAAGACTAAAATACCACACTCCAAATGCACGTCCTAACTGCGAACGAAGTACTTTTTCGACCTGCGACTTTGGCAAGACATAGCCGACAAAAACAGCCATGATCAATCCTCCGACAGGTAACATAAATGCAGCCGTCAAGAAATCGACCCAGTCAAAGAAGTTTCTGCTTCCCCATGTAAGGTATGATGCAAAGCCGTCTATATGCGAGAGTATAGCTATTATTCCGACAAGATAAAAGAAAAGACCCATCGCGACAGATGACTTTAGCCTGCTCCAAGAAAATCTATCTATAAAATACTGCACCATAGGCTCTGTCAGTGAAACTGCCGATGTGAGTCCGGCAAACGCTAAAGAGATAAAAAACATGATGGCGAACACATTTCCAAGAACTCCCATCTGGTAAAAGACACTAGGAAGCGATATGAAGACTAAACCCGGTCCAGATGAAGGTGTTCCGCCATATTCATAAAGAAAAGTAAAAAGCATAAGTCCTGCAAAAAGGGCTATGCCCGTATCAAGAGCCACTACGATAAGTGAGCTTTTTACGATGTTTTGATTTTTTTCCAGTGATGCAGAGTATGTCATGATCGCACCCATACCAAGTGAAAGTGTAAAAAATGCATGACCGACGGCTGTCACAAATGCGGTGGAGTTGATCTTTGAGAAATCCGGTTTAAACATAAACTCTACAGCTTGATGAAATCCGTTTAGTGTAGTAGCATATAAAAACATAACACCAACTATGATAAAAAGCATCGGCATCAGCACCATATTTAACTTCTCGATTCCACCCTTAATGCCGCGTGCAACGACAGCAGTGATGACCAGAAAAGATAGTGTATGATAAAAAAGTTGCGTCTTAAAATCGGAATGAAGCATAGTAGAAAAAACCGTTTTTGCTTCATCAACTGATGATGGCAATCCTGATAAAGCACTTACAATGTAATTAAATATCCAGCCAATAACGACTGAATAGTAGATCATAACAAACAATCCGGCAAGAGCTTGAAAACCGCCAAACTTCCAAAGATGTTTATGCTTTGGAGCCAACGCCTCAAAACTACTGACCGTATCTCGGCGCCCAAGGTAACCGATGAGCATCTCCGCGATCATAATCGAAAAGCCTATAAGCAAGACTGTGACGAGATATATTAGGACAAAAGCCCCTCCCCCATATTCGCCTGTAATGTATGGGAATTTCCATATATTTCCAAGTCCTACAGCACTCCCCGCTGCCGCTAAAATAAACCCTACTCTGCTAAAACGTGCTATTTTCATATCAGGTCACCATCTCCTTTTGCCAAATTATACCTTTTTAGCAAAAAAATGCAAAAATGTATTGACAAACTATACAAAATAAACTATAATTTCGCCTCACTAATCAGCGACCAAACATCGCAGCTTAGCTGAACAGGTCGGGGTGTAGCTCAGTATGGTTAGAGTACTTGGTTTGGGACCAAGGGGCCGAAGGTTCGAGTCCTTTCACCCCGACCACTTTTTTTATATTTTATGTTCGTAGTATGGTGGGATTAGCTCAGTTGGTTAGAGCACTGGTTTG
>JAHJGM010000001.1 GCA_018824305.1 bacterium
AGAAATTGATAAATATTATTTGAATGTTATAAGAATAAGAAGTATTTAATTTAATTTACTTTATATAAGCATTATATTCTAGCTTTAAAGATTTTTCTACTGTTACTTCCATATTTAACATTTAACATTGCCAATTCTAGATACTGAATACTTTTTGTTGGTTCGATATTTTCTAAATAGCAAAATCTTGCAACTGTCTGAATCAGTCTTAATCTATGTTGAAAATGCGACTGTGATGTTTGAATGGAGTTTTCTCGTTTTCGATATATATAGTTAATACTTTCATGAATATCATAAGAGTGCTCATTATATAATAAACGTAACACCAAAAGTACATCTGCAAAAACGTTAGCATCTTCAGGAAGTTTATATTTTAGCAATAACTCTTTTTTGATGACCATTGCATTAAAAACTGCTCGCGGTGCTAATATTAATTCCTCTGCCGTCCACTTTTGTGGCATCTCTACACGATTTGCATTACCAAAATGGACCTCATACGGCATCTGCTTGGGAAGTTCTAAAAGCACATCATCGGAATCGACTCGGCAGATATATTCCCCTTGTGCATGTAACACACCAACATTAAAAGGATGCCCGTCAAATCCTGATTGGTACTCTGTTCTTATGTATTGGCATCCCGATTGTTTTGCATAATCAATAAGCTTTGCATCTGTAGAGCAATCATCAACCAATATAATCTCATACGGATTTAATTTTTTTACAGAATGAACGCACTCCATAAAATAAGCTAATGGAGTATTGTAAAATGGGATGACTACCGATATTTGCAACTCACTCATCTCAAACCTTTTTAAAACATATTCCTCTCAACATCTTATCAAAGAAAATACTTAAGTTATAATTTTCCTAGTAAACTCTAACTTCTCACTTTTAAAACCCCTAAATATTGATAAATAAATCTCTTAGATTATATAAAACTTACTCTGACACTGCTTTTTAGAGTGTTCACAACCCGTCGACACTTAACAAAATGACCGTTCCTAGCAAGAAGAGATTGATCCCGTGAAAGAGGAGTCCTGCACGATACGGGGAGAGATGCCAAAACAGCATCCTGCTTCCGACAAGGATCGCGGCTATGTCTAACACTGCTAACAGTAACAATACGACAGAAAGGCGTACTTCAAATATTCCCGTGGCAAAAAGACCGCAAAAGACCGTCAGCATCCACCATACAAATATCACTCGGCGTAATCCGACAGAACCGAATCTCTCCATTGCAGTAGGAAACCCTGCGGCACGGTAATCTTGGTCATACTTAGTCATAAGCAGCCAAAAGTGAGGCACCTGCCAGATGAAAAAAAGCAGCCCAAGAGCAAGAAACTCCGGTTCGCTTAAGCTTCGTCCTGCGGCAAGCCAGCCCACAGCAGGAGGGATCACCCCCAGCAGTCCTCCTGGAACTACCGCAAAGGCCGAATATCGTTTGAGATATGTATAGAAACCGTTGTACCATAAAGGGACGAAAAGAAAAAGCAGTAATCCTAAATATCCGAGTTCAACGTAGATGATAAGTGATGCACCAACTATCATAATCGAAGAAAGAACCAAAACCCTCGCAGGAGCGATCCGACCTGATGGGATGGGACGTTTTTTTGTACGAGCCATTTTACTGTCGCTTTCCCACTCCTGATATTGATTTAAAGCCGATACACCCAGTGCCAATAAAAGTACGGCAAAAGTAGAGCTGCCAAGGACTGCGATATCCCGTCCTCCCGCTAACACGTAGGTAAAAACTGCCGAAAGTGTCACTGCCGCCGAGAGAGGAAACTTTGTCAGCTCAAAAAATAATCGAATCATTTGATACTCCTTAGATACTTCACTAACGCATCGATCTCTTCTGGGGAAAGCATTTTCCCAAACGGCGGCATTAGTCCCGATTTAAACCCTTCTACCACATCGGCATTTGGGTTTTGGATAGAGTTGCGCAAGTAGCTTTCATCGGCGATTATTTCACGCAGTTTACCCTCTGTAACTACCTTTTGTCTGCTTTGATAGATACCTTTAAGACTTGGACCGATTCTTTTTGAACCGTCTAGACTATGACAGCCCACACATCCTTTAGTGTTAAACAGTGCAGCTCCATCGAGCGGGCCCTGCTGTTTTGGTTGTGTACTTAATGCAGGAGCTTCTACAGATTTGACCGCCTCTTGAGAGACGGCTTTGTTTTGCGGTCGGCTCTGCTTTTTGATAAACTCTATGATCGCTTCCATCTGCTGCTTGTCGATCTGATCGGAAAGGTTTGGCATGATACCCTCGCCAAAACCTTCTACCACGTC
The DNA here is from genome assembly GCA_018824305.1 of bacterium. GTDB lineage: Bacteria > Campylobacterota > Campylobacteria > Campylobacterales > Sulfurimonadaceae > Hydrocurvibacter. The sequence continues at coordinate 2,295 of JAHJGM010000001.1, forward strand.
TTTTGCAGGAGTTCGTACCGAATCACGGATATATGCTTCATCCACGACTAGTTCTCTAAGTTTGCCGCTAGTCAAGACTCTCACTTTTTCACCGAAGATCCCTTTAAATGAAGGTCCCACGATGATAGACCCGTCCAGACTGTGACATGCAGAACATCCCAGCGTCTGATACAAGACCTCTCCCTCTTCTTTTGGTGCACCCTTGTCATGGGGGCTGAGTTTGTCGCTGGCATACCATGCATCAAATGCCGTTTTTTCCATCACTTCTACTTTGGAAAGCATTCTGGAGTGACCGGTACCGCAATACTCGGCACACTCGACATCATAACGCCCTACTACGTCGGATTTAAACCAAAGATGGTTTTCCCGTCCCGGTACCACGTCCTCCTTGACGCGAAAAGCAGGAACATAAAAACTATGCAACACGTCATCTACGGGTGCATGTAAACGCAGACTGATGTTCTCTCCTGCAGGCACATAAAGCTCGGTACTTTTTTTACCGTTTGGATAAATAAAAGTCCACGACCACCTTTTACCCAGCACTTCCACGGTAAATGCATCTTTGGGCATAGTCCGCAGCTCCCGAAATGCGCTATAGCCGTAATAGAAAATAATAAAAAGCAAGATGGTGGGAATCACGGTCCAAGCGATCTCCAGCGGTGCATAATGTTTGATGTTACGTATCTCTTCCGGTTTGACCCGACTTGAATGATAACGGACAATAAAAAAAAGCATGAGTCCGACAACAAGGATGAACATCATCGCCGAGATACCGACGCTGATCCAAAACGCACGGTCTACATCAGCAGCGAAAGTAGAAGCGTTTTGATTAAATCCTGCCAGCATGAGCCCTCCTTTATGAATCCACAACGTCGATACCGACGATTACAAAGAAGATCAGTAAGATCACAAAAGCCATGACTACATAACTTTTAAGATATGAAGTCTCTCTGCGAAGATGCATGTAGTACACGCCGATCAGACCGATTTTCATCACTGCTATCAGTATCTGAATACCGGCAGTTTTTCCCGGAGTCAGATGGTATAAAGTGGGCTGTAAGAATGTCAAAAGTGTCAGTAACAGCAAACCTGCCAATACTTTGGTATAAATGACGACAGTATGTTCCATCTCAGACTCCTATCATATAAAATAGCGGAAAAAGAACGATCCAGATCAGATGTACGAAGTCCCAGTAGAGCGTCACATTTTTCATCACGATGGTGTGTTCAGGTCGGATACCGCCAAAACGGATAAGCAATAACACCCAGCACATCAAAGCGATCCCTACGATGACATGAAGTCCATGTAATCCGGTCATCACAAAATAGAGTCCGAAAAAAAGGATTTTCCCTTTATCCATAACATCAAGGATCCCTGATCCGGGATAGATGCCATGATGAATGTCTATACTCCACTCTACGCCTTTAATCCCCAAGAACACAACAGCCATCAGAGCAGTGACACCGACAAGTATCGCAGAGGTACGGATCTTGTTTTGACGCATCATCAATGAAGCCAGCCCCATCGTATATGTACTCAGTAATAAGATCACGGTATTGATCCCGCCAAGCCATATATTCAGCTCTCCCGAAGAGATGGCAAAAATCTCGCTATGACGATAAAAATAAACGCTAAAAAGTAAAAAGAGGACACCAAACATCATCGCTTCAGTAAGCAAAAAAACCCAAAAGCCGAATTTTTCTCCGCTATAATCATCTTTAAAATCGGTGACAGGATAGGATTTTCCCTGCATATCATACGCCATTTCATGTTCCATTAACGTACCCTCCTAAAGTTTTCATCAAACTGTACGATAGGTTCGCCATTTTCATATTCATAAGGATCAAAATCTACATAAGGGATTTTTGAGAAGTTTTCCAGCGGCGGCGGTGAGGGAATATGCCATTCCAGTGTAGTACCGTTCCATGGATTTGCTCCTGCTTCCTTGCCCTCTTTTAGTCCCCGATAAAAGTTGTAAAGCACAAGCAGCAACCCTGAAGCTACCAGCACGGCTCCAACTCCGGCCACCTGATGAAAAGGGGTAAAGGTCGGCAGATAATCGAAATAACGTCTCGGATTGCCAAGAAATCCGGCGATGAACATAGGAAACCAAAGCAGGTTGAAGCCCACGAACATCAGACCAAAAGCGATGCGACCCCTGAACTCGTCATAAAGCTTTCCCGTGATCTTAGGATACCAGTAATGCAATCCTCCGATAAACATAAAGACCACACCGCCCAAAATCGTGTAGTGAAAATGTGCCACCACAAAGTAGGTGTCATGAAGATGAATGTCCGCTCCGATTGCCCCCAAAGTCAGCCCCGTGAGCCCGCCAACTGTGAAATTGATAATACTTCCAAGAATCCAAAGCATAGGTGTAGCCAAGATAATGGAGCCTTTATATAGCGTAGCGATCCAATCGAAGATCTTCACTCCGGTAGGTATCGCCACTAAAAACGTTAAGAGAGAAAAGATGATCCTCGCAAGATCGCTCATCCCCGAAGTAAACATATGATGCCCCCAGACCAGATAACCGATCCCGGCGATCGAAGCGGAAGAGATGGCGATCGAACGATATCCGAAGATAGTACGCCTTGTAAATACGGGCAGCACTTCTGAAATGATGCCAAATCCCGGCAGGATCATAAGATAGACCGCAGGATGGGAGTATATCCAGAAGAGATGTTCGTAAAGGATAGGATCGCCGCCTTTGGTCGGGTCAAATATCCCCACCCCCAATGTACGTTCCAAGATGACAAGCAACAATGTGATCCCCACAACAGGAGTAGCCAAGACTTGTATCCAAGCCGTAGCATAAAGCCCCCATACAAACAAAGGCATCTTAAAAAAATCCATGCCCGGAGCACGAAGACGATGGATCGTAACGACAAAATTCAACCCTGTCAGAATCGATGAAAGCCCCAAAATAAACGCAGCACTTAAGGTAGAAAGCACATGAGCATCGGTGCGGATGCTGTAAGGAGCGTAAAAAGTCCAGCCCGTATCGGCAAATCCGTTTCCTGTCATAAGTGAAGACAATGCTGTCACCACTCCCAATATGTAAAGCCACCATGACAATAGGTTCAATCGAGGAAAAGAGAGATCGCGGGCACCGATCATAAGCGGCAACATAAAGTTTCCCAGTGCTGCTGCTATGCCCGGTACGATAAACAAAAAGATCATCGTCACGCCATGAAACGTAAAAAGCTCGTTATAGGTATGAGGTTGTAAAAACTGCTGCCCCGGAAAAAACAGCTCTGCCCTCATAGTCACCGCTGCACTTACAGCAAAAAAGAACAGAGTAAACATCACTCCCATGTAAAGCAGTGCGATCCGTTTGTGATCGATGGTAAATATCCACTGCAATACCGGGTTTTTATGCGTCCCAAAAACTGTCTGGGTCTCGTGATAAAAACTAGGCATCTTTTTCCTCCGAAGGTTGTTTTTTCCTTCCCGTAAGTACAAGATACAGAAAAAATCCGCCTAATATCAGTGATAATACCGTAGCAGCTATTTTCTCTGCCGCAAAGACATAAGTTTTATTCTTAGGATCAAAGGCGAAGCAAAAGAGCAGTGTCTTGGCGATGGTCGGTCGCACCGTTCCTTCCGATGCTTCCATCATAGCCATCTGGATATCAAACGGCAGCTGCTCTATGCCGTTTAGATATCTGGTGATCTTTCCTTTGGGAGACAGAGCCACAAGTACCGCGGGGTGAAGGTACTGGGCCATGCCGTTTGCATCGGGTTGTTTTTCGTACCCGAATCCTACGCTTTTGGTCACTTTTTGGATATCTGCTTCCTTGCCCGTAAGGAAACTCCATGCATTTGCATCAAAAGGACGTTTCATAGAAGCAATCAGGTTCGCTTTCTTTTTAAATGCATCGGAGGGAGTCTCCTCAGGATTAAAACTCAGCGTTATGACCTTGTAGTCTTTGTTTTCACTCAGTTTGACCCGTGTGAGATTTTGAGCCAAGTCGTTGAGTTGGGGAGTGCAGAGGTTGGGACAGCCGTAATAGTTCAAGGTCAGGATAGTCGGTTTGCCGTCCATAAGCTCTCTAAAGGTCACCTGCTTGCCCGTCTCGTCTAAAAACGGGACATCAAGAGGTACGTAACCGCCGGGATGCTCTTCCACTCCCAATTTTCCATCTGCATGTAAAGTAGAAAAAAGCAATAATCCCACACATAATCGGCTCAAAAAAGATAAAAATATCTTAACTTTTTTCAATGTAATAGTTGACATATCAAACCCCTTTATTTAAAAGATTCTACGTTACCCTATTCCCAAATCAATCAATTATAAGCATTATTTATGTTTTTGTTGTATCCTAACATAACAAATAAAAAGAAATCTTTCAAATTATGTTTACATCAACCGCCTTTGCTTTTTTTAAATTACTGTTCTTATTTGCATCATCAATCCAACTATAATATTGAAAATCATATAATCGCATAAGATAGAATATGAAAAAGGTACTAAATGACTACAATTATCATGTTATTTATCTTACCGCTTGGCATTTTGGTTTACTTCATCGATAAAAAGATCCAAAAAAAGAATCGACAAATTTTTGAAGACTATATCGCTCAGACCAAAGCAACCGATATCACTGATAAAGAAAAATTAGAAAAGATCGACGAGATGTACTATCAAAACGGATATAAAGTCGTGTTACGTTCTGAAGATGCACTTGAAGTGGAAAAAAAGCATTTTAACCTAGGCGTACTTTTGATTTTTTTTGGACTATTGACCTATTTTGGTCTGCCTTTGTACTATATCTACTACCGTTTTATCCTAAAACCGGATCACATAAAAATCACCCTGTAAAATATACTCTTTTTTTCAAGAAATGTTATATCATTGCAGATTACTTTTGGGAGAATCCGTTTGATACAGATCAGTGAGCATATCTTTTGTGACGACTTTATACAAGAATGTTACATGGAGAGTAAACTTCTTCCAAATCCATACTTAGAATATCCCTATTTAATCATTGAAAACTTTTTGACACACGAAGAGTGCAACCTCATAGTCAGTGAGATAAAAGAGAGTTCAGAGGTCGACAAAGCTATGGTAAAGACGACTATTTTAAACAGTGTCGTTGCACCAAGCGTCGTCGAAGAGATACGCAAGACTTCGATCTATAAATTATCGGACTATCTTGAGTCCATCTACCATGAGAACTTTTTAAAGCATCAACCAAGAATTGAAGAGTATTTTTCTATGGCTTTGACTACCGCAACGCAGATACAGGCACTAGAGTACAAAGTCGGCGATTTTTATATCAAACATGCCGATGATTCAAATGAGGTAATAGATAAAGAGGGCAATACCACCGGATTTATCTGTGTCGCTCCTCAAAGAAAACTTACGACTGTTTTATTTGTATCTACCCATGAAACAAAAAAAGATGCCTTTTGCATAAATAGCTTTGACGGCGGTGAACTGATCTTTAACTATCTTTGCGATGCAGATGCCAAGCAAATAAAAATAGAACCAAAAGCCGGAGATATGGTGGTATTTTTAAGCAATCCGATTTTTAGCCATGAAGTCTTACCTGTCAAATCAGGTTACAGAGCAACATTGGTTCAATGGCATAACAGCATCAGTTGATTTTTAAAAGAGTTTACTATATAGTATAGATATGAAAAAGGTTGTACTTCTCGTATCTATCTCTATGTCGATGTTCGCTTCGGACAAATTTAGCTACAGAAAATATCTGCATGTAAAAAACTTTTATCAAGAACTCACGCCCCAAGCCTTTAAAATAGCAACAAAATATCATCTCCCTCCTGCAGCCGTTTTAGCGATATCGGGTCTGGAATCAGGATATGGAAGCGGTTATGTCAGCCGCATTACAGGGAATGTAATGAGTCTTGGAGCTTTTGCGTCTGACCATGAACTTCCACCTCTATTTTTACCATGGTGTGATACGCACAGTAAAATGCTCATAGACCCACGTGAGATAAAAAAACATCCGAAAAAAAACCTTCACTACAAAAAACGCGATAAAAGTTTAAAAAGAGATTACCGCCCTGCTTTTATTGCAGGCACATGTGATAATCTAGAATATTTCAAGTATCATCCGAAGGAAAAAGCCAATGCCGAATATAGATGTTTGGAAGATTTCGCGACCAGGTGGATAACAAAAAGCAGCAACAAAAAAGTTTTTGCAAACGCAAGAGTATGGCTCGATCAACAGATAGAAAAAAACGGTGAGAAAACACTATTTGAAGAGAGTACGAACGAAGAGTTCATAAAAATGATAGGAGGTCGTCCCGAATCCTTCAACTACAGAAAAGAGTGGCCGAAAAAAGCGTTACAGATCATGAAAAAAGCAGGACTTGTCGAACTCTGTCAAGAAATGTATCTAAAGAAAAAAAGTTTTATTCAAAGTTGGAACCAAAAAAAATAATACAGGAGCATACTATGAAAACCGTCACACTTATAAACAATCAAAATAAAAAAAGTTATGAGTTTCAAGTGCTGAGTGCAACTGCGGGAGAAGATGTTATAGACATAAGGACTCTTTTTGCACAGACGGGGATGTTTACGTATGATCCTGGCTTTACATCAACTGCAAATTGCAGTTCGACCATCACTTACATCAATGGAGAAGAGGGAAAACTGACATATAGAGGATACGATATAAGCGAACTCGCTACCCATAAAAACTATCTTGATGTATGCTATCTTCTCCTAAATTCAGAACTTCCCTCACAAAAAGAAAAAACTGCATTTGATCTAGAGCTCAGAAAAAGATCCTTTGTCCATGAGGGAATCAAAAATCTTTTTGAAGCATTTCCCGATAAAGCACATCCGATGGCGATGATGGCATCTGCGATCTCTGCACTCTCGACGTTTTACTTTGAACATCTCAACATAGATACCGAAGAGGAGTATCAGGTAATGGCAAAGCGCATCTTGGCAAAGATACCTACGCTTGCGGCTTTTTGCCATAGACGTTCATTTGGACTTCCATTTATCTATCCTGACCTAAACCGCTCTTTTACAGAAAACTTTTTATATATGATACGAGCTTATCCCTCTTGTGAACTGGAGATCCCTGAAGTCGAGACAAGAGCATTGGATACGATCTTTACCCTTCATGCCGACCATGAACAAAACGCTTCGACTTCCATAGTCAGAGGTGTAGCATCAACGGGAGCTCATCCATACGCAGCTATTTCTGCAGGCGTTAACGCACTTTGGGGAAGAGCACACGGCGGAGCGAATGAATCAGTTATAGCGCAACTTGAGCTCATTGGCAGTATAGACAAAGTTGATGAGTTCATAAAAAGAGTAAAAGACCCAAATGATCCGTTCAAACTAATGGGTTTTGGTCATAGGGTATATAAAAATTTCGATCCTCGTGCCAAGATCTTAAAAAATCTTTTGGATGAACTCAAAGATGAACTAGGTGTTGACAATAAACTTCTGCAAATCGCACAGAAAATAGAGGAGATCGCGCTCTCAGACGAGTATTTCATAAGTAGAAAGCTCTACCCAAACATAGATTTTTATTCAGGTCTGATACTTACAGCGCTAAAGATCCCCAAACCGATGTTTACCATCATTTTTGTCATAGGCAGATGTGCAGGATGGATCACCCAGTGGATAGAGCTAAAACATGATACAGAGATGAAGATAGCTCGTCCTAGACAACTTTATATAGGTAAAGTAGATCAAAAGATTTAGAGTATAATTACGCCATGAATAAAAAACAAGAACTCATACTAGATATACAAAACCTCTTAAACAGCTATGGCGATGTTAAAAAAACAGACATCAATCCTGCATTATTGGAATTTATGGATGAAGACACGCTGAAAAATATAATCTCCTCGCTTTTATATCAAAAGGAGCAGGAAAAAGACGTGGATTTGAAGTGGTTGGAACAGTTTAAAAAATATGGACAGATATGATGAAGTTAAAAAATATTTGATTTAGTTTGATATTAATAAAAAGTTAACAATAGAAGTTGTATAATTCTACAACGAATTTTAACATGGAGATTTGACAATGTCAAGCATAGATTTAATACAGCTTACAGAACAAACTAAAAAACTGACAGCAATGGTCGTAGAAGATGAGGCTGTAGCGAATGAACTTTTAAGTTCTACGTTTAAAAACTTTTTTTCTAATGTAACATCTGCATTTAACGGAAAAGATGCATTGGAGATGTATGAAAGGTTGATGCCCGATATCGTATTTCTAGATATCATAATGCCTGAGATGGATGGGATCGAGCTTTCTCGCCGTATCCGTGAAATAAATCCGGGGCAAATAGTCATCATAATCTCTGCAAGTAATGATATTCAAAAAATATCTGAATCAATAGAGATCGGTGTAAACAGTTTTATCCAAAAACCAATTGACACTAAAAAGATCATCGAACTTATCTCAAACATAGTCGCAATGATCAATAAAAAGAAAAAAATCGAAACAAAAACATTTTCAATCTCTTTACCTTTAGATCTGTATGAGATGGTAGATGAAAACGCAAAAGCTGAAAGTATCTCAAAAAATGCTGTAATCATCAGAGCACTCAGAAACTTTTATAACGACTAATTTTATGTGCATACATTCATTTGTATGTACATAAAAAAATACTCTCAATTTTTATATTTTTTTAAGATTTTAAAAGATATAATTTCGGCTCAGATATAGATATCTGATAGATGGCTCCATCATCTAATGGTTAGGATTCAAGGTTTTCATCCTTGCCATAGGGGTTCGAATCCCCTTGGAGTCACCACTCCCACAACTAAACAAATCAAATCATCATCCTACTTGTTCATCCTTTTCATCAAAGATTAAACTTACATATATCAAAATTTGGATACAATTTCATAAAAATATTTAGGAACTTTTATGTTACGTTTTGCCCCAAGTCCAACCGGTGATATGCATATAGGCAATCTTCGTGTCGCTCTATTCAATTATATAGTTTCAAAACAACGAGATGAAGCATTACTCATACGTATCGAAGATACGGATAAAGAGCGCAATATAGAGGGAAAAGATAAAGAGATCTTAGAGATTCTCGGAATATTTGGCATAGAGTATAAAGAGCTTATGTACCAAAGCAACAACCTAAAATTCCACAGCATGATGGCATTGCAGCTGCTTCATGATAAAAAAGCTTTCAACTGTTTTTGCAAACCTGAGACTTTGGAGCAAAAAAGAGAGGAAGCAAAAGAGGCAAAAAAAGCATACCGTTACGACGGAGCATGTAAGAACCTTCCTGCAGAACTCGTCATCGACAATATAAATCCTTTTGTCGTGCGTCTAAAAAAACCTGAAAAGGCGATCGTCATAAATGACCTTATCAAGGGCGAGATCAGCTTTTCACCAGATGAAATAGACAGCTTTATCATCATGCGTCAGGACAAGACTCCTACTTACAACTTTGCATGTGCGGTGGATGATATGCTCGGTGACATCTCACTTGTCATCCGCGGTGAAGATCATGTGAGCAATACGCCAAAACAGATCGCTATCAGAAACGCTTTAGGTTACGACAAGAATATCGAGTATGCACATCTTCCTATAATCCTTAACGATGAGGGCAAAAAGATGAGTAAACGCGATAATGCTTCAAGCGTTAAGTGGATGTTTGAAGAGGGATTTCTTCCATCTGCCATCGCAAACTATCTTATTCTTATGGGAAATAAAACGCCAAAAGAGATATTTACTCTTGACGAAGCAATAAAGTGGTTTGATATCAATGCTATCTCAAAAGCACCGGCTCGTTTTGATACCACAAAACTAAAATTCATCAATCGTGAACATCTTAAAATGCTAAGTGACAAAGAGCTTTCAAGATATGTGGGCTTTGCAGATGATGATATAGGCAAAGTAGCAAAAATATTTCTTGAAGAGATAAGTACGCTCAAAGAACTGAGAGAAAAAATATCGCCTATCTTTGCAGAAAAAGAGGTTCCGAAGGAGTTTGAAGAAGCTGCTCAAAAAATCAAAGATGTCGTCAAAAATGCTCCTTATTTTGAAGAGTTCAACGAATTTAAATCTTATATTATGCAGACCACAGAGCTAAAAGGGAAAAACCTCTTTAAACCTCTTCGTCTTCTTATTACCGGAGCTGAACATGGACCTGAATTGTCAGATCTTTATCCATACCTCAAAAATTATATGAAGGAGATAGTAAAATGAGTGAATTAATCATCGGCCTTGGCGGAATTTTAGTAAATCTTATTGACGTTTATATATGGATCATTATTATCGCAGCATTGTTAACATGGGTAAATCCAGATCCTAACAATCCGATCGTACAGATTTTATATCGTCTGACAGAACCTGCATATAAACTCACCAGACGTTATATACCGACAGTGTTTAACGGTATCGACTTAGCACCTTTGATCATCGTTATTGCTCTACAGGTAGTTATGATCGTTATTCAGGCGACTCTTAGAAGCTTATTTTATTAAATGAAACTTTGGATCTTACTTCTTAGCACTCTGCTATCTGCTCAAATTACGCTTGAGCAGATCAACCAAAAACCGACCTCAAGAGCAAAAAATTTTCTTATTTGGCAGTTTCTTCAACAGGATATCACTCCAAAAGAAGCGGATGAGGCATTTGAGCAGATACAAAATGTGGATATGAACCTATTCTTGACCTATGCAAGAAAAACAGACTCGGCCGATATAAAATATGTAGCGAGATGTATGACGCTAAAGACAAGTGAGTTTTTCAAAACAGACAACAACTGCCTTCAAATAGCGATCTCTCCGGCAAAAGCAACCTATTTTACAAAAGAGCAAAGAAGATCATTTATCGATAGAGTATTTGTAAAATCAACAAAACAGTATTTAGAGATGATGAGTTCGGATATGAGCGAAGAGACTCTTTTGCAATATACTCCGACTCAGATCCTGAGAGTTATGATAGATGGCGGTAAAAACTTTAGAGAAAAAAACTTCAATCGTATCTATAGCAAAAAATTCATGAACTATTTGGCAAAATCGTGGAAAATCTCCAGATTGATAGATCTGGCAGTGACAAACGATGATATGGACAAACTTCAAGAATCCCTTATGCTGATCGATGATAGAAATCTATCCACTAGCAGCAACTTTATGCTGGCGATGAATTTTATCAAACATAATAGAAAAAAAGATGCCATCACTTATCTTGATCTATCATATAACAATGATTCCAAAGCCATCGAAAAAGATAAAGCGCTATTTTGGAAGTATCTCTTAACAAATGATAAAAAGTATCTCAAACAGGTCTCACTGAGCATGGATATCAATGTTTATACGCTCTATGCAAAAGAGGTCTTGCATATAGAGGTTCAAAACTATTTCACCGAGCAGCAACCCTCTTTGACAAGCAATATGGATGAAAGAAATATAACCGATCCTTTTGTTTGGTTAGATATACGAAATACTATCAAATCTACGCCAAGAAAAGCTCTCTTTAAACTAGCGGACAACTATAGTCAAAAACATCTTTTACCTATTAAAGCTTTTATGCTTGAGAGAGCATATTCCTATCAAATGCACAGTTTTATCATGCCCTATAAACAAGCTACAAAAAGCATGTCTACGGATGAACAGGCATTTATATATGCACTTATGCGCCAAGAAAGCCATTTTATTCCATCTGCCATCTCCTCTTCCTATGCACTCGGCTTAATGCAGTTGATGCCTTTTTTGGTAGACAGTCTAAAAAAATCTATGCCAAATAAGATCACGTGTTACAGCGATATGTTCGAACCAAAGACAAATATCTCTTATGCTACAAAACATTTAGAGTGGCTTAACAAACAGTTGGACAGTCCGCTGCTTAGAGCATACGCATATAATGCAGGTCTTGGTTTTGTAAAAAAATATATAAGATCAGGAAAATTTACAGATAAAAAATATGAGCCGTTTTTAAGTATGGATACCATGTCAAATATCGAAAGCCGTGAATATGGAAAACAAGTTTTATCTAACTATGTGATGTATAAAAAGATCTTAGGTGAAAATATCTCTATTGTTCACCTTTTTGATAAATTAAAGGCTGAGAAACATAGTAGTCATTCTGCAAAGTAAGTGAAAGTTTTTCACTCGTTTCTTCATTAAACGCTACAAGATAATAACTGCTCCAGTCATTGTTTAAAGGGACCAACCCTTTAAACATATTATTTCTGTCCAACTGTTTTATTTTTACCGGAAGTTTGCCGTTTAATTGTACATTCAATTTTAATGCATCCAGTATGTTAGGATCATACAATTTGCCTTTGTCTTTTGTGTAGACTATGATATAAAAATACTCCATGCCATTGTATTTCTGCGGCTTTACTTCATTTAAATAGATACTCGATATGACACCGAACATCTCCTCACCTTGACTTATTTTGGATGTCCTCAGACTGGAGGTCGCACGCTCTTGTATATCGCTAAAATCAAATCGAGAAAATGCATTTGTATGAGTACAGCCCCAAAAAAGCAAAGTAAAGATCAATATAATAGTTAGATGTAAAAAAATGCGCATAATTAAGCCTGATATTTTAAGTAAGGAATTATATCTACAAATCAATTAAACAACTTTTTAATCTCTATTAAGTATAATCTGCCTATGAATAAAAGAATAGCAGTCGCATTTACAGGTCCGTCAAACAGTGGAAAAACCACGCTTATCCTAAAAGTAGCCAGAAAGCTTATCCATGAACATGGCAAAGAGGTCGCTATCATCAAGCATGATCCAAAAGACAAGGCAAGATTTGATGTAGAGGGTAAAGATAGTTATAAATTTGCAGACACCGGCGCAGAGGTCATTGTCACCTCTCCAAACCGTACTACTTATTTCTCACACAGACATAATGAACTAGATGAGATGATAAGGATTTTTGACAAATTTGATATCTTGCTGGTAGAGGGATTGAAAAATCTTCCTCTACCGCGTATAAGTGTATTTAGAAACTCTGTCGATGAGAGTTATTTTAACTACATGAATGCACTGGCTGTTGATAACAGTGTAGATATTCTAAACTACAACATTCCAAAAGATGTCGACATGTTGGATCTGAACAATGTCGATGAAGTCATAGAGTGGATATATAAAAATGCAAAGGAAGTTTAATTGAGAGAGATATTTGACGCGATCCAAAGAAGTGCAAAACGCATAAAAAATGCAATAGACGTAAAGGATTTTGGATATTCTGAATCTGAGAACAGTTCAGGTGAGACCCAACTCCAGCTTGACATAAAATGCGATATGATAATCGAAGAGGAGTTCAGTTCGGTCCTTTCGATCAATACAATCGCAAGTGAAGAGAAAGAGGAAGCGATGAAGTTTAGAGACGATGCGCCCTACTTCATAGCATACGATCCTCTTGACGGCTCATCACTCATTGATGTCAACCTTAGTGTCGGTTCTATTTTTGGAATCTATAAAGGCGGATTCGGTGCAGAGCATATGGTGGCATCTTGCTACATCGTTTACGGTCCGCGTGTAGAGATGGTCTTTGCAGAGAACAAAGTAAAACTCTATCTTCTTCAAGCGGGAGACTTTGAATATGTCAAAGAGATCCGTCTAGGTGAAAAAGGCAAACTAAACGCGCCCGGCGGAACACAGCAAAACTGGGAGCCTTACCATAAAGAGCTGGTCGATTCATTTTTTAAAGAGGGGTACAGACTTCGCTACTCTGGCGGAATGGTTCCGGACCTTCATCAGATACTTCTAAAAGGCGGCGGACTCTTCTCATATCCGGGAACTTCCGATAAACCTGAGGGAAAACTTCGTAAACTTTTTGAGGTGTTTCCTTTTGCCTACATGTACACAAAAGCAGGCGGAGAAGCAATTGACGGTAAAAACAATCTTCTTGAGCTAAACTGCTCACATGTACACGATACTTCACCATGTTTTTTTGGTTCGAAGTATGAAATTTCAAGAGTAAAAGATGTCTACGCAGCCAACTGACATCTATGAACAAAAACTTGACGAGATGGTGATCGAAGTGCAAAGCTGTCAAGAGCAAAAAGGTTTTGAGAGCTGCAGCAAATGTGAAAAATATATCGGCTGCGAACTTCGCAACAGATATATAATGGCCGTATATGACTCGATGTCAAAAGGTCAAACCGGTGGATTTGAATTTTAAAGGGACAGGGATTTTATGAAAAACTATATAACAACACCGATCTATTACGTAAACGGTGAAGCGCACATCGGGCATGCTTATACGACGTTTATAGCTGATACGCTTGCAAGATACGGCAGACTCAAAGGCGATGATGTTTTCTTTTTGACAGGAACGGACGAACATGGTCAAAAGATCGAAGAATCAGCTAAGAAAAACGGCAAGTCATCTCAAGATTTTGCAGATGAGATAAGTGCCACGTTTAAAAACCTTTGGGATGAGTTTGGCATAAGCTACGATAAATTCATAAGAACTACAGATGCCGATCACATAAAAGGTGTTCAAAAAGCTTTTGAGACGATGTATGCAAAAGGTGATATCTATAAAGGTGACTATGAGGGTCATTACTGTGTAAGCTGTGAAACTTTTTTCCCTGAGACTCAACTTATCGACGGTGAATTTTGTCCTGATTGCGGACGTGCAACAAGTGTCGTAAAAGAGGAAAGTTACTTTTTCAAACTCTCTAAATATGAAAAACAACTCTTAGAGCATTATGAGAACAATCCTAATTTCATACTCCCCCGTTCAAAAAGAAATGAAGTCATCAATTTCGTAAAAAATGGTTTAAATGACCTTTCAGTCACTCGTACAAGTTTTAGCTGGGGTGTTAAAATGCCAGAATCACTCGGTGATGATAAACATGTCATGTATGTCTGGCTTGATGCTCTTTTAAACTATGTGACTGCTCTTGGATATGGGACTGATGAGAAAAACATGAAGTTCTGGCCTGCAGATATGCAGCTAGTTGGCAAAGATATCTTACGTTTTCATGCGATATTCTGGCCTGCATTTCTTATGAGTCTTGATCTGCCTCTGCCAAAACACATCGGTGCTCACGGCTGGTGGACGCGTGATGGCGAAAAGATGAGTAAATCTAAAGGCAATGTCGTATCTCCAAAAGAGGTAAGCGAAGCTTACGGACTTGAAAACTTCAGATATTTTATGCTCAGAGAAGTCCCTTTTGGTCAAGACGGCGATTTTTCTCAACGTGCATTTATCGACCGCATCAACTCTGATCTCAGCAATGACCTTGGTAACCTTCTTAACCGTATCATCGGAATGAGCGGTAAATATTCAGAGTTTCATATAGACAGTGTCGATGTTTTAAAATACCACTCAAAAGAGATAGTCGAAGCAAATATCATCTTGGATTCATTAAACGAATTTATAGACAATCTGCAACCTCACAGATACCTCGAAGAGCTGTGGAAACTCTTTAGCATAGGGAATAAAGCCATAGAGGAACACGCTCCGTGGGTCAAGATGAAAGAGGAAAGAACGGATGAAGCACTTGCGACTGTCGCTCTTGTCGCAAACATTTTAGCTAAAGCTGCCGTAGCACTTCACCCTGTTATGCCAAATACGACTGCGACCATAGCCGATGCGCTTGGATTTACGATAGATGCCGAATCATACAGAGGGATTATCGTAGATAAATCTCTGTTAAAACCGTTTGTCATCAAACAGGTCCCACCGCTTTTCCCACGTATTGAAGAGCCTTTGATGCAAGAGGCTCCAAAAGCCCTTGAAACAAAAGAGGAAGTTAAAACAGAACCAAAAAAGATGGAAGCAAAAAAAGAAACGACCGTAGAGGGTGACAATCTTATAGAGATCGGACAGTTCTTTGAAACATCTTTAAAAATAGGAACCGTTTTAGAAGCTGCCGAAGTTCCAAAAAGTAAGAAACTCATTCAGCTTAAAGTCGATGTGGGTGAGGAAGTTCCTCGCCAGATATTAGCGGGGATAAGAGAGTTTTACGACCCTGAAGATCTAGTAGATACACAGGTGTGTGTAGTTGCAAACCTCAAACCCGCAAAACTTATGGGACTGCTTTCTGAGGGTATGCTTTTAGCGGCTAAAGATGAAGATGGCTTATCACTCATACGCCCGGAAAAACCTAAAAAAGCGGGCACGCCGATTGGATGAGATTAGAAAACGTTATAGCATTAACAAATGCGACTCTTCTAAATACTCCTTACGTAACCTCCTTTAGCGGTATATCTTTTGAGGCAAAAAACCTCAAAAGAGGATCTTTATTTATCGCAAAAAATCATGCAGATATAGAGCTTGCCATACTCAATGGTGCTTATGGCATCATCTTTGATTCTCCGACACAGATAACAGACAATGAGATTGCTTGGATAAAAGTAGATGATGTTGCCACAGCACTTTCACGTATCCTAAGATTTCATATACTAGACAAGAATATCACGGCTTACGAGTGTGATGAGATAACACTCAAACTCTCTTTACAGATCATGACGGATTCTACTCTTAAAGTCCTAAACGGCGATGTCTACGACACCTTTAAAGAGTTATGGGAGATCGCAGAAAACAGCGTACTTCTTTTCACTCCGCGCCTTACATGTAAAGAGATTTTTATAAATCCGAAAACTATGCCAAAGATCGCCGTTTCAAAGATCAATATCATAGAACAGACACTTTTTGAGACCTCTTTCATCTATGATGACAAATACTATGAGAGACAGCTGTTATCGCCGTTTTTCATCCCATATCTAGAGATCCTTCTGCATATGTTTAAAATAGAAAAAATCAATTTCAGGATCACCTCTTTTAGCACGATACACCATTTTGAGGCCGTTTTTACAAATAGAAGTTTTGAAGCAAAAGAGTTCGGTACCAGTGATAAGGTATTGATCTTTGAACCGAGTTTTGAACTTGTGGAATCTCAGATAGAGTTTTTACAAACACAGGCAAACTGGGCAAAGATCATCTATATCATACCTGCAAGCAAAAAAAAGAGTATGCAGAATCTTCAAAATATATATACTTATAATACTCAGCTAGATATAATCGATATACTAAAAGAGGTTGATTTTCACTTTGCTCTCATTGCAGAACAGAACAAAACTTTACTCGAAAAAAGTTTCTTTATCAAAAAACAAAGACAGCTTACTCTAGAGTTCTAACAAAGGTACAGAGATGGATAGAAGAGATTTTATAACGGCAAGTTTGACTGCGGCGACTGCCGTTGCACTTACGGGATGTAATGAGGGTAACCACGTAGCGATAGACTATTCCAAACATCCGAAGAAAAACAATGAAGATGATACAAAAAGAGTCAATGTCAACAAAAATAAAAAAACCGTTATTACGCTGGCGACAAGCTGGCCTGCCCATTTTCCGATCATGGGAACGGGTGTCGAAAGGTTTGCACAAAAAGTCAAAGACGCAAGCGGCGGCTCTCTTGAGGTAAAACTGTTTCCTAAAAACACTCTCGTCCCTGCTTTGGCAGTTTTTGACGCGGCGAGCAACGGTCAGATCGATGCTTTTCACTCAGGTCCCTATTACTGGAAAGGCAAAAACAGTTCATTCTCACTCTTTAGCGGCATCCCTTTTGGTTTTACCGCTGAAGAGATCAACTCTTGGATGCTTTTTGGCGGAGGTCTTGAACTCTGGAGAGAAAAGTACGACAAATACAACCTATTCCCTCTTTTAGGCGGAAACACCAATATTCAGATGGGTGGATGGTTTAGAAAGAAGATCGAATCTCTAGCTGATATGCAGGGCTTAAAAATGAGAATTCCCGGACTTGGCGGAGAAGTTTTCTCTAAAATGGGAGTAAATCCTATCTTACTGCCTGCAGGAGAGATATATACTTCCCTGGAACGCGGAGTGATCGATGCTACCGAATGGGTCGGGCCTGCACTTGACATGAAGATGGGATTTTATAAGGTCGCTCCATACTACTACTCGGGCTGGCATGAACCGGGTTCGATCCTTGAACTGACATTTAACAAACAGTCTTGGAACAAATTGGCTGATGAGCATAAATGTATCGTAGAGTTGGCAGCGAGCGATCTCAACTCCTCTATGACATCAGAGTTTCATTATGAGAATATCTATGCCCTTGAAAAATTAAAATCACTCGGAGTTGAACTTCTTACATTTCCCGATGAAGTAAATGAAGCGGGAAAAAAAGGTCTGCAGGAAGTCCTAGCGGAGCAATCTGCTAAGAACAAAGATTTTGAAATAGTCTATGAATCTATAAAAAAACACCTTGAACTCAGCAAAGTCTGGGCAGATATCAGTTTAAGACATTACTTAAACATCAGATAAATTCAGATTTTACTCTAAGAACTCTATTTTATAAAAATCCAAAAGCTCATTATAAATATCCGGAAAGTTCTGTTTTAATGAGTTTGGTTTTTCAAAGAACAGTTCTGTTATCACTGCAAAGAACTCTGCTTCGTTTGTAGCAGCGTAACTGCCTAAAAGTTTATATTTGCCCCACTCTCTGTTTTTTAAAGCAACTTTACTCAAAGCGCTGAAATTTTTTCCCAAAGTATGTGCCCATGAGGCGTATTTTGACTTTGCCATAGGCGGGACACCGTCTATCTCTCCGTCCATGAAATCTATCTCGTGCGCAAACTCATGGATTATGACATTATTGCGGTGCAGATGGTATGCTTCTTTCTTAGCCTCATGCCAGCTGATGATGACCGTATCATTGATGGACTGTCCCTCCAACAAAAACTTCTCGTTCGTGTAGATACCGCCGTTTGATCTTATCTCTTTTGTTATGATCGTGTTTGGATAGATGATGATAGTTTTTAGATTGTCGTAACAATTATCTTCGCTTACATGTAAAAGTAACAAGCAAGCATAAAACGCTATAACGATCTTCATCTCCATAGTAACGTAATGATGGACTCCGATAAACTCTTTTGTATTGATAAAAAGCAAAATGGATCTTTGTATCCTTTGTTTATCCTCATCCGATAAGCGACAATAATGGGGAGTTTTTACTAAAAAATCCTCATACTCTTTTAAAAATGGCAGGTGTGAAATATTTTTCAATCGGTATTTTTCATATATAGAAGAGATGGCAAAAAGCGCTATCGCCGCAATGCCGATCATAAATAAAAAAATAAACAATGAAAAATAATAATCCATTTTAAAATCTTCCTTTTTTTAAGATATAATCCCATCTTTAAAATTTAGATGATTATATACCAATAAAAAGATGATTATGTTAAAAATACTGTTTTTTTTACTACCTACATTTGTTTTTGCCTCGATTAACGGCATTTTAATTGATAAAGACACTAATTCTACGATTTCAGCAGCAAGAATATTCGACACAAAAAATGAAGTATTTAGCGATAAAGAGGGGAAATTTACGCTCAAAGATTCAAATGAAACGCTACATGTAAAGGCTTACGGGTACAGACCATTTAGTTTTAAAAGCGACACGAACAAAACAACAAAATATTATATCGAGCCGATTCAGATAAAAGCGCTCTATCTCTCTTTTTGGGGTGCGAACATCAACTCCAAGACTCTTAAAAAGATCATTAAGATGATCGATAACAAGCAGATCAATGCCGTCGTGGTGGATGTAAAAAATGAATCCGGCTGGACATCATATAAGACAGACTATGCAAAAGCGAATAAAATGGATGCTTGGAAACACAGGACAATCAAGAATATAGATGATTTCATGGCTCTTATGAAAGCAAAAAATATTTATACCATTGCTCGTGTCGTCGTATTCAAAGATGATCTGAGAGCCACTAACTATCCGGAATTCGCCATCAAAAACACGGACGGAAAACTCTATAGAAGCAGAGAAAAAATGGCATGGGTCAGCCCTTATAAATCTGAGTCTTATGATTATGTCCTCTCAATCGCAGCAGATGCTGCAAAACGCGGATTTGATGAGATAAACTTTGATTATGTGAGATTTCCTACCGACTTGACACTCCAGTACGGCAAAACGAATACCGAAACGAACCGTGTCAATGCCATCAGTGATTTTATACAAAATGCACAGACAAAACTGCGTCCATACGGTACATTTATCTCGGTAGACACTTACGGGATGGTATGCTGGTCAGACGATGACACCAATATCGGACATACGATCAAGTCGCTTGCAAAATATGCGGACTATTTGGCTCCTATGCTCTATCCATCTGGATTTGCCGGCGGCTCGTTTGGATTTGACAATCCTGCCGCATACCCTTATGAGATCATCTACAGAAGTGTAAAACATATCCATTGCGATATCGAGCCAAAAAGGATCCGTCCTTGGCTACAGGCATTTAAAGATTATGCATTTGACAAAAGACACTATAAAAAAGAGGATATTCAAGAGCAGATAAAAGCGTGTGCGGATGCAAATACAAGCGGATGGATGTTTTGGAATCCATCAAGCAAGTATAATGAAAGTTATTTTATTTCTACAGATGAACCATCTCGTTTATATCAAGCCCAAAACCGCTAAGCCCCACTAACTCTTTTTGTTTTGACGATGTTATAAGGTTCATACTTTTCACACCGAGTGATTTCAGTATTTGAGCCCCTATCCCATACTCTTTCATTGTAGAATCTTCTTCATGAGTAGGTTTATTTATGAAGATCAGAACACCGCTGTTTTGTTTGAGATACTCTATAGAATCTACAAGATGATTGTATTTAAACTGATTTAAGAACAGATCGATATCAGGCACTATGTTATGGACTTTGACGTTTGAGATAGACCCCACGCTATGAAAGACGATGGCAGTATGCTCTATCTTATTATGGTCTATAAATGCACACTTCTTCGCTTTTACACCGAAGAACTCTATCGTCTCTTCATCCTGTTTTGTCACAAGTATCTCGTTTGCAAGTCTGTATTCGACGATATCAGAGATATATACGATATTGAGATCGTTCTCTTTAGCAAAGATATCCAAGTCATCGCGACGAGCCATACTACCGTCATCTTTAATGATCTCGCAGATAACGGCACTTTCGCTAAGACCCGCCAATCGGCATAGATCTACAGAGCCTTCTGTGTGACCTGTACGGATCAAAGTACCGCCGTCTTTAGCAATGAGTGGAAAGATATGCCCAGGTCTTGCCAAGTCACTCGCATGACTGATAGGATTTGCCAATATCTTTATCGCCATATCTCTTTCACTTGCCGAGATACCTGTTTTTGCAGCAGCCGCATCTACGGAGACCGTAAAAGCGGTTTCGTGTGTCGACGTGTTGGAACTTACCATAGGATTAAGTTCCAGTCTGCTTGCTATATCTTTGTTGATAGCAACGCAGATGAGTCCTCTTGCACGTGTCGCCATAAAGTTAACATGCTCAGGCGTTGAAAAAACAGATGCATAGACTAGATCACCCTCATTCTCACGGTCTTCATCATCGACCATGATCACCATTTTTCCCTTTTTCATATCCTCTATAGCTTGTAAAACTCTTGTCGTCGGTGTCATAAACTCTTCTTTACATGTAAAATATATTTGGCATTATATTCAAAGTTAACTAAAAAGCATAATAAACGAAAAAAAGCCTTGACAAAAAAGGTTTATTTTCATATAATTTCGGCCCAACAACAGGTTACAGTTGTCGTAAACATCGCGGAATAGAGCAGCTCGGTAGCTCGTCGGGCTCATAACCCGAAGGTCATAGGTTCAAATCCTGTTTCCGCAACCAAAAGTTATTATTGTTACAAAATATTGGGGTGTCGCCAAGCGGTAAGGCATTGGTTTTTGGTACCAACATTCAGGGGTTCGAATCCCTTCACCCCATCCATTAA
>JAHJGM010000002.1 GCA_018824305.1 bacterium
AATATTACAAAAATGTAATAAATGAGGATATCAATAATGAAAAAAACACTACTGGTTTCTTTAGCTGCTGCGACCCTGCTTATGAACAATGCAAGTGCAGCAACGATGTATGATCGTTTCGAAGCTATGGAAAAAGAGATGAATAAGTTAAAGGCAGAAATAGCAGACTTAAAAGCTAAGGAGAAAACTCCTACAAAAGCATCTATGAAAAAAGATAACTCCGACGAGGAAGATGATGAAGATAAACCCGTCGCTTCAAGATCATCAGATGATGACGAAGAGGATGCTGAACCTACAGTCGAAGAAAAAATTTCAGATATGCAAGATAGCATCGATAATCTCAATAAAAGAACAGGCGGTAACCACCTAAAGTTCAATGTTGATTTTAGAACTACGGTAGAAAATATGCAATACAAAATGGCTGACGGTTCTACAAACAGCAGTGATGCATTTATGACAAATAGATTATGGCTTGGCATGAACTGGGCTGCAAATGACAATATTAGTTTTACGGGACAGTTAGCGTACAATAAAGCCTATGGGGCAAGAAGCGGTGCCAGTACTGGAAACTCATTTGAAACCTTTGACTGGATAACAAACGAGAATGCTTATGACGACACGTTAAGAGTCCGTTCTGCTTACTTTTTTTATAAAAACGGTACCTTCTTAGGAACCAATATCCCTTGGACTTTTAGTCTAGGACGCCGTCCATCTACGAATGGTCATCTTGTAAACTTACGTGATGACGATCCTGCCGCTTCTCCGATGGGACATACCATCAATGTAGAATTTGACGGTCTAAGCTCAAAATTCAGCCTTGAAAAAGTAACTGGCGTCAATGGTATGTATGTCAAGTTTTGTGCAGGACGCGGCGGTACGAATGCTCAGCCTAAATTCTCTGCGGCACCATATTCAAAAGATGCAAACAGCATAAATGATATAGATTTGGCAGGACTTATATTTGTCCCTTATGACAACGGTCAATATAAATTCGGTACTCAATTTTATTATGCGAACAATCTAATAGATGTCGTGACTCCTGCAAGCACTACATTTGAAAATGTCGGTGGTCTCTACAGCGGAACAGTCAATTTTGTCGCAAACGGGATAGGCGATGAGTGGAGCGACTTTTTGGACAGCACTATATTTTTTATAAGCGGCGCCTGGTCGCAGACAAATCCTTACGACGGTAAAAGCATGCTTGGAAGCACAAGTTCTGAAGCCGGATATTCAGGGTGGGTAGGACTTCAAATTCCTTCACTGATCAGTGAAAACGGTAAATGGGGGATCGAGTATAACTACGGCTCTAAATATTGGAGAAGCATAACTTATGCCGAGGACACAAATATCGGTTCGAAGCTGGCGACTCGCGGTAATGCTTATGAAGCTTATTTCACTGAACCTTTGATCGACAACATTCTTTCTTTACAGATTCGTTATACATACATCGATTATGAGTACACCGGAAGTAATGGATTTTTTGGTGGAAATGCGGCAGGAACGACTGGTTCGGGAACACCTTTTAAAATCAGTGAATTACCTTCTAACGTCGCTAGTAACTACGTTGATAAAGCGCAAGATATACGCCTTTATCTTAGATACAGATATTGATTCTTCCTACATGTAAGCAACCGCTTACATGTAATCTAGCCTCTTAACTCTTTAAGTTTCTCTCTAACCTCATCTACATGAAGTTTTTCTATCGTCTGCCCATCTTTTTTGCGTTTTACACGTACTTTGACGTTATCCCAACCCGCAGCGATCTTACCCTCCGGTGATATGATATAGGTAGTTCTGACGATCCCCATATACTCTTTGCCGTAATTTTTCTTCATCTTCCAAACATCATATTCTTGCATCATCTTTGTGGAACTATCACTTAGCAGTGTGACTTCAATATTGTATTTGTCTATAAATTTTTGATGTGATGCAGTACTGTCGGCACTCACACCGAGTATCATCGCATCCATATCCGAAAACTCGATTTGTGCTTCAGTAAAGTCACAAGCCTCAGTCGTACATCCCGGCGTACTGTCTTTTGGATAAAAGTATAGAACTATCCACTTCCCCTTTAAATCTCTTAAACATATCTCCACATCGTCTTGGTTTGGCAGACAAAAGTCCGGTGCTCTAGAGTTTATTGCTAACATTATTATTCTCCTTAATTTTATTTCATAAAATGAAGGGTTCCTTCACTTTAAACTAGAACGCCAAAGCAACAAAGTCACTTTGGCTACGCTGAGCGCTATGCCACTAAAGCTTGCTCCTTACAGAGCAGAGTTTATTTTTTCATTACCTTGCTTTTTTTATAAAACACATATCCGACGATCAGCAGGATAACGGCTAAAATCGTTGCAATCGTAATCTCTTTTAAATAAACATGGATTAATTCCTGATTTTTACCTATAAAATATCCGAGTGCTATAAGGATAACACTCCAAACACCGGCACCTGCCCCCGTGTAAATAAGGAATATTTTCAGATTCATCTTAGAAAGCCCTGCTGGAATAGAGATCAGCTGTCTGATACCAGGAATAAGCCTGCCCGTAAAGGTCGAGATGTGTCCGTGGTTATCAAAAAAGTTATCCATCTTCTCTAAAGAGTTTTGGCTGATGAAAAAATATTTCCCGTATCGATCTAAAAACTTTCTTCCCACGAACATTGCCAAGTAATAGTTTATTAAAGCACCGAACAAAGAACCGAGTATTGAGACTGCAAACACCGCATAAAGGTTCATCTTTGCATCTGCGATCAAAACACCCGCAGGGATAAGGATGATCTCACTGGGAAACGGTACAAAAGAACTCTCTACTGCCATAAGTAAAAAAACACCCAGATATCCCCAATCAAAAACCGTAGCTAAAAGCCACTGTGCAAACTCTGCCAACATCTATACATCCTTCATATTCTATTTTCAAATAGTTTTATCATCTCATCCGCGACATCTTTATGGGAATGTTCGATGAGCTTTTTGCTCTTTACATGTAAGTGTTCATCCAATACGGCTAAAAACTTGTCTTCCAGACCTTCGCCTTCTCTCATGCACCAGCCCATCTCCTCTTTTACGATAAAATCCGCATTAGAAAACTGATGATCTCCGGCAGCATGGGGATAGGGAATAAAAAAAGCGGGAAGACCGTTGGCGCAAAGCTCCCACAGCGTACTCGCTCCCGAGCGGCTTACTGCAAAATCGGCGCGGCTGATGAGGGATGCTATCTCTTTGGTAAATGAGTAGAGTTCTACATCAATACCCATCTTTTCATATTCCGCTTTGACTCTTTCATAATCACGTTCGCCGCATTGGTGAATGATCTTTATGCCTCGCTCTTTCAAAATCTGACTTACATGTAGAGCCAGATCGTTTATGGCAGTTGCACCCTGCGAACCGCCTAAGAAGATGATAGTCTCTAACCTTTCTCTTACTCTGGCTGATTTAAAAAACACCTCTTTTACGGGATACCCTTGTATAGGCGAATCTTTTTCATAAGCCGATATGAAAGATCTTGCATGAGGTCTTAAGATCGAGTTCAATTTTCCTACGACTGCATTTTGTTCATGGATAAAAAGAGGCAATCCAAGGGTAAAAGAGGCAAATGATGCGGGAGCCGCTGAGAAACCGCCGACACTTATGACTGCCTGCACTTTATGCTTTTTTAGTATCTTTCTTGACTCCAAGAGTGCTGCAAATATCTTGTATAGTGCTTTTATCTTTGCCGGACCGCTTTTGTTTACTACTCCGGAAGTTTGCAGAAAATAGGTGTGTGAGAAACTGCTGCGCTGCTCAAACCACATCTTGTCCTGTCCGCTTGTCGAGCCGATAAATATGACTTCATGCCCTCGTGCAACGGCAGCATTGCAAAGTGCATCTGCGATACTAAGATGTCCGCCCGTACCGCCGCCTGTTATACAGAACCTCACCCATTATGCCTTTTTTTATCCATATTTACTTTTTTAGATACCATAAGCACCATTCCAACTCCAATTGACGCTGCAATGATAGCCGAACCCCCATAACTTAAAAACGGAACCGATATCCCCTTGATTGGGGCGAGTCCGCTGATCCCGTAAGCGTTTATCAAGAATGCAAATGAGATGAGCAACCCTACACCCAGACTAAAAAGATAGTTCACGGAATCATCTGAACGGTTTGCCACTTTAAAGATACGTTGGAGTATCCATAAAAATATGACCGTGACGATGAGGACGCCTATAAACCCAAACTCTTCTGATATTCCCGCGAGTATAAAGTCTGTATGCACCTCGCTTAAAAAACCCATCTTAAATGTACCGTCTCCCAGACCTACGCCAAATACCCCGCCGTTATGAATAGCGTTTAAAGAGTGTCCTATCTGATAGGGTTCAGTCGAAGAGGGGACTCTTAAATGTGAAGCTATCGACTCCGGAAAAAGCTGTAAAATGGAGTTCTGAGCCAATGACCACCATGATTTTATACGCAATATCCTATGTTCTGCAGTTAAAACAAAAAAAGCAAAGAAGCTAAACGCACCAAAGAGCAAGACAAGAAAGAACTTAAAACTGCTGCCTGCGAACATCAGCATAAAAAGCAGAGTCAGTCCAAGTACAACGACCTGACCAAGATCGTTTTGGACAAATGCGATAATAAACATGATGGCAATAAATATCACGGCATAAGGTAAAAAGCGCATAAACTCCTCTTTGATGCCCATTCCCCCGTGATATCCGAGTTTTCTAGAAAAACTCCATGCCAAGAAGTAGATAAATCCTATTTTAAAAAACTCCACAGGGGCCAAAGAGAAACCGACGATCTTTATCCATCTCTTTGCTCCGCCGACTTCTGAGACCAGGCTGGCAGGTAAAAAGGGCATGACTATCATCAAAAACATGGAACCGATAAGCAGAGTGAGTCCTAATCTGTGAAGCCAAACATCAGGATCTAGTTGTGCCAAATACCACATTATGAAAATAGAAGCCAATCCAAAAGCAGCCTGACGAATGAGAAAGTGAAATTCACCGGTATTAAATAAAATAACGGTGTATGTCGTTAATGAATAAGACATCAATACGCTGATCGAGATCAAGATCGCTGTTAAAAGAAAAAGTTTTCTGTCTGCCATACCCGTCACTTTATCTCAGCTGATTGATTTTTAGCACAAATTCAACTTCTGCTTTTGAAAGATGCAGTTCTTTAGAGATCGTATCGACATCGATACCCTGCTTAAAGAGTGTTGTTATCTTACTGTCGTCGTTTCCATGCACCGATGAAGGTAACGAGATCTGACGGATACCGCCTTCAAGGTTTGAGAGTCTTGTATCAACGGCAATAGAGAGATCAGCCAGATTTTGCTCGATCACTCTGATGTTTGATAAGACAGGGTTTAACATATCATAGACACTGCGCTCTATCTCATCATATATCTCATCATCGTTCATAACTCTTTTTGTATCTATTGTAGATGATTTTTTATCCAACTCATACAGCTTTTTTTCTATCATGTATATCTGACGGTTTGAGTCCTCGACCGCTGAAGCGATAGCTCTTATGTTTCTAGTAAGCTGTGCATCTTTTGCAAAAATATAATAGATCAGATAAAGGATGACCGCGCCAATAGCTATTAATATGTATTCAATCGGTATCACTTTTTCCCTCTTTCATCTCTCTGATCAATATACGTTCACGTGCCGTGAGATAAGTATTCCACTCTTTTTCATCTCTCTCATGCATCTTTATTATCTCGGCGATATTGGTATCGATCGCTTTAAAATACACGCCGATATCCCGCTTTGGATAAACAGGCATCTCAATTCTTCCGTAGTACTCGGTTTCAGGTATAAGTACCTTCTCTTTCACTTTAAAATGATGAAATCCTATACTTTCGATGTCAACGGCACTTTTGAGGTCGATACGTACAGGTACCTCATTTTTTATAAACTTCTCAAGATTATCTATCTTTCTATGGAGTTCGACCATAAGGTTAAGCAACACGGGATCACTTTGCGATGTCTCACCACGTGCTTTAGCAAGTTTGAGCCATTGTGATATGGGATCATCATCGGTTTGACTAAGCTTGTGATACTCTCTTGAAAATCCCTCTTCATCCTCTATTGCAGGACTAAATACGACAGATATGGGAGCCGGTACTAAACGTATGTTCATGAGAAAACCTTATCTAATACAATAAATCCAAAAAATACGATACCTAAATAGCCGTTGATTGTAAAAAATGCTCTGTCTATCTTGGTAAAATCTTTTCTTACAAGATAATGTTCGTATGCTAGCATTGCCATGCCAAAGAGCACTGCTATATATGCAAATAACCCTAAATTTGCACATGCGACGAAAAAGCTCCAAAAAAGAATGGTCAAAAAGTGAAAAAATGCAGATATGACAAGAGTCGCTTCAGGGCCGTACTTTGACGGTATGGAAAACAGACCGTTCTTTTTATCGAACTCGATATCCTGTAAAGAGTATAACAAGTCAAAGCCTGCCACCCAGAACATAACACCGATACTCAGCAGCAGCGACCAAGCAGGGATGCTTTCTTGCACCGCAACAACGCCCGCAAGAGGTGCCAGACCCAAAGAAATGCCGAGTATAAGATGCGCACCTTCGCTGAATCTTTTAAAATAGGAGTAACTGCCAAGAATGACCAAAATCGGAAATGAGAGATAAAATGCAAGGGAATTGATAAGGTATGCGACTGCTACAAAAACAAGAGCATTGACGGCAGTAAAAATAAAAATGGAAGTAGGATCCAATCTTCCATCCACACTCGGACGGGAAGCTGTGCGAGGATTTGACACATCAAACTCTCTGTCTGCCCATCTGTTAAGACCCATTGCGAAATTTCTTGCACTGATAGCAGCCAAAGCACCAAGAACAAGCAGTTTAAATCCAAACCATCCGTCTGCTGCGACGATCATTGCTATAAATATAAACGGTAATGAAAATATAGAGTGCTGAAACATCACTAGTTCATTAAAATCTTTTAATCTGTTTATATATCTTTGCACGTCTGCTCTTCCTAATGTAATAAAAATTTTATTATAAAGTTACTATTTTAGCGAAATAATACCAAATACTTCTAGTGCTAATTAGTTTATATTGATATAATTTCATTATGAAACAACTAGCGATTATCGGTCCAACTGCATCGGGGAAAAGTGATTTAGCTTTGAGTCTTGCTCATAAATACAATGCGTATATTTTATCAATCGATTCACTCAGTATCTATAAAGAGATAGATATCGCTTCTGCAAAACCCTCATATGATGAATTGTCTAGAGTACAACACTTTGGTATCAACGAGATATATCCGGATGAAAACTTCAGTGTTGATATATTTATAGATATCTATAACGATACTCTGTTAAAAGCAAACGATGACAATAAGAATCTTATCATTGTCGGAGGTTCTACATTTTATCTTAAATCTTTGCTTCAAGGCTTATCTGAGATCCCAAAGATAGAACAGCACGTAAAAGATGAAGTCGCAAAGATGCTCTTACATCTGAATGATTCCTACGACCTACTTTATAGTCTTGATAATGAGTATATGAAAAATATCGATTCAAACGACAGCTACAGAATAGAAAAGATGCTTTTGATCTATAAAGCTTCTGGACTTACGCCTACTGAATGGTTCTTGAAACATCCTCCTAAACCGATAATAAAAGACCTTGAGATATACAACATAGACGTAGAGAGAGAACTGTTGCGAAGTCGTATAGAGTTAAGAACTAAAAAGATGCTGGATATGGGTCTCATTGATGAAGTCGCCTACTTGGAACATAAATATTCAAGAGAGCCAAACAGTATGAAATCGATAGGAATTTTAGAGGTTTTAGAGTATCTTGACGGGCTTGTAACGAAAGAAAAGATGCTTGAAAATATCTCAATGCATACAGCGCAGCTGGCAAAACGTCAACAGACTTTTAACCGTACACAGTTTCAAGATATCATTTCCGCTCCGCTTAAGGAGCTGGAGAAGATCATTGATTCAAAGTTTTAGAACCAGCACTTTTTGTTTTTAACGTAGATTCTATCAAAATCAGCATCTGATTTGAAGAAATAGATCAATGCTTCGATAAATGCGATAAGACCGATGATCAACGATGGAATTCCAACAAGGATCAATCCAAGAAACCATACTGCCAGCATTATTACTCCAGCTGTCGTACAACCAAGATAAAATTTATGAACACCGAAAGCTCCTAAGAAAAGAGCCAATATTCCAGCGACTACTTTGCTTTTTTCACCAGTAGATACCACTACCGCTTTTGCTTCGGCATATATTCCAGTTGCAACCCCATCTGCACCTGCAAAATCAACCTCTACGTCTTTTGTCGGATGGATATCTGATGATTTCCATTCTGCGTTTGTAAAACTATATCTTTGTCCATCTGAACCAGATATAATCCCTTCCCCTGATTGTAAGTTAAAATCTAAAACTTTACCCTTCATACACTTCCTTTAAAAATAACAAATTTCGTTTTATTCTACTAGGTAAAGTATTAATTGCTCATAAAGTTTATTAATATTTCATTGTAGCCATGCCTAAAAGTCCGACAAAAAATAAAACTACTACCAAATATAGCAATATAACTATATAACCAAGAACAAGTCCTGTCACTGCAAATCCGTCACCGCTCAGCCTTCCATTGCTGTTTTTAATGTTTGAACGTGCCATATGACCGGTAATGATCGCTATGATAGAAGGTATAGCAAAAAACCACCAATCAAAGAACAATCCCCCTATACCAAATATCATACTTACTACTGCTGCGACCGATGTCGATTGTGATTGTATTACATTCTCATCATACTTGTTTTGTGCCTGCTCTATGACATATATTTCTACTGCACTGTTTTCTTGTGTAGCAAAATCAACAATAACACCCTTTAAGGGATGCGAGTTTCGCGTTTTCCACTCTGATGCAATAAAACTGTATCTCTCTCCGTTATCTCCGGAGATTATTCCCTCTGCTGTTTGGATACTATAATCTAAGACCTTTCCCCTCAACTCGCACTCCTTTATTAAATCAATTTCATAGAGTCGCTAGCCAGTTTTGCCCAAGCAGAATCTTTATCGGCTTCTATAGATTTTTTAAACTCGGCTTTGGCTTCATCATATCTCCACTCTTTTTGTAAGAGTGCACCAAGCAGATATTTTTGTCTTGCTCTTTGTGCTTTTGTCAATTCTTTGTTGTCAAGAGAAAATAAAACATCCATCGCTCTTGTCGTATTGTCTTGATTTACATATGCCTGATACAGGGCAAACTCTACATACGGAGACTGAGTGTATGAGGATGTCTGTCTTTGAAGCTCCATCACTTTTTCCCCGTACATGATAACGACATTGTCATCTTTCATGCTCGTCCCCAGTGTTATCATCTGGACATATCGTTCTATGTCCTCAAATGTATCTCCGAAGATATCCGTCACACGAGTCATCATCATTAGCATACCATTGTTGTCGCCGCTTCTTTGATATGCATCAAACAACACTCTATAGATGTCTATATAGGGACTTTTTTTGTCTTTGCCGATCAGAGACACAAGATCATTTCCCATCGTAATAGTATCTTTATAGTCTCCTATTTGAAAATCCACATCGGCATACTTGTACATCCATTTCATGCGTTGTGACAACTCTTTGGCATCGATGTGCGATGAAGCTATCTCTTTTGCCTCATTGAATTTTAAAACTTTCATATAACAGTTAAATACACCCTCGTCAAACTCATTTGATAATTTTATATTGTATTGTGTCGACATATCAATGACATCGCTGCACTTATCCTCTTTGAGTTTATCTTTCATAAGACTTGTGGCAGCTTTGTTTATCATGCTGTCAATCTCTGTATACGTAGTCTGGTCTAGTTTCAAAAGAGAATCTCTCATATCCAAGACATCGTTGTATCTTTGGTTATCAAATAAGAGTTCGGCCTTTTTAAATAATGCTTTTTGGGCTATGGTATCACCCTTGTATGTCTGCATCAGCTCATCATATTTTGCAAGTTTAGCAGTCATATTTTCATCACCGCTCTCAAAGAACAGAGAATCTTTAGTAGTCGTTACCGTGTCTAAAAAAGCTCCGTTTGGAAACTCTTTTATATATCTGTTTAACAGTTTTATCGCATCGGCTTTCTCATCCGTCTGTGCAAGCCATATTCCGCTGTCTTTTAATATCAGTTCATAGTTGTCGTCAAATTTTTTAAATTTTTCCAAAATTATCTGAGATATCTTTGACGCTTCCAAATAGATCTTTCTCTCTGCCAAAGTAGAAGCCAGATCTTCTGCATCATCCGCATCTTTTAAGAAATATTTCGGATCAGCCTCAAGAATCTTGTCGACATATACCTGTGCTTCTTTTGGTTGTGAGACATTGATATAGTATTTTGCTATCTTTTCTGCTGCAGTGGCTGCGGTGTCGATATCTTTGGTCTCGTTCAATGCTCGTTTATAATACTCCAAAGATTTTTTCGAGTCTCCTGAGTCTGCTAATTGATCACCTTTGTATATCATCCCTTTTTTTGAAAAAACAGTGTCGGCATGTTCTGAAAACAATCTGTCATAAAAATAATCCGCATCGCTGTTGAGGCTGAGTTTACTGTATGCCCTTGCAATCAGCGAAAGGACTTCAGGTACATTTTCATCCGAAGAGTATGTTCGCAGATATGTTTTAGACAAGTCGACCACATCATCATATCTTTCAAGTTCCGAAAGAGATTTGATCTTATAATAGATCAATTCACTCATAAATATCGATTCGGGATATGATCTGATGATCTCATCCATCAT
Organism: bacterium; assembly: GCA_018824305.1. Lineage (GTDB taxonomy): Bacteria > Campylobacterota > Campylobacteria > Campylobacterales > Sulfurimonadaceae > Hydrocurvibacter. The sequence goes on from JAHJGM010000002.1 coordinate 10,784, forward strand.
AGACAATGAGCCTTTATAATCTTTCTCTTCATATTTCTTTTTGGCTTTGAGATATCCGGTGACGTCTTTTGCTTCTTTTATATGTACAGGGTTACCCTTTATGTCCAGACTGCCTACATACAGCAGATCGTTATCTGTAAAAGTTATGGGTATGTTTAACCCGATATCCGGCGTCTTGTCCTCTTTTAAAAGCGGAAACTTCTCTTTATAGCCGACCATAAGCCATGAGTTTGCCAGTTTTACATCTGATTTAAATATCGTAGTATCTTCTGTGAGGTCAAAAACATCGGGCAGAAACTTCATCTTGTAGGTAGGAGTGATAATAAGGAAAAATGTATTTCTTTTGAGTTCGCTGACAACATTAAAAAAATCATCGTTTAGCGGTTTAAAAAGCTCATCTGGTTTTTTGGAAAATGCACAGATAACTTTGTTTATGTTGTTAAAATCATCGAATTGAGGTTCGCAGATGAAGGGAGTTTTTCCTCTTACATGTAAGATAGTGTATTTTGAAAATTCTTCTTTACCTGCCTGAAAGGTTATCTCAAGCGAGTAAAGATAAAGTGGAGCCATAAGGAGTAGCAACCATTTTAACACCATTGTACTCCCTATGTTTAATTAATATCCGCTATTGTACACAAATGAAGTTATGAACTCTAATAATGGATTTACAGCTATTACAGCAAAAACAGTTCCTATTGCAGCGATACCTATGATAGTACGCAATGAAGTCGAAGCATTCATAGAATATACTTTCCCCTCAAGCCCGTGAACCGGTTCTTTCATAAACATATAGACTATCAGTTTTACGTAATAGTATCCTGCAATCGCCGAGTTTAATGCCATGATAAGCGCTAATACGATGTATCCGCCGGCTACTGCTGAAGATATCATGTAAAGTTTACCCCAGAACAAGCCAAACGGAGGAATCCCTGCTAAACTTAGCATGAAAAGAGCCATTACCGTTGCTACAAGCGGTGCAGTTTTTATCATACCTGCAAATTTGGTATATGGATGGTCAGAACTTTGTCCCGCAGGAAGATTTTTCTGACGAGAGATCCATAACATCGAGAATGATCCGAGGTTCGTGAATGTAAACAATACCCAGTATAAGAACAGTGCAGAGTTTGCTTGAGTCGAACCGATCAGCACAGCTGCCATAACAAAACCAGCGTGAGAGATAGAGCTGTATGCCAACATACGCTTCACATCAGTCTGAACAAGAGCCCAAATATTCGGAGCAGTCATCGTAATGACGACTGTTGCATAAAGGATCACATCCATCCACACAATACCGCTGTGAACCAAGAACTCAAACATACGCATAGCTACGACAAAACCTGCGATCTTCGGTACGATCGACATGTAACCTGCCATTGAAGCACTCGCGCCCTCATAAACATCCGGTGCCCATGTATGAAACGGAACCAAAGAAAGTTTAAATCCTAAAGCACCCAGCATAAATACAACGCCCACTAAAATATATGGAAGATTTGCAAAACCGTCAGCTTCAAATACTGCCGCCATTTGATGTATCTCTACAGAACCAGTCAGTGCATAAAACACCATCGCTCCAAACACATAAAACCCTGCAGCCAGTGCACCCATTGTAAAGTACTTCACCGCAGCTTCAAAAGATTTTGTTCTGTTGTGCAGTGCGATAAGTGTATATAGTGCCAATGATGCTGTCTCAAGCCCGATAAAAATAAGGATCAGGTTATCGGTAGCCACCATAAACTGGAAGCCTGCGATCATGAATAAGAACAGTGCAAAGAACTCGGAATACGAGAACTCATGGAAACGTTTAGACGTAAGTGCAAGCGGAATAAACAGCAGTGACGCACCGACGATGATAAACTGTGACAATAATGCCAGACCGTCAACAAGCATAAGGTCGAAATAACCAAGCATCGTGCCGTTTGTGTTGAACTGGATAGAAAAATCTATCAGTGAACCAAAATCAAGAAGTACGAAAAGCAGACTCAGCATGACATACATAGATTTGCTTAGATCTTTTTTGAAAAGATCGATGACTAAAATAAAAAGTGCCCCGATAATAGGAATTAGCATAGGCACTAAAGTCGCGATATTGAGCGACTCTAAAGGAACATTAACGTGACTTAACATTATCTTACCTCCGCTTCTGATTTTTGCATGATGATTTTACCTTCAAGCGCAGGTATACGGCTTTTTGCCTCAGGTGTTATAGCTTTTTCGTGCATCAATGCAACGATCGACTCAACACTGTTGTTGATAGGAGTCAAGATAGGTTTAGGATAAATACCCAACCATATAGCAATGATCGTAAGCGGGATCAAGGCAACCAGTTCTCTTTTGTTTATATCCGGAAGATTTCTGTTCTTCTCGTTAGTAACTTCACCAAAGAACGCTTTTTTGAATGCACTTAACATGTAAACAGCACCTACGATGATAGCTGTTCCGGCAAGCAGTGTAGTGATGTGTGACTGTTGATAAAAACCAAGTAAACTTAAGAACTCACCGACGAAGTTGATAAGAAGAGGCAGCCCCACTGAAGCCATCATCATGATACCAAATATTGTCGCATATCTAGGCATTACTGACGCTAGACCGCCAAACTCGCTCATAAGCTTCGTATGACGTCTGTCATAGATAACACCGACAAGTAAGAACAGAGCACCCGAGACGATACCGTGACCTATCATCAAGAACACTGAACCAGTGATACCCTCAACGTTTAGTGCAAATGTCCCAAGAACGATAACACCCATGTGTGAAACCGATGAGTAAGCAACAACTTGTTTGATATCCTCTTGAGCATACGCGACCATCGCTGTATAGATGATCATGATGATCGCAAGAACCGCGATCGGGAACATAAAGAATGTCGCAGCATCCGGAAACATCGGAAGTGAAAAACGGATAAACGCATACGTACCCATTTTAAGAAGTACAGCCGCAAGTATCACAGAACCGATAGTCGGTGCCTGACCGTGAGCGTACGGTAACCATGTATGAAACGGGAACATCGGGACTTTGATAGCAAAACCGATAAAAAATGCCGCAAACAACCATAGTTGATAACTCTCAGGCAGTATCAGACGGTACCACTCTAAGATCGAGAAGCTCCAGTGACCTGTCGCTTGATAGTACAGATATGCCATAAACAACATACCCACAAGCATGATAAGTGAACCTGTGAATGTATATAAGAAAAACTTCACTGATGCATATATACGTAAAGGTCCGCCCCATGCACCGATGATATAAAGCATAGGTACCAAAGAAAGCTCCCAGAACACATAGAAAAGGATAGCATCAAGTGCAGCAAATACTCCGACCATAGTCATCTGTAAGAACAGCAATGTGATCACCATATTCTTCATGTTTTTGGTCTCACCCAAAGATGCGATTCCAAGCATTGTAAAGAGTGATGCCATGATGATGATAAATAGTGATATACCATCGATTCCAAGCAGATAATTAACACCAAACGCAGGAACGATCGGCAGACTTTCCATAAACTGCATTCCAGAAACATTTGGATCAAATGCAAACCATAAGTATAGAGATACAACGAACTCTATGATCGAAACTGCGATACCGTACGCTTTAGCACTGTCTTTGTGAACTACAAAGCCAAGTACCGCTGCCAATGCCGGTAAAAATATTAATATTGATAATATATGATCTAACATCGATTAAACTCCTAAACCTGATAATACAGATGTGATTTCATCTGAATATCTAACTGCTAATCCAAAAGCTACTGCTAATGACAGTAATATAACTATACCGGCAACCATCCATCTAAGCATGCTAGATAAGTTACCGTTTTGCATCGTACGCGTGTTTTCACCTGTTTTATAAATCGTCATAGCAATAAGATCCACTGTTGCATCAACGATTTTAAGATCGACTTTTCTCCATAATATGTCAGAGAGTTCTTTGTACGGTTTTGAAATATATTCTTCGTAAAAATAAGGAATATAGTACTGGTTGATAAGGATTTTGTAACAAAGACGTTTTTCAAACTCTTTGTCCTCACCTTTAAAGTTGATATATTTTTTATATGCATACCAGATAGCCGCGATTACAAACGCTTGTGTACCGAGTATCATTACCCATTCTACTACATGTGAGTGGATATGGTATTCAGTCTCAGGAAGAAGTTTTGTGACCATATCAAAATATGTCGTTTTAAAAGAACCTGCGATCACGGCGAGTATTGCAAGCGGGCTCATTGCAAAAAGCATAAATTTATACGCTTCATGAGGATGAAATCCAAACAGTTTATATCTCTCTTCACCGTGGAATATCAGTGCAACCAAACGGAAAGAGTAAAACGCCGTTAGACCTGCCGTTAAAAGAAGGACTGTATAAATTACATAGTGATGCTCGACAAAACCGACTTCTAAGATCGTATCTTTTGAAAAGAAACCTGCAAGGGGAAATACACCCGCAAGTGCGATAGATGCAAGCGTCATCATGATGAACGTTCCAACCATCTTCTTTCTTAATCCACCCATTTTAAACGGATCGAGTTCATCGTTCATAGCATGCATGACGTTACCTGCACCTAGGAATAAAAGTGCTTTAAAAAATGCGTGAGCCATCAAGTGAAACAGCGCGACCCAATAAGCACCAAGACCAGCTGCTGCAAACATATAGCCAAGCTGAGAAAGAGTCGAGTAAGCGATGATACGTTTCATATCACGGTTTACAAGTGCCATAGAAGCTGCGAACATAGCGACAAATGCACCTAAACTAGCGATAAATAATCCGATCTCAGGAACCAGATGATATAAAGGGTTTGCACGAACTACTAAGTAAACACCCGCTGTTACCATCGTAGCCGCGTGGATAAGTGCAGAAACCGGAGTCGGACCTTCCATCGCATCAGCTAACCAAGTATGAAGCGGGAACTGTGCAGATTTACCCATTGCACCTACGAACAGAAAAATCCCTATGTATATAAGAGTTGTCATATCCAATGTAGGCATAATTGCAAATGCTTTATCGTATTGAAGCGTGCCTGTATTCCAGTAGATCAAGAATATACCGATAAGCATCCCAAGGTCAGCGATACGGTTCATAATGAACGCTTCGTTTGCTGCCCATGTAGCCGTCTCTTTGTGATACCAGAATCCGATCAATAACCATGAACAAAGACCGACACCTTCCCAACCGATGAATAGCCCCGCAAAGTTATCACTCATAACAAGAACCATCATCGAGAAAACGAATGCTGAAAGGTATGAGAAGAAACGGTTAAATCCTTTATCGTGATCCATATATCCGATAGAGTAGATATGAACGATAGTTGAAACTACCGTGACGACCATCATCATCGTAACACTTACCTGATCAACTACAAATCCAAAAGGGATATAAAGATTGCCCGTTGCCATCCATGTCATCATCTCTACATGTACAGTCTCACCGTTTAGTACATGTACTAGCAGTATCGAACTTGCTACAAATGAAGCAAAAAGTAAAGAAGAGTTTACGACTCCGGTAACGAGAGTTTTAGGTGAAGCACCGAAAAGTCCCGCGAAAAGCGAACCAACAAGCGGTGCAAATAGTGCTATATATAAGTATAATTCCATTCTTTTATCCTCTCATTGATGACATTGTGTCAAGATTAATATTACCGGTACGTTTATGCCAAACAATCAGCAGTCCCAAACCTACAGCAACTTCAGAAGCAGCAACTGCGATAATAAAGAATGCAAACATTTGACCAGTAAGGTCGTTATAGTAATGTGAAATAGCTGCAAAACCGATATTTACGGCATTGAGTAAAATCTCTGTTGCAAAAAACAGCATTAAAAGATTTTTACGTCTCATAACACCGATCAAACCAATTGAGAAAAGGATGGTTGCTAATACTAGATAGTGTGTTAAACCAATTTCCATCATAAAATCACCTTTTTATTAGCTTCTTGAGACAGTAGTATCTCCTCTTCAGCCATTAGAGTTAACGATCTGTCCATTTTCTTGCCGGCTAGTACGATACCTGCGACCATAGCCACAAGCAACATAACCGCTGCAAGCTCAAAAGGAACTAGATATTTAGTAAAGAGAACCATCCCCACGGATTGAGAGTTAGTCGCACCCTCTATTGTTGGATAGATAGACTCTATTTTTGAACTGACAACCGGAGCTGAAAAGATCACTACGGTAAATACAGCCGATAAAGTAGAAAGTCCCATAACTATCAAAGATGAGCCGTTTCTCTCTTTCACTTCTCTTGTCGTATCAAAAAACATCATACCAAAAGCATAGAGTGCCATCACGGCACCCGTATAAACGATGATCTGAACAACTCCTAAGAAATCTGCACCTAAAATAAAAAAGAATGCAGATACAAAGATCATTCCTGCTGCCAATGCTGTTAATGCAAATAGTGCTTGTTTTGTCATTACCGTGATGGTAAACATAACAATTGTCAAAATTGCAAACAGATAAAAAGCGATTGCTTCAAACATTCATACTCCTTAATATGCAAGAGGTGTCTTTTTGACACGCTCATCTTCATGTGGTGTTATAGCACCGAAACCTTCGAACTCTTGCTGTTGTCCAGCTTTAAGCATATCGATCGGTGTTAACATATCTTCATACATCACAAAGTGTGCTCTTTGCTCACTCGCATTCTCATATCTTGCTCCGTGAGTGATCGCAAGTTCCGGACACACTTCTGCACAATAACCACAGAAGATACAACGTCCAAGATTGATACTGTATTCGCTTACCTCTTTACGAGAGTTCTCATCTATCTTAGTTTCCATACGGATACAGTTAGAGATACAGATCTTCTCACAAAGCCCACAGCCGATACATCTCTCAGTTCCAGATTCCCAAAGACGCTTCATCTCATGAACCGCACGGTATCTTGGACCTATGGGCATCTTCTCTTTTGGATACTGAACCGTATGGATATCAAACTTTATCATCTCACGCAATACGACCCAAAGACCCACAAAAAGTTCACCTTTGAATGTACGCTTTACAACACGTTTAAACTGTCCCCAACCATCTGTAGGATAGTCTTCGATGTCGACTAAAAAGTAGTCATCGCTCACATTTCTGTTTTTAAATTGTTCTATACTCATCACTACCCCTTAAAACATCATCACTAAACCTGTAACAACTACGTTGATTACAGCTAAAGGCATAAGAACTTTCCAACATAACCACATCAATTGATCCGGTCTTACATCCGGCCACGCAGCTCTTGTCCATAAGAAGAAGAAAAAGAAGAAAGAGACCTTAGCGATTAACGCCAATGCCCCCATCAATCCGCCATCTCCAAATCCGCCTAAGAACACTAAAGCGATCACGAACGAGATAAAGAACATATTTGCATATTCGCCGATGAAGAAAAGACCCCATCTCATACCGGAGTACTCTGTACCAAAACCATCAATGATCTCATGGTCGTTTGCTATCAAGTGAAACGGTGTACGACCAGTCTCTGCAAATGCCGCTATCCAGAACAGGATAAATGCAACAGGCTGAGTCCATACTAACCAATGTGTTATCCCACCTGCTTGATAGTTGTTAAAATCGATCAAAGAGAACGAACCGACGATCATGATCGGTGCCAGCAAAGAGAGACCTGTTACCACTTCGTAAGAGATAAAGATCGCAGAAGTACGAGCTGCTGAAATAAGTGAGAACTTATTTGCCGAAGCCATACCGCCAAGAAGCAGACCATATAGACCGATCGCCATTACAGCAAGAACATAAAGAAGCCCTATCTCGGTATCTGCGACAATCGGATGCACCGTATAACCAAATACAGTAAATTGAGGCCAAAACGGGATCGCAGCAGCAGCCATAAAAGCAGTAGCCGCAGTGATGACCGGAGCAAACTTAAATATAGGCGCTACGACGTTTGTAGGGATAATATCCTCTTTTGTAAATAGTTTGATACCATCAGCCGCAACTTGTAAAAGCCCGTAAGGTCCGACGCTCATCGGCCCTAAACGGCGTTGCATAAATGCAAGAACCTTACGCTCGAAATATGTACCCAATCCTGCTAATGCAGAAAAGATCAACATAATTACAACGATCTTGACTATCGTTTCGATTAAATATGCCATATCCATACTTATACCCCTTGTATTGTAGCTAGAGTGAAGCGGTAACCGCTAAACAAGCTTTGTGAATTTAGATTTGAATCAAAAGTCGGAAGAGTAGCGATCTCTCCCTCTATTTTGTTGTCACTGATGATCTTAGCAGTCACTTCACCGGATCCAGTTTTAACTTTAACCATGTCTCCCTCGTTAAAATCACTTGATTCTAAGAAAGATGCACTCATATAGACACCCGCTTCCTCTTTGAGGTTCGTTGCTTTATTTGTAAACTCGCTAAACTGACGAACAGGATTTGCCAGATAGATAATGCTTCCTTCGAGTTTTGCTTCACTCAATGGTGCGACATCTTCATCCGAAAATGTTTTGACATCCATGCTATCTAATACATACCCTCTAACTTCCGTACCGTCATTCTCATAACGATTTGGCAGGTTATCAAACAGTTGTGCTTTGAATCCCTTACATGTAGGAAGTTTTTGCGTGTAATCCACTGTGAATTTACTCGCAAGACCAAGCGCTTTTGCAATATCGTTTAATACATACCCTTTATAAGGAAGAGCTGCATTTGTAGGATTGACACGTTTGTCTATACTTGTCAATGTCCCCTCTTGCTGATTCATTGCCGGCATATCAAGATCGCCGTTTCCAAGAGCAGAAAGCGTGAAATCGCCTTTCGTGTTGTACCCTATCGTATAGCTTCCCTTAGCATCATCAAGTTCACAGATAAGTGAGACACCTAGAGTATTTGAAAGTGAAGGGATCATAACCAGTTTAAAGGCACTGTATTTTTCTACCAGTGCAACCAATCTTGCTAAGTTCTTCGCATTTGGATGCGTGTAAAGATCAGGTCCGACGATTAAAGAGAAGTTCTCTTTCTTCGCCAATAGTTTTTCCAGACTCTCAGTGAAGTTCGCAGGAGCGCCTACTATCTCTAAAAGACGGTTCTCATCGACTTGAACCTCTTTAGATATCTTTTTAGAGACCATAGTAGATTTTTCTTCCTCTACCTCTTCCTCTTCGCCCGTCTCTTCATTTACTTTTGTAACTTTCACGATCTCTACGACTTTCTCTTTGACAGTCTCTTCGACAGTAATAGTTTTCTCAGAGTGGAATGATGCGATGTATTCTGCAACTGACGCAGGCAGTTTTGATTTTTCTGCAAACAGGTCAAGCAATAGATATAAAACAGCTTCCTCTTGTAATGGAGCATGATTGATGCTCACAACATTTTTACTGATACCCTCGATAACAGGATCTTTCAGAGGATGAAAATATAATCCCGCACCTTTGTTCATACTAATCGAGTTGTTAAACGCATATCTTGCATTCGGATTGTCGGATTTAAGCGCAGTTCCCATAGAAACTATAAAATCTGCACCGTGAGCTTCATGCAGATCACTTCCGTAAAGAGATTTACCGCTGATCTCGCTATAGTTGTTTAAAAACGTCTGGAAAGCTTTCGCTTCACTGTTGACAAGTTTATATCCGAACTTCTCTTTGAGTGATTGAAAAATAAATGCTTCTTCATTTGTGATAGTCGAAGTGAACTCTATAGTGTCCGCTTTTTTGAACGCTTCTAGTGCGTAAGCAAACGCTGTTTCATCTTTAGCTTTTACTTCATTTTGATAATCAAATCCGTAACGTCCCGCACCGCAAAGAGATACATAGTTCCATTCGTTCATAACACGGTATATCTTATCATCAGAGTTTTCGATATCTGTATGCTTGACGTCATAGCTTATCTGACATCCGGCACTACAGTGTCCACATGTAGCAGGGATCTGACGAAGTTCCCAAGCATTTGATTCATACATAAAATGAGTATCTACAAGCGCTCCGACAGGACAAACAGCTGCACACTCTCCGCAAGAGGTACAATCAAGCATCTCTTCTCCGCTTGTCAGACCGATAATAGATTTATTGAGCTTGTTCCACATCGCATATGCGTCTTTTGGCATGCTTTCTTTAAACTCTGCATCGATCGCATCACCACCGCGTGCCACCGTTTTAAGCGAGTTGTCACCGATCATATCTTTACAAACGGTCACACATCTTTCACAAACGATACAAAGACCCGGATCATAATGGATATGTCCCCAGTCTTTTGATTCGCGCGCTACATCTTTGATCGCATAGCTTTGAGAATCCACACCCATCTCTAAAGTATAGTTTTGAAGCTCACACTCCCCTGATTGATCACAAACCCCGCATTGCAACGGATGGTTTACATCATAGACTTCCATTATCGCGCGGCGCTCTGCAACGATGTTTTCAGTCGATGTAGTGATGTTCATACCCTCTTTTGCTTTAGCATTACAAGCATATACCTGTTTGCCATCAGCCTCGACAAGACAGATACGACATGCAAGTGTCGGGCTACAACGTGTCAGATAACATATTGCGGGAATAAATATGTCATTTGCACGGGCAGCATTTAATATAAATTCCCCTTCGGTCGTTTGTACTTGACGACCATCTATATTAATAGTAATATTACTCATCATTCACTCTCATAATTTTAGATTTTTGAAATCTGTAAGTTCCTGTACCTTCATCAAAATCAAATGTCGGATTTAGTGCTATCGTTCCTTTTAAAGATTCCTCTTGTTTGAAGGTACGAACAACACTTTTTCCCTCATAACTGATCTCGACTTTATCTCCGTCACTCACTCTTGCTGCAGCTGCAAATTGTGCGGAGCCTCTTAAAGTCTTATCACGTTCAAGCTGTTTTGTCAGGTTTGTGTATGCATTAAACTGTAACACAGGATTTACATTATAGATAATCGTTCCGTTAAATTCCGGAAGATCTTCCACATCGCTTAATACACCGTCCATCTCAACTTCGATCTCATCTAAAATATATCCTCTGATATCATCCCCAGCAGGTGATAAGAAGTTTTCAAGATTATCGAAATCAACAGCTTTAAACCCACTTGCAACTGGCAACTCTTTAGTCAGATCGATTGTAAGTGCTTTACCGACACCAAACTCTTTTGCAATATCGTTTAGCTCATAACCCTCAAAACCTAATGCAGCATTCGTCGGGACTACGCGATTATCGATAGTCACGAATGTCCCCTCTTGCTGATTAAGTGAAGCGATCGCTAAATCTGCTCTTGGCAGACTTGATATGACAAAATTACCTGCAGCATTATACCCAACAACATCACTTTGAGAGTCATCTTCATCAAGACTACATGTAAGACTTACACCGAGTGTATTTACATCACGGGGTACTATAAGAATCGAAAAATCACTGTATTTCTCGATCATAGCTGCAAGTTTTGCTATATTTTTTGCCTCTTTATGAGCCATAATATCATTTCCGATAATTAAAACTCTGTTTTTTGTTCGGCTAAGAGACTTCATCATAAACTCAAGTTCATCTTCACCGATGTTGCTCTCAGCACTCAAATACCCGTCATCCAAATTCTCAAAGTATTTTCTTTCCTCGTCGCTTAGATCAGCATCACGAAGAAGATATTTTGCTAAAAGTGCGACAACGCCCTCCTCGGTTCCTACTTCATATTTTAAGAACTGAGTGACCGTATTTTGCATCAATGGATCTTCTACAGGATGCGCATAGATGATCTTTGCACCGTTATGTTTTGCCGCTGTCGTCATCGCATATCTTACAACAGGATTGTCTGTCGCTATCATCGAGCCGATGATGATAACTGCATCTGATTTTCTTACAGCTTCGAGTGTCGCACTGTGGTGTTTTTTGCCACTGACACTTGCATAAGAGGTCATAAATTCAGCGAATCTTCTTGCATCTTCATTAAAAAGCTTTATCCCAAGTTTCTCTTTTAGCCTTTGAAGCAGAAGAGCCTCTTCATTTGTTATCATCGAACTAAATCTGATCGCTTTTGCATTTTTCAACGCTTCGACAGCCTTATGAAATGCTGTTTCATCTTTTGACGCTTTGTTCTCAAAGTCAAATCCAAATCTTCCGGCCCCGCACAGTGAACTGAATTCGAAGTTGTTTTTCACTCTATAGATCGACTTTTCTTTTGATGCGATACCTGTATGTCTTGTCTCATACTCTAACGGACATCCCGCAGAACAATGGACACATGTTGCAGGCACGCGAGAAAGTTCCCAAGCGTTTGCAGTGTACTTAAAGTCAGAACTTACAAGCGCACCTACAGGACAAACTGCTATACACTCCCCACAGAACGTACAATCTAAAGTATCAGAGTTTTTAGGAACAACTTTTGATTTATATCCGCCAAACTGAAGGTCGATCGCATCATCGCCTATCACTTCATTACATACATGTACACATTTTTCACACAAGATACAAAGAGAAGGATCATAATTGATCAGCCCCCAATTTTCTATTTTACGGTGCTGATCACGTGCCGTGAAGTTCTGTTTTGCGACACCAAATTCTAAAGTCTTGTTTTGCAGATCACATTCGCCCGACTTGTCACAGACACCACACTCTAACGGATGATTTACATCATAGAGTTTCATAATATTCGTACGCTCTTGCTGTAGTGCGTCGGTAGCCGTCGTAATCTCAATACCTTCTGTCGGAGGAGTGTTACATGAGAGTACAAATCCCTCAACACCTTTAGCCTCGACAAGACACATACGACAAGATGCACAAGGTGTAGTCTTAGAGATATAACACATGGTAGGAATATAGATTCCCTCTCGACGTGCCACTGTCAAGATAGTTTCACCTTTTTTTGCTGTTACATCTTTGCCGTTAATTGTAAAGTTAATCAAATTTTTCATCCAATCTCCTTAAACAGCTGTCATTGCTATGTAGTAACAACGCATACATCTATCAGCTTCGCTAAGTGCTTCTTCTTGAGTAAAGCCCAAATTGACCTCTTTATTATTGGTCTTTCTGTCATCTACCTCTAGTTTCACACTCACCTCACGAGGAAGTCCGGGAAGCCATCCCGTGATCTTCTCTTTTTTGTCATAAACACGAAGTTTACGTAGGTGGTCTTCCATGATTTCATCATCTGTGAGAGTCACTTCGCCGCTATGAAGATATCTTGTCATTACAGAAGATGCACGCTTCGCCTGACCTACTGCATTGACAATCGTCATCGGACCATACTCACAGTCTCCTGAAGCAAAGATACCTTTACGTGACGTCATATAATCTTTTCCGTTCGTTTTAATAGTCGCCCAAGAAGTCATCTCCAACTCCCACTCTTCAGGCAGAAGTTTCAAATCAGCACTCTGGCTAACCGCTGGAATAAGATAATCAGCTTCTATCTCATACGATGCACCCTCAACTTTTAAAAGCTGAGCACGACCGCCGTTTGGATCTGGAACAAGTTCGAACTTATCAATGATTAAAGACTTAAGGACATTATCTTCATCTTTCATCTCGGCTACTGCCGAGTGAAACAAAAACTCTACACCCTCTTCAACTGCTTCATGATACTCTTCATACGTCGTATTGCCTATGATGGTTTTTTCATCTCTACGGTAGATCATATACACTTTTTTTGCATTCGCACGAATCGAACAACGCACAACGTCCATAGATGTAAAACCACCGCCGACACACACCACAGTCTTACCTGTTAGATCGACATAGTCAGTCGTTAAAAGGTTTTCTTCCTGATCCTCTTTTGCTATTGTATATCCGTATTTCTCAAACAGGTTCACTTTATCAAGGAAGTCTATCGCGCCCCAATACCCATGTATCTCAGGTCTTTCGTTATCACAATAGACTTTTTTAGATATTCTTGTTCCCGTTGCGACCATAATGGCATCGTAATCTTTTTCAAACTGACGCATCATATCGGCTGTCACTTTTGTATTGACTATAAAGTTTACCCCTAAGTCTTTGACACATTCGATATCTTTGTTATATTTACCGATCGGCATACGGTATTCAGGAACACCGACTGCAACTTCCCCGCCAAGAACAGGCAGTTCTTCATAAACATCAACGTCGACACCCTCTAACGCCAAATAGTACGCAGTAGTAAGACCTGCAGGCCCTGCACCGATAACAGCAACTTTTTTGCCGATACTCGGTTTTTTCTCCAAAGGATGAAAAAATCCAAACCCATGATCTGTCTCATAATCCGCACCAAGGCGTTTAAGTTCCATAATAGATATAGGTTCATCCAAGTTTGTACGGCGACATGCATCTTCACATGGATGTGGGCAAACACGTCCACATGTATGAGCAAGAGGCATAGTCTGACGCGTAGCCATCAGTGAATCGTCAAAACGAAGATCTCTTACACCCTCGATATAAGCAGGAATATCGACATGAGCCGGACATGCGTCGGTACAAGGAGCAGTGATCTTAGCAATATAATTAATCTTTGCATCATAATGTTTAGATGGTTTCTTCTCATTAATACAAGCCATAAACTCAGCTTCAAAATGGGTCATTATGTCCAAAATAGGATTTGGGACAGTCTTTCCTATCTCACATTTTGAAGTGATCTGCATACTTTTACTGATCTCTTTTAGATGATCCATATCTGAAACGTCACCCTCACCGCGAGCAATTTTATCAAGCATATCATAGAGTATTCTTCCGCCCCATCTTCCCGGAGCGCAGCGTCCACACGCTTCTGAATAAACCTGATACTGTGCAGCGTACTCAGTCGCTAAACGTATAACGTCAACGTCCTGATTAAATATCGCTACACCGTCCCAACCAATAAATGCTTTTGACTCACGATGAGCATCATATTGCACCGGCAGGTTATATGCTGATTCTTCCCACTGATCTTCAGGTTTGTTTATGTTGTTGATAAATTCACCATTCCAAGTGGAAAAATAGACTTTACTCAAAATAATTTCCTAACTTTTTTTAACTACGATAGTCCAATCGACTTCGTTAAACTTTAATGAGTTTTGTAGCTCATACCCTGATTCTTTTACTAAGTCCGCTGAACGCTGAACAGGAGTAAAATCACCCACTTCAAATAGAAATATTCCAACCTCTCCAGCCGGATGAGATTCTAAAATCTCTTTCATTCTAGGTTCAAAATCATTTTTCAAATGTCTTAAATCATATCTTTTCATTAGCGGTCTACCTCTCCAAATACGATGTTAGTCGTACCGATAATTGAAACAACGTCTGGAATATAATGACCAGGAAGTAAGTCTGTTAAAATACCAGTATGCCAAAAAGACGGTGCACGAAGTTTTAAACGGTACGGATATGGACCGCCTTGAGAATTTATAAAGAACCCTAACTCACCTTTTGGTGACTCAGTCGGTATATAAACTTCTCCAACCGGAGGACGCATACCTTGAGTTACAAGCACGAAATGTTGCATCAATGAATAGTTTTGAGTCATAATGTCTAACTTCGGTGCAGAGATATACTTCGGTGCATGAGCCATCAATTGTGTCTGATTGTTTTTAACAGTCTCTTCATACATATCTATCACTTGGTAAAGAATATGAGCACTTTGTCTCATCTCTTCCATGTAGATACGATAACGTGCAAAGTTGTCACCCTTGTCAGAAAAAGGAACTTTGAAATCTACTTCGTCGTAAAGTTCATACGGTTCCTCTTTACGGATATCCCAAGCAACACCGCTAGCGCGAAGCATTGGACCTGTACATCCCCAAGAAACAGCCATCTCTTTAGTTATCACACCGACATTTTCCAT
Source organism: bacterium (assembly GCA_018824305.1). Classification (GTDB taxonomy): domain Bacteria; phylum Campylobacterota; class Campylobacteria; order Campylobacterales; family Sulfurimonadaceae; genus Hydrocurvibacter. Next base: position 26,481 of record JAHJGM010000002.1, read on the forward strand.
TCTCATACGCCAGATACGATTAGAATCAAGAAGATCCTCGTAATCTTTTATATTTGCAGGAAGTTTGTCCAAAAATGTTTTCAGATCTGTAATGAAGTTTGACGGGATATCAAGAGGAACACCACCTATACGGATAGATGCATGAGTCAGACGTGCACCACAATAATCCTCAATAAGATCCATCATATATTCACGCTCGCGAAATGCAAACAAGAATACTGTCATCGCACCGATATCAAGAGCAGTCGTAGCCAACCAGAAAAGGTGTGACATAAGTCTGTTCATCTCTAAAAGCATCATACGAATCACTTTTGCACGGCGAGGAACTTCTAGCCCTATCAACTTTTCAACTGCAAGAGCAAACCCATAGTTATTTGAGCTTGATGCGATATAGTCCATACGGTCTGTTGTGGGCATAAACTCGTTGTAGATCATATTCTCAGCCATCTTCTCCATACCACGGTGAAGATATCCGACATCCGGATGCGCTTTTACTATCATCTCTTGTTGTAGATGTAGCATAAGACGCAACTGACCGTGAGCTGATGGATGTTGTGGTCCAAAGTTTAGGATCATCTCATTATCGTCACGATCAAACGTAATATTTTCAAAAAACGGTCTTAATCTATTTTGTTGTTGCATGAGCTTACCTATCCCTGTCTGTGATAATTACTGATTTTTCTTCATCGAATCTGTCAATCATAAACACACCGCCCTCTTCTTGGTAAGCAAGCGGAGTTTTAGGTTCATTACCAGTAATTTTTGTGCCTTTAGGAACTTCGTGCCCTAAACGGCCGAAACGTTCACTATCATAACGATCAACACGTGCAGTATCACGGATTTCAGCTCCGATGATATCACGAGCTTCTTTACCATATATTTTATCGACTTCATACCATTGAGCAAACTCATCACCCTCTAACGGATATGTTTTAAGAAGTGGAAAACCCTCCCAGTCATACGGCATCAAGATACGTTTCATAAACGGATGGTTGTTCACTTTTACACCGAACATGTCATACATCTCACGCTCAGACCAATCAGCACTTCGGAAGAGTTTCTCGACACTGTTGACAGCTTCATCTTTGTCTATAAAACATTTAATACGGATACGTTTTCTTTTGCCCATTGAAAGCATTTGATAAAAGATCTCGAATTGATTATTTTTTGCCAGCCAATCGATAGCGCTCATTTCTGAAAGTTGAGTGTACTCAAGTTCATCACGTAAGAGTTCAAGTACACCGTAGTTGTCTTTAGCATTGATATATACTACCATCTGCTCAACTTGGATATATGCTTCTAGAACTTCGAATTTCGCTTTGATAGCTGCTAAATCGGCTGCAAACAGTTCATCACTCTCTACATCTTGTTTTGGTACTTGAGGAGCTACATAAAATCTGTCTGTGTAGTACGGCTTTGCCTGTACATCATCTTTAGGTGTATATGCTCTCATTACATCAACCTTTTTGCTTTTTGGTTTTTGATCGCTTTTTCAGAACGGATCTTCTTTTGCAGAAGCATTACGCCATACTGCAAAGTCTCTGGACGAGGTGCACAACCAGGAAGATATAGATCAACTGGGATAATACGATCAACACCCTGAACCGTTGCATACGTGTTGAACATACCGCCTGTATTTGCACATGAACCCATAGAAATAACCCATCTTGGTTCAGTCATTTGGTCATATAAACGCTTGATAAACTCAGCATGTTTTTTTGTAAGCGTTCCTGCGACTACCATAACATCAGCCTGACGAGGAGATGCTCTAAAGATCGTTCCGTAACGGTCAAAGTCATAACGAGATGCACCAGAAGCCATCATCTCGATCCCACAACAAGCAAGACCGTATGTAAGCGCCCAAAGAGAGTTTGAACGCCCCCAGTTTACAACTTTGTCTATTGTAGTAAGAGCTACCGGCAATCCGGCATTTTGCGTATAATTTACTTTATGTTGTGCCATTCTAAGGCTCCTTTTTTCCATGCATATACAAAACCGATTGCAAGCAATAAGATAAATGTCATCATCTCAACGAATCCGAACCAACCAAGATATTTAAAATCTACTGCCCAAGGAAACATGAAAACGATCTCAACATCAAAAAGTATGAAAAGCAGTGCGAAAAGATAAAACTGCGGAGACAGCCTGTTTGGCTGTTTCGTTATTTCCGGTCCACATTCATACACAGAAAGCTTGATCTTTTCCGTATCTTTTGTTGCCATTGCACGACTTGCCAGTCTTGCAATAATTGTTGTAGTAAAGAACGCACCAAATGTTAATGCAAATAGTACAAATACCCCAAAATATGTATTTGCAGTGTTAATATGCTCCATACACCCTACCTTAGTTTATTTTTTGTTTTCGAACATTATAAAATAGTTTACATTAAATTTTGTAATACTACTAACAGCGTTGAAAAAACAGTTGGATGCACTATATCAAAAAGAGCTTTAAAGCAAGAAGTGTAAATTAAAGAAGATGGGTCGATGTCACGAAGAGAAACACGAAAATCCTATATTTCTAGGTTTCGTGTAGTATTGTAACACTAAATTATGGGCCTATTTGAGTAAAATCTACTCTTATGACAAAAAGCCCATAGATTTTTCATTGTCAAAATTGCCGGCTTTTTCTTTCTCTATGTGGAGTATAAAATCATTCAAAGTAAAAAGCGGTATTTCTTTCACGGCAACGCTGTAAGCCGTATTTTTTATAATAAGATGTATCTGACCACCCGTTAATGTATAACGCACAAGTTTTTCAATATCAAATCCATCTTCAAAAGGAGCACCTTGAGGAAGCATCTTTTTCCAAAGTTCTCGACGTTGTTTCTCATCAGGTTTTTTAAACTCTATCTTGTAATTGAAACGTCTTGAAAATGCCACATCAATATTTTCAAGCAGGTTGGTAGTCGCAACCAAAATACCTTTAAACTTTTCGATCTGCTCTAAAAAGATGTTTTGCATCTGATTGTGCATCTGTTCGGCTCCGCCTCCGGGACCACTGGAACGTGAGCTTAAAAACTGGTCTGCTTCATTTAGCAAAAGTACCGGCTCTGTTTTTGTTTTTGCTGTTAACTCATAGTATGTATCAAAGATCTTGCGGACATTTTTTTCACTCTCTCCGACATACATCGAAAGAATATTTGAACAGTCAAAACTAAGTACCTGACGTTTTAGCGATTTTGCCAAGGAGTGTGCCGTCATCGTCTTTCCTGTTCCCGGTGCACCGTAAAAGATAATGCGAGCATCAATACCGCTTTTTTTATCTTTTACACCCCAGGACACAAGACGGGCAACGACATCCTTATCAACTTGACGCATTAAATTGTGTAAAGTATCTCTTGTTTTTGGATTCAATACAACATCATCCAAATTCGTCTCAGGATCGATAAGTTCAAAAATATCCTGATCTTTTATCAGCATATCAAGTTTGAGTTTCGTGACTTTTTTCTTTTTTTGAGGATGGATGATCGACTGCAATATCTCGTCTGCGATGTAAAAAGATCTTGATATTCCACCAAAAGGATTTAACATCTCTTCATAGTCGATAATATCTTCGCTGATAAGTTTAGAGCCCTCTTCTAAAAGAGATCGGTTTTTAATACGGTCATAATCGTCAAAAGAGATCAGGTCTATCAAAGCAGTCATCTCACGAAGGGATGCATCTGTGGCGTTATACTCCTCGCGAAGCAGTGCTAAAAAGATGATCTCCTCTTTTTTCTCCAGTTTTTTCTGTTTAAAGAATTTGTCAAGGACTATATCTTCTGCTGTTTGGGCGATTCTCTCCGATATCCTTGTCTCAAGAAGTTTGAGTTTGTTTTGGATACGGTCGATGCCCAGTGAATGTTCATGCACGTTATGACGGATAGAACTCATCTTTTGATACATTTCGATTCTAAAGAACTGGTCCTGAAGATATTCAAGATGATCGGCATAGGGTTTTACATCAGGTAATGACATCTCTAAACTGCCCTCTTCAAGCAGTTTTAAAAATGATGAAGTCAGACCTACTACTCCAGTTAGAAGTTCAAGATTTGTGACTTCGCTGATCTTTACAGGAGTAAAACTTCTCTGATTGATCCATCCAAGTTCAAGCAATACTTTTATATCTGCCAAATGATCGAGATAAGCGTAACCTTCCGTGCCGTAAAGATCTTGCAGGACCTCCAAAACCAACATATCCTCGTTGCCCTGAAGATACTTCTTGACTAATTGTTGAAGTATTTTCACTTCTGCTTCACTACATTTTAACTGTGCAAACAGTTCACTCTTGATCACATCTTCGTTTTCTATAAAATTTATTACGTTTTTCAAATCTCTCCCTGTTCTCTTAAACGCTCTTTAAGTACGCGTTTAAGAACCTTTCCTGTTGCTGTTTTTGGCAAATCATCTACAAAATGAAATGATTTTGGTATCTTAAAATTAGCCAATTTGTCTTTTAAATCGGTCTTGATTTTTGCTTGTGTTATCTTCGTTTTATCGACCTCATCGTCAAGAACTATGAATGCAATAGGGATCTCTCCGCTATGAGCATCGGGCTTCGCGATGACCGCACACAGTTTTACATAAGGAAGATGCATCAGCTCCTCTTCTATCTGACGAGGATAAATATTGATCCCTTTTGATATTATAAGATCTTTTATTCGGTCTACGATGTAGACAAATCCCTCTTCGTCTATTTTTCCAAGATCGCCTGTACGAAGCCAGCCGTTGATTATCGTCTCATCCGTCGCTTGAGAATTATTGAGATACCCCTGCATGACACAATCGCCGCGTACGATTATCTCACCCACTTCACCTCGGGCGACTTCGACCATCTCGTCATCTACGATCTTCATCTCATATCCGGGCAACGGCTTTCCGATCGAATACGGTTTTTGGTAGTTTAGCGTATTTACACAAACAGCAGGTGAACATTCGCTAAGACCGTAGCCTTCAAGCATCTTTGCACGTTTGAAAACTTTTGTATATCTGTTTAATGTGTCTTCACTCAGAGCCGATGCACCTGAGATAAAAATACGTATAGAATTAAACCATAAAAAGTACCAAGGAAGTTTTGCACGGATCAGTGCATTGTAAATATCGGGAACACCCAAAAATACTGTGACCCGTTTTAAAAGAGACTGTTTGATGATATTGCTAAAAGGAAGAAGTTTTCTGATAATGACAATAGATGATTTTGAATAGATAGGAAGCAGCATCATTATGGAGAATGTAAATGCATGAAACATAGGCAGGTAAATAATAAATCTATCTTTTTGAGATATTTCAAAAAGGCTGCTTCCCCCTATGAGGTTTGAAAAGATGTTTTTATAACTAAGCATTGCACCTTTAGGATTGCCGGTAGTACCTGATGTATAAAAGATAACTGCCAAATCATCAAGTCCTTTGCTTACATGTATGTTCTCACTTTGCGGATGTGTATATTCAACCTCTCCAAAAAGAACATTTTTTTCATCTAAGGTTGGTGCTTCATCGATCCATATAGTTTTTTGAACCTGCGTCACGGATGAAAGATCTTTTGTCTCTTTGGCAAGAGTTATGGACGTGATCAGGATTTTTGCTTCACAGTCATTTAGTATGTATTCATATTCATCTCGTTTTAACAGGTTATTAACAGGCACGATAACCCCACCAAGCTTGCCAACTGCAAAAACAGATACTAAAAATTCTAAAGAGTTCGGTGTGATGAGTGCAACTCTATCTTCCTCTTTAAGACCGCTGATCTCTAGAAATCTTGCAAAAGAATCTACTTTATGCAACAGCTCTTTATTTGTGATCTTTTCATCATCTATAAACACGACTTTTTTATTTGGTAAGACAGCGGCATTTGCCACTATCATCTCATAAAAATTTTTATATGTATAATTCAAAGCCATTAAAATCTATACTCCATTCCTATTGTGACTAAGTATGCACGAGCAGAAGTAAACTTACCATCTATGGAGGAATTATTTACTTTTCTGTCATCTTTAATATCTATCAATCCTGCAACCCCTACATTAACATTTTTTGTGATGTCGTAACGTCCTCCGAGTGAAAATATTTTACCATCAGAATCTGGCAGTTCATAACCTAAAGTAGAGTTTGGAACTGGAGAAGGATCATACGCAAATCCTGCCATTGCCGTAATTTTTTCATAACTATGCGTTAAGCCTAGACGAATAGTATCTGTATCTTTCCAGTTTTTTACATGTGATGCACCTAAAACAGCTTCATTTGTAGCATTGTCAAAATCAAAATCCAAGTTATCATAAGCCGACCATACATTATGCTCAATTACTGCTTCCACAGTTGTCGCATTATTGTAAGTATGCGATGCTGCAAAACTGATCGTTGCCGGAGCCGGTAGGGTTACTTTTACGCCGCTATTTATCGTAGTCACCGTTGCTGAAGTGTCTCCACTTATGTGTAAATCTATTTGAGATCTGTATGTCAATGCTATATTGGTTTGTTTACTTGGTTTGAGAGTAACTGCAAAGTTATATCCCCAATCAAATCCTGTTCCCTTTAAGTCATAATAAGCATTTGTCACTACACCACTTGAATAGATTCCCCTTACACCAAATGCAACCGACACCTGTTCATTTAACTTATATGCTACAGATGGATTTATTTCGACAGTTTCTAGTGAAAACTCTTCTGCGCTTGTTGAAGCCGGTGCGTCGCTCCATCTCTTAGATAATCCGACAGGGCTTACAACTGAAAGTCCAAATCTAAAATCATTTATAGCCCCAGAGACATAGTGAAGAGTAGGTACGATAAAACTCTCAGCTTTAGAATCAATATTATATGTACCGTTTGTACTTTGATAATTTATAGTTGAGAGACCTATATACGTCAAATCAACTTCCAAAGCTTGACCTTTATTATCACTAAAGACCATATTTGCAGGATTGTAGTAAGCTGCATCAGCCCCGTGTGCACTCGCTATGTATGCATTTGAAAGTGCCGTTGCGTTCAAAGAACTCTCCGGTATCTTATATCCACCTGCCATTAAAGCAGTTGTAACTGCCAATGACGATAAAACAATTTTTTTCATTTTCAAAACTCCCCTTTGATTATTATTAGTTCATAGCCCCAACTATATGTTATATACTGGCAAAATAAAATTTAACAAAAATATACTACATTAACAAAACTTAATCTACCAAAGAATAAAGAAGTTTTATTTCTTGTGCCCAAATCGTCTCATCTATCGTTTCTAAGATAAGTGGAATATCATCCATCCTCTCATCATTCATAATGAATCTAAAAGCATCGATTCCTATTTTGCCTTTTCCAATGCTGTCATGACGGTCTACATGTGAGCCTAGCTCAGGTTTTGAATCATTTATATGCATCCCCTTAAGATACTTAAAACCGACGATGTTTTCAAACTGTGCCATCGTCACATCATACGCTTCACGGGTTCTTATATCATATCCTGCGGTGAACATATGACAAGTGTCGATGCAGACTCCTACACGACTTTTATCTTCCACTTTATCGATAATATGCGCAAGATGTTCAAATTTCCATCCTAGGTTGCTTCCTTGTCCCGCTGTATTTTCAAGTACAAGTGATATGCCTGATGTTTTATCAAGCGTGATATTCATTGCCTCTGCTATCCTGTCAAGACACTCATCTTCATCTATCTCTTTTAGATGACTTCCGGGATGAAAATTGAGTCTGTCCAGCCCTAAAAGCTCACATCTTTGAACCTCATCCAAAAAAGCTTCCATCGATTTTTGACGTTTTTCCTCTTCAGGATGACCTAGATTTATAAGATATGAGTCATGAGGTAACACATGGCGAGCAAGTATCCCGCTCTCATCCAACATCTTTTTAAATTTGTCGATAGTCTCCGTGTCTAGTGGCTTTGCATCCCATCTACGCTGATTTTTTGTAAAAAGTGCAAATGCTTTTGCGCCTATGCTTTGTGCATTAGAAATAGCGTTATACACGCCTCCTGTAGCTGATGTATGAGCCCCGACATATTTCATTTTTAACCTTGTGTTTTTTTTTATTAATAAAACTTTATCTATATAAAAAGTTTTTAAGAGTAAAATTCTACCCTTATTTTATGGAGAATAAAATGCCAAAACCAATACCCAATAATAATGAAGTTACTTTTAATGAAGATAATATAATCGTTTCAAAAACAGATACTCATGGAAAGATAACTTATTGTAATGAACTATTTATCAAGATGAGCGGTTATTCTGAGATGGAACTCATAGATAAACCGCACAGCATTTTAAGACATCCCGATATGCCTCGTGCTATATTTAAACTCCTTTGGGAAACCATACAGGCAAAAGAGGAGATAAACGCTTATGTCAAAAACCTTTGTAAAGACGGCTCTTTTTATTGGGTATTTGCAAACGTTACTCCCTCATTTGATGAAAAGGACAATATTATCGGTTACTTTTCTGTCAGAAGAAAACCTAAAAAAGAGTCGATTGAGTTGATAAAAAACCTATATATAAAACTTTTGCAGCTAGAAAAAAGCAGCGGATTAGAAGCATCTATGAAATATCTACAAGAATTACTAAAAGAAAAAGGAGTTTCTTATGAAGAATTTATCATCTCTATCTAAAATACATTATGCAAATATAGCGATCCTCATAACTGTTTTTGGTACCACAGCAATAACCTCTATATTTTACCAATTTCATTTTTTGACTGCACTTTTTAACGGACTTAATATCCTCTTTGCTCTACTGATCTTTAAATACATCCAAAAAACTGAAAAAAGTATCGAAAACTCTCAAGAAGTCTTATTGAGTTCATTGGAAGGAAACTTTGAAGTACGTGACACACATATAACCGAACAAGGCGTTCTTGGAAAACTCTCATGGGATATTAACAACTTTATGGATCAGCTTGAAGTGTTTATGAGAGAGGTAAATACTTCGATCGACTATGCCTCTAAAAATAAATTCTTCAGACGTATAGATGCAGAGGGGCTCAACTATTCATTCAAAAAAACAGCTTCGAAAATAAACAAAGCGATCGATGCGATGGAAGAGGAGTATAACGCTCAAAAAGAGAAAAATTTTGCAGTTGAACTCGGTAAAACGGGGCAACCTCTTACTATTAGTTTTGGTATGGTTCAACATCAACTCTCAGACGGCGTAAACCAGCTCAATGAAACGGCTAAAAAAGCCGACCAGACAGCCATTGCTTCAAATAAAAGTATAGAAGAAGCAAGTGAAGTCATATCAAAACTATCAATTTTGACACAGCATATAGAAAACAACAACCACGCTGTCGATTCTCTCCAAAATAGAGCAAATGAGATAGGTGAAGTCGTCAACCTGATAAAAGATATCGCCGAACAGACAAATCTGCTCTCTCTTAATGCTGCCATAGAAGCAGCACGTGCAGGAGAACACGGACGCGGATTTGCCGTAGTCGCTGATGAAGTCAGAAAACTGGCAGAACGTACACAAAAAGCGACAAGTGAGATAAATATCTCTATCCAGACCCTTCAACAAGAAACTGGCTCTATCTCTGATTCTGCAGAGAGTATGAGCAAAGTATCTAACGAAGCTACGCAGATGATCGAGAGTTTCAAAGAGGTACTTGACGGATTTAACACGAGTGCCAACGAGATGAAAGTCGATGCACAAGATCTAGAGAACGTACTGATGACGACTCTGATAAAAATCGACCACCTCTTATATAAATCGGATGCATTTAGCCGTGTTATGAGTCACAAAGGCAGTGAAAATCTCACTACAGTTGCTGAGTGCAGACTTGGAACCTGGTATGCAAATGAAGCAAAAGATAAATTTGAATTCACGGCTGCATACAAAGAGATCCCAAAACATCACGAGATCATTCATACTAATGCCCTAAAATCTGCAGAGATATCTAAAGATGGATATAACGAGAAACACAATCAGCAGATCATCCAAAACTTTACCGAGATGGAAAATGCAAGCATCGTACTTTTTGACCTTCTAGACACGATGCTAAAAGAGTACCATAACAGAATTATAAAATAAACTTTACACTATCTTGTTGAAGATATCTTCATCAAGATGGCATTTTTTCTGTCTTTGAACTTTATCTCTTTGTTTTTCACCTCATAATGGATATCGACATATTCATCTTTTATATCCTGTACAAAGCCGTCACTAAGCTTTTTTAGATTTTTTCCATTATATATCTCACGCCCAAGGATCACATTTTCCAAGATATCTGAAGGATAGTTCTCATTAAGATACTTTTCGTTAAATGAACTTTTGAGCATACAGCCATCATCCACACAGATCATGTTGTTAATCTCTATACTTTTAGCAAGATTACCCATCTCGTAAAGATCGATTTTCAATGCTGTTCCACTACTGCGGATATAGCCCAAATCAGCATATTTTAATTGTGAAGATTTAATGACAATGATTTTGGGTTCATTGATCTCATAGTTTTTAATGCTACACCCTGCAAGTAAAAAGAGTATCGGAAGTAAAAATATCCTCATCATCAGCCCATAGGATACAAAATATCATTGTGAACAGCATCACAAGCTTTTAAGACTTCATCACTGAGCGTAAGACTCATGGCAGCCAACGAAGCATCAAGCTGTTTTGCCGATGTGGCACCTATGATGGTTGAGGCAACAAAATCAAACTGTTTTGACCATGCGATCGCCATCGTTACAGGGTCTATCCCCGCATCATACGCGATTTTTAGATATCTTTGCGTAGAAGCCAATGTCTTGTCATTCATAAACCTCTGCGCCATTACTTGCAGACGAATAGAAGAGGAATGCATATATTTAAAAAATCGTCCATCTCCCTCTTTAGCCTGATTGTACTTGCCACTTAAAACTCCTCCAGCTAATGGAGAGTATGGGAGAAGTGAAATGTTTTCATCTCTACACAAAGTTGAGAGCTCATCCAAAAATCTTCTGTTTAAAAGTGAAAAATTGTTTTGTATTGACTGAAATCTGGCAAGTTTCTCATATTTTGATGTCATCAAAGCTTTTGATGTCCCATAAGTAGTATCATTGGATGTTCCTATATAACGTACTTTTCCGCTTTGTACTAGCGAATCAAAAGCTCTGAGAGACTCCTCTATAGGTATAACGGTATCTGGCCAATGCATCTGATAGAGATCTATATAGTCTGTTCCCAATCGTTTGAGTGAGCCTTCAATCGCGCGTTCTATATGAAAACGGTCAATGGCTGTAAGTCCGTGGCGAACAGGCGGTACAAACCATCCGTTAGCAGCTCCTGCGATCTTCGTTGCAAGAATGATGCTGTCGCGAGGTTTCGTCTTGAGCCATCTGCCGACGATCTCTTCAGTCAGCCCGACGGTTTCTTTCTTCGGAGGGATCGAATACACTTCGGCAGTATCAAAAAAGTTCACTCCCGCATCATAGGCTTTATCCATTATCTTAAATGCCTCTTTCTCATCGCATTGGGAACCGAATGTCATAGTTCCCATGCAGATAGGACTCACACGAAGCCCAGTTTTTCCTATGTATCTAAAGTTCATAATAAAATCTTTGTTGTTTGGATTAATTGTCATTATAACAAATAATGACATATTTTTTTGATATATAATATTTAAAGTTAACCTTTTGTAAAGCTTGTTTGTGATTATAATTAGATAATATAAATGTAAAAAGATTACCGAGCCCAGATTTTGTGTGCCGTAATTTTTTTTAAAATATGCCTAGGAGGTGTACTATGTTTTCCTTAATTCGTATTTTTTTATTGTTGACTTTTTTTAACATCTCTATATTAGCAGCAATAATTGGTGGTGATAATTTTTCCTCAGGACTCAATAATTGGACAGGAACAGGTGTAACAGTTAGTAGCGGTCAAATGAATATCACAAGAGATAATACAGCTACAAAAATATATTATTTAGGTGGAAGTTATGGTAATCAATTAGTTACTATCGACTTACAAGTAAATACTGTAGGTGGATGGGAAAATAGTGGAGGTAGCAAAGATTATCTCAACATAAATACAAATGGAACCGTTTATACTCAAAGTTACGTTAATGGGACATATAGTTTCCCCACAATCACAGTTTTACTTCCTAGCAGTGGAAATTTAACGATTACAATAAATCCAAACACGACAGGAAATGGAGAAAATGTAAATATTGACAATGTGGTAATTTCATCAACAGCTCCCACCGCAAATCCTGATACTTTTAGTGTTTTCAACACTGCATCCATCAGTGGAAATGTTATAACCAATGATACAGGTTCTTCAATTGGAGTAAGTTCATGGAATAGTCCTTCTCATGGTATACTTTCGGCAACTACTACAGCAGGTACTTTTACCTATACTCCAACAACAGGATATATTGGAAGTGATTCTTTTGACTACACGATAACAGATAGTGGAGGTAATACATCCACAGCTACAGTAACCATTACAGTTAATCCTCCTTATTTTTCTATTTCTGATCTTAATATAACTGAGGGAAGTAGTGGTTACTATTTACTCAACGTACCTGTTACGCTTAGTAGTCTCGATGGCAACACGCATACTGTCGATTATACTACCTCAGACATAGATACAATTGCAACCACTAGTAGTACGCCTGGTGACTATAACACTTCCTCAGGCACCTTGACTTTTGATGCTGCTACTGCAACACAATACATCCCGGTGTATATAAATGGAGATAAGATAATAGAAAATGATGAAAAATTTTCTATCACGCTTTCAAATCCTACAAATACGACTATTGCAAATACGACTGCCATAGTCACCATTCTTGATGATGATGATATAGGTTATTGCCAAACGAACAGTTTATCAAATGGATTTCATATTGCAGATCCGTTTAATGATATTAACAAATCAATTGAAATTTATTGTTATGACAACAAAGATTATATTGCACTACCTAACAAAAACAATTCCAATAATTTTGTATTTAGTAACAATACGCTCACCTCAACAAACTATTATCAAGAAGCTATAGATCATTCAACTAGTTTTCAAGCTATAGAGATCAATGCCTATACTTTAAAGGTAAAAACAAAAGCAACTTTGAGATTACCTCAAACTGTTAGTACTTTTAAAACTATGGGTTCATCATTTAGTAACATTAACCTAACAGCTACGCCATTTGCAATTGACTGGGATAACACAAGTATCTCAAATTGTACACAATCCAAACTCAGAACAGCCTATTACGGGCAAGATGTCAAAATCAACTCCTTAGACTATGACAATAAAGCAATTTGTAATATCGATTACATGCAACTCAAGCTTTTAGATGATTATCACTATTTAGTCTATGAAGGAGAAGAAGTTCTCAAATCATCTTGCAAAACAATGGCTGAAGCAGTTCCTAGTACTGTCTTAGATAGTGCATCCATTAAAGGAAGCTACTGGATCTCTCCATCCTTGCACGATAGAACGTATGATGCAACAGATATCACATCGACCCAAAGGCCAATAGTCGCATACTGCTGGTATCAAACAGACTTAAATTGGGTTTGGACATTTACTTTAGCGATGGATGGAAAAGTAACGAATAAAAAGAGTGACTTGACCAATAAAGCAGATACGTGTTCACAATTTGGCTTACTCCCTTTTGTCCCAAATAGTGAAGACACTTTTGAACGAGTTCGAGCATTTTTATATGATAAAAAATCGCAATGGGTAAACTACACTGGAACTATTAATGAAAAATATAAGGTTTTCAACGGTAGTGAAAACTACTATTTATCCTCTGAATATAATAGTATTATATGGCCCTATGGCTCTTTTGGCTTATATTTTCCAGCTAACGGAGACCACTTAGCTGATGGTACGGCGAAAGAATGGGGGGGGTCTCAAAAGACACCTGATTATATGAGTGGTTCTCCGATGCACAATATAAAATCCATCACAACTGATTATGATCGTGTTAACAATGATGAAGGAAATACAGCTAGAGATTACTATAGTTGGGGCAATTATAGTAGTACCGATACTATTACGACACCTACGAATGCATATACCTACGCTGATACCATGGGAGCGAAAGGTTGGGTTACCATTTTAGGCTCAAGTCCAGGCGATCTTAATAAAACCGATGAATGGTTTATCTCGCGTACAGGAGCAGGTGATAACTTTAGTAATACGGGTAATTACCCATATTATGAACCAAATGGTAACTATACTGCTTATGCTTGGGTGAACTTTCTTTTTGATAGTAATGGAAGAGTAAGGCATATGGATGATTATAATGCGAAATATTCGTATTATGACTATATGTGTATGGCAGAGGACAATTATGATTTTACAACAAGATATGGGCTTCTTGATGGTCCGTTTAAAGCTATAGAGCATAGTGTTCCAAGCGGAAATGAACTTACTACTTTACGAATTACAACAAAAATAGTCAACGACCCATTATCATTTGATATTATCCTTTTAAATAATGCTTTAAGTGCTATAGAACCAGATAAGAACACAAGTGTAGGTATATTTTTAGATGATACATATATGTCAGGTTCAGCTGAAATTTCTCAAGATATTCATTATTTCGGTGATATTAAGCTAGATGGTAGCGGCTCTTTGAACAGTTTAAAATCATCCGGACGTTTTGAAATACCTACTAGCACTTGGCCCTCAGGAATAAACAAATGGCCTTACGCTGATAAAAGATTATTCTTTAAATTTAAATACTGCTCTAATGATACTTATGAATGGACTGACTGCTGGAACCATTCTGGTAATACTGCAACATGTAAAACAGGCAGTGATTCAATTTGTAAGACTGCTGACTCCGATGACTTTGCCATGAGACCAGATAAATTTGATTTTAGTATCTCTGGAAGTTCACCATATAAAGCAGGTGTTGCTTATGACATTACATTCTCAGCAAAAGACTCTGATGACAATAATACTCTAAGCTATAACGAAAGTGTCCCTTTCACATATACAGAAACAAAATCTGGATGTAAGTTGGGTGACTACAATTCATCGTCACTCACAACTATTCCATTTGTAGATGGTTATAAGATTATGAACTTAGCCTATAGTGAAGCGGGAGTAATTAATGTTAAATTGAAAGAAACCCAAGGGTCAGAATTTGCACTTACTGATGCTAACGATACAGCGGATTCACAAAGATATATCACATCGTATGACCAAAATTGGACCTATACTCCTGACCATTTCTCTTTGACATCAAGTTTTTCGAACAAAGGAAACGGCTTTACATATATTTCTAATGACTTAAACATGTCTGCAGATCTCAATATAACTATTGTTGCAAAAAGTGAAACTGACAGTATCACAGAAAATTATAATAGTGCATGTTACGCTAAAACAACAGATTATGCATTTTCATATACACCTCTTATAATATACCCAAATAGTACATTACCTCAAATAAAATACAAGGAAACATATTCCGATATTAATGGAACTGTCCTAATCAATACAACATGGAATATTAATGGTTTGCCTAATACAGTTTTCTCAACGGATAACAATGGAACTGGAAAACTTAACTTTAAAATAAATTTTGGTAGAAGCAATGTTCAGGTTGTCGATCCATTCTTGTTTAATTTTAAAGATATAAATGTTACCGATACTGACACTATTGATGGCAATATAACATTAAATCAGAATGTGACTTTCCTCTATGGACGTACACATGCTCCAAGATATAGATTCCCTTCAAATATGGGAAACGCTATCATATATTATGAAGTTTATTGTGATAGTGACGGCAATACTACATTACTTCCAAATGGAACAGCAACCACTGAGAGCGTTGATGAATTAAACTGGTATAATAATACAAATCACAATATAAACAGCGATGGAAATATCACTACAGTGACAGAAAGAAAATCATCCCCTAGAGTTGCTTTGAATAACTTAACATCAACTAATCCTGAAAATGCAAATATCATATATGATATTTCAATGGGGTATCCATATAAAACTACAATGCAAGACACTGCATCCGAATGGCTGATTTATAATAAATATGACAATACGGCAACTGCAAACGAGTTTGAAGTAGAGTTTTATAATCCTGCCGGAAATTGGACTGGTGTACACGAAACTAATACTACAACGGATTCCAATGCTAGCGGTACTACAAGTAAAAGGATATTTTGGTAATGCGTAATGCTTTTACGATGATCGAGCTTATTTTTGCAATAGTTGTTATAGCCATAAGTATTCTTTCTTTACCTATGATGATGAGAGTAAATCAAAATGCGATGGAAGCCAATGTCGTACAAGAAGCTTTATTTGCCTCATCAGCTAAAATTATGCAGGTTCTCAGTTATCCGTGGGATCAGCATTCTCAAGATAATAGCAATCTTGGAGCCTATACAAAGATCGTGTCTCTAGGTGCGGGTGATAACTATCCAAGAACATACGATATGTATGTCAATGCAGATGGCAATGGAAGTTTTCGAGCTGGTGCCATCATCGCTGACGGGCATAGAAGATTTCATAACTATCTCTCTGCCGATGCTAATATTACAACGATATTAGGTACAGGAAGTACCGAAGCATTAAGTAATATTGCAGAAAACAATATAACATTCATAAATGAAGCTTCATCGGCGACTGGATATAAGGATAAATATAAAATGGATGTAGATGTAAGTTACGTTACGGATGTGGATGTTGGTGGTACTTTTATATTTCCGGCAGATGGGAATACTACTGCAACAAATATGAAACTCATAACAGTCACCATAAAAGATAAAGATGGAGAAATATTGACACTCTTAAGATCCTATAGTGCCAACATCGGTGAAATAGATTTTGCAAAGAGGAGGTTTTGATGAAACTTCGTAATGCATTTACTATGATCGAACTTGTCTTTGTCATAGTCGTCATCGGTATCATCGCGAAGTTCGGTGTTGAATTTCTCATCAAAGCATATGACGGATATATTTTCTCTTCTGTTCAAAATAGACTACAGACACAAACAGAGATAGCATTGGAACAGATAACAAACCGTTTACAGTACCGAATCAAATCATCTGTTATTGTAAGAGATAATAATGATACTAATATGAGTACTAACTTTAGATCATTATCAAATGCACAAGATAATGGCGTTGAAACCATTCTTGAGTGGGTAGGATATGATATAGACGGTCAACGAGGTGATTGGAACGGCAGTATGAATATTCCTACATGGAGTGGATTTATAGATTTAGACAGTAACGACAATAACTCTTCAACTTTGAAGTCTTCCGCTACCGATACAACAAATATAAATACGCTAATAACAAATTTATCTAACAATGCTGCCGGCATCAATGACAGTGCAATCTTTTTCATAGGTGCTAACAGCGACATAAACGGTTATGGCTGGGGCGGTCAAATAACTGATCAAAACCAAACAATGCATCCTATACAATCCTCTACAGCAGTAGATCTGTTTGCATCAAATACGGGAGCAAATGATTTTAGTGGGCAAGATGTGTATGAATTTTATCAGTTAGCCTGGACAGCGTATGCTTTAGTATATACCGGTAGTAATAAATCTAATGCCACAAGTTATATAAACAGATTGGATGATGGTACTGCAAATCCGGCTACTCTCTTTGATACTAACGGCAGTATAAAAATTTTGCAAACTACAATAACGAGCGGAACAAAAAATGGATATTGGAGAAAACTAGCAAATAATATCTATGCAGTCAGAGTAAGAAATACTGATGTTAACTTTACATATGATCCGACAGACGGCTCATTTGATTGTGTTGTGAGTGCAACTACAAGTGGAGAAATATGCAGAAGGTTGAGAAATTGATAAGAAATAATAAAAAAGCTTTTACGCTAATAGAGATCGTTTTTGTTATTGTCGTTCTTGGTATTTTAGCTACTATTGCCTTACCAAAATTTACTGCCACAAGAGATGATGCAATTGAGGCAAGTGTAAAAAAACAGATTACAGCCATACGTACCTCCATTGAAAATGAAAGACAAGCACGCTTGCAAGCATTCGGTGCTCTTGAGAACAATAATACAGATAGTAATCTGACTCTGTATTATAATTATCGTCCATGGCTTGGAGAAACATATCTCGATGGCAATAAATCTGTGGTAATGCAAAATGTAGACACCTTTAGATTCCGTGCTGCCGGTGATCTTATCAAAGTTCAACTATGTATAACTGATTCAAATATATCAAGAGACGGAGGATATTCAATATGCAAAGAAAAAACAGTATTTTAATATCCTCCAAAAGAAGTGGCTTTGCCATGATAATGGCAATCATCGTCATAGTTGTACTTACGACTATTATGGCGCTGACATTAACTCTTACATCCCAAACGGCAAAACAGACTACAGACTTATATTTGAGAGAGCAAGCTGTACTCTTGGCTAAAAGTGCTGCAGAACTTGCACTGCTTAAAATTTCAGGACAAGATAGAGCAGTATTAGGATGCTTAGGTTCTTTTACTGCCGTATATCCATCAAACGGTCCAGATAAGATGTTTGATATAAATGTCACGATGAAATATATAGGTCTAGGATGCGGCGGCGGGCTCGATTATGTATCTTCGATCTCTACACCTGAATCAAACGGGACTGTTTTAATGGATATTACCGTAACAGACAATAACATCGCAACTGAACCGATACGCTATTTCAGACGTACATTACAGAAATTATAATTTTGTAAGCTCTTTTAATGATATAATATTATTACTTACAACAAAAGGATAATACTATGAATATATCATTAGTAGGGCGTCATGTAGACTTAACTGACCCGATAAAAACGCATCTCAACAATTCCATCGAGACACTTAAAAAATTTCATCTTGATATCATCTCCGTGAGTGCAGTCGCATCTGCAAACGAAAGAAAAGGAAAAACCGGAGTAAGCATAGAATTTACGATCAATCTAGCAGGAAAAAATTCAGTTGTTATAAAACAAAACGATACAGATCTTTATGCAGCCATAGATATAGCGATAGAGCGCGCTCAAAAAGCACTACGCCGTATGCATGACCGTGAAGTCGATCATCATAAAGTTGGACTCAACGAAGTTAAAGCGCAATCAAACGGAGGCATCGATCTTAGTCAAGAGAGTGAAAACCTTGAAGATGAGATAGTCCCGGTCGGGTTAGAACTCTACAAACCTCGTGAAGTAGGTGATGTTTTAGAAGAACTTAAAGACAGCGGAAAGATGTTTGAGATATTTTTAGACCATGAAGACAAGACTCGCGTACTTTACAAAAGAAACGACGGACGTTTCGGACTTTATTAGTCTATGTTACGCACTATAATGAGCAAAGCCCATCATAGTGGCAGGGACATAATGTCCCTACTACCCCCTAAAGCTACAAAAATAAATTTTTGAGATATCTTTTACTCAAATATTCAGATCTTTTTTCACCTCTTTTACTATCTCGATATCCTCACTAAAATCTATCCATTTAAACTCTGAACCGCTTTGATTGATACCTTTTAAAAGATCACCGCTTTTACGAAATTTCAGATCAAGCTCTGCAATATCAAAACCGCTTTGCGTATTACAAAACTGCTCTAACCTTTGTGCTTGGTTTTGATATGTAAAAAGATAACAATGACCCTTTAGGCCTGTCCTGCTGACACGTCCTCGCAACTGATGTAATGTAGAAAGCCCTAGACGCTCAGCTCCTACTATAACGACAGTTGAGAGGCACGGCAGAGAGATACCTACTTCTACGACAGTCGTAGCTATCAAAATATCGCCCTTATCTCTAAAATCAAAAAGTACTTTTTCCTTCTCTTTATCTTTTCCGTGTGTGACATAAACATTGTTAAACTTACTCTCCCAGTAAGCTCTTGCCTCATTGATGCTTTGATAATTAAATGCTTCACTCTCATCTACTAAAGGATAGACTAAAAGCACTTGATGTTTTTGTTTTATCTCCTCTTTTATATGCTCTAAAAGATCAGAAAAATCATTTTTTCCTATCACTTGTGTCGTGATATCTTTTTTAAACGGTGTCTTAGTGATAAGACTGACATCTATATGGGCAGATTGGATCATCGCCTGTGTTCTTGGAATCGGTGTCGCACTGAACTGCAAAAAATGTGCTCTGCTTTTTTCATCGCTTACAAGCTTGTCGAGCAGATTTCTCTGAGCCGTTCCAAAACGGTGTTGCTCATCTATCATAACAAGTGAGATATCAGGCAGTTCTCGATAAAGAAGGGCATGAGTCCCGATAATAAAATCATATTTGTTTAAATCTATATTTGATGTTTTGTTGGTTACCAATGCTGTTTTAATCTGCGGCAAAAATTTCAGTGCTTCTTCGTACAGCTGATTTGCCAGAAGCGTTGTCGGTGCCATAAGGACAGCTTTATAAGGTCTTGCCATCATCACGCAAGCAAGGATGACCATAGTCTTGCCACTCCCAACGTCTCCGACTATCATCCTTTTTGCAGCCACATCCTTTGAAAAGTCTTGCCTGATATCCTCTATGACTAACAACTGTTCATCTGTTAAATCAAAAGGTAAAGAGTTTTGCCACTCTGTATAAGAGGAAAGTAATTTATGCTTACATCTGAAATATCTTCGTTTACCAGCTAACAACTTCATGTTATTATAAAGTTCGAGATATTTAAAAACATCCACATACTCTTTTAAAAAGCCCATTTTATGTTCATACGGAGCACTCTCTTTTGGAAAATGAACATTTAAGATCTTTTCTATAACATCATCTTTGAGACCCTCTGAAATCAGATTTTCATAGCTCAGATGCTTTTGCATAAACCTCATCATAGTATCGTTTCTAAGAACTGATTTGTATTTTGGAGTCAAAGCTCCGACTGTTGTGACTTTTCTTGGTTGCGTCATCGTACAATGTCCGCCGCTACAGTTGATAACGCCGTACATGTAGTATCTCTCACCTGAAATAAACTGTCTCATCATAAATGGTTTTGGTTTGAATATAACAGCTTCTAAAGTGTGTGACAGGTTATGGGCATAGAGATTGATCTTGATGGAGTTTGGAGTTCTGACAACTGAGCTTACAGTCGCATCGATGAGTTGTGCAACTCCTACATGTAAGACAGTGCTTAAACGCAAGTCTTCATAGGAGTACGGGATCATAAGAGCTAAATCGATATAAGAGGATGCCCCAAGCTTTTTAAGTCTTGCCTCATCCTCTTTATCAAGTTTCATATTAGCTCCTTTGCCGATAGTTTACTATCAGTTTTGAAGAGTTAAAATTTATATTGCAATTTGCAATATTATTTGGTCACAACTGCATAAGAGAGTGAAAGTATCTCTTTGTGTTTTTGAATAAACTCATTTAAGTCTTGGAGTTTAAGATTCTTAATAAGCTCCAGTTCTTTAGCAGAATATCCAAGCTCTTCGCCTTTGTAAAACTCCATAAAAGTACGAGAAAGACGTTGTGAAAGTGTCTCGACTCTGAGCGGTTCGCTTCCAAGCAGAAATTTCTTTGTCTGGTCAAGTTCATCTTCAGTCACACCGCCGTTTACAAAGTTTTCAAATACACTTTTAACAGTCGCTTTTGCATCATCTAAAGATTCAAGTTTTGTTTGAAGATACCCTGTCAAATATGAGCTTGATTTACTTACTTGAACACGAGCATAAGCCGAATAAGCCAGACCTTTTTTCACGCGTATCTCTTCCATCAATCTGCTACCAAAACCGCCTGTACCAAGGATATAAGTCGCAACTCTGGCTTTATAGTATTCACTGTCCGTATCGTTCATATCATACGGCGAACCAAAGTAAAGGTATGCCTGCTGCGTCTCGCGTTTTAAAACAACTTCTTTGCCTTGTGCGCTCACATCGTAATGTTTCACTTCCGAAGCCTCTCCGACTTCTAGATTTGAGGCGAGCAGAAGTGCTTTTTGTTTTGCTTCCTCTAGCGTCAAGTCTCCGCCAATGACAATGATAAGATTTGACAGTACAAGATGTTTCTTTAAAAACGCTTCGACTTCATCAAGATCTATCTTTTTAATGCTCTCTATTGTCCCTGAAGCCGGATTTGCAAGAGGTGTGCCTTCAAAAAGAACTGTTTTTAAAGCATTATTTGCCACATAATCATAATCACTCTCTTTGGCACTGAGACTTCCGATAACATCTGTTTTGACTTTTTCTAAACTCTTCTTGGTAATATTCGGCTCTTTCAAAAGTGCTGAAAAAAGTTCTGTGCCTTTTTCAAACTGGTCTTTTAACGAGCTGTATTCCATCACAAACGTTTCAGTACCCACAGATGAGCTGATCTGGATCGCTTTTTCATCAAGAGCAGTAGCAAAACCGTTGCTTCCAAGAGACAGCGTACCCTCATTCATCATCTTAGAGCCAAGTTTTGCAAGACCCGCTTTGTCGCTGTCGGTGATCGTTCCCGCATCTTTAAAGACAAGCTGCATAGACACGATCGGTAAACGTTTTTCCTCTTCAAAGATTAAAGGTATCTTTACACCCTTTACTTCTATATAGTTTATAGTTGCTGCCATTATTACCTGTCCCAATAAAAATAAAGTTATTAAAAATCTCATTATGCAAAAATCTCTAAAGTCTCATACGCCGTGTTGCGTACTGCCGGAGTCTCACCGATATCACGGATAAGATTGATCATCTCATCTTTTGCCATTCTAAATCCTGCACCTGCACTCTTAACGACGTTTTCTTCCATCATCGTCGAGCCCAGATCATTTGCACCGAAGTTTAGTGCCATCTGCCCGATATATGGCCCCTGAGTCACCCAAGAACTTTGGATATTTGGCACGTTGTCTAAAAACAGACGAGCCACTGCCAAAAGACGAAGGTATCTGTTTGGTGTCTGTTTCTCCATATCAGGTATCAAGCGTAAAAGCTCAGTGTTCTGCCCTTGAAAGCTCCACATGATAAAAGCTCTAAAACCACCCGTCTCATCTTGAAGATCACGCACCATCTCTAAGTGGTCAAGTATCTCTTCATCACTCTCGATGGTCCCATACATCATCGTCGCAGTCGATTTTATGCCGAGCTTGTGCGCTTTTCTGTGGATATCGACCCAGACTTCTGAATCTATCTTCTTTGGTGCTATGATATCGCGGACTCTGTCGCTTAAAATCTCTGCACCTGCACCGGGAATAGAAGCCAGACCCTTTACATGTAAGCGTTCTAAGACCTCTTCCACACTGATACGTGAAACTTTTGCAATGAAATCTATCTCGATGGATGAAAACCCATGAATCGTGATGGTCGGATACTTTGTGTGGATATGTTCGACTAGATCCTCATACCACTCGATTTTGAGCTTCGGATGCACTCCGCCTTGAAAAAGTATCTGCGTCCCACCGATTTCCAAAAGTTCATCTATCTTCGCATCTATCTCATCAAATGTAAGCACATAAGCGTCTTCATCTTTTTCATGACGATAAAATGCACAGAACTTACAATCTACCCAACAGATATTTGTGTAGTTGATATTTCTGTCGATGACAAAAGTCGTGATGCCATCAGGATGCAACTCTTTTTTACGAGCAGTAGCAAGACGTCCCAGATCTTTAAGATCTGCTTCACGTATGAGTTTGAGAGCCTCTTCTTTAGTCAGTCTTTTTTGCATTATTATGCGTCTTTGTCTTTTGATATTGCATCTAAAACACCATTGATGAACTTCGGAGACTGCTCCGTAGCAAATGCTTTTGCCACTTCGATAGCCTCATTGATGACAACCGCAGAATCAAGTTCGCTGTAGATGATCTCATAAGCTCCAAGACGTAGTGTAGCGCGTTCTACCGAACCTAGACGCTCAAAATCCCAGTCTTTAAGATGTTTGATGATTGCAGCATCCACACGAGGAAGATTCTGCATAACACCGTCAAAAAGAGTCAGTGCGAAATCACGCTGTTTATTACGTATCTTTTTCTCTTCTAGTATCTCATCTGAATGCTCGGCGATATTTCCATTACCTAGATCATAAGCATAAAGTAAACTGACAACTGCCATTCTGGCTTGATGACGTGTAGCCATTATTTGATACCTTCATATAGATCTAACATCTCGATTACAGTCGTCATCGCTTCAAAACCTTTATTTCCTACTTTTGTTCCCGCACGCTCGATCGCTTGTTCGATTGTATCTGTCGTCAAAAGACCAAAAGACACAGGTTTTTGGTATTTTAAACTCATAGTCGCTATCCCTTTTGTAGCTTCTGCAGCCACATAATCAAAATGCGGAGTCGAACCGCGGATAACTGCACCAAGAGCACAGATAGCGTCATATTTTCCGCTTGCAAGAAGTTTGTCTATCACCATCGGAAGCTCAAATGCACCAGGAAGAAGTACGTGAGTCAGATCAGCATCATTGCCACCGTGACGTGCGAATGCGTCTTTTGCACCCTCAACTAGTCTATCAACTATAAAGTGATTCCATCTTGTACTCACTATTGCGATTTTTTTGCCGTTAGTTACTTTTAACTTACCTTCGATTAAATTCATCTTATTATATCTCCCTTATTTTTTTAATTTTAGTAACGAGTCTTTCTAACTCATCTAGTTTTATCATATTTGGACCGTCACTCAGCGCGATGCTCGGGTCAAAGTGAGTCTCAAAAAAGAAACCGTCCACTCCCACGGCCGCCGCAGCACTTGAAAGGTATGGAACCATCGAGCTGTCTCCGCCTGTCTTTCCGCCAAGAGCGCCCGGTGCCTGAACCGAGTGAGTCGCATCAAAGATCGTCGGTGCAAACTCTCTCATGATGACAAGACTTCTCATATCTACGACAATGTTACCGTATCCAAAAGAGCTTCCTCTTTCACATAGGTAAACACCGTGTTTGAGCGAGTTTTCATAGCTTACTTCATCGCATCCGCGAGTCTTTAAAACTTTTGCTACCGAGTACTTCATATCAGGCGGATTGATAAACTGCCCTTTTTTGATATTGACCTCTTTGGTAGTCTTTGCACAAGCGACCAGCAGATCTGTCTGACGACATAAAAATGCAGGTATCTGAAGCATATCCACGACCTCGGCCACAGCGGGAACTTGATATGATTCATGCACATCTGTCACCACTTTGTATCCAAAATCATTTTTTACTTTCTCTAAAATGCGAAGTCCCTCATCCATACCAAGACCGCGGAAGCTGTCAAGAGAAGTACGATTTGCTTTGTCAAAACTAGATTTAAAATAAAAATCGATTGTAGGATCGTTTTGATAGATTTCAAGAGCCTTCGCTATTTTAAAAATATTTTCTTCACTCTCAATAACACAAGGTCCTGCCAATAATTTCATATATGTGCCTTTTAAAAAATAGGATAAGATTATAGCATAATGACCTATATGTAAGATAAATCATTTCGCCTTAGCGACTAAAACCCCTGCCGTTATGATCAATACTATTCCCGTCGTTGTAATAATCCCAGGCAGTGAATCTCCCAAAAAAAGACCGACCAAAATGGAAAATGGGATGTTTGTGTAGCTTACCGCACCGATGATACCCGCCTTGCTTGCACCGTACGCTTTTGTCATATAGACTTGTGCCAAAGTCGCTAAAAGACCCATGGCAAGCACATACAGCCATACGACTCCGCTAGGCATGACAAATCTGCCAAGCATAAAATCAAGCTCAGGCATATCGACATAAGGGGAGATAAAAAACAGCAGTAACGGTCCGATGGTTCCGACCCCCATAAAAGAGAGTACGATCGCACGGGTATCATAATATTTTTTAAGCTCACGCACGGAAGTGTATGCAAGTGCTGCACCCACACCGCTGAAGATTCCTAAAACATCATATTTACTAAAGCCAA
Organism: bacterium; assembly: GCA_018824305.1. Classification (GTDB taxonomy): domain Bacteria; phylum Campylobacterota; class Campylobacteria; order Campylobacterales; family Sulfurimonadaceae; genus Hydrocurvibacter. Next base: position 52,189 of record JAHJGM010000002.1, read on the forward strand.
GTCCGCTTGGTTCAGTGATAAAGATGATCCCTACAAAGCCTATAAAAACTGCCATCCAACCTTTTATGGGAAGCTTCTCGTGTAAAAAAAACCAAGCAAAAAGTGCCGTAAAGATAGGTGACGTCTTTGAAAATGTCATCGCATCGCCAAGAGAGATATGTGCAATATTGTAAAAAAAAGCAAGCAGTGCGACAAATCCCATCAAACCCCTGAAAAACAGAAGAAACGGTTTGCCGCCCACATGCTTCATCGGAGATTTCAACACCGCAAAACCGATAATAAGCACACCAAAGACATTTCTGAAAAACACAACTTCAAGCGAACTCATGTGCTGACTTGAGAGTTTGGCAAATGCGCCCATAATGGCAAATACGAAAGATGCAAGAAGCATATACTTCACACCTTCATCGATTTTAATATCTAATTTCATGGGCAAAATTATATCGGTGTTAGCTTGATTTACGTATAATTTTACATGTAAGAAAAGATAAGGAGAGTTTAATTGAGTACTATTTTATTGATAATATTAGTCATAGGTGTCTTTTTATATCTGTCTAAAGGATATAAAACCTATACCGTAAATTATGAGGAACAGTTTAAGAACCTTTCGGTATCCAAAGACGCGATTGAGCGTAGTGAACTAGGTGTCTTTGTGTCACTCGCTGCTAAAGTGGCAAAGGCTGATGGCAAAGTAGATGCCCTTGAAGCTGAGCTTATTGGCAATATGTTCACAGACGTTTCACGTGTTTTCCCTGAACCTGAAAAAACAAGAGAGATATTAAAACAAATATTTGATGAACAAAAAGATATCACGAATAATATTGAATCTTTGGCACAGATACTCCAAAAACTGATCGTCAGAGATAAAAACAAACAGATCCAGATGATGGGCTTTTTGATCCAGCTTGCTTTTGTCGACGGCAAAGTCAGCAAAGCAGAGGAACACATACTTATAACAATCGCAGAATCTTTGCAGATAGACCCTGACATCTATCATAAAATCTTTGACCAGTTTGAGTCTATGATCAAAAACACACATCCTCAGGCAAGTATTGACGATGCATATAAACTGCTTGGAGTAAATCCAAATGATTCACTTGAAACGGTTAAAAAAGCGTATAGAAAACTCGTGCGTGAATATCATCCCGACATCATCAAAGCACAAGGCAAAGATGAAAACTATCTAAAAGAAGCAACGGAAAAAACGCAAGAGATCAACTCTGCCTATGAGATGATAAAGAACGCTCGTTCTTAGAACCTTCTTTATCTAAATAGCTGATCCAGTAACAGACCCACACCCTGTTTAATAACCTCGTCTTGAACTTTATCGATTACTTGATTTTGTTGGCCGTTCTGATTTGCCGTGTTTTGGTATATGACAGTTGGTTGGTTGCCCGCCACCTTTTTCTGTTCAGCCAAATAGAACTCTTGCTGTTTTCTGAGTTTTTCATCACGCATCAGATTCGTCGTCTCATCTATCAGTGCTGCTATTACTTTTTCAGGGAGTCCCATACTTATAAGCATGTCGATCTCCTCTAAAGAGAACTTTTTATACGGGACCTCTTGCTGCTTTATCATAGAAAGCAGGATCAGCTCACTTTTGCCATTTTTGAGGTACTCTCGTATATCCCCTATTTTCAGCCCTTTTGGACCTGTCATAGCCAGTCTGATCCATTCATCTGTGATGTAATACACTGCATTGGGATTTTTGTCTGTGTACTCTTTTAACCCGTTCAGGTCTTTATCGGCAAGATATTTATCTACTGCCGTCTTGAGTGCATCCTGTGCCTCTTGTTTTTGTTGGACTTGTAGTTGTAGCTGTTTTTTTGACTGCATGAGCTTTAATCTATTCATTGCAGATTTAAGTTTTACGACACATGAATCGACTTGATTTGTGACACAAAACTCATTCCAATGGTTTAAACCGACCATCGTATTATCAAAACTTGCGCCCTTGTCAAACAGGTACTGAGCGACATCATCTTTTCCCTCAGAAAGAGCATTTCCAAGCGGTGTCCAGCCCATATCCGCTTTTGCATCTATGTTTGCACCGTGTTCTACAAGGAACTTCACGCTTTGCATCTGTCCGGCTCCAGCCGCCCAAATAAGAGGTGTCCCATAGTACCACTCATCGACATTGCCACCGGCATCCACCAAACTCTCTAAACTCTTCACATCACCGGTATAAGCAGCCTCATGTATAGGAGGCGTCGTCATCTCGGCACAACCAGAAAATATAAACATCAAAACCGTAAAAAGAAGATATGTAACTTTTTTCATTTGACCTCATTTGCTATTTAAAATCTCTGTCCAAAAAAAATATAAATATACAGGGTGTTTCACAACCGTTATAAACGCGATAAAAGCCACTCTTTATATAATAAAATTCTATAAAATCCATTCTATCCAATCTTTACTTATTTTACAAAACAGGAGATAAATTATCTAGAATAATTCCTAGCAACAGAACTTTCCATACCATTCAACGGTATATCTATAATCTTCATTTCGCTATAATAACGGATGCAAAACTTTAATTATTCTCACGTGAACCATCACTCTACGACCATAAACACTTTAAGTGATTCTATACTTTAGATGCAGAACAGAAAACTCAAATATCTTAGTCACTACAATGAACAAACACAGCAGAGTGTGTATAAGCTCATAGAGCATAACAAGCTTGAAACTTATCTTTTAGGCAAGTACAAAACTTCTCATGCCATAAAGAGCGACAAACAGCTCTACGGATACGCCCAAGAACTCAAAAATGAGTTTATGAAAAAGACGGCCCCGCTTACAAAAGTAAACTATGACCCAAATGTAAACAGCGTTCATAATGCGTTAGGCACACATTACTTCATCTCCCGCGTACAAGGCGGCAAGCTCAAAACGAAAAATGAGATAAAAATCGCATCGATATTCAAGAACGCACCACAAGAGTTTTTACGGATGATATTGGTCCATGAACTCGCTCATTTTAAAGAAAAAGAGCACAATAAAGCTTTTTATAGTCTATGTACCAACATGGAGCCCGACTATCATCAATTTGAATTTGATCTTAGAATATATTTAACTCATTTAGATACCGGCTCTAAACTTTGGTAGCTATTTCTCTTTCTATCAACGAAAAAGCTGATCCAGCAACATCCCGACACCCTGTTTGATCACTTCGTCTTGGACTTTATCGACGACCTGATTTGATTGTTGTTGTACGCCTTGATTTGAAGTATTTTGATATATGACTTTAGGTTGTTTAGTAGCTGCTATCTTCTTCTCTTCAGCTAAGTAAAACTCTTGCTGTTTTCTGAGTTTTTCATCATTCATAAGCTTTGTGGTGACATCTATCATCGCTACTATCACTTTATCGCTCAATCCCATCTCTGTGAGCATATCAATCTCTGACAAAGAAAATCTTTTATACGGAACATCTTGTTGTTTGATCATAGAAAGCAAGATAGGCTCACTCTTGCCTTTTTTCAGATACTCTCTTATATCTCCTACTTTGAGTCCTTTTGGACCTGTCATTGCTAGTCTAATCCAATCATCTTTGATATAATAAACCGCATTTGGATTTTTATCTGTGTACTCTTTTAATCCGTTTAAGTCTTTAGCGGCTATAAATTTATCTACGTCTTTTTGCAGTTTATCTTCTTGTATTTGTTGATTTTGATTAGGTTTCGCAGCTATACTGTAAGTAGTTGGATATAAGTTGGCATCCGCAAGTGTATCGGCAATAGCTACTGAAATTTTATCATTAAACGATGAAAAAGCTAGACTTAAGTCTAACCCTATACTGTCCGCTTCATGTGGCAGCGTAATAGGAGATGCTATGCCCAGTGTAAATACCGTACCTACTACTGTCATACCTACTAAGCCCATAGGAAGTTCATATCTAAAACTTGCATTTACATCTTTTCTAAAAATTTCATTATCTTTATTATCATATGCGATTATGTTATTAGTAGATGTAAAATTATCATATGCGGACTTTTTAGTATAGTTTTTAAGTACAAACTTATAATCGTAATTATCGATTTTTTGATCTGCTTCGAGCAGATATACCTTTTGAAAATTATTTTCTAATTGGTTTTTGATAGAGAGGATCAGGGCATTTCCAAAATCGATAGTCACATCTGATACATCATATTTTCCGCGTATCGATAGATCTTTTAATCTACTCGCATCCACAGCTACCGTATAAGGAAGTTTTACATTGGAATGTGTAGCCAAAGCTAAATTTGGTGTTACTGCCGTCCTATTTGAACAACCAGCAAAAAAAGTCAATGACAATAAGAGCGCAAAGTGAAAAATATTTTTTTTCAATAAAAACCACCATTTATATACTAAAATTCTATAAAATTCATTCTATCTGATCTTTACTTATTTTGCAAAACAAAAGATCCACGTCATTCACAATGCTTTGTACACACGGAAAACTCAAAGCAAAAAATGAAATCAAAATATCAAAACCGTAAGAAAAAGATATATAGTTTTTTCATTTGATTTCTTTTACTATTTAAAATCTCTGTCCCAGAAAAAGTCTATCCAATCAAGTGCTTCATTGACGGTAAAATCGGGTTGATGAATAGAAGTTTTTTTATAAAAAAGTGTAGCAGTTTTAAACTCGGCATGAGGATTATCACCTTGAAGGTGTTTCATAATTGCATCGAGAGTATCACCGCTATCGGCAATATCATCTACGATCAAGACACGTTTATGACTTAAAAGGTCACACTCTCCGTAGATACAGATGTTATCTCTTTTTTGATCGTTATCGTAAAGCTCAGTGCGAATGGACTCCACCGCTCTTATACCAAGCCCCTCAGCCATCGCATGGGCAAGCGTCAAGCCGCCTCGTGCAACAGCGACTATGACCTCAGGGTCAAAACTTCTTACCTCATCGATAAGTTTGCGCGCATCGTTTTTAAAATTTTCGTAGCTATAATAAATCATAGCAGCATTATATCAATCTTTTTTAGCAAATATATAGTTGTCAAGACTAAAGCGTCCTGCTCCGTGTGATAAAAAGATCAATAAAAACAACATGTAGTATACCGGTATCTCAAAGCCGTTGTTGCCGCAGTCAAAGCCGTTATGTATATGTACGGTAAAAATGGCGACTATCATTACGACTATCAAAGGAATCGAGATCAAACGTGTAAAAAGTCCCAGTGTCAGCAACACTACACCGGTAATTTCCGTAGTTGCTGCCATGTAGGCATTGAGAAGAGGAAAAGGCATTCCCAAGGATGCAAACCAATCCCCGATAGCATTGATATCGCTCCATTTTCTCATAGCAGGCCCGTAAAAACCATAGGCTAAGACCAATCTGGCAAGAAGCAGTGACAATGACTGTAAATATTCACTCAAATTTGAAAATTTAATATAGCACTCTTTTATCTTCATAACAAACTCCTTTTTACGGACATCATAGCACATAATGTTATAAGTATATATAATGTAACAGCAGTAAGTCAAAAAATTATTTTGCTTGCTTTCAATATTTTATAGATAGAATTTTACAAAAGCCCTCAAGGAACAGATTTGGATAACAATGCTACTTACACAATGAAGCTCGGTAAAGAGCTGTATAGCACTTTTGAACTGCTTTTTTCAAAATGGTTCAGTGTCTCAAATGAGATAAAAGATATTTTTGCTTATGAGATTTTAGGAAATTCGCTTTCAAGATGGATATTCTCACTCCTCACTTTTATACTGTTTTTTATTTTGAGAAAACAGTTAACAAAAGTAATCCAAAATATCTTAAACAAGATCTCGGATAGTTTGCAATCCAGTATCAACACGCCATTTTTCAATACTATTCATAAACCTTTGCAATGGATCATCCTGCTTGTCGGATTTAATATTTCTATATCTGCTTTGCATTTTAACAATGAGACGGATAAGTTTCTAATTACGCTTTCCCACTCTTTTAGAATATTTTTATTTGCCTGGATCCTATTTTTAGTAATAGATTTTTTATATAGCGGTTCAAAGTTACTCATAAGAAAAAAATACAATCAGTCATTTTATAATTTTATGAACCTTTCAAGGAAATTTGTAAAAATCATTATCGGGATCGTGTCGATCATCTTTTTTCTCGATCTATGGGGCTACAATGTCAATGGACTTGTAGCCTCATTAGGGCTTGTGGGTATGGCTGTAGCGCTTGCTGCTCAAGATACTACAAAGAATATATTCGGTGCGCTCATGATCTTTGCAGATACCCCGTTTAAAGTAGGGGATTGGATACAGACACCCCAAACCGAAGGTTTTATCGAAGAGATAGGGATGCGTTCTACAAAAGTGAGAACATTTGAAGATGCACTTGTGAGTGTCCCAAACGGTATCGTTGCAAACGCATCTATCATAAACTGGTCTGCAATGACGAAAAGACGTATTAAGTTCTATCTGAGTCTGACTTACTCCACCACTCCCGCACAGATGAAAAATATCTTAAAAGAGATGAGAGAACTTTTGCAAAATGATCCCGACATTGACCAAAAGACCATCTTTGTAAACTTTACGGACTATAATAGCAGTTCACTTGACGTATTTTGCTACTTCTTTACCAAGTCAACCGTATGGGGAGAGTATCTCAGTGTAAAAGAAAGAATAAACTTGGAGTTTATGCAGATCGTTCACAATAACGGAGCATCATTTGCCTTTCCGTCTCAATCAATATATATCGAAAAAAATCAAACAAGGAGTATCGATGTTTAAAAGTTTCATTTATTTTGTACTGATTTTGCTTATTGCAGGATGCAGCACCAAAAAAATAGAGGACAGACCTCCTCTTTGGTATACGAATCCGCCAAAAGACTATAACTTCATCTATGCGACGGCATCTTCAAACACTCTTCAAAGTGCTCGCAATATTGCTGTTTTATCTATCAATAAAGATTTAAACTCAAAAATACTAGATGCGATTAAAGCACCTGATGCTGCTTTACATGTACAAGATGATGCAGATTACAATATGCTTTTCGACACCTCTCTTGCTATAACCAAGAAACTCGTCTTTCATGGAATAAAAACTCTCAAAGATGCCGAGTATCACTCAGAACAGCTTATACTGATCTCCATTGCTAGAGATGCACTCTTTGAAGAGGAAAAAAGTAAATTGGATGCGGTTTATCTGCCATTGAAAAAAGAGTTTGAGACTATCGATACGATAAGCCCGATAGAACAATACGCCAAACTAAATCTGATAACATCAGCATTAAATGAGATCGCTATTCGAGCAGAGCTTCTTCAAATCGTCTTAAACGGTTATGATGCAGGGGAATATCTTTCTTTTGTCAACCAACTCAAAGACAAAACCAAAGAGATCAACAACTCGATCGCCGTTAGAATTCTAGGAGATGTCAACTCTCTGCCTTTTGTCAAACCTGTAGAGATAGGTCTGCTTGACAAAGAGCTCTATATAACAAGGACCCTTGATAGAGGGAATAGTTACAATATCTTTTTAACTACCGATATTGATAAAAAAATGGATTATCAATTTTATAAAACAACGTTGACAGCCAAGATAATCACTGCTACAAAAGATAAAAAGATCATTTCTACAAAGATGCATACTTTCATAGGAAAATCAAGAAAAGGGTATGCAGATGCCAAATTACAGGCAGAATCCGGTTTTATCAAAAAAGTGAAATCTTTTGGAGTCTTTGAATTTTTAGGATTAATCAAAAAGTAAGCTTGGTCGATATACTTTTTTTTTACTTAAACGAGGAGATATATAAATTATGATTAAACGTTTTACAATGGGTGCAATAACTGTAATTGTACTATCAACATTGACAGGTTGTTGCAATCCCCCTCCAGCACCAAAACAAGAGGTTCTTCCTCGTTGTAGTCAAGACACGGTACATGTTCAAAAATATTAATAAATTAATTAAAAAGTAAGAATAGGTCAGTATAATTGTTTATATTAAAAAGTTAAGAGGAGTTGTGTATGATGAAAAATTGGAAAATGATAACAATGGCGGCCGTTGTAGCTGCTACTCTAGTTGGTTGTGGTCAACCGTCACCTGAAGGAGACGAAGGTGATTTCCGTTGTAAACAAGATGGTACCCTCGCTCCAAAATGGACATGTAATCCTCAAAGCTATGAAGGTGCAATAGTAGGTCTTGGTAGTTCTCCAAAAAGTAAAGCAGGTATGAACTTTACTAGAAACAATGCAATGGCTGCTGCTCGTAATGACCTGGCATTCCAAATAGAAACACAGGTAAAAGCAAAAGTAGAAAGCTTTGTACGCGGTACTGGTGTAGGCGACAGCGAAGTTGTTGACAGTGTTTCTACACAAGTTTCAAAACAACTTGCAAAAGTTAAATTAAATGGAACAAAACAGCTTGAATCATGGGAAAATCCAGCTAACGGTACACTTTATGTACTAGTAGGTGCTCCTGAAAAATCAGTAAACGAAGAAGTTAAAAAACAGATTGTCAACAGTTCTCATAACAATGAAGATGCTCTATGGCAACAATTTCAATCAAAACAAGCTCTAGATTCACTAGAGAAAGATTTTCCAACTGAATAATGAGAGTATTTTTACTATCATTATTTATAACTCTTTTCTTTGCGGGATGTAACAGTAGTGTTACTCCTCCTGCAAAAGAACAGATTTCTACATGTCCTGAATGGATCAACAACCCTAATCTTGGTGGCGTAACAGGTTCTGTCGGAAGCAGCGGTCCTCACTTTAAAGGTCCTGCATATCAGCGTAAACTTGCTATAAGCAGAGCTTTAGATGAGTTAGCGATGCAAAAAGGCGTAGAAATAAACTTGGTCGCAAAAAGAGAAGAGACTTCAAGTGATGACAATGTACATACGACAAGTAACGTACAAACTGAACAAAGAGTCAAAAACTCCAATGTAACTGCACATATAGAAGCTACATATATCGATCCGAAAACAAAAGAACTCTTTGTTTGGATGGTTTTAAACTAAACTTTTGTTCACCTTAGTGGTGAACAACTCTTTTTCGCTATAATTACACAAATATTTACAAACACTCCAAAAAACATTTTTACAAATCGTTTACGTTTTTACTGTTTATAAAAATGTTTTTAATCACATACAAAGAGATAACATGAAAAAAATTGCCATTATTGGTCAACCGAATGTAGGAAAAAGCTCACTGTTTAACCGTCTGCTTAAAAAACGTGATGCCATTACATCCGAACAAGCGGGAACAACGCGTGATGTCAAGCGACGTCTTGCTGCCATACTAGATAAACAAGTAGAACTTCTTGATACGGGTGGACTCGATAAAGGGTGTGAACTTTTTGACAGGATAAAAGAAAAATCACTTGAAGCTGCAAACAAAGCAGATATCATCCTTTATATGGTTGACGGAAAAACACTGCCTGATGAAAACGATAAAAAACTTTTTTATCAGCTTGAATCACTCGGCAAAGATGTAGCACTTGTGGTCAACAAGATAGACAATGACAGTCAAAAAGAGAAACTTTGGGACTACTATGAGTTTGGAACAGATCTGATATTTGGCATCTCTGTCGCTCATAACCGAAGTATCAATCCTCTTATAGATTGGCTTTATGGACTTATCCCCGATGAAGACAAGATCATCAAAAATGATGAAACAGACGAAGATGAGGATGAGTTTGAACCGACTGTCTATGATTATGTCCCTGAAGATGAAGACAGCGAAGAGGGTTATGTCGATTATGATGAAGAAGAGGTAGAAGACGACTCGATATTCGGTATGAACGATATGATAAAAGAGTTTAACCCTGAAGACCTAAATCATATAAAAATAGCGATCATAGGCCGCGTAAACGTCGGTAAAAGCTCACTGCTAAATGCTTTATTAAAAGAAGACAGATCTGTTGTCAGCAACGTCGCGGGAACTACGATCGATCCGATTGACGAGAGTGTAGATTATCAAGGAAAAACGCTGACATTTGTCGACACGGCAGGTATCCGCCGTCGTGGAAAGATCGAGGGTATAGAGAAGTTTGCACTCATGAGAACAGAACAGATGTTAGAGAGTGCAAACATGGCACTAGTCGTTCTTGATGCATCAAACCCGTTTATCGATCTAGATGAAAAAATAGCAGGTCTTGTAGATAAAAATGTTCTGGGATGTATCATCGTTTTAAATAAATGGGATATTGCCAATAGAGAAGATTATGACAAGATCATTCAAGAAGTGCGCAATCGATTTAAATTTCTCCACTACGCACCTATCATAACGATCTCTGCAAAAAGTCATCTTCGTGTCAACAAACTGCTTGACATGATCTTAGAGATAAATGAAAACTACTCCCAACGTATATCAACATCACAGTTGAATGAAGTATTGGGCAAAGCGATGCGTCGTCACCAATTACCGAGTATGCATGGACAGATCATTCGTATCTACTATGCGACTCAGTACGAGACAAGACCGCCGAGAATCGCGCTGATTATGAATAAACCAAAAGGTCTGCACTTTACATACAGAAGATACCTGACAAATAAACTTCGTGAAGCATTCAACTTTAGCGGTGTGCCTGTACTCTTTAAAGCAAAAAAACGCGGTGGAGGAAAGTAAGGCTAAGCCTTACATGTAGAAGTTAAAAAGGTCTGATCACGACCATTGCGACTATAACCATAAGCAAAAGAGTAGGTACTTCATTGTAAAATCTAAAGAACTTACCGCTTTTGTCTGATCTTTCCTCCGCAAGGGCTCTACGCATAAAATCAAGCGAAATAAAATAAGCTATTAAAATCGCTACAAAAAACAGTTTCGCATGTAGCCATCCGCCTGTCTTAAAAAGATTTATTCCATACTCGTTTGTAGATAGATATATCATAGCGCCGCCGCTTAATATAGTCGCCCACATAGCCGGAACTCCGATATACTTATATAACTTATACTCCATTATTTTTACGACTTCTATGAAACCTGCATTGTCTTCATGCTCTTTGTGATAGACAAAAAGACGAGGCATATAAAAAATTGCCGCAAACCATGATACAAATGAGATGACATGAAACCAGAGAATCCAAATATACATTATCAATACTCCTTTCTTTTAAAAGTTTTTTTCTATATAGACGGCTTCATAGTTTGAACCGCCGTGTCTCACATTATTGATCAGTCCGAATATTCCTGAACGGTGTTTTAACATAACCCCAAAATAAGTATCTTCCAAAGGTTTGTATCTGATAAGTTTGCCGATATCAAAATCCAGACTCAGCTCTATATAGTTTAGATAATTCGAGTTATTGTCATGCTTCCTCATTGCTTCCTCTTTTTCTATATAGATGATGCCGTATGTATATGATGCACCCTCTGCCGCACCAAAACGCACACTGTTATCTAAAAAGTCAAAAGTATAATATCCTTTTAGATAAAGTGTGTTTTCATACACATCTTTTTGATACCCGTTTTCTAAAAACTTTGAAAGTCCGCCTTTGATATAAATATCAAAAGGAAGATCAAACAGACCATCTACGACTTTATAACCTACATCAAGCATCGCTACATGCGTATTAGTAGAGTGTGGAGCTATTTGAGAACTGATGATCTCACCGAAATCGTGTGAATCGGCACGACCGTAAGCTAAACGTATGTCATAATCGTTTTGTGCAAAAAGATTTATAAAAAATAAAGAGAATAGAAGAAAAAATTTCACAATACCGCCTAAAAGTTTTGGCGGTATTATAGTATAACTATTAAACTTCGGCAACCTCTACATCTTTTAAAGACGTAGCTTTATGAGAAACCACTTTATCATGTAGACGGCGAAGTGCTTTTGTAGTTCGCTCGATCGCTAGATCTATAGCGACATCCAGATCCTCATCGCTTTGAGAAATAACCACAGGCTGTGCATGAGCTATATGTATATCAAACTCTACGCTCACCCCTTTTTTCTCTTTTTGAATATTTACATTAAAACTCGTAGTATCTAGACCATATTTACGAAAAGTATCTATCGCAGCATTTATATGCGCCTTTGCTGCGTCTGTCAAGGTTAAATCTTTTGCTCTAATTTGTACACTCATAATATATCCTTTATATAGGTAGAAACTACCTTTATTCATCTAAAGAATAGCACACCGAAACTGAATTGGATATAATTTCAGAAAAATAATTTAAAAATGGAAATGAAATGAGAGTTTTTACAGGTATCCAGCCTTCTGGTGATCTTCACATAGGGAACTATTTCGGTTCTATAAAACCTATGATAGAGGAGCAAAACAAAAATGAAGTATTTGCCTTTATAGCAAATTATCATGCGATGACAACTGTAAGCGACGGTGAAAAATTAAAACAGCTTACCATGCAAGCAGCAACCGACTTTTTAGCACTCGGCATAGACCCAGACAAATCTACATTTTGGATTCAATCGGATGTCAAAGAGGTCTTAGAACTCTACTGGATACTTTCATCTTTTACGCCTACAGGACTTTTAGAGCGTGCACACAGCTATAAAGATAAAACAGCTAGAGGTTTCGCGACAAACCACTCACTCTTTTCATATCCTGTTTTAATGGCTGCAGATATCCTGCTCTTTTCGCCGGATATCGTTCCTGTAGGAAAAGATCAGATCCAGCATGTGGAGATCGCACGCGATATTGCAATAAAATTCAATAATACTTACGGTGATATTTTAAAAATCCCCGCGTACAGAGTCGATGAAAATGTCGCAACGGTTCCAGGGATCGACGGTCAAAAAATGTCAAAAAGTTACGGTAATACTATCAATATCTTCGGTGAAGAGAAACAACAGCAAAAAGTGATCAAAAAAATCGTTACCGAGAATGTTGCCCTTGAAGAACCCAAAGAGTATGAGGGATGCAACATTTACAATATCGCTAAACTGTTCTTAGCAGAAAAAGAACGTATTGCACTAGAGCAGAGATATAAACAAGGAGGAGAGGGTCACGGACACTTTAAACTCTATCTTGCTGAAGTCATCTGGGAATACTATGCACCTTATAGACAAAGACGCGAATACTATGCAGCTCACCAAGATGAAGTAAGAAAGATACTTCAATCAGGTGCAACTAAAGCAAAGGAAGCAGCAGGAGATATAATCGAGAAGGTTAGATCAGCTACGGGTATCTTGTACTAGAATTGTACAGATACACTAGCAATAGGCATTTTTTCAGACCAGATCGGCTCTTTTAGTTCAAGTATACCTCTAACCTCATCATTCACCAGTCTGTATGAAACATTAATAACAGCATTATTCGCTTTTTTATTGAGTTTTACTCTTACTATCTTTTCACCTTTTGCAGGAACGGATTGGTCTGCTGAAGCTTTTTCAGCCACATGAGGGATCGTCGGTTTTTTATATTTACTTAAATACTGTTTTGTCAAAGAAACCGAGTCACTGCCGACTTTTCCGTCAAAGTTTTTATATTCGATATCTATGATGATTTCGCGTGAACCAAAACCGCTCGGGATATTATGAGGAAGATCATTTTTCAAAGTAATGACTAAATTATTACCTTCGCTTTTCGCACTTACTTTTAAAGCATCTTTCCACATTGACTGTATATGCGCACCACTAAAACCATGGTCTCTAATCTGACGTGCTTTTGGTTTCCCGTGATCTATTCTAAGTGTTGAGGCATAAAGATCTTTTTTCTCGCCCATATGACAAGTCACACATTTTTCATCACTGTTTTTATACTCGCCCTGCATGTTTACAAACATCTGACCCTCTGCAGTATGGTCATTGGCATGACAGACAAAACATAACTGATTTGGATTTTTATCCATAAATTCTCTATATTCCGTCTTGTGGTATGGAGAGTTTGCATCAGGAAAAGGTCCGCTCATAAGACCGGATTTTGACCAAGAGACCCTATCCATCCCTCTTAATGACGCATTATAATCATCATGAATCGTATCGATGTTATGACAAACGACACAATTGATCCCCTCATCAAGTGCATCATCGTGAACAGCTTTATTTACTTTTGAATTTTTATCCAGACCCAGTACTGCGGCGATCTCATAATCTGTGTCTGTACTTGTGACAGAGATACGCGGGTTGTGACAAGTCGCACATTCTACTTTGACGGAATTTAAACTTTTATGTGTTTTTCTACTGACATAATCAACAGATGCTCTAAAATACTCATCTTTCTCATAGTGTGAGTTTGAATGCCAAGAGTTTTTCCACTCTTTTACGATATGGTTATGACATGCTCTACAATCATCTGATGTTTTGTATTTTTCACCTATAGCAACAACTTTTGCAGAATATAGAGATGATACAAGTAGTAAAACAGCTATTAAATATTTCATACGAAATTCCTTTTATTTTATCTTTGACGATCTAGCCAAACCATTAGCCCTTTTTGTGCATGTAAACGATTTTCTGCTTCATCAAAGACTATGTCACTATGCCCTTCTAAGACTGATTCACTTACCTCTTGCCCTCTGTATGCAGGAAGACAGTGCAAGAACTTGGCATCTTTGTCGGCTATACACATCATCAGATCATCAACCATATAACCTGCAAAGTCTTTGATTCTCTGCTCTTTCTCATCCTCTTGTCCCATTGATGCCCATGTATCCGTTGTCACTACATTCGCACCTTTTACTGCCTCTTTTGGATCATTTGAAACAAAGATTTTTGCACCGCTCTCTTTAGCAAAAGCGTATGCATCTTCAAGGACTTTGCTATCGACCTCATACCCTTTTGGAGTTGCAATACGAAGCTCAAAACCAAGCTTGGCTGCCAACATTAGCCATGAATGAGTCATGTTATTGCCATCTCCGATATAAGCCACGACTGCATTATCTGCCACACCGTACTCGATCATAGTCATATAATCAGCTAAAAGCTGCACCGGATGATAAGTATCTGTAAGACCGTTGATAACAGGCACTTTGGAAAATGAAGCGAACTCCTCTATTTTTGAGTGTTCAAACGTTCTGATCATGACCATATCACACATACTCGATATCACACGCGCGGTATCTTTTACAGGCTCACCACGTCCAAGATGAATATCACGGTTTGACAAAAACAATCCGTGACCGCCAAGCTGGTAGATTCCTGTTTCAAAACTCACACGTGTTCTTGTCGAGCTTTTTTCAAAGATCATCGCCAATGTTTTTTTAGGCATATAATCTTTATGGATTCCATTTTTCAGATCTTTTTTTATCTCTAGCCCAAGATTTATTATCTCTAAAATTTCATCTTTTGTAAAATCTCTGAGCGTTAAAAAATGCTTCATCTAAATATTTCCTTTAATTACCAATCAATACGATATATTTTATTCATAACTTACTTTAATAAAGATAAGACTATCTGTTTTGGAGTATCTTTGCTACTTCTTTGGCATGATATGAGATGATTATATCCGCTCCGGCACGTTTAAAAGCTATCATCGTTTCCATAACGACGCGCTCATAATCTATCAGGTTATTCATCCCTGCAAATTTGATCATCGCATATTCGCCGCTGACATTATAAACAGCAAGAGGCAGGGACGTGTTTTCTTTGATATCTCTTATAATATCAAGATATGCAAGTGCCGGTTTTACCATCAAAATATCCGCTCCCTGCATCTCATCTGCGATGCTCTCTGCAATCGCCTCACGTCTGTTTGCAGGATCCATCTGATAAGTCGAACGGTCTCCAAAAGAGGGTGTCGACTCAGCCACATCACGAAACGGTCCGTAGTAACCGCTTGCAAATTTTGTGGAATAACTCATGATCGGCAGGTTTTCAAATCCGTTAGCGTCCAGTGCACTGCGCAGTGTCTCAATGATACCATCCATCATCCCTGATGGTGCTATCATATCCGCTCCCGCCTTTGCATGGACTAAAACCTGTGATGCAGAGATCTCTAAAGTCGCATCATTGTCAACTGTTTCATGAACGTGATCGATGATACCGCAATGTCCGTGGTCCGTATACTCACAAAAACAAAGATCGGTCACTACAAACATATCGGGATGAACCGCTTTGACCGCACGTACGGCTTGTGCGATAATTCCGTTTTCACTGAGTGCATCAGAACCGATAGAGTCTTTTACATCGGGAATACCAAAAAGTATGATTGAAAAGATACCAAGTGATTTAAGTTCTGTACACTCTTTTACGATCTCATCAATACTCATCTGATACACACCCGGCATAGATGCCACTTCTGTCTTGATCCCCTCGCCCGAGCGTGCAAAAAGAGGGTAAATAAAATCATCGACACTAACAGTCGTCTCTCTTACCAACTTGCGAAGATGCGGATTTAATCTTGTTCTACGAAAACGCTGAAACATAATAGTACCTTTATCATTATTAGATATAATTTTGAAAATATTATCTAATTCTATCTATTTAAAGTTAAAATAAA
>JAHJGM010000035.1 GCA_018824305.1 bacterium
ATCTGGCGAAATAAGTATAAATAAAGGACATAAAAGATGACAATCAAACAAAAACTCTCCTTTGGGATAGGAGCAATAGTTGCGGGCATTTTGATAAATGTACTGATCGTTTATACCAATATCGGCGAAGTATATAACTTAAGTGAGACGACTTCATCTGAATCTGTGCCCTTTGCCCTGTATGCAAGCGATGCAAAATATCAGACATCGCAGGTACAGCAGTTCTTAACCGATGCTTCACTTACACAAAATCCGGATTCGATTAAAGAAGCGGAAGCAGCTTATGTCGAGTTTATGAAAGATATGGATAGATTTTTGGGTATGTACAAGAGCGAAAACAACCAAAAATGGATGAAGATCGTACAGTCTGTTAAAAACGATATGGATGCTCTTTTGGCAAGCGGTAAAGATATGGTAAAACAGTATGCCATCAGCAAAGAAGCCGGCGATAAAGCTATGGACACATTTGATAAAAGCAGTTCGCTTTTAATGTCAGGGATAGATGATATCAGAGATACTCAGGTAAAAGAAGCACTTGATAACTCCGAACGTACAATGAAAAAAGCGAGTTTTACAAAAGGTTTTTCACTTGTACTGGGAATCGTTTTAGTTATTATCGCTCTCTTAGTGGGATATGTACTGTTAAAAAACATCTTGACATCGCTGAGAAATCTCGGTGAAGTGGTCGACAGAGTTGCAAGCAACCATGACTTTAGTCACGATATCAAACTTGAAGGCAATGATGAACTTTCGGATATGGGAAATAAAGTCAATCACCTTGTACAAGTCTTGGCAAAATCGTTTCATGAGATCAAATCGGCTTCAAGCGAAAATCAGTCCGTTGCAGCGGAACTCTCTTCTACTACGTTAGTTATCGGAAAAGCGGCGGAAGAGGAAGCCCGCATCGTATCTGAGACTACGTCTGAATCGATCTTAACAAAAGAGGCGATCATTAGATCGGCTAAAGAGGCACAGGCGGTACGTGAAAAAGCGATCGGTGCCCGCGATACACTTCAAGGTGCGCAAGAAGCATTGAAAGAGACAAATAAACAGCTTCTTATGACCGCCGAGATAGAAGTCGAGATAAACAGCAGATTAAATGCACTCTCCACAGAAGCAGCTCAAGTCAAAGAGGTTCTCACCGTCATCTCAGACATTGCAGACCAGACGAACCTGCTTGCACTCAACGCTGCCATAGAAGCGGCGCGTGCGGGTGAACACGGACGCGGATTCGCCGTTGTCGCGGACGAGGTGCGTAAACTTGCAGAACGTACACAAAAAAGTCTTGTCGAGACAAATGCGACGGTCAATGTCATAGTACAGTCGATCAACGAGATAACAGAACAGATGAACGCTAATACAAGCCGCATTGAAGGACTTGCAGAGTCCTCTTCCGAGCTGGATCACAACACGGAACTGGCAGTACATACACTCTCGGATACTGTCCACGATATCGAAAAGCTTGCTGCAGATTCGCAGACAAACGCGACGACGATCGAAAACATCATAGGAAAAATAGAAAATATCCACAAACTTTCATCTTCAAATGCAAGAAGCGTGGAAGAGATAGCATCTGCCGCAGAACATTTACACAAAATGACTGAACATCTAAGCAGTCAAATAGCCGTTTATCGCACCTAAGTGTGATAATATAGATGAATTTTCACCGCGTACATGTAGAGATCACAAATATCTGTGGTCTCTCGTGCAGTTTCTGTCCGCCAAAGACTCAGCCCTCCAAAACGATGCCAATCACACTTTTTGAAAAAATACTGACGGAGTTAAAACCATATACGAAAACGCTTGCTTTACATGTAATGGGAGATCCGTTGACGCTTTCAAACCTTGGCACCTATCTTGAACTTGCACATCGGCATGGTTTTGAGGTGGAACTCACATCCAGCGGGTATTATCTGAACAAGACACCTTTTTCTACATTGTTTCACCCCTCCATCAGGCAGATAAACATCTCGCTTAACAGTTACAACAAAAACTCTTTAAACATGAGTTTTGACGAGTACATGCAGGGTGTCTTAAACGTATGCGAAGAGAAACTAAAAAACCATTCCAAACCCTTTATCAATCTGAGAGTCTGGAACTTGGACGATGGATGTTCGGAAGTCGCATTTAATGAAAAACTTTTCAAACTTTTGGAACAGTTTTTTGATGTGGAACTTCAGAGTGATGAGGTTAATCAAAACAGCAAAAAGTCGATTCGGCTGGATTCAAAGATACTTCTGAACTTTGACAGTTATTTCGAGTGGCCCTCTCTTGGTTCCACTCATCACAGTCACTCCGCATGTTACGGATTGAAATCTCATTTTGGTATCTTGGCAAACGGAACGGTCGTGCCCTGTTGTCTAGACGGCGATGGGATCATCGATCTTGGAAATGTCAACGAAAGAGGGCTCCAAGAGATCTTAAACTCCAAACGTTCACTCGCCATGATAGCGGGATTTAAAGAGGCAAAAGCGGTTGAAGAGCTTTGTGAAAAATGCAGTTACAAAGATAGATTTCAAAGCGTTTTATAATTACTTTTTGAGTTTTTCGATACAATGGGGGAACGATATTTATATGATTTATAGACGTTGCACATAGGGTGTTGATAAATGATTATGATAGTAAGAAGTAAAAATTGAATATAGTAATAGCAGGTGCCGGCAAGGTCGGATTTTTTTTAGCAAAAGAGTTGATGGAAGACAATGAAGTCACGTTGATCGACAGCAATGAGGGTACGATAAAAAATCTGGAAGACAGCTTGGATGTCTTGACCATATACGGCGACGTGGAAGACCCGAATCTGTATAAAAATATCCAAAAAGACGTGGATCTTTTCGTGGCTGTGACCAATTCTGACGAGGTAAACCTCTTGTCATCGCTTATCATCGATAACATCGTCGATGTGAAAGAAAAGATAGTCAGGCTCAGAAACAACTTTTTCATCAATGACAACATCAAACGCAAACTCGGCATCTCTACGATGGTTACCCCTGCCATAGATGTCGCGCAAAACTTCAACCTCTTAGTCGATTACCCGCATATAAGCAACATCAAGACCTTTGAACAGACAGAAGCGCTTCTGCTCTCTATCAAAGCGTATGACGGATTTGGAAATGTATCTATCTTCGATTTTATCCATAAATACAACAGCAAGATAGTAGTCGCAGGGATCGAGAGAGCGGGGAACTTTTTCGTTCCCGATGAAACGGAACTGCTCAGACCAAATGACCTGATATACTTTTTCGTTTTCCCGGAGATAGTAGATCCCATAAGAGAAAAAGTATGTAACAAGGTAGAAAAACAGGCAATCAAGAACTGTATTATTTACGGAGCGAATCAGCTTGGTATTGAGATATCTAAGGTCTTGGCAAAAAAAGGTCTCAATGTAAAACTCGTGGATAAGACTCTCAAAAACTGTCAGACGGCGAACTCGATCTTAAAAAACACCATAGAGGTCATTAAAAGCAACTACAATAATCTTGATTCTGTTTTAGAGAACTTTTCGGGAGAGATAGATGTCTTTATAGCAGCGACTACGGATGATGAGTTCAATATCATTAAATGTATCGAGGCAAAACAAAAAGGGATCAAAAAAGTCATCGGAATCTATAATAATAATCAATACGCAACATTGATGAGAAAACTGGGCATAGAAGTGATCCGCGGCGAAAAGATGAATGCCTATTTTACGATACTCGAACAGATAAATTCCACAAGACTTGTCTCTCAAAAAGCTTACTGTAACGGTGCGGGAACCGTTTGTCTGAGAAAGATATTTCCAAACTCCAAGCTTCTTGGTACGAAACCGATGATGAATGACAAGATGGCTAAAAAGGGAAGTTTTTATATCTTAAGAGACAAGAAGTTTATTTTGTACTACAATATAGGCAGTCTGCAAGAGGGCGATATCATCATAGCTTTCATGAAGAAAGAGGATTCCAAATTAATAGCAGCTTGGTTAAAGCAAAACGACAGTGAATAAAAAAAATATCTTTAAATTTGTCTCGATCGTCGGTATCGTCGTATTTATTACTCTGCTTATCCCGCCTGTCGTCGGATTTTTTTACGGAGAAGATGTAAAAATATATTTTTTAGTCGTCCTCTCATTTTTACTGATCAATGTCGCTATATTCGTTTCGTTAAGAGATCATGTTATAAAACTCAGCATCAAAGAGAGCATCATTTCGGTCAATATTGTCTGGCTTCTTCTTGGAGTCGCGGGGGCTATGCCCTATCTGATACTTACCGATGTAGGGTTCGCAGATGCTTTTTTTGAGTCGATAAGCGGTTTTACGACTACGGGTGCGACTATATTTCAAGACATAGAGGTGCTGCCTCACAGCATACTTTTTCATAGAAGTCTTACTCACTGGATAGGCGGTATGGGGATCATCGTCCTTGGTGTGGGACTTTTGCCTCTTTTGAATCCCAACGGTTCCTTGACTCTTTTTAAAGCGGAATCAACGGGGATATCATTGGACAAAATATCGCCGAAGATCAAAGATACTGCCATAAAACTGTGGGAAGTCTACCTTCTTCTTACCTTTGCGGACTTTATGCTTTTGATGATATTCGGGATGAACTGGTTTGATGCCGTCAACCATGCGTTTTCTACTATCTCTACGGGCGGATTCTCTACAAAAAATGATTCGATAGGGCATTTTCACAATGATTATATTATCTGGGTAACGACTTTTTTTATGTTTATATCCAGTATAAACTTTTTGTCGCATATCCGATTTCTTCAGGGCGACAGAACTGCTTATGCCCATGAAGAAGCCAAGTGGTTCGGTTTTATCGTCATAGCGCTTTCGCTGTTGTTAACAGTTGTTCATTACTCTAGCAGCCATGACAGTTTTTATACATCGCTTTTGCATTCATTTTTCTCCATCGTTTCCGTATCTACATCAACGGGTTTTGCGACGGTGGATTATGAAACATGGGGAAATATTTCCATAATGCTTCTCTTTTTTGCGATGCTGCTGGGTGGCAATACCGGTTCTACCGCCGGCGGTGTAAAGACCATCAGGCATATACTCTTTTTGAAAAATATCGTATTTGAGATCAAAAAAACACTCAATCCAAATACGATCTCCTCGATATTTATCGATGACAAAGAGATCAAAAGCTCTACTATCCGTTCAATATTCGGGTTTTTGTCGCTCTTTTTTATGACCATCTTTGTGACGATGGTCTATCTGTATGCAAGAGGGTATGATGAGATGACCTCTCTCTCGACGGCTATCTCGATGGTGGGAAATATCGGCCCTGGATTTAATCTTACTGGACCAAGTGAGAACTACGCATTTTTTACTTGGTATGACAAGATAATCCTGTCGTTTTCTATGATCATCGGAAGGCTTGAGTGCTATACCGTTTTTATAGTGTTTAGCAGTTTTTTCTGGAAAAGGTTTTAGCCTTTACGAAGCAGTTTGTGGATGGCATTCATATCCACATGCTGCTCTACATGTGAGGCAAACTCCTCTATCGCATTTTTTTTGTATTTTTTAAACTCATACCCTTTATACTCTTTGTTCACTTGGGAAAAAAGCTTGTAACGAAACTCATCGCTGTCAAAGACTCCGTGAACGAACGTTCCGTAGAGATTTTTTTGTTTTTGCGAGAGTTTTTTGGCATCGGCGTTATGTATCTCATACCCGTCGACATCGCACTCGAAGATCTCATAGTTCTCTTTTTTGACGATCTTTTTCTCTTTAAAAACGGCGTCGCCTTTAAATCTGCCGAACCCTTCGATCTCTGTCAGTTCTGATTCTATATTTTTGGGGTCGAGTATGCGCTCGAACATCATCTCATAACCTCCACAAATTGCGACCATTGTGCGTTTTTTTGATTTTAGCAGCTCTGAAAAGCCCATTTTTCTCAGCCACAGCATATCATCGACGACCTTTTTGCTTCCGGGGATAACGAGCACATCACATCCCTCAGCCATAGTAGGATTGGTGATAAAAAGAAGCTCTATCTGCTCATCTGCGACGAGAGGCTCGAAGTCCGTAAAATTGCTGATGTGCGGCAGGCTTATGACACCCACTTTGATAATCGCTTTTGAGGTGTTTTGTACATAGTTGGTGATCGATTGGCTGTCTTCAAATCCAAGGTTAAAAGGCTTGTAGGGGACGACTCCAAGCACCTTTATGCCAAAGCGTTCCTCCAGGATATGAACACCGTCGTCAAAAAGCGTCATATCTCCGCGAAATTTGTTGATGATGACGCCGATGATGTTTTTTCTCAGTGCTTTTGGCAAGAGGGTATAGACTCCGATGATAGAAGCAAAGACACCGCCTCTTTCAATATCTGCGACAAGGATGATCTTTGTATTGAACTCTTCTGCGATAAAGATGTTTGAGAGGTCTTTGTCCATCAGGTTGAGTTCAACAGGACTGCCGGCTCCCTCAGCCACGATGCAGTCATACTGTTTGAGAAGCTTTTTAAACGCTTTTTTTGCGAAAGGCTTGAGTGAATGGATGTTCTTATAGTATTCGTGGACATCTATATCTTTTTGCGCTTCTCCGTTTAAGATGAGATGGGCGCTGTTTTTAGAACCTGATTTTAAAAGTATGGGGTTCATAAAGTGCGAGGTCTTGATCCCTATGGCTTCGGCTGTAAAGTGCTGCGGTATGGCTATCTCGCCGCCATCGTCACATACTCGGGAATTGTTCGAGACATTTTGTGCTTTGTAGGGTGCGACCTTGACTCCGCGTTTGTGCAAAAGATAGGTCAGGGCAAAAGATAATGTAGATTTTCCCGCGTCACTGCTTGTTCCAAAGATACTAAGAGAGTGCATGGTCTTCTGCCTTTTACATATA
>JAHJGM010000036.1 GCA_018824305.1 bacterium
ACTTATAACTATATTAGATAATATACATACGCATCAGAAAATAGTTTTTCTATGTAAATCGGTAATATTATATCTAAGGATATTTATAAACATCCTAAAGGAATACTTGAAATCGATCATTAATCCTTAGTAAACTAGTCTGAATGCTTGTGTTTGAGTATGAAAATCATTACTATTACATCAAGAAAACAATAAAAGGTTGTTATATGTCACAAGCATGTCCTTTAATATTTAGACAGATAGACGGAACATTGGCTAGAGTGAGCGCTATTTATGTCTCATTGTTTGTAGTGCTGTTCTTATTAACGTCGCAGGTCGTTTTTTTATACTTTGTAAGTATCGACTTTTTAATGCGTCTATACGGATTGAAACAATATAGTATAATTCAGCAGTTGTCTATTTTTACAAAAAATATTTTTTCTCTCAAGACAGATATGACGGATGCCGGTGCAAAAAGGCTTGCAGCGGGATTTGGACTCTTCTTTATGTTGCTGTTTATAGCTGAGTATTATCTGGGGCTGAATATTTCTCTTTTACTGAGTGCGGGAGTATTCTTTATTTGCAGTTCTTTG
Source organism: bacterium (assembly GCA_018824305.1). Taxonomy (GTDB): domain Bacteria; phylum Campylobacterota; class Campylobacteria; order Campylobacterales; family Sulfurimonadaceae; genus Hydrocurvibacter. The sequence continues at coordinate 573 of JAHJGM010000036.1, forward strand.
GAGATTCTCTTTGGCTATTGTCTGGGTTGTAAAATATATTTTATAATTAAAAAGATATATCCTGGTTTTATGGAGTGATTTATGATAGGAATTAGCTCAAAAGGATTGTATGGTTTAGCTGCGATGCATGTTCTTTCTCATTCGGTAAACGGGAGGACTATGCAGGTACGTGAGATAGCCGCTATGACTTCGCTTTCCCATAGTTATCTCGAACAGCTTCTTTCACAGTTAAGAAAAGCGGGACTGCTAATAAGTGTCAGAGGCTCAAACGGCGGGTATAAACTTGCCCGTTCCGCTCATGAGATAACGGTATTAGAGATAATTGAATCTTTAGAGGGTCCCGTTTTTGAAATAGATAAAAATGTGGGTTCCAGCATTATTTTAGAGTCTTTTTGGCAGGATATACAGAAAAAAGTTCAAGAGATCTTTTCGCTAAAGCTTTCAGAGATCGATCAAGCTTATCAGCCTTTTTCATATTCTATTTAGGGAAAATATAAAGTTAATTGTTATATAATGATTCAAAACATCGTAAGGCTATTTGATGCAAAACTCTATACTTGATGGTATAAAATCTCTTCCGCCACTCCCAAAAACTATAACTGAAATTCAAAAAATATATCAAAATTCGGAGAGTTCGATCGCAGATTTGGTCAAAGTGATCGAAGATGATCCGATGATCATCGCAAATCTGCTGAAAGCTGCAAACTCCCCGTTATACAGTTTTAAAAAAGATATTGCAAGTGTTTCTCAGGCTGTCTCTCTGTTTGGTATGAGCATGACAAGGTCTATCATCCTTGGCAATTCAGTAAGAAAACTTTTAAATGTCGATATGGAACCCTATGCGACGACTTCGGAAAAATTTGCTGAAGTATCGTCTATGCAGGCTGCTTTGATGCTGAAGTGGTATCGTAAAATAGATAGGCAAAAAGCAGACAAGCTTTTTTTGGCATCTTTGCTGCAAGAGACAGGAAAGATATTGATCGCAAGTTATGTTATACAACGAGATGAGACTACGAGCTTCAAATCGGAGATCGAGATGACAAATAATATAGCGGCGGTCGAAAAATCTTATGTGCAAGAGACTACGGCTTCTGTTACAGCAGCGATCTTTGCACATTGGGGGTTTGACACGGAGTTTGTCGAGATGATACGTTACTCTGACAACCCTTCTCAGTCACCGGCGGAAATCGCAGAGTATGCAACAGCTCTTAACATAGTAAAAACGATTATCCCTATAAACAATCCATTAAGTGATATATCGATAAACCTTGGACTCAAAAAGGCCAATGATGCAGGGTATGACCATGAGAAGCTGGAAGATTGCATAGATGATATGTTAGAGAGTGTATAACCTCTAAATTCTATTTTATACGATCGGCATCTTTAAATAGATTTCCGCTTCATCCTTTGGAAGCGGTCTAGAGTAGTAATAGCCCTGTATCAATTCGCATCCGTGTTCCAATAAAAACTCTTTTTGCTCTTTATGTTCGACACCTTCGGCAATAATCTTAAGGTTTAGACTTCTAGCAAGAGCTATGATCGCTTTTGAGATCGTACAATCCTCTTCATCGTGCGGTATCTCGTCAATGAACGATTTGTCTATTTTCAATTTATCCACAGGCAGACGTTTTAAATATGTCAAAGATGAATACCCCGTCCCAAAATCATCGATCGCTATGGTTATTCCCATACTACTGATGGTGTTTAATTTTTCTATGGAGGAGAGAGGGTCTTGCATCATTTGTGTTTCCGTGATCTCAAACTCTAACCATTGTATGTTAAAACCGGTTTCTTTGATCGTATGTTTAAGAAAATTGATAAAATAGTCATTATTGAGTTGTTTAATGGAGAGATTAAGCGACAATGTTCCCGGATTCAGGCCTTTATTATACCAATTGACAAAATCACTCATCGCCTGCTTCATAACAAAATTATCCAGAGTTATAATAAAGCCGCTCTCTTCGGCGATGGGTATGAATTTCGCAGGAGACACGATTCCCATAGTAGGATGCTGCCATCTGACGAGAGCCTCCATTCCTATAACAGTGTTGTTTTTGGCATTGATCTGAGGCTGATAGTAAACGATAAACTCTTTTTTCATAATAGCCGTATGCAGACTTGTCTGCATCAATACTTTTTCAAATGCAAGCTGTGTCATATCAGATGAGTAAAACTGATAGTTGTTCTTATCTTTTTCTTTTGCTTTATACATTGCACTATCGGCAAATTTTAGGAGATCGTTTGCATTGGAAGAGTCTTTTGGATAAACACTTATACCGATACTGGCTGAGAGATACAGTTCGTTATTGTCTACAATAAGTTTCGAGTTTATGATATCTAGAATCTTTTGTGCGACATCTGCGGCGGATTCGGGAGTTTTGAGATTATGTATGATGACCGTAAACTCATCTCCTCCAAGACGTGATAGAGAATCGTCAAGTCTTATACATGTAGAAAGACGTTTAGATATCAGTTGTAAGACTTTGTCTCCGATATTGTGCCCCAAAGTGTCATTGATCTGTTTAAAGTTGTCCAGATCAATAAACAAGACGGCAAGTATCTGATCCGTCCTGCTTGAATTTGCAATAGATTGTTCAAGTCTGTCATTAAAGAGTGTTCTGTTTGGGAGTTTTGTAAGATGGTCATGGTAGACCTGAAAATCAAGCTGTTTTGTTTTTTCTTTGAGTTCTCTCTTTGTGACGACAAGCTCGGTGATATCAAACGTAGTCCCGATTATTTTGGATGGCAGACCATCGTCATCAAAGATCATCTTACCGTTTAAAAGCACATGTATGACTACATCATCAGCTCTTCTTACTCTGAGTTCGATGCTTTTTATCTTTCCGTCTGTACTCTCATGTAATGCTTTTAAGACTATGGGCTTGTCTTCATCGATGACTCTTTCTATAAATGTCTCTAATGTCGAGTTTGCGCCGTCAAAATCAAGTTTGTACATACGATGGCTCTCTTTGGAAAAAAGAGAATTGCCTGTTTTAAGATTGACTTCCCAACTTCCAAAATGACCTATCTCTTGTGCAAGATTCAGTGACTCTTCTCTTGCGAGTATCTCTTTTGAGAATTTTTCAAGTCTTTCATTTTCTTTGCGAAGTTCATTATTTTTTTCTTCTAAATATTTTTGAAAATCATCAACAGTAGTAAAATGAGTGTTGTTTGCTATCAATCTTAATTCCAGCTTATTAAAAAATTTAATCCGTACAATAATGTAGTATTTTAACTTTAATAGATTAAATAGAGATAAAATAAGAGTTAGATATACTTATAAAACTATTTTAAAGAGAGAAATATGGGAAAAACAATAACAATTATAGATACTTTTGGATTCTTTTTTAGAAGTTTTTATGCTCTGCCTCAACATTTAAGTAATAAAGAGGGCTTTCCGACGGGACTTTTGACGGGATTTGTAAACTTTATAGCCTCATTGCAAAAAGAGCATAGTAGTGATTATCTTGTATTTGCCATAGATTCAAAAGGAAATACCTTTAGAAATGAGATCGATCCGAACTATAAAGCAAACAGAAGTGCTCCTCCCCATGAACTGACTCTTCAATTGCCAGTCGCTATAGAATGGATCGACAAGATGGGCTTTAAGACACTCGGAATGGTCGGATATGAAGCCGATGATATGATCGCGACAGTCACAAAGCTAGCCGTAAAAAAAGGGTATAACGTAAAGATCGTTTCGCACGACAAAGACCTGTATCAGCTTATAGATGACGACAGGGTCGTTTTGGTCGATGCTATAAAAAGAAAGACTATCAATGAAGACGAGTGTATGCAAAAATATGGGGTCACTCCAAAGCAGTTTATCGATTTTCAGTCATTGCTCGGCGACAGCGCCGATAATATTCCCGGTGTGAAAGGGATAGGCAAAGTAACCGCTCAAAAGCTTATATCGACTTACGGGACATTGGAAAATCTTTATGAGAACATCGAGAATGTCACTCCTGCAGGTGTTCAAAAAAAACTGATCGAAAATAAAGAGAACGCCTTTATGTCAAAGCAGCTCGTTACGTTAAGAGACGATGTCTTCGATGAAATGGATTTCGGTGAGTACGAGATGCATTATGACAACCCTTTTGTACCTATCTATAATGAGTTGGTACATTATGAGATGAATGCTGTTTTGAGAGTCTTACATGCCAAAGGAATAGTAGAAGAACAAAAATCCCATACTACTCCTAGCGGTGTGCAAGTTGTCTATGAGACGATCAAAGAACCGAAATTAGAGGATTTTAAAACGACTTTGGTTACGGATATAGATATGTTGCATACAATCCTAGCACCTCTTACATGTGAGGATATCATAGCTTTTGATACGGAAACGACTGGTCTTGACCCGTATAAAGACATGTTGGTCGGTTTTAGTTTCTGTTTTAATGAAAACGAGGGGTTTTATGTGCCTCTTGCACACTCTTATCTCGGCGTACCGGATCAGATAAGTCTCTCTGATGCAAAAGAGGCCATCAAAAAGATCTTTACATGTAAGGTAGTAGGGCATAACATAAAATTTGACCTGCATTTTGTCACAAAATTCTTAGGTGCTCAACTTGGTATCTATGCCGACAGTATGGTACTTGCATGGCTTTTAAATTCCGAAGGGAAACTCTCACTCGACTATCTCTCCTCCAATATCTTAAACCACACGATGATATCTTTTAAAGATACGGTGAAAAAGGGTGAAACTTTTGCATCGGTGGAGCTTGAAGATGCATGTAAATATGCCGCTGAAGATGCTCTCATAACATTGAGACTCTATAATCAACTGGTTGCAAAGTTTAAAGTGAACTCAACCGAGTATCTTCTAGATGAAGCAAAAGAGGTAGAGTATCCGTTTATCTCGACACTCCTAAGAATGGAGCAAAACGGCATAGCCATCGACAGCGACTTTTTGGCAAAATTTCTAGAAGAGGTCAAGATAAGACTCAGTTCTCTTACCAAAGAGATATATGAACAAGCCGGTTGTGAGTTTAATCTTAACTCACCGCAGCAACTCGGCAGTGTTTTATTTGAAACACTTGCACTTCCATCGGGAAAAAAGACAAAGACGGGCTATAGCACCGATGAAAAAGTACTCAGCTCTCTCATGGGCGAGCATGAGATCATAAAACATATCTTGGAGTATCGTGAGGTTCATAAGCTCTTTTCTACATATATCGAACCGCTTTTAAAACTTTCGTTAGAGAGTGATGACAGCCGTATCCATACTTCGTTTGTCCAAACGGGAACGGCGACGGGGCGTTTGAGCTCAAAAAATCCTAACCTGCAAAACATCCCTGTGCGCAGCGATCTGGGTGCGAAGATACGACATGGATTTGTAGCGCCAAAAGGCAAAAAACTCATAGGGATAGATTATTCGCAGATAGAGTTGAGACTGCTTGCTCATTTTAGCGGTGATGAGGTACTGGTTCGTGCATTTAAAAACAATGAAGATATCCATCTTGCGACTGCCATCGTACTTTTTGGCGAAGAGGAAGCAAAAAGTAAAAGAAATATAGCCAAAACTGTCAACTTCGGACTTTTATACGGGATGGGACAAAAAAAACTCTCCGATACTTTAGGGATAAGCACAAAAGAGGCAAAAGAGATAATCACTACGTATTTTGAAAACTTCTCAAGTGTTAAAAATTACTTTACTTCTATTGTGGAAGACTCAAAAGAGAAGGGATATGTCGAGACTTTGCTTCGCCGTAGACGCTATTTCGATTATAGAAGTGCGACGCCAATGCTTCAGGCTGCTTATGAAAGGGAGAGTGTGAACACACTTTTTCAAGGGACTGCATCAGACCTTATCAAGCTATCCATGAATAAAATCGATGAGATGATAAGAGCGGAAGGATTAAGAGCCAAGATGCTTTTACAGATCCACGATGAACTGATATTTGAAGTCGATGAGGATGTGGCGCAGGAACTTGGAGAGAGATTTCAAAAGATCATGGAGGATATTTATGAACTTAATGTCCCTCTTAGAGCATCGCTGAACATCGGTGACAATTGGGGAGAGTTGAAATAGTTTGAGGCATATAAGTTTTTTCAATTCGATAAAGCTTAATCGATCCGGATTTTTCACTCCTTTAAGAGTGTGTTTACTATGTTTTATTACAATACTGACTCTAAATACAAAGGCGATTATATGAAAAAAATATTATCATTTATGAGTTCTATGAAAACCATGGCTGTTTTGATGCTCATTTTTGCATTTTCTATAGGTTTCGCGACCATTGTAGAAAATGATTTCGGTACTATGACGGCAAAAGCCGACATATACAATACACGATGGTTCGAGGTTCTTTTGGGATTGCTTGCAATCAATCTATTTTTAAACATTATAAACTTCAAGATGTATGCAAAAAGCAAAACGCTTGTATTTGTATTTCACGTCTCGTTCTTTGTCATACTCATCGGTGCGGCAGTAACACGTTATGCCGGATATGAGGGGATGATGCATATACGTGAGGGTCAGACATCATCTGTCATGACGAGTTCTGAGCCGAATCTGATCATTAAGGCGAGTGAGGGCGGTGCAAACGTTGAAAGCTCGCAGGTACTTTATCTCTCAAAAAGATTATCAAACAGCTTTGAACAGAGCATAAAAATAGGTACAAAAGAACTACATGTAAAACTGACTGAGTATATCCCAGATGCTGTTGTCGCTCTTGTTGAGGACAAAGAAGGAAAACCGATCGCAAATATGATGGTTACGTTAAACGGGCAGGGTGAGAGTGTTCAGCTGTCACAAGGCGAATTCTTTGAGACGGGTGACTTGGTTCTTGATTTTGGTTCGGGCAAGAAGTTTGACAAACCTGTGATCGAGATGTTTTTGGATAACGGAAAACTCTATATAAACCATCCTATGGATCTGACATACCTGAAAATGGATGACAGAAGCAGCGGAGCGTTAAAAGCAAACGCTAAAGAGGAGTTTTTGACTCGTACTCTGCATACATATCATAATACTAATTTTGTTTTACGTCAGTTTTATGCATCGGCTTCTAAAAAAATCGTTCGTGATCCAAATGCAAAAGCTAAAAATCCGGGTATGGATGCACTGCGTTTTGAGATAAGTGATGCAAACGACAAACAGAGTGTTTTACTCTATGGCAAATCGGGTGAAGTCGGAGACGATGTCAGTGTTGATGTGGATGGTGTGAGGGTTTCACTTAGTTATGGTGCAAAGATCATCAACCTGCCTTTTGCACTTCGGTTAAACAAATTCGAGTTGGAACGTTATCCGGGTTCTATGTCTCCTGCATCTTATGCAAGTGAAGTAACGCTTATAGACAGAGAAAAAAATATAGAGGAGCCTTACCGTATCTATATGAACCATATTTTAGATCACCGCGGATTTAGATTTTTTCAGTCATCTTATGACCAAGATGAAAAAGGAACCGTGCTTTCAGTCAATAATGACCCGGGTACGATCATAACGTACATAGGATATTTGATGCTCGCAATTGGGATGTTCGGTTCACTTCTGATGCCAAACGGCAGATTTGCAAAACTTTCGAAAAAAGCAAAAGAGCTGAGTGCTAACAGAACGGCAGCGGTGTTATTGGGACTGGCAACACTCTTTACATACAGCAACTCTCACGCAGAAGAGACAAACCCTATTATCAAGACGCTGAAATCTTTTGACAAAGCTCATGCAGAGCTGTTTGGAAGACTCGTCGTTCAAGACAGCAGCGGACGTATGAAACCGCTTGATACTCTCTCTACTGAGATCTTAAATAAGATCCATAGAGGGGATTCTATTCTTGGACTTGATGCAAACCAGATCATACTCGGGATGATGGTCCGTCCTGATCTTTGGCGTGAGGTCAAGATGATCAACACATCAAATAAAGAGATCAATAAAATACTTGGTATCCCTGAGAGTGAGAGATATGCATCGTTTTCACAATTTTTTGAGGATCCTAACAATATGCAGGGTTATAAACTTGAACAATATGCGGATGAAGCGGTACGTAAAGCTCCTAAAAACAGAGATCAATTCGATAAAGCGGTATTGAGCGTTGATGAACGCATGAATGTCGCATTTATGGTTTATACGGGTTCAATCATCAAGATATGGCCAAAACCGAACGATGTCAATCAAAAATGGTTTGCAACGGTCGATGCATTACAGACTTTTGATCAGGGAACATCGTTGAACATCAGAAATATTGCGATCGATTACTTTACAAATATCGATAAGGCTCTTACAACAGGTGACTGGAGTAAAGCGAACGAGGCGTTAAAAGGTATAGAAAAATATCAAAAATTCTATGGCGCAGCCGTATATCCTGATGATAGAAAGATATCTTTGGAGATAGCGTATAATCACTCATACGTGTTTGAAAAGTTATGGCCTCTCTACTTTTTAGTGGGCTTTGTACTTTTGATACTCTCTTTTGTGAAGATACTCAAACCATCGTTTAATATAGCCTTTTTCAGTAAATCAGCTATGTTCTTGCTCATAGCATTTTTTATCGCACATACTATGGGACTTGCGGTGAGATGGTATATTTCAGGCCATGCACCGTGGTCAAACGGGTTTGAGTCGATGGTCTACATCGCATGGGCGACTGTTTTGGCAGGATTTATCTTTTCCAAACATTCGCCTATCACTCTTGCTTCCACATCGATACTTGCAGGACTTATCCTGTTTGTCGCACACCTGAGCTGGATGGATCCGAAAGTCACGAATCTTGTACCGGTACTGCAATCATACTGGCTGAGTATCCACGTTTCGATGATAACGGCAAGCTATGGTTTCTTGGGACTTGGAGCTCTTTTGGGATTTATCACGGTCGTGTTGTTTATGCTTAAAAACAAACAAAACGAAAAGCGTATCAACAGTTCTATTTTAGAGCTTAATGCCATCAATGAGATGAGTCTTCTTATCGGTCTGGCTATGCTGACCGTCGGGAACTTCTTGGGCGGTGTCTGGGCGAATGAGAGCTGGGGACGTTACTGGGGCTGGGATCCAAAAGAGACTTGGGCTCTAGTGACTATCTTGGTATATGCGGTCGTCGTGCATCTTAGATTTATAAAAGCGCTTTATACACCGTTTAGCTACAGTGTTATTTCATTATTGGCATTTACTTCGGTGATTATGACCTATTTCGGGGTAAACTACTATCTCGCCGGTATGCATTCATATGCAAAAGGCGATCCGGTGCCGATCCCAGGTTTTGTGCCTGTCACGTATCTGATCATTTTTGCTATTATCGCCTTGGCTTTTAGAAACAGAAAAATAGCCTGATCCTCTCTTACATGTAAAGAGTTTTTCTTTACATGTGACTACGCAACATCAAGAACTTCTCTTTTATAACTTAAAGTAATATTTTTATAATTATATGTA
>JAHJGM010000069.1 GCA_018824305.1 bacterium
TATTTTTTCGCTGTCGCCTTTTAATTAATCCGGGAATAAAAGGAATAAGACCTAAAAACACCCATAAGCTTTCCGGTACAACTATGAAAGTCTGATCATTGGAGGAAATATCAGATAAATATTGCAAAAGCAGAATATCAGTCCTGACCGTGTCCTCTACTGGAAAGGTCGAATAGGAACCTGAACTAATATATGCCCGGATATGCCAAAGTGCTTGCCTGCCTGAATTTTCTGTTGAAGCCACCCAGCCAGCCGGATCAGCAAAGTAAAAGTTACCCGAAGCAGTCATATTTGAAGCGCCGCTGTCTGTATCAGTTACGCTTAAAGTTGACCAGGTATCACAGGCAGTGGCCGTATCGCTGTTGACACTGCAATATTGCCAGGTTAAAACCGGAGAAGAGCCGGAGCCAACTGTACTTAAATTCAGGTTAACGCCGGTAAATTGATCATGGCTGGCAAGGTAAAAATAGTCACCCGCATTATCAAAAATATCATAGCCTGCCTGATCAAAGTTCCAATCATTAGTTGAATCAGCTAAATATTCATCTGCATCAGCCAGATCTCCTCCGTCCGCCAGCTTAGCCCAGGTACCGCCGGAATCATAAGTCCAGGCTTCAGAAAAAGGGGCAATATCCAGGTTGTAATTAGTACCATCAGATAAACCAGCACCTTCTAAAGTAACTGAAGAAGGTTCACTAACGCTCCGCCAACCGCGGATTTTGAAAAAAGGTTTATAGCGGGTATAAGTACCGCCATCTATATCAAACTCAGCAAAAGTGGTGGAATTCATCGTTCCCTGAAGGCTATAAACCCCTTCATCTTCATTGAAAAAGTCAGTAGATGAGGCTGTATTCTCATCTGAATCAAACCAGCCGGTAGTTCCGGCGGCAATATTGTCAGAGAGATCGTCGGGGTTAAGATAGGCATCGGAATAGCCATCGTTCGTTGTTTCGTCGTCCAAAGTATCAGGTCTAATATAGAGACCAAAATTCCAAGTATTAGTAACGTTTTGGGCCCATGAAGCAGCTGTTACTTCTTCGAAGCCAAGTTCATATTGGCCAACACCAACGTAAAGATCAATATTATCCTGACGATTAAAGTCGTATTCTGATAATAAGACTGACCCGGCGCTAGCGCCATACATGCTAATCCAATCCTGGGAGGTGGTCATAGCTTCGCTGTTTGTTGGTGTAGCATCATCATCGACAATCATCGTCCAGTTTTGAGTCAATTCAAATTGTGTTACGCGCCCCTATAATTGGACACAGTAAAGAAATATGATTATCGTTAGGTATTCGTGTCTCAAAATGAAAGGAGTGTCCAAATGGCACAAGCAAAAAAACAAAGAAAATTCAGCCCGGAGTTTAAGCTGAATGTAGTTTTGGAAAGCTATGCTTCCGGCAATGCCAGGGCTACAGCTGACAGGCACAGTATTCACATTACCCAGCTTAACAACTGGAGGAAAAAACTGCTTACTGATGGGACCAAAGCCTTTTTAGCAAAAAGGCAGGGCATGAGCATGGATCAAAAGAAATTGGAAGAATATGAAAAGGTAATCGGCAGGCTTACCATCCAAAATGAGCTTTTAAAAAAAACGCAGGAACTGCTGAGCTAAAAGCAAAAGAAAAGTATTTGTTGGCCAGGAGCTACCTGGCTGACAATAGCACCTTAACAATACGATTGGTCTGTTTAACACTAAGTTTGGCCAAATCAAGCTTTTATGCAGCCAAAAAGGCTAAAAGAATAAATGACAGTCTGGATAAAATAGTGTGGCGGCGCATCCTTAAAGTCTGGGATAAGTTCCCGGGCTGGGGTTATCGTAAACTTGCTCCTAAGCTAAAACAAAGCGGCAAAAGAATAAGGCGTATCTTAAAAAAGTACCGGGAGCTGAGCGGGGGCAAAAGCCAAACTGTCGGCAAAGCAACTGAGAAAACCAGAAAATACCCCAACCTTATCAAAAAGATCACTAAAGATTTGATTACCAGCTCCATCAAGTTAAAAAGAAAGAATTGGATTTTAAGGGATGGGAAGAACAAATACCGCAAAGTCATTGACCCCACCAGGCCCTATCAATTATGGGCCGGTGACTGGAAAGAGTTGAAACTGCCCTTACTGGGAGCAACTCTTTACATCTTTATTATCATAGATTGTTATACCCGGCAAATAGGGTTAGGGGCCATTAGCTTCTAACTAAACCAAGAAGCATCTACTGAATAGTTTTCTTTTACTTCATAAATTGGCGTCTACGCCTACGGCGTAAAAATCCAGGAACAAACGGTATTATTATTAAAAACACCCATAAATTCTCAGGAATAGTAATATAGACATCTTCTGTCCGAACATCATCAATATAAACATCGCCCGTAATAGCAGCCGCGAAGTTATAAGCCCCAAAACCGGTTAATAAATAAGTAGGAGTGCTTGCAGGAAGCCCTGTGCCAGTCCATGTTCCCCGAGAAACACCATCGATCCATAATTCAACGGCCGCATTAGCCCCGGAAAGATCATATTTAACTTGGATTTGATACCACTGGTCTCTGTTTAAAGCCGTATCTAATACGGTATCTTGATAACCAAGACTATCTCTCGCCCTTACATCTATATCAGTAGCCGCACAGTCAATGTGAACTATGCAACTCTCCACTCCACCTATATAACCTGAACCTGTAGTAAATCCGCCAATATATCCTCCGGTATTAAAACCATTGACTCCTAAATCATCTAAATAAACATAAAATTGATAATAACCAACATTGTTTGCCGGCCAACTAACTGCTTTATATCCATGGGCCCGATCGCCAGTGGACCCGTTCGTAACCACGGCGTGATGAGAATAAGTTCCCCAGCTTACAGATTGAGTACTAGAACTCGAATTGCTGCCTGTACCGCCCGTATGGGTCCCATCATAATCAGTTAAATCATTCTCCTCGAAATCAAGCACCGAAGGCGCATTGGTAAAAATATCAGCATTGTAGGCTAAAGCGGTTTGATCACTAAACTGAAACTTAAGAATATGAGCACCCTTAATATTAACTAAGTGAACCACTTTGCTGGTATCTAAACATTCCCAATCAGGGTAAAAAATCATATCATTGGCTAAAATCTGTGGCTGCCTCATTTCTTCGCCGCAACTAAGACTGACAAAATCAAGGTCTTCAACTGTATCATTATCTTGAGGGCTAATTAGTAAATCAGCCCGGCCTTCAGTTTTAAACCTGACTTGCCATTCCTCATCTTGTTTTGGATGAGACACTTTATCAATGATTTCTAGAGTTACTTTTGATGAAGCCTGTTTAACTTCAATCTGATTTTCAATTGCCTGGACTTTTTTTGGCTGGTAATTAAAATCCATTGTCTTAGCTAAAGAAGAAATTGTCATGCCACATAAAAGTAAAACAACTAGGGCTAGCCTCCCTACCCATCTCACCCGCTTCCGCCTCACCCTAAACCCCTCAAACCTCTGATTAGCCGTAACTATATTAGGCTGCAAAGCATAGGGTGTAGGCTGTAAGGCGGCAACCCCCACACCTCTCCCCGGCAATATCCCTGATACCCAGCGGTAGAACTTGCCCCGCTTAAAGACATCAGTTACTCTGCCGGTCTTAGGAGTACGGAACCAGCCGCCTTCTTCGGGTTCAATAAAGCCTCTGACAGCCGCATAAGCTTGGAAAGGAACCAAGATGTAGGAAAGGGCAATAAAGGAAAGCAGACCCAGATAGTCCTTTTCCTCACTCTCTTCCAGGAAGAGACCAACCGCATTAACCAGGGGTAAAGCAAAGAAGTTGGTTAAGACTAAGGACCAGCCCCAGAGGGATGTCCAGAAAGGCAGTCTGGCTTTAAATACAGTTTCAGAGATTAACCAGGATAAGGTGCCTAAGAGGAAAAAAGCGGCTTGGAGGTAATAGGGAGAAATGTAGAGAAGTTCTATCTTCTCAGGCAGGGTAAGTTTGGGAGAAACAATCAGGCGCTTGAACATCCTCCGGATATTGTGTGAGTGACCCTCTGCCCATCTCATCCTTTGCCGGATTAGCCTCTTTAAGGTGGAAACACACTCAGCCGGAGCCTGGATATAGGGAGTGTAGACTACTTTGTAACCTTGTTCATAGAGCTTAAGGGTTAGTTCAAAGTCTTCAGTAATACTGGTTCCCCAGCCAATGGATTCAAGTACCTTTCTTTTGATCATGTATACAGAGCCGGAAACCTGTTTGAGTAAACCTAAGATCTCCCTACCCGGTCTTTCTATTACATAAGAGCCGGCATATTCACTTCTTACTCCCCGGGTAATCCAGTTCTCAGACTTGTTAAGGACATGCCATTGGTAGCCGCCCACTACGGCAATATTGTCTTGATTGTTTACCTGGAAGTACTTAAGGAATAGCTCTAAGGTATCAGGATAAGGCACAAAGTCAGCATCAAA
>JAHJGM010000037.1 GCA_018824305.1 bacterium
AAACATCACAAAAGATTTTTCATAATCACCGATTTTGTACATATCATAAGCTTGTTCAAATGTCGTATCGCCAAAGAGTGATACAAAAACCAATAGATATAAAAATATATATTTCAACTCCGGCCCTTAACTATAAACTTTTGCAAAGTTCTAAAAACTGTTCGCCATAACGCTCAAACTTCACTTCACCCACGCCGCTTACATGTAACATCTCTTCTTTACTTTTTGGCAAGAGTTTTGCCATCTCTTTAAGTGTCTTATCGCCGAATATAATATATGCAGGCTTATCTTCTGCTTTAGCTATGCTCGCGCGAAGCGCTCTTAATTTTTCAAATACTTCACTGTCCACATCCTCGTCTTTATGCACGACAAACTCTTTTTTAGGTTTAAAGTTTAATCGCTCCTCTCTTATGAGAACACTCTGCTCGTTTTTCAAAATTTTCATACCGACACTATCGAGGTTTAAAGAACGAAACTCTCCCCGCTTTAAAGCTCCGAGCTCCATAAGACGCTCTACGACACGCTCCCAGTAGGCTCTTGATTTTTCTGCTCCGATCGCGTAAACGGAAAGCTTGTCGTGAGCGTTATCCAATATCTTTTGTATCGAACTACCGCGAAGCACGTCTATGACATAAGCCTGTCCGAAACTCTGATTTGTTCTATAAACGGTAGAGAGAAGTTTTTGGGCATCGACGGTTATATCTGAATGATTACTCTCCGGTGCCGTACAGTTATCACAAGCATCTTTACAGTTTTCTATATCATCTTCGAAATAGGATGCGATGTAGTGATGTCTGCACTCTTCCATCGTCGCGTATCTGCTTATCTGCTCTATCTTGTTAAACGCGTTTTGCTTATATGGAGATTCTTCTAACTGTTCTATAAACTCCCGCTGCATAACCGTGTCACTTCCGCTGTAAAGAAGAAACACTTCGCTGTCCAAGCCGTCACGTCCCGCACGACCGATCTCCTGATAATAGTTCTCTATGGTCTTTGGCAGGTTCATGTGAACGACGAAACGGATGTTGCTTTTATCTATGCCCATGCCAAATGCGATGGTAGCCACGACGACTTGTATCTCATCACGGACAAATGCCTTGAAGGTGTCCTCTTTTACATGTGAGGGAAGTCCAGCATGAAACGGTCTTGCTTTGATGCCGTTTGTGTGCAGATAGACGGCAAGTGCTTCGGTCTGTTTACGAGAAAAAGCGTAGACGATCCCGCTCTCATCTTTAAAGTTTGCCAAAAAATCCAAGAGCTGTTTTTTGCCGTCTTTGATGCGGGGTTCTACGGTTATGTGCAGGTTTTTTCTAAAGATCTTCCCTCTTACTTCGACAGGGTCATCTAACAATAAAGCGTGTTTGATATCCTCTGCGACTCTCGACGTTGCCGTTGCCGTGAATGCGGCTATGGAAGTTGTAGGAAAATTCTCACGAAGTAGGTTGAGTTTTCTGTAATCTACGCGAAACTCATGTCCCCATTCGCTGACACAGTGAGCCTCGTCTATCACAAAGAAGTTTATCTTGATAGATTTTAGAAAGTTCACGAACTCAAAAGATGCAAAACGCTCAGGAGCCACATACAGCAGTTTGATATCCGAATCTATCAATCTTTGACGAATGGTTTGTATCTCCTCCTCATTTTGCATGGAGGAGATCATCTCGGCACTCACACCGTTTGTCTTGAGTGCCATCACCTGATCATACATCAGTGCCAACAGTGGAGAAACGACTATACTCACACCCTCCATCATAAGTGATGGGAGCTGATAACATAAAGACTTGCCTCCGCCTGTCGGAAGGATCATCAGCAGGTCTTTTTGTTCTAGGATCGCATCTATCGCTTTTTCTTGAAGCGGACGGAAACTCTCATAACCAAAATAGGATTTTAATATCTTGTATTTGATACTTTTGCCTTTAAGAGCTAAACTGGGAAGCAAGAGCTACCAGACTTCTTTCATCGAGTGCACCTGAGACTCTGTGTACCTCTTTGCCGTTTTTAAAAATAACAAGAGTCGGTATGCTTCTGATACCGAATCTTGAACCTAACAGCTGTTCATTTTCCGTGTTGACCTTTGCAAAAAACATCTTTAATGGAAATTTCTCGGCGACTTTTTCAAACGTCGGTGCCATCATCTTACACGGACCGCACCAAGGCGCCCAAAAGTCTACGATCACGGGAATGTCACTGTTTACGATCGCTTCATCGAAATTGGTCGCTATTAAACTTGCAGGTTTAGAATCAAGCAGAGAACCTTTGCATTTTCCGCAGTTTGCTTTTTTATAACTATCTTTTAGGGGAACATTATTGACTGCTAAGCAGTGTGGACAGACAACTCTCATCATATCTCCTTTATTTTATCTAGGTAAAAAACTGATCAGCGCCGCTGTTACGGCGACATTGAGCGATTCTACGCCTCGATTCATCGGGATCTTCACTGAACTGTTACAAAGAGATTGTACCTCTTTACTTATTCCATCACTCTCATTTCCCAAAACAAAAACTGATTTTTTATTTATATGTAAGTTGTTCAGATCATCTTTTGCGTAAGAACTCAGTGCAAATATATCACACTCATTTTTAATCTTTTTTAAAACATCTTCTAAAGCATTGCAGTAATAGATAGGTATTTTAAAAAGTGTGCCCGCACTGGCTTTTATTACCAGCGGAGATATTTTTGCGCTGTTTTTTTTCGGCAAGATTATCCCGTCGATATTGCCTGCTGCTGCACTTCTGATGATCATCCCCAAATTTTGCGGATTTTGCACGCCGTCAAGTGCTAAAAGCCTGTAGCTTTTTAATGATACGATCTCATCGGCACTTTTGTAGGTCTTAGCAATGATATCCGCTGCCACCCCCTGATCCTGCTTCGCATTTTTAGAGATGCGAGAGAGTGCATTTTTATCATGATAGACTACCTCGACACCTCGTTTTTTAGCAAGTGTCAGTATCGTTTTTATCACACCGTCTTGCTTATTTGAATCAGCCAGATGCAGTTTATGGATAGTCACATTATTATCTTCTAAGACTTCAACAACTACATTTCTGCCGTAAACCGTTATCACTCTGTCAAAAAATGCTTTTTTATCTAGATACTCTTTTGAATCATTCACTCTTTTGCCTTTTCTATACAGCTTTGCATCGTCGGTACATCAGCTATTTTATAGCTTACATGTAAAGGGATAGCCTTTGCCGTTGTTTTTCCTATGACCACTATTTTGTGGGTGTTTACAAACGTATGATGTTTTAAAAAACAGTTCACGCTTGATGGTGATGTAAAGATAAGTGTAGCATCATCTTCTACCTTTACATGTAAGAGATCATGCGAACATGAGGTCTCATAAAGGACAACCTCTTCTATCTTATATCCGTTTTGCTTACATGTAAGAGAAAAATCGGAAGCGACCTCTTTTGCACGCAGGTAGAGCCATCTTTTCTCTTTTGGATATGAAGATATTATCTGAGTTAGATCATCCCCGTATCCGCTGCCATACTCTAGAATCTTTCCGCCAACTTCTTTAACAGCTTTTGCAGTAGGTGTTGAAACTGCTAAAACAGGTAACTTTTTCCATTCATCATTATAACTTTTTAATGCCTCTAAAATCTGCTTTGATGTAATAATGAGATAATCAACCTTTTTAAAATCGATTTCAGGAGTAAAATAGCTTACATGTAAAGAGTTTATGTGAGTGACACCGTCATGTGCCGTAAGAGAAAAAAGATAGATAGGTCTTTGTTTCATAAAACAACTTTCCTGGACTGCTAAACAATTCCAAATTATGGAAAGTTTAGTATGATTTGGAATGTTTTAAGGGTAAGGCGTAGTGAACTACGCTGGCACCTTAATCATTTCAAAGCGTGCTGAAATTTTCTTAATTTATTCCCACTCGATTGTTGCTGGTGGCTTTGAACTTATATCGTAAACCACGCGGTTGATGCCGTCTACTTCATTAATGATACGGCGAGAGATCCTCTCTAAAAGATCATGAGGAAGATAAGCAAATGTCGCAGTCATACCGTCAACTGCTTCAACAACACGTACACAGACAGTGTTGTCGTAAGTACGGTTGTCACCCATGACGCCGACTGATTTTACGTTAAGCAAAACTGCAAATGCCTGCCAAGTCTTAGCATAGTAACCGCTCGCTTTGAGTTCATCGATAAGGATCACGTCAGCCTCACGTAAAAGGTTTAGATCAGGAACATTGACATCACCCATGATACGAATAGCAAGACCAGGACCAGGGAACGGATGACGGTTGATCATCGACTCCGGAAGTCCAAGTTCCAGTCCTATTTTACGAACTTCATCTTTAAAAAGTTCACGTAGCGGCTCGATAAGTTCAAAATCCATCCAATCAGGCAATCCGCCGACATTATGATGAGACTTGATAACTTCCGAAGGTCCGTTTACGGAGATAGACTCGATAACATCCGGATAAAGCGTACCTTGTGCCAAGAACTTGATACCGTCATGTTTTTTAGCTTCAGCTTCAAATACTTCGATAAACGTATGACCGATTATCTTGCGTTTTTGCTCAGGATCGCTAATACCTGCAAGACGACCTAAAAACAGTTCACGTGCATCTGCAACAACTAAAGGAGCTTTCAAATTTACTTTAAATATCTCTTCTACCTGCTCACGTTCACCCTTTCTTAAAAGTCCGTTATCTACAAATACAGGGATCAGTTGATCACCTATCGCTTCATATAGCATAGCTGCGACAACCGAACTGTCAACACCGCCGCTTAATCCGCAAAGAACTTTGCCAGTTCCCACTTTTTCACGAATGATCTTGATCTGCTCTTTTAGAAAGTGTTCCATTTTCCATTTTTCTTCGATGCCGCATATTTTTCTGGCAAAATTGCGAAGCATCAAGTAACCCTCTTCCGAGTGTTGCACTTCCGGATGAAACTGCATCGCATAAACACGTTTTTCCTCGTTTGCGATAGCTGCATACGGAGAGTTTGCAGAAACTGCGATCGGCTCAAAACCCTCAGGCAATACATCGACTCTGTCGCTGTGACTCATCCATACAACACGGTCGCTGTCACAATTGTCAAATAATGGAGAGACTTTTTTGTTATTTTCTAAAATCGTCAATTCCGCTTTTCCATATTCATGGTGAGAACTTCTGATCACTGAACCGCCGAAATCCACAGCGATTCTCTGCATCCCGTAACAGATACCAAGTACAGGAATACCCATACTGTATACCCCTTGATCTACAGTATATGCGTTTTCATTATAGACAGATGAAGGTCCGCCGCTGAGTATGACACCTTTTGGATTTTTAGATTTTATCTCATCGATTTTTGTATAGTAAGGAAGAATCTCGCAGTAAACCTTTTCTTCACGGAGACGACGAGCAATAAGCTGAGTATATTGAGAACCAAAATCTAAAACGATAATGCTTACATTTGTCATTATAAATGCCTTTAATAGTGTGATTATGAGCGCCTATTGGCTTTTAGAGAGGGGAATGCACCCTTTCAATTTATGAAAGGATACAATAATTTAGATTAAGAGTTGATTTAGTAAAGACCCATTACTTCAAACTGGACATACCAGATAGCGATCGAGACAGCATACCCTACTAATATAGTCCAGGAGTGTCTCATATGAGAAGAAAAAGTGTAAATACCATGCATTCTTCCCATAACACCCACACCTGCAGCACTACCAAAACTGATAAGACTTCCGCCGATACCTGCAGTCATAGTAACAAGCATCCATTGGTCTATCCCCATTTCAGGAGATGATTTTAAAATAGCGCTCATAACAGGGACGTTATCGACGATAGCAGACAAAAATCCGACACCGATATTTGAAGCCGTACTGCCGATAGCACCGTAAAGACTATGCACATAGTGTAAGAAACCTAAAAAGTGTAATGCTCCTACAGCTGAGAGGATACCAAAGAAGAAAAGAAGCGTATCATTTTCAACTTTTTTCATATTGACGAAAATATCGAACCCTTCCGTGCTTTTACGGTTTAGATTAAATGAGTAAAGTTTTAGTATCGCTAGACCAAACATCATACCCCACATTGCAGGGAAATGGAAAAATTGGTGCCCCAGTACAGATATAACAATCGTTAATATCCCAAGATAAACGATTGCCATACCGCCTTTTCTAAGCATAGGCTGCGTCTCAGTGTGAGGATCAAACTCAGGCTCGCCTTTTGGCACAGAAAGACTTAATAAGAATGCAGTCGCAAGCCATCCTAACACAGATGCAGGAAATAAAAACAAGAAATCTACAAACTCACCCTTGCCTGCAGTCCACGCCATTAATGTTGTAATGTCACCAAATGGAGACCAAGCACCGCCTGCATTTGCTGCTACGACGATGTTGATCGCACCCGGAACCAAAAATGCTATTTTTTGCTTGTCAATCGTAAATAGAACAGTCGAAAGAATCAATGCAGTCGTCAAGTTGTCAGCGACCGGAGAGATAAAAAATGCCAGCGTTCCTGTCAACCAAAACAATTTTTTATACGTAAAGCCTTTTGAAACAAGCTTATACTTCATCAGCTCAAAGACGCCTCTTTCTATAAGTGTTTCAATGTATGTCATTGCAACAAACAGGAAGAAGAATATCTCCGCTATCTCTAAAATAAGTTTTTCCAGCTCATCATGAAGCGCGTTTGGATCAAGTCCGTTGATAGCGTAATAAATACCAATAAGCATAAACATAAATGTTCCGACAAATAAAGCAGGTTTTGCT
>JAHJGM010000038.1 GCA_018824305.1 bacterium
ATTTTGAAAGATTTAATACTTTTATTGAGAGTTCTTCTCTTATATTTTTATCGTGGGTTATGGAGAGAGAGTGGAGTCTAAACTACATTTCAAAAAATATTCATCAATTGGGTTATACACAGGAAGATTTTCTATGCAACAATAAAGAGTACTTACAGATAATCCATCATGAAGACCGCAATCGCGTTCTGATGGAGATAGAAACAAATAAAAATAAGCGCGGTATTGACTGTTTTAACCAAGTATACCGTGTTCTCTCTTCTAATGGAGAGATTCACTGGATAGATGTTCATACCATTGTCGAAAGGGATGCAGCGGACAATGTCGTCAACTTTTTTGGTATCATCAAAGATATAACAGAGAAAAAAATAATAGAAAAAAAACTTATCCATAACGAAAAAAAATTTCAAAGTATCATGAAACAAACTGCTTCCGCCGTCTCAAACTATCCATTAGCAGAGCTTCATAACATGAATATTTTAACTCAAGCGCTAAAACAGACAGACGATATGATCCGTATCACAGACCCTAACGGTGTCATTATTTTTGCAAACGATGCACAACTACGATATTCGGGCTACACCTTAGAAGAAACGGTTGGTCAGACCCCACGTATGTTCAAGTCCGGTGAACACGACGATCTCTTTTACCAAAATTTTTGGGAAACGATTCAAAACGGCAAAACCTATAACGGTGTCTTTAAAAATAGAAGAAAAGACGGAACTATCTACCATGAAGCTGAGACCGTATCTCCTATTATCGATGAAAATTCAAATATCCAATACTTTGTATCTACGGGAAAAGATATTTCAAATCGGATTGCATTAGAAAAACAGTTACATAAACAAGCGACAACCGATACCTTAACCGGCATCTATAATCGACAAAAGTTTGTTGAAGTGTTTGAAGACGAGTTCTATCGATTTGCTCGGTATCACAGCAGATTCGCTCTCATCATGCTAGACCTTGATTTTTTTAAGAATGTCAACGATAATTATGGGCACGATATAGGAGATAAGATTTTAAAAAGTATATGTAAAGTGATTAACTCAAACATCCGAAGAACTGATATATTTGCCAGATGGGGCGGAGAAGAGTTCATGATCATCGCTCCCGGGCTGAGTCAAAAAGATGAAGTGATGGCATTGGCAGAAAAGATAAGGATGAGCGTAGAATCTTATCTTTTTGATAATATCGGTAAAATGACCATTAGCCTTGGTGTCACTCTTCCAAAAACCGAAGATACTCTTAAGGAGATTCTAAAACGTGTGGATGATGCACTCTATCACGCAAAACGTAGCGGACGCAATCAAGTCTGCTTTTTGTAAAATATCTTATAATAAAAAAGAATTTGATTATGAACAGTGAACTCAAAAATAAATTACACTTAGTCAAAATGCTTTATATCGTAGAAGAAAAAGGTATAGAGCATGATTATCATATCATGCCATTTGAAGTCTTATGCGACCGTGTTCATATTTCTAATTTTGAAGATGCATGGAAACATTATTTGGAAATCGAACCCAATATCGTAATGATACATGTTGTCTCAGATTATGCTTTTTGTAATGTTCTCATCAATAAAATAAAACAAAGAGATCCGAAATGTACTTTTTTGGTCCTTGCGACTGAAACACTTAAAGGTACAATGCCTGATCCAATTAGCACAAAAAATGGACGACTCCTTTTTGAACCGATCAAATTTGAAGAGATGGAAGCAGCGATCATGGAGATTGTCAATTCTATGAATATAACCTATCTGATGGATCATGAAATTTCATATGAACCTCATAACAGTTCACTCATATATAGCGACAAGCATATTGAGCTGACAACCAAAGAAAATAAACTATTGTCATACCTGATCGAAAATAACAATAGAATCGTAAGCTATGATGAAATCGAAAACTATGTCTGGAACGATATGTATATGAACAGAAATACTCTGACTAGCATAATTAGCAACATTAGAAAAAAAGCCGGTAAGGCAAATTTTATCAAAAACTATTCAAATCAAGGGTATAAGGTCGTCACACAAGACGTCTTAATAAAATAGGGGTATTTTTATCTATAAGTATTTAAAATATCTAATTTTTATCAAATTATTTCTAAATTTAAAAATATAGCGTATAATAAGAATGAGCACCGAGGTGGTAGCAACTTTTTTTGATATACTACCAAACTGAAATTTTACAGGGATTATCATGCCAAAAAGTTTAAAAAATTTTATTTTTACGATCAATATTATTCTCCTTTCTTCACTTTTTGTTCTAATATTTATGTTCACTACATATCTGCATACGTCGTTAGCTGAAAAAAATGCTATAAAACATGCAAATGCTGTGTCTAATCAAGTTTTTACCTCTATGTATCAAGTCATGAAAAAAGGCTGGAGCAGAGATGACTTAAACGAATTTATGCACTCTTTGAGAGAAAACTTCAATGACTCCAATTATGTCATCAATATATATCGCGGCAATCTGGTAAAAGAGCTTTTTGGCAGCGTTACCGAGACAAAAAAAGACGCCATAGTAGAAACAGCACTCTTAAACGGTAAAAAAGAAACTATCAGCGAAGAGGGTAATCTCAGAAACCTGTTGCCATTAAATGCCAGAACCGAATGTTTAAGATGCCATGTCAACGCGAAAGTAGGTGATACTCTCGGTGTGATCGAAGTACAACAAAACCTCATCAGCATTATTAAAGAGACATTCTTAGAATATGTATATTTCTTTTTGATCGTCCTGCCTCTGTTTGCATTTGCAGCATTTGTTGCATCAAGATATACAACCGCAAAAATAACCAATTCGTTAAAACTTTTTAACAATAAAGTACAAAATATAAACTCTCTCAAAGATTTTAAAGAGTTTGACTCTACGGAAATAGATCTGAAGTTTGAAGAGGTCAACCAAATCATCGCCAATGTAAACTTGTTGGCTCAAAAACTAAAATCCATCGCTGTCGATAAAGATCTTTTAGAGTTTGAAGTACAGTTGTTGGACAAATTTATCATCACTTCCGATGTCGTAAAAGATTGGCGCGATTACATCGGTGAACTTTTAATAGATATCAATCAAGTAATGCCGACATATACTCTGATGACCATTTTTAGAGTCGGTGACGACCAGTTTGAAGTGGATATCTTTTGGTACGGTATCCCAGAAGCACATGTAAAAGAAAAATTTGAACAATATGTTAGAAACGAAGTAAAACAGACTGACCATTTCTTGGGTTATACCGACTATACCATCCGTCACAATATTTCCGAACATGGCACATGCATCAATATCGCACACTATGAAAATTTTGCCCACAGAACAAAATCACTGTTTTTAGATACGCCAAAAATAGGTGGAATCGTAGGCTTAAGCGTGCAGTCAGATATAGCCATAGACCCGGTCAAGCATATTGTCATAGATAGTATTTTGACTACTATGGCAAATCTTGTAGGTTCTGTAAAAGCTATCAACAAATATACAAACGATCTAGAATACTATGCTGCTCATGACCCTTTAACAGGATTATTTAACCAAAGGATTTTTAACGACCTGTTAGAGTATGAAATAAAAAGAGCACATAGACACAATTACACGTTTGCACTTTTGGTCATTGACTGCGATAACTTCAAACCTATTAACGACCGTTATGGACATGCTTTTGGTGATATCTTTTTGCAAGAGTTTTCAAGATTATTATCCGAAAACAAAAGAGATGAAGATATATTATCACGCTACGGCGGAGACGAATTTACGATCATCTTGCCTGAATGTGATCTTGAGGGTGCCATTGCAATTGCAAGTAAGATCGTTGCAGCAATTGAAGATTTTAAACTACTGGCATCTGACAAAGATTATGTGAGTGTCACTGCATCTGTCGGTATATCTATATATCCTACACATGCACAAACACAAAAAGAGCTTTTTTTAATCGCCGACAGTATGATGTACAAAGTTAAAGAAGAGGGTAAAAACGGTATAAGAATCCCATCTGAAAATGATATTTTATCTGTTGTGAAAGAGCAAAAAGCAAAATCTGCGCTTCTTGTAGATGCAGTAGCAAATAACCGTATTTTCCCTTATTTTCAGCCGATCCGTACAACGATCAGCGGAAAAGTAGAGATACATGAACTGCTGATGCGTATAGAGATAGACGGCAAAACTATACCTGCTTATGAGTTTATAGAAGTCGCCGAAAGTATGAGTATGATAAATCGTATGGATCTTATGGTCATTGAAAATGCCTTTAAAAAGATCAATGAAGAAAATTATCAGGGCATCTTGTTTATCAACCTTTCTCCGAAATCTCTAGTTGTCGGGAATTACGCAGATTCTATAACAAAGCTAGTCAATAAATACAATATAGCAAAAGATAAGATCGTGTTCGAAATAACTGAAAGAGAAACCGTTAAAAACTTTTCGATACTTGAGAAATTCGTTATTAACCTCAAAATGGCAGGCTATAAGTTTGCGATCGATGACTTTGGTTCAGGTTTTTCTTCGTTTCATTATATCAAAAAGTTCCCGATCGACTATCTCAAGATCGACGGTGAGTTTATCGTCAATATCAATAAAGACAAGCAAGACCGTGCCTTTGTACATAGCATCTTGACTCTTGCAAAAGAGCTTAATGTCAAAACCGTTGCAGAGTTTGTAGAGGATGAAGAGATCGTCGAAACACTAAGAGAAATGGGAGTCGATTATCTTCAAGGGTTCCACATAGGAAAACCGCAAAATACCTTTTTGAACTAAAGCTATTTTTTTACCAAACGTTACTTTTTTAAAGCTTTCATTTGGTATCTTTTCACAAAGATATACGGAGATTTATATGCTAGCAGAAAACATCAAATGGAATGACCAATACTCCTTAGGCATAGCCAACATCGACCTACAACATAAAAAGTTATTTGAAATCGTTGGGAAGATATTTGCTCTCAAAGATCACACTCATGTGAAAGAAGAGATAAGAACTATACTTTATGAACTCACCGATTATGTAAAAGTACATTTTGACGACGAAGAAGCATTCATGAAAAGTATCGAATACCCTGATTTGGCATATCATCACGAACTCCATGAGCAGATCAAAACAAGTGTCTCTATGATCTTGCAGGATCCTAAACGTCTTGACGTTATACAGACGAAGATGAGAGTTATAGCAAAACGTGCACTGATAGACCATATTCTCGAAGAAGACACAAAGTTTCAACAGTATTACTTTAATCTCTTAAAGAACAAAAAACTTCCGATACCGGATGAAGATATCATCGATTTAGATATCGTTTAACAATGAAGCAAAAATTACAAGAAAAAGCGAAACTCGTCGCACAAGATCCTGCAACTCAAAAGATAATCATATCGATAAAACCTCAAAAAACCATCTGGAGTTTTTTTGGGATCATACTCTTTTTTATACTTCCCGAAATAATCGCATTTTTTTACGGTCCAGATATAACATCCTATGCAAATACTAAACTTTTAACGGCAAACAGTATCGGAGTGCAATACTATTATGAATTTCTCGTTATGATGTTCGAAGATGGGGTAAGCTGGCTTAATTTAGGTATAGGTTTTGGCTTACTTGTTTGGTTGTTTTATTAATATCCGCGATTAATAGAATATAATTACACAAAGGTGTATAAAGTGATTACTAATTTTATAGAAAATATCGGAAACTCTGCCATACGTGCAGGTTCATCTTTTTATGAAGCCATCAAGTTTGCCGTTATTTGTATAGTTCACATGTTACACCCTAAAAGCTATAATCCTGCGATGATCATGGTACTCACAAAACAGATCTACTTTACCGCAGTTCAGATCATCCCATTTTTTACTTTTTTGGCTTTTTTATTTGGTTCGATCATTATTGGATTTGTCGTTTCACTTGCATTCGAGTATTCTCTCCAAGACCAAATAGGTTCTATCATTATCAATTTTACACTCGATGAGTTTGCTCCTTTTTTTACGGCTTTACTTATTTCGCTTCGTTCAAGTACGGCAGTCAATACTGAAATTGCAGTTATGAAAGTCAATCATGAACTCAGCACATTGGAGCATTTTAAAATCGACCTTATCGACTATCTTTTCATTCCAAGAATATTTGCAGGGATGATCAGTGTCACTTCACTCTCTTTGATTTTTGCTATCATCATGCTAAGCAGCGGTTATATTTTCACTCTTTTTTATATGGGGATGGATCTAAACTCCTATGTCAAAATGCTTATAAGCTCCATCGAAGTAAAAGATCTGAGCGTTTTGGTTTTAAAGAGTGCAGCATTTGGGTTTGTTATCATGCTTATTCCTATATACAGCGGACTTAAAACCATGCAAAGCTATAGTGCTATTCCTATCTCCGTTTTAAACGGAATGGTCAAGCTCTTTATCGCTATCTTCGCAATTGAGGTGTTATCATTATTACTGCAATTACTATAAGAGTGTTTCAGCACTACAACGAACTTGACAAGTATCTAAATACTCTTGCGAACACCACTATAATCAAAGAGAACATCCCCTTAATTTCCAATCTCAATATCTTGGAAAATATCGCGATCATTAAAGAGGTACACGCAAACAAACCTGTCATAGAAGCAGAACAGGAGGCATTAGAGTTTTTAAAACTTCTCTCCTTAGAAGAGATAGCAAAAAAAAGAGTACCCGAGTGCAATGAGTTTGAGATCTTTTGTACTATGCTGTTGCGGGCTATTATGAGTGAAAATCCAACAATTGTCATCGTCACGCCTTTTAGTCTCATAACTACACTCACAGGTGTACAAGAGATAGCTGATGTTATCTCTAAACTGAACACAAAAAAAGATATAATAATAGTAGATATGCTCAATAATAAAACAAATTATGAGGGAGAGTTATGCCGTATAGTAGAATGAAGCTCGCAGTAGGTATCTTTGTCATTGTACTGATAACTGTAATAACAATCTTTTTCTACCTGATATTAAAAGAAAAAGGCGCTTTTGAAAAACGCTATAACTACAACTTCTATGCGGCAAGTGCCGCACCTTTCAAGGTAGGAATGCCCATACAGTATTCAGGTTTTGACATAGGTACCATTGATGATATAAAACTCACCGATGATGGTAATGTCCATCTTATATTTTCAGTAAGCAAAGAAAATACAAAATGGGTAAGTGAGCACTCTTTACTTCTTTTGGTAAAGCCTCTTATAGGCTCTCCTCATATAGAGGTTTTATCTACCGTAGGCAATACTCCGTTAAAGCCGGATACTACACTGGAGCTTTTAGAAAGTGACGATATCAACGATATGATCACAAAACTGCAACCTGCGATCACAAAGATCATAAAGATCATAGATAATATAGAAACCTTAACTGCCAGACTTTCAAGCGATAACGGTGAGTTGACCCATACAATGAAAAATATCGATACTATCACGACTCGTATTGCAAGCAATAAATCTTTATTGACCAGTATAACGGGCGATCAAAACAGTACTGATTCTCTAATATCATCTCTAAACGATACAAAAAAAACGATGCAGCAGGTACATGACATCAGTGTCAAGGTAGATAAGATAATGGGCGGACTGAATGATAGTCTGATCAAACCATCTTCAGAGGCTTTAAAAAATATAAATGTGATCATGAAAGACATAGAGCAAAAACTAAAATCACTAGACGGTACCGTAAAAGCTGTCGGAGGCTATGATAAAGACTTAACAACGATAAAAGAGCAGATAGAGATAGGTTTGGACAAGACAAATAAAGTCATGGATAAGGTTGATGCCCTACTCCAAGACGACAAAAACAGTGAGGTCACACTGCCATGACAAAATATCTGCTGCTTACATGTACACTTATCTTTCTAAGTGCCTGTTCTTTTACAAAACCAAAAAATGAATGGCAGATCAACAGTATCAATGCCTATGACAGCTATAAAGAGTACTACCTCAAGGGTGAAGACAATCTTGCCTCGACCGATATGAAACGCGCCGTCAAATACGCAAAGCAAAGTGCAGACCTCAATACGCTTGCAAGAATATATGTAAGCGAATGTGCCTTACATGTAGGGGTTTTGGAAGGTGAAAATTGTGCAAAATATCTCAATGTTAAAAACTTGGCAGCTTCTGATGAACTCTATAGCTACTATCAATTTTTACAAGACAAGCTTGCAGCGGAAAATATAAAATTCCTCCCGTCAAAATATCAGAGATTTGCTACGTATAAACTCAATAATGATCTAAGACAAGCAGAGAGCGAGCTGCTAAAAATGGATGATATAGTCTCAAAGATGATTTGTGCTTCACTCGTCAAAGATTCTTTACATGTAGACACTATAAAAATTCTCATCGATGAAGCATCATTTTATGGATATAAAAAAGCCGTAATAAATTGGATGGTATTTTATAAAATAAAAACTACAGATCTAAGTGAGAAGAATTTACTAGGAAAGAAATTACAAATCTTAAAAGACTAAAAGCGATATGGGGAATACCACTCTTAGATCAAGCTTTGAATTTTAAGGAATAGTAAAATTTTACACAATAATAGTTACAGTAGTGTTAATAAAAAAAATAATATTTCTTTTTACAGTTTTTTTTATATTTTATCAGATAAGATACGATGAAATCAGTTTTTCATAACACCCGTTTAATAAAGGATAAGGCATGAATATTAAACAATGTTCTTCACTACAAGAAGTGAGAGACGAAATAGACAAATTAGATGATGAGATAGTTGAGCTCATCGCAAAAAGAAATCGCTATATACACCAAGCGGCAGCCTTTAAAGAGAGTATCGAAGAGGTAAAGGCACCTGAACGTATTGATGCTGTTTTACAAAAAGTACGACATAAGGCTCTTTCGTTAAACCTTTCTCCAAACCTTATATCTAAACTGTACAAGATAATGATCAATGAAATGGTAGAGTCAGAGATAGCAGAGTTTAGAAATGGCGGAAATTTTTAATGAGATCACTCCTAGCACTTTTTCTTTTTGCTCTAAGTCTATATGCATCTAATGGATTTATATCTGTCGATGAACTGCAAAAAAAGCTTACAGATAAAAATTTGGTGATATTAGATGTTACCGATCAAGATACTTATAAAAAAGGGCATATAAACAATGCTGTTTTAGTAGATATCTCAAATTTTAGAGATAGTGTCGGCTCTTATCAGGTCATGAAATCTTCACAAGAAGTAGAAAAACAGGCAAAAGTCCTAGGTATCAATAATGATTCAGAAATTATTATTTATGGACACGGAAAGCCTAAGGAGCTCTTAAAAGAAAGCTATTTGGCACTTGCTCTCATCGTAAACGGAGCAAAAAACATATCGATTTTAAACGGTGGCTATTTGGCATGGACATTTGAAAGCAATCTCTTATCTTCTACGACAATAACAAAACCGAGTGAGGGTAATTTTACTGCTGTTTATAATCCGAATATCCTTGTCGATCTTAATTATGTCAAAAAAAGCCTTTCTAAAGTGGCGATGCTTGATGCACGCTCGACAGAGTTTTATTACGGAACAGACCTCTCTCAAGGTGTACTACGCGCCGGACATATCAGCGGTGCGATGTCTAGTTTCTGGAAAGATAAATTTTTAACCGATGAGACGCTTCGAAATGATGATGAATTAAATGATATCTTTATAAAAGGCTATGATCTAAACTCAAACAATGAAGTTATTTTATACTGCACAGGCGGGCTTGAGGCTTCAATGAACTGGTATATTTTATATAGTCATCTTGGTTTTAAAAATGCAAAGTTATACGATGCTTCGATGAGAGAATGGGGAAATCTAGATGATACACCTATGACCCGCTTTAAATGGGAAGTTTTTAATAAAAAATAGATATCTTACATGTAAAAGCACCCTTTTAGGGAGTACAAAATTCCTACATGTAAGATAAGAACGATTACTTATATCTATAAGTAATGCGTCCTTTATCAAGTGAGTATGGAGTCAGCTCCAACTTTACACGATCTCCAGGCAATATCTTAATATAGTGCATACGCATTTTTCCTGCTATATGACATAGAATTATATGCCCGTTATCAAGCTCTACACGAAATGTTGCATTTGGTAAAGCTTCAACTATCTTGCCATCAACTTCGATAACATCTGATTTTGCCATCTTTAAATCCTTGTTTCTCTTATGGTAGAGATAAAATTTCAGCCTTGCCACCAACAATAGCGACAGTATGCTCATAATGTGAACCGCGTAAACCGTCGGCACTAACTACATCCCAGCCATTATCTAGGATAAGTGGCTTTGACTCTTTTTGACAGATCATAGGCTCTATACAAAAAACCATGCCGTTTTTGATCTTCGGACCAGCTTTTGGATTGTCTCCATCAAGATAGTTTGGAATCTCAGGCTCTTCATGAGGTTTTTTTCCGATCCCGTGACCGCAAAAATTTCTAAGAGGAATAAATCCTCTAGAAACAATAAACTTTTCTAATAAAAGAGACAGTTCTTTAAAACGCATCCCCTCTTTGATGTTCTCAATAGCATAGTACAAGCTGTCTTTCGCGCATGCGATCAACGCCTCATCCTCTTTGCTTATCTTTCCAACACCTACAGAGATCGCTGCATCTCCAAAATAGCCCTCAAGTTCGGTACCGATATCGTAACCGATAACATCACCCTCTTGAAGTTTATAATCGCTTGGAATCCCATGTATAATAACCTCGTTAAGAGATGTACATACAGCATTTGGAAAGCCGTATAGACCCTTAAATGAAGGCTTTGCTCCGTGACTTCTGATATAATCTTCAGCCATAGCATCAAGCTCTTTTAATGAGATTCCGACTTTTGTATTTTCTTGAAGAAGTTTTAAAGCGCCGCCAACAATTTTGTTAGCGGCTCGAAGTTTATCTATCTCTTGAGGTTTTCTAAGAGCAATTGCCATTTTTATAAGCCAACCGCACTTAGGGTTTCATATTTGCTCATATATATCTGAGCTTCGATCTTTCTCATCGTATCAAGTGCAACCTGAACGACGATCAAAACTGCTGTTCCACCGAAGTAAAACGGGACACCCATACCTTTGATGATCATAAAAGGCAGTGTTGCCACTAGACCTAAATAAAGAGCACCTGTAAAAGTAAGGTTGCTAGCCGTCATATTTAAAAAGTTTTTAGTTGCTTCTCCGGTACGGATACCTGGAATAAAGCCGCCTTGACGTTTTAAATTTTCAGATATATCTTTTGCATTGAATGTGATCGATGAGTAAAAGAACGCAAAGAACACAACAAATACAAATGTTAAAAATTCAAAAAAGTAACTACCGGGACTTAGGAAATCCGCTACTGCTTGTACTGTAGGATTCTGACTGCTTGAGAGCACTGTCATAGGAAACATAAGTATCGCACTAGCGAAGATGACCGGAATAACACCCGATAGATTCACTTTGATCGGAATATAGTTCATCACACGTTTGTTTTGATTTTGCATCATAGTCTTTTTAGCGTATGTAACAGGTACACGACGCTCACCAAGCTCAACATATATGATTACACCGATTGTTCCAAGTATAAGAGCAACTACAGCGATTAGAGTGATAAAATTCATCTCACCTGTATTGATCATTGTAAACGTATGCCCGATTGCAGTAGGGATCGCTGATACGATACCGGCAAAGATAATTAAAGAGATACCGTTACCGATTCCGCTTTGAGTAATCTGCTCTCCTATCCACATAAGAAGCATAGTTCCGGCAAGCATAGAAACTGCAGACAATAAGATAAATGTGTCATGATCTATTAAGATAGCACTATTTCCACTTGGTCCTGTCATGCCTTGTAAGCCTATACTTACTCCGATTGCCTGAATGATTGTAATAACGATAGTTGCATAACGAATAATCTGCATATATTTCACCATTCCATCACGCTCTTTTTTCATTTGAGCCAGATTAGGGAAAGTTGCCGCAAGAAGTTCCATAATAATAGAAGCTGTAATATAAGGCATAATTCCAAGTGAGATTATAGAGAGACGTTGAACAGCGTTGCCACTGAACATATTCATAAGACCTAAAGCATCATTGCTGTGATTATCGAAGAAAGAGGCGATGACAGACGCATCAACACCGGGTACCGGCACATATGCCAGTAAGCGGTAGATGAATAAAAAACCAACCGTAATAAGGATCTTATTTACGAGATTTTTATTCACAATTATTTACCTGTAGTTAAAACGTTTTCGTCTTTGATTTTAGATGCTAAATCTTTAGCAGTTGAACCAACTAGTTTCACTCTAACAACAGATTTTCCGATTTTGTGTACTGAACGGATACTTTCCATAGTGATCTCAGCAAGCTCAGCAACAGCAGTTACACGCTCTACATTGATTACATATGGTTTGTTGTTAAGAACAGTAAAACCGATTTTTGGTAAACGACGAGCTAAAGGTTGTTGTCCACCCTCGAAGTTACGTTTTGCATTGTAACCTGAACGTGCTTTTTGACCTTTGTTACCTTTACCTGCAGTTTTACCTGTTCCACTTGCGTGTCCGCGACCGATTCTTTTTCTGTTAGAAATAGAACCTTCCGCTGGAGTTAAGTTTTCTAATGCCATAACCTATCCTTTGATTCTTGATAGTGCTTCAATTGTAGCACGTACCAATGTATTTGGATTGTTTGAACCGATCGATTTAGTCAAGATATCTTGGATACCCGCTAATTCAAGAACTGGACGAGCAGCTCCACCGGCGATAACACCAGTACCTTCTGAAGCTGGCTTCAAAAGAACACGGCTAGCGTTATATTTATGCTCGATATCGTGAGCTATTGTACTGCCTTTAATCTTAACAGTTGTTAAGTTTTTAAATGCATTGTCAACTGCTTTACGAATAGCATCTGGAACCTCTTTAGCTTTACCGACACCATAACCGACAGTACCATTTTTGTTACCTACAACGATTAGTGCAGTAAAACGAAAACGTCTACCACCTTTTACAACTTTGGTCACACGACCAATATTTACGATTGATTCTTCAAAATCTTCTCTATTGATTTGCATCATGACCCCTAGAACTTAATTTCGTTTGCACGAAGAGCTTCACCAAACGCAGCTATTACACCGTGATATTGGTAACCATTACGATCAAAAACGATTGCAGTTATACCAGCAGCTTTTAAAGTTGCAGCGAATTCAGCACCTAGTGCAGCAGCACCGTCTTTGTTTGCACGTAAACCGTTTGTTTTTGAATGAGCAGCTGCCAATGTTGTTGAATTAGTATCATCAATAGCTTGTGCACTCAAATATCTGTTTGAACGAAATACTGAAACACGAGGAAGTGTAGCATCGCCTGAAATTTTTGAACGAATACGGCGTTTACGTTGGATACGTTTAGCCAATTTTTGTTTCATTACTTTAGCATTCATCTATCTACCTCCCTTACTTTTTAGAAGTTTTACCGGCTTTACGCACGATAACTTCTCCAACATATTTAACACCTTTACCTTTGTAAGGCTCTGGCGGACGGAATGCACGGATCTCAGCACATATTTGACCGATTTGTTGTTTGTCTATACCTTTAACGGTAATAACGTTTTTATCAACACTGATCTCAATTCCAGCAGGAATCGAATAATCGATATCATGAGAAAAACCAAGTTGCATATTTAATACATCACCCTTAACAGCAGCACGGTAACCAACACCATTGATCTCTAAAGATTTAGTGTATCCAGTTGTTAAACCAGTTACGATGTTTGCAGCTAATGCACGGTAAGTTCCCCAGAATGCACGATCTTCACGTGAATCAGAGTTTTTACTAAAAGTTAATACGTTGCCTTCTATCGCGATACCAACATTTCCTTTAGTATCTAGATCAACACTGTTTTTACCTTTTGTAAAAGTGATAACAGGCCCATCAACTTTAACATTGATATCTGAAGAAAATTCTACAGGATTTTTTCCAATACGACTCATCTTCTACCTCCTACCATACTGTACAAAGAACTTCGCCGCCAACGTTAAGCTCATGTGCTTTATCGTTAGTGATTACGCCCTTTGATGTACTTACTATGATTGTTCCATAACCGTTTTTGAAACGTTTGATCTCAGATGCCGGTTTATAAACACGACGACCTGGTTTAGATATACGTTTCAATTCGTTGATTACAGTTTTACCATTTTCATCATACTTTAAAACAACATTGATAGTTTTTTTAACGCCGTCTTCTACAACGTTACAACTTTCAATATAACCTTTTTCTACTAATATGTTTGCTATAGCTTCAACAGATTTGTTGTGAACTAAAGTAGTCACATCAAGTCTACGCATAGCAGCATTACGAATACGTGTTAACGCATCTGCAATTAAATCATTAATCATTTACTTTTCCTTATATATTGCAAGTCTTACGACTGCTATTGCTAGGAGTTTCAACCTGGAAGATAAATCTTACCAGCTTGACTTTCTAACACCTGGGATTAAGCCCTCATTTGCCATTTTTCTGAAACATACACGACAAATACCAAAATCACGAAGTACAGAGTGTGGACGACCACAGATCTGACAACGTGTATAACCACGAACTTTGAATTTAGGAGTTCTTTGCGCTTTCGCGATAATTGACTTCTTAGCCATTATTCTCTTCCTTTTGCAAACGGCATACCAAGTTTAGTTAATAAACCAAATGCTTGTTTATCATCTGAACCAGTAGTTACGATTGTGATGTTCATACCATGGATTTGCATAACTGAATCATAACTAACTTCCGGGAAGATTAGTTGTTCTTGCAAACCAAAGTTATAGTTACCACGACCATCAAAACCGTTACGAGCAACACCACGGAAATCTTTAACACGTGGAAGAGCTATAGAGATCAAACGATCAAGAAAGTTATACATGTTTTCACCACGTAATGTAACTTTAACACCAACAGGCATACCTTCACGCACTTTAAAACCTGCAACAGATTTTTTAGCGATTACAGTAGTAGCACGTTGTCCAGCGATTGCTGTGATTGTGTCTTCTATGTTTTGGATAAGTTTGTTGTCTTTCATTGCAAAACCAGCACCAACACTTATCATGATCTTTTCAACCGCAGGAACATTCATAATGTTCTCGATTCCAAGCTCTTTTTGTAACTCTGGTTTTAGAGAAAGATATTTTTCTTTTAAACGTGCCATGAATTATGCCTCCACTTTACGTACATTAGATGCATCAATAGGCATCTCTTTATTTAAAAAGCCGCCTTTTGGATTCTCTTCAGTAGGTTTGACAGCTTTTTTAGCTATTTTACAACCCTGTACTATTACTTTATTTTTCTTTGGCATTACTGCTAGAACTTCCGCTTTAGTGCCTTTATCGTCACCAGCGATGATTTCTACAGTATCACCTTTTTTGAAATTAAATTTTGCCATTAAACAACCTCCGGCGCAAGAGATACGATTTTCATAAAACCTGAATAACGTACTTCACGACTGATTGGTCCGAAGATACGAGTACCGATAGGCTCACGTTTTGCATCAAGGATAACAGCAGCGTTATCATCAAAACGAATTAGTGAACCGTTTTCACGATGTACCTCTTTTTTAGTTCTAACAACTACCGCTTTAACAACTGCACCTTTTTTAACTTTTGCAGTTGGAATAGCTTTTTTTACAGAAGCAACGATAACGTCACCAACAGTAGCGTAGCGTTTTTTAGATCCGCCAAGTACTTTGATACACATTATCTCTTTTGCACCAGTGTTATCCGCAACATTTAGACGAGTAAAACTTTGAATCATAACTGTGCTCCTGATACAATGCTTTTCAATCTATAAGATTTAGTTTTAGATAATGGGCGACATTCAGCCGCAACGATCTCATCACCAACTTTAAGTTCATTACGCTCATCATGTACTAGGTACTTTTTGAAACGTTTAACAACTTTGTGATATTTCGGGTGCATTACACGGCGTTCTACTAAAATAGATACAGTTTTATCACCAGAAATCTTAATTACATTA
>JAHJGM010000003.1 GCA_018824305.1 bacterium
AGAACGTAATGTTGACTGGACGATCGGTGCTCACGTAAACAAAGTTGAAAAAGGCAAAGCGCATTATGAATTACTAGATGGTTCAATGGGTGAGCATGAGTTTGACTTCGCGATGCTTATACCTCCTTTTGCAGGTGTTGGTCTAAAAGCTTATAATAAAGCAGGTGAAGATATAACTGCTACAGTATTTGCTCCAAACGGCTTTATGAAAGTCGATGCAAATTACAATGCCGGTGCATATGAGAACTGGAAAGCTAGTGACTGGCCTCGTACATACCAAAATCCTACATATAAAAATATGTTTGCTTGTGGTATTGCATTTGCTCCTCCACATGCAATTTCAAAACCGATGAGTTCACCAAACGGAACTCCGATCAACCCGACTCCTCCTCGTACTGGTATGCCTTCAGGTATTATCGGTAAAGCTGTTGCAGGTAGTGTTTGTGATCTGATCACAAAAGGTTCAAGTGCACATCTACATGAAGCATCAATGGCAGAAATGGGTGCAGCATGTGTTGCATCGGCTGGTAAAGGTCTTTTCACAGGTACTGCTGCGGCAATGACTATCTATCCTGTTGTACCGGATTTTGAAAAATATCCTGGAACAGGCCGTGATACGGATTATACTTTTGGTGAGATCGGTCTTGCTGGTCACTGGATCAAACATATCCTACACCACTTGTTTATCTATAAAGCTAAACTAAATCCGGGCTGGACTCTGATTCCAGAATAAATTTGTGGATTTTAAAATGTTGCATTTGAGCTCCCTGCTGAAGGGAACCAAGTGTTAACGTAGTTATCGAAACGAGTTTCGATAACGTAATAAAAAAGAGGGAAAAGGTTCCCTTAAATTTATACAATAAATTAAAGGAAAGAATATGTCAAAATATGGTGAAAAAAATATAAAAGCATACGGTAATAACTTTACAACAATGACACCTGGCCCATTCGCTAAATGGATGAGAACTTGTCTTATTTACCAATTCATTCGTTTTGTTGTAATTAACATCAAGATGATAATCGTTGTTGGTAAAAGCCATCACTAAATCAATGTAAATCGGGTTTCCCCGGTTTATATCTTTTGAAATCCTCCTCTTTTTTTTCCTTTTAATTAGTAACTTCTGTATAATATATAATTATTAAGCAATCAGGCAGTTATTATGAATCAACTTGTAAATTTAAAATCAAATATTGTCATTTTAGAAAATGGAAAATCTATTATTATCTCTAGTTGGATGGATTATACCGCTCCTCAAAGTATTCTAAAGCACCATGAGATCGATCAGGATATCTTTGTACAAGATTATGCCAATTATGTGTTTGATTATTTCATGGGTGTTATAAAGGGGATCGTACAGATCGGTGATTGCCCGGTGATAGGCGATTTTTTAAAATATTTAAAAGATAAAAATATCAGTTCAAAAGAGCTTTTTATACTTTGCAGTCATTTTAAACTTTCGATGATGGAGTTCTCGTATGATGCTCAGATAAACACAAAAGATCTTTTTAGTGAGATCAGTTATGTGTTTGATAAAAATTTTTCAAGGGTTTTGGAGATCTATTCTGAGACTATTTATGAAAAAGATATAGAGATAGGTAAAAATGTCGAATTACTAGAGCAGTATATCTATGCGCTTAATGAGAGTGCTCTGGTATCTAAGACAGATAAAAACGGTTTTATAACACATGTGAACTCGAAGTTTATGAAGTTATGCGGATATGAAGAAGAGGAACTTATAGGGCGCTCTCACAGTGTGATGCGCCATGAAGATATGTCAAAGGTTTTTTTTAAAAAACTATGGGATACCATCCAATCCAACCAGATCTTTACAGGAACTATTAAAAATAAAAGCAAAGACGGCAGTTACTTTTACATTGACACGACTATT
The DNA here is from genome assembly GCA_018824305.1 of bacterium. Classification (GTDB taxonomy): domain Bacteria; phylum Campylobacterota; class Campylobacteria; order Campylobacterales; family Sulfurimonadaceae; genus Hydrocurvibacter. Next base: position 1,890 of record JAHJGM010000003.1, read on the forward strand.
ATGCCTATAGAAGATCCATTTAGCGGAAAAAAAGAGTATATGGCAATCGGGTATGAGGTCACAAAACTTATAGATGCAAGACAAAAAGCTATTGAAGCGGATAAAGCAAAAGATTACTTTTTATCAAACATGTCCCATGAAATCAGAACACCGCTTAATGCTATTTTGGGATTCGTGTCACTTCTTAAAGATGAAAACATCTCTTTAAAGCATAAAAACTATCTTGATATTATTCATAACAGCGGAGAGAACCTTTTAAATATCATAAATGATATCTTGGACTTTTCAAAACTGAGAAGCGGTGAGTTTACCATTGAACCGAAGATCTTTAATCTTGAAGAGGTATTATCCCATACTATGGAACTTTTCGTCGCTTCGGCAAATCAAAAGCAGACTACGATCATCAGTTTTATCGACCCGACGATCCCCTCTGAGATTCTGGCTGATCAATTAAGACTTGGGCAAATAGTATCTAATTTTTTGAGTAATGCTATAAAATTTACTCCGGCAAACGGTATTATCGAAGTCGATGCGGTATATGAAAACGGATCGATTAAGATATCGGTCGAAGATTCCGGTGTCGGTATCGCTAAACGTGATATCAAGAAGATATTCGATGCATTCACACAAGCACAAAACAGTATTATAAAGCGCAGCGGCGGTACGGGACTTGGTCTGTCGATCTGTAAGCAGCTGGCTGAGATCATGGGCGGCTACATAGATGTGGAATCGGTTGTGGGCAAAGGAAGTAAATTTACATTGAACCTTCCTGTCGTGGTCATAAACAGTGAAATGATGAGTCTAGATTGTAAGATGCTGCAAGATAAGTACATAGCATTTTTTGTAAATGAGAATACAGATAAACGAAAACTTGATATATTTAGAAAATATTACAACCAGATCGGCGTAGAGTTAAATATTATCAATGATATCAAGCAAACTGATTATGATCTACTCTATTTTATGGATAGTGATCTTGATGATGCCTTGAGATATAAGATCATTCAAAAAAATAAGCCCTCAATAGCCATAATTGAGTATATGGATGATAATTATGAATTGATCAGCAATGTATCAAATCTTTGTTTTCCCATATATTTGACAAAGTTAAGAGACAGGACTCTGGATGCTTTAGGACTAAGTGAAGCTTATAACAAACGCAACAGCAGTTTAAAAAACAGCAAGAGATTTAAGGGTCATATCTTGGTTGCTGAAGATAACGAACCGAATCAGGAGCTGATAAAAATTATTTTGGACAAGTATGGGGTGACATACGATATAGCATCTAACGGTGTCGAAGCCGTATCGATGTACAAGGAAAACAGTTATGACCTGATTCTTATGGATGATCAAATGCCGATAAAAAACGGTTTTGAGGCTGTTGAAGATATACGGTATTATGAAGAGGTCTATAATCTAAAACATACACCTATATCAACGTTAACTGCAAATGTGATCAAGGGTTCTAAAGAAAAAAGTTTAAAAAAAGGGTGTGATTTCTTTCTAGGCAAACCGATCATTTTAAAAGAGTTGGAGATGGTTTTTGAAACATCCTTAGAACCTGAAATTGAGCAAGAAAACGAGAAAGGTTTTAATATAGAAGATTTAAAGTATGAGCTGCAGCTTGACTCCGATCAATTACAAAGACTTTTAGGTATTTATATTAGAAAAATGGATGATACCTTGCCAAAATTAAAAGATGAGATCTTGCAAAAAAACTATTATAATATTTCAAGACTAGCTCATTCCATAAAAGGTTCGAGTGCAAACTTTAGATTGGAAAATCTTCAGAAATATGCACACGAACTGGAGATAAACTCAAAAAGAGAAAATGAATTATATAATTACGAAGAGTGTATACAGAGAATAGAGAAAGAGTATATGAAGATTAAAGTTTTTTAATCTTCTATATAGTATCCCATCCCTGAAGCATTTTTTATGATGTCTGTAGGCAGTTTGTTTCTAAGTCTCCAGACTAGCGTACGAACACTGTTCTCGGTAGCACCGTCATCTTCCCATACATAGCTTATTGCCTGTTCAAAACTGACAACCAGACCAAGTTGAGCGACTAATAGACGTATAAAAGAGTTCTCTTTCTTCGTCAATTTGATTTTTTTACCATTATAGAAAGTTTCGCAAACGCTGATATCTAGATGATAACCGTTACCAAACGGTACGATTGGTTTGTCGACCATTTTTTTGCTATAGAGCAGTTTTTCCAGATTGAGCTTATCGACTTTTAATGAATCAAGACTTTCGCTTCTTTTCTTTTCTTGGTCATATTTATAGAGTGCCATTTGGATAGTGGCATGTAGATTTGAGGGATCAAACGGTTTGATTATATAGCCGTATGGTTCAGTTTTGCTTGCATCCTCTATAATATGGTCATCCGTATGAGCCGTTAAAAATATAAATGGCATGAGTTGTTTTTCGCGAATATAGTTTGCTAACATTATCCCATCATCACTCTCTTGTAATGATATATCAATAATGACGATATCCGGGTTATAGACTTTTAATTTGCTTTTTGCACTTGTTGCATCTTCGGCTATTGATACAACTGCATAACCCTGTTTCTCTAACGACATCTTGAGATTCATTGCAGTGACTTCATCGTCTTCGACAATCAGGACTCTTTTGTTTTTCATAACTTATCCTAAACTTCTATTATTTGAAAAAGTGATAATTTCATTTATGTAAGTATACTAAAAAAGTGATATTTTTTAAAGAATATATTACAAAGTTATCACACTTGTGTTAAAAGTAAACAAAAAAACATATTTCGCATCTTAGTAACTTCTTATACCTGATGATTCTCCCTATATTTTATAACATATTCAACACATATTTGCCATAATCACGTTTATACTATAAAAAATGGATCTCTTATGCTAGATTTCGCAAAATTTACTAAATATTCTAAGCCGGGGCCGAGATATACAAGCTATCCGACAGCATTGGAATTTAATGATAATTTCAGATATGATGAATATATAAAAAAACTAGAATCACAGGATAAAAGCCGTCCTTTATCATTATATTTTCACCTTCCTTTTTGTAGAAATGCCTGCTATTTCTGTGGTTGTAATGTTGTATTTACTTCCAAAGAGGAGAAGAAGATAAGATATATAAAGTATCTTCGCCGTGAACTGGGAATTCTCTCTAAACACTTAGATATGTCTAGAGAAGTGATCCAGATGCATTTTGGCGGAGGTACTCCGACATTTTTCTCAGCCAAGCAGCTGGGAGAGATCATCAGTATGATAAAGGGGTATTTTCCTAACTTTGTAAAGGATGCCGAAGTTAGCTGTGAGATCGATCCTCGTCATATAGATGAAGCACAGATGAAAGTGATGAGTGAAGCAGGATTTAATCGTGTAAGCTTCGGGATTCAGGATTTTAATGAAAAAGTTCAAGTGGCAGTTCATCGCGTTCAGCCCTATGATATCACAAAAAATGCGATGGATCTGGCAAGAAAATATAATATGGTCTCTGTAAACGTCGATCTTATCTACGGTCTTCCATATCAAAACCTCCAGACATTTAAAGAGACTCTTGAACTTTCACTGACTTTAGACGCTGATCGTTTTGCTGTGTTTAACTATGCACATGTCCCTTGGCTGAAAAAGACGATGAGAAAGATCGATGAAACGACGCTTCCTACCCCTGAAGAAAAACTGCATATCATGCAATACACCATAGACTTTATGACTTCTCACGGTTATAAGATGATAGGGATGGATCACTTTGCAAAGCCTAAAGATGAGCTCTTTAAAGCAATAGAAAAGGGTGAATTGCATAGAAACTTCCAAGGTTATACGACTAAGGGCGGAGCTGATCTCATCGGTGTGGGGCTAACGTCGATAGGCGAGGGTGTAGATTATTATGCTCAAAACTTCAAAGAGATGAATGAGTATGAAGAAGCGATCGACGCAGGACGTCTGCCTTTTGAACGCGGCGTGCTTTTAAATGAGGATGATATGATCCGTCAATATGTGATCATGGAGTTGATGAGCAATTTCAAACTCGATATCAAACGTTTTGAAAAAGAGTTTAACATCGAGTTTAAAACGTACTTTGCCGATGCGATAGAAGCTTTAAAACCTTTTGTTCAGGAAGGACTTTTAACTATGGATGAGGAACATATCGTCTGTTCGGAAACAGGAACTTTGCTCATTAGAAATATAGCGATGCCCTTTGATGCGTATATGAAAAACCATGCAGCCAGCCAAAAAACATTTTCTAAGACGGTGTGATATATGCAGGCAAACGAAATATTTGATTTTAAAGCGACTTCAGACGCATGTGTCAAATGCGGTAAGTGTATACCTGTTTGTACCATCCATAATGTCAATCCCGATGAGGTGACCTCTCCTCGCGGATTTATCGATCTGCTTGGCGCTTATCAAGACGGTAAACTCGAACTTGACAAAAATGCAAAAGAGATATTTGAGAGCTGTTTCTTATGTACGAATTGTACGGATGTCTGTCCTAAAGCACTTCCAACGGATATGGTCATCGAACAGGTACGTAACGATATCCGTAAAAAATACGGGATAGCTTGGTTTAAAAGAGCATTCTTCTTTTTGCTGCGCCATAGATTTACTATGGATATCCTGTTTAAACTCGGGTATGTATTCCAAACATGCGGATTTAAGATACGCAAAGAGATCGAGTCTATGGAACCTAGATTTTCTATGCCTATTATCAAAAAAGACAGACTTCTTCCGAGTATGGGGAAAACATCTTTTTTAAACGCGCATCCTGAAAACATCTCTAACGGCGGGAAAAGAAAAGTAGCAGTGTTTATCGGTTGTCTGGGGAACTACAATTACCGTCAGGTTGGGGATTCACTGCTCAAGATATTAGAGCATTTAGAAATAGACGCATTCTTGGCAAAAGCACAAAAGTGCTGTTCTGCTCCTGCTTATTTTACGGGTGATTTTGATACTGTCGATTATTTGGCTAAGTACAACATCGAGTATTTTGAAAAGTTCATAGACGACGTGGAAGCGGTCATCATTCCTGAAGCTACATGTAGTGCTATGATGAAGATAGATTATGAACATTACTTTCACGATCAGCCCGAGTGGCAGGAACGTGCAAAAAAAGTGGCAAAAAAGATATTTATGGCGACAGAGTGGCTGGATACTCATACGCATTTAAGGACTCTGCTGGCGTCAAAAGGCAAACAAAATATTGATGTGACCTATCATGATCCATGTCACGCTAGAAAGATGCAGGGAGTCTATCAGGAACCTCGCAAGCTTATCTCTCAGAACTACACGATCAAAGAGATGAGTGATCCAAATGCTTGTTGCGGATTCGGCGGTGTGACTATGCAGACTGAGAAGTACCATTTTGCAAAAGCTGCGGGAATCCCTAAAGCTGCGATGATAAAACAGACGGGAGCAACGGTGGTGAGTGCCGAGTGCAGTGCTTGTCGTATGCAGATAAATAACTCGATGTATCAAGCTGATGTGGATGTGGTGTTCAAAAATCCTATCGAACTGATTGCTGAGGCGTTAGGAAAATAATGGAGTATTGGAATCATATCTATGAGCATTTTAATCCGGTAGCTTTTCATCTGTTTTCTCTGCCTGTTCATTGGTATGGGCTTATGTATGTCTTAGCTCTAGTAAGTGCTTTATATACGGCAAAATGGATAGTGGATAAAGATAAGCTCGACATCAATAGGGAGCAGCTCGATAGATTCTTCATCTATGTGGAGATAGGTGTAATACTAGGAGCGAGATTAGGGTATATCCTTTTTTACGATCCGGACACTCTTTATTATCTTTCTCATCCGTGGCAGATATTTAATCCGTTTAAAGATGGCGAATTCGTCGGAATACGTGGTATGAGTTATCACGGAGCTCTTTTTGGTTTCTTGATCGGCGCATATCTTTACAGTAAAAAAGATAAACTCCATTTTGGAAAGCTTATGGATATAGTGGCTGTTTCTGTTCCTCTTGGTTATGTCTTTGGACGTATCGGCAATTTTTTGAATCAGGAGCTTGTTGGACGCGCTACGGATGTCAGTTGGGGTATATACGTCGGCGGTACTTTACGCCATCCGTCACAACTTTATGAAGCATTTTTAGAGGGTGTCGTCGTATTTTTTATCGTCTACATGTACAGAAAAAATAAAAAGTTTGATGGCGAGCTGATCCTTTTATATGCGTTTTCATACGGGATTTTAAGAGCTGTAGCGGAGATATTTAGAGCACCTGATGTACAGATAGGTTATATCTGTTGCAACGCTGTTACACTTGGACAGATACTTAGTCTGTCCATGACGCTGCTTGCCGTAGTGCTTTGGTTTTATTTTTTACCAAAGAAGAAAATAGTTGGCAATAAATAAAACGATAAGTCTGACAAGAGATAAAGCAGTAGAACCGATGATATTGCCTATTTGACAAGATGTACAGTGTTTGTACTGTTTGCCCTCATACTGCGCATAGAAAAAGTAGATAATCGATGTCGTTATCATCGCGAGCATAATAGAGTTTTCTGCAGTTTTTAAAACCGGTAATAGAGATTCGTCTATGAAAAATTTTGCACCGAGCGATACGAAACCGATTATAAATAAAACTTTTAATATTCGTAAAAGTCTGTCTCTTTTAAAGACCGTAGGACAATCGTTTTTCATGATCGCGTCAGTTCCAAACTCCAATTTTGAATCAAAGAGTTTTTTCTCTTCATTATCGAGTCTGACTCTGAAATTCGCGCCGAAAAGGTAGTCCATCTTTCTCTGTAAAGTTACGGCCAAATCGCCATCGGCATCAAGAAACTTCTGATTTTGGTCTTTGTCTTCATACATGACTTTTATTTTTTCATAACGCTTTGTCTTAGCACTTAATCCGGGAAAATAAGCCGTTATCTCAGTAGGATTTATACTGCCTTCTCGTTTTATAATCCTTGGATTGATGATTTCCAAAAACTCTCCGTTGTCCTGTTTAATAACGATAATGGAGAGAGGAGAAGCGATCTGAAACGCTGCAAGTGCAGTTAGATCATTTGCCTGCATCGTGTCTTTTAGATCTTCTATGACAGCTAGCATCTCATCATTGAAATGTCTGACATTGGCACCGTATTCAAGACTTGGTGTTGTCGGATATGTAACGATTTCTTTTACCATTTTTGTCCCTATATTTTTATTTTTAGAAATTACTCGCCGAGTGCAAATACATTGGAGAGAGTGTTTATATAGTTAAAGTAGCCTGTAATAGCAACAGCCTCAAGAATTTGAGTATCATTATATCCAAATTCTTTTAGTGCTTCTATCTCCTCTTTTAGTATTTTATAGTTATCTTTTTTTGAAGCTTTGATACAGAAGTTTAGAAGTGCTTTTTCGCCTTGAGTGGCATCCATCGCATCCACGCCTTGTAAAATACGCTCTATCTTCTCTTCTGTAAGTCCGAGCATCTTCGCTATGCTTTTATGCACATCGACACACATCTTGCAGCCGTTTTCTTTGGAAATAAGAAGAGCGATTGCTTCTTTGACGTCATAGGAAAGAGTTGTTTGGTCTAAAAGATATTTTTGAACCATCATATCCGTTGCAAAATATATCTTTTCATCAAGTGCGATGAGTTTGAAAATCTCGCCAAGCTGCCCCGTTTTTTCTAAAATAGGTCTTGCTTTTTCCTGTATGCTAGGAGTCATCTCTTCAAATTCCGGTAATTTTATGTGTGCCATTATTTCCCTTTTTGGTTTATAAAAACGTTAAGTTAAACTTAACGATATAATTATAATGTATAATTCTTAATTAGAGTTTTAAAAAGAGAAAGATATGGAATATAAAATATCGCAACTAGTTTCACTCACAGATGTACCGAAATCGACTATACTTTACTATATACGAGAGGGGATGCTGCCTGAGGCAAAGAAGATCAAGTCAAATGTTCACGTGTATAGTGATGAGCATCTGGAGTTAATAAAATATATTAAATATATGAAAAGCAGCATCGGCAGTTCAAATGATGATATAAAAGTTGCACTAAAAAATAAAAACAGATCGCTTGCAACATCTTTTACAATGATAGAACCTTTGATGAACACTCTTAGTTTGGTCTCAAAAAATGAAAAATATTATACGAAAGATGAATTTCTAGAGCATTTTCAAATTGAAAAACAACTTTTGGATAGGCTGTTACAAGATGGGATCATTATCCCTTTAAATGATAATGAGTTTACCGATAAGGATCTCTCGGTTATTAAACTTGTTCAATCATTTGCAAAAGTCGGTGTCGAGTATGAGATCATAAAACAGTATGCTGAACATGCAAAAGAGATCAGCAAGTTAGAGCGAATGATGCAGCAACAGCTTTGCAGTGTCAGGACAGATGATAATTTCACGATACTCTGGGAGATCATGTTCGACACACTTTTTAAAGCAAAAGAGTATGTTTTTAACAGGTATACCTATAAGAGATTTTTAAAAGCGATTATGGAAGATAAATTTGAGTAGTTGAAAGAGATATAAAAGAGCCAACAGGCTCTTTTATAAGATAGATTACTCTATCTCTGCGTCGATGACATCATCGTCAGCTTTTTTAGCACCCTGTGCTGCTTCGCCACCTTGATTTTCTTGTTTATACATCTGCTCAGCCATTTTATGACTTGCTTCAGTTAAAGTTTTTACTTTTGCTTCGATCTGCTCTTTTGTAGAGTTTTCATCTTTTAGCGTCGCTTTAAGTTCTGTGATCGCTGTTTCGATTTTTGTTTTCTCCGCAGCGTCAAGTTTTTCGCCCATCTCTGTCATAGATTTTTCAGTTTGAGCGATCAGAGCATCTGCTTGGTTACGTAGATCAACTAGTGCTTTACGTTTTCCGTCTTCAGCTTTATGCTTTTCAGCATCTTGAACCATTTGGTTGATCTCGTCTTCACTAAGTCCTGTACTTCCTGATATTGTGATCTTTTGCTCAGTTCCAGTTCCTTTGTCTTTTGCACTAACAGTGAGTATTCCGTTTGCATCGATGTCAAAAGTAACTTCGATCTGAGGCACACCGCGAGGAGCCGCTGGGATGTTTGAAAGTTCAAACAGACCTAAAGATTTGTTATCTTTTGCGAACTCTCTCTCACCTTGAACTACGCTGATCGTAACAGCCGGTTGGTTGTCCTCTGCAGTTGAGAAAACTTGAGATTTCTTCACAGGGATAGTCGTACCTTTTTCGATGATCTTCGTAGCAACACCGCCAAGAGTCTCGATACCAAGTGAAAGCGGAGTAACGTCAAGAAGTAGAACATCTTTTACATCTCCTCTTAAAACACCACCTTGGATAGCAGCACCCGCAGCAACGACTTCATCCGGATTTACGCTTTTGTTTAGATCTTTACCGCCGAAGTACTCAGAAACCATTTTTTGAGCGAGTGGTACACGAGTAGAACCACCGACCATGATGATCTCTTTGATAGCACCGTTATCTAACTTAGCATCTTTCATCGCAGTTTTAATGTGAGAAATCGTCTCTTTGATAAGAGTCTCGATCATACCCTCGAACTTAGCACGAGTCAGTTTCACGACTAAGTGTTTTGGACCTGTTGCATCAGCTGTGATGAACGGAAGGTTGATCTCGGTTTCTTGAGCAGATGACAACTCTTTTTTAGCGTTTTCTGCAGCATCTTTTAGACGTTGAAGAGCCATTTTGTCATTTTTTAGATCGATTCCGTTATCGTTTTTGAACTCAGCAGCAAGGAAGTCAACGATCTTGTTGTCAAAGTCATCTCCACCTAGGAATGCATTTCCGTCAGTTGAAAGAACTTCAAAAGTCCCATCACTGATCTCTAGAGTCGTAACGTCGAACGTTCCGCCGCCTAGGTCATAAACAAGTACATTCTCATCAGCTTTGCTCTCTAGACCGTAAGCCAGTGCAGAAGCAGTAGGCTCATTGATGATACGAAGAACGTTCAGTCCTGCGATTGTACCTGCATCTTTTGTTGCTTTACGTTGAGCATCATTGAAGTAAGCAGGAACCGTAATAACAGCGTCAGTTACTTTTTCGCCAAGGTAGCTCTCTGCATCCTCTTTGAGTTTTGTAAGGATCTTTGCAGAGATCTCTTGAGGCGTATATATCTTGCCTGCAACGTCAACAGCAGCCATTCCATCTTTATCGACGATTTGGTAAGTTACTTTATCGTGTGCTTCTTTAGCTTTATCCTCATTCATCATAAGACCCATGATTCTCTTAATAGAAGAGATCGTTTTATGCGGGTTTGTGATCGCTTGACGTTTTGCAGGATCACCTACAAGTACATCGCCTTTGTCTGTAAATGCTACAATTGATGGAGTAGTGTTTTTACCCTCTTTATTAGGGATGATCTTAGCCTCACCGCCCTCATAAACTGCAACACAAGAGTTTGTTGTTCCTAAATCTATACCAATTACTTTTGACATATTATTTCCTTAATTTGAATTTTTTTTAAAAATTAAAATGAAGGTAATCCTTCACTTTATTATTCCGATAAAGGAACAAAGTCCCTTTATCTTCGCTTGCGCCGCTGTGGCGACAAAACAAGGGAACCGTTCGCGTTAGCGATGTTTCCCCGAAAAGCTTGATACTTTCGTGTCAGATTTTAAAAATTTATGTATCTACTATGCTTCAAGTGAAAATGCCGGAAGCATTTTTGTACTTTAGTGGCATAGCGCCTAGCGTAGATACTTGGGATTTTATTCCAAATATCGTTCTGATTTAATTGGCGACTACTACCATCGCATCACGAAGCGGGCGGTCTTTGTATCTGTATCCCGTTTGGAATGTCTGAACTATCTGTCCGCTTTCATGCTCGTCACTGTCTACTTTTTGAACCGCATTGTGAATATTCGGGTCAAACTCTTCATCGTGACTCACGGCTGTGACACCATGTTTTTCAAGAGTAGTCACAAACTGTTTCATAGTAAGTTCTATACCCTCTTCTAATTTCTGAAGTAGTTCTTCCGGCTCTAGCTCTGATTTTGTAGCAGTCAGTGCCATTGATAAAGAATCTATTACAGGGATTAGATCTCTTGCAAATTTTTCGTTTGCATATTCAAGAGCTTGATATTTCTCGCGCTCTAAACGTTTTTTTATATTATCAAAATCTGCATGTACTCTTGCATACTTATCTTTTAATTCAGCATTTTCTTTGCGAAGCTGCTCAATCTCAGTAAGTTCTTCTACGACTTCCTCTGAAATCTCAATCCCCTCATCTTGCGGGGTGGATTCCTCGTTTATTGTTTCATCAGACATATTAAAAATTGACTCCTTCTTTGAAATCTGCAAGTATTATAACAAATTGAGTCAATCTATGTCAAGTGTAATCTAATTAAATTTACTTAATTTAGTTGAGTCTATTTGTATCAAGTCTGAAAAACCCCTTCATTTATCACTTTTATGATAAAATTTTTTAAAAAAGGTCTCACATTGAAATACATCGGATGGGTTCTCGGGCTAGTTTTATCTGCAGTTGTCCTTTTATATATAGTCGCCTTTACGGCATTTGGAAACAACTTGGTAAAACCGCTCCTTGAATCAAAGTTACAGGAGAATACAAAACTTCCTCTAAAGGTCGATGTATTTAAACTTACAACAAATTATATTGAACTAACTTTATTGTTAAATGAAAAAAACAGCTTACATGTAGACGGAAAGTATTCGCTGTTTTCTCAAATCTTCGACATATATTACAGCTGTAAATTTAATGAACTGCAAACACTTTCATCTTTAACAAAAAAAGAGTTACATGGGAGTTTTCATACCAGCGGGGATGTGAAAGGCAATCCGGAGTTTATGAAGATCGACGGGATGAGCGATGTTGCAAAAAGTGATACCTATTACCATATAGAATTGACAAAGTTCGACCCGACTTCCATTATCGCAAAGATCAAACATGCGAGATTGGAAGAGTTTTTGGCACTGATGGGGGAAAAGAGCTATGCGAGTGCGGGCATTGACCTTGACCTTAATTTCAAAAACATCAAACCTCACCGGCTTGATGGTGATATGACTCTACATGTAGGTGATTCAAAGATAGACTATGAACTGATGAAAAAGGAGTTTGGTGTAGGTCTGCCAAAAACAGAGTTCAGCATGGATGCAAAAGCAAGACTCAAAGGTGATGAAGCCCTCTACATGTACGAGTTCAAATCCAATCTTGCAAACATCCAATCTAAAGGCATAGTCACGCCTTCTCCATTGGCACTCGATCTCACGTACAATATAAATGTAAAAGAACTCGCACTTCTGCGTCCTATACTCAAAGCGCCTCTTCGCGGAAAAATAGATATAGAGGGAAATGTCAAAGGGACAAAAGAGAACTTACATGTAAGGGGTAAAAGCGACATTGCAAGCAGTAAGACAGTTTTTGACGCAGAACTTGCCGACTTCACTCCTAAACAGGTAAATGCAGATATAAAGAATTTGAACCTATCCAAATTTTTGTATATGGTCAGTCAGCCTCATTATGCAGATGCCTCTGTAGATGTCAGGATGAATATAAAAGACCTGTCTTCATTAGAGGGCAATGTTGTAACAGAGATAAAAAAGGGTGTGTTAGATGTAAACTATCTGTCAAAGAGTTATGGATTGAAAGATATGCCCAAAGTAAATTTTAGTGCCAAGACAGATTCGAAACTTTCAAAAAACAGCATAGATACGGGTATTGCTCTGACGTCAAATCTGATGACGCTCGCAGTGAACAAAGCCAGTTATAACGTAAAGAATCAAAGTATAGATACAGACTATAAAATAAAACTGCCCGATCTTGGCAAACTGTTTTTTATCACAAAGAGAGATTTAAAAGGAGCGATGGCAGTAGAGGGAAGATTGCAAAAAGAGAAGGATCTGGATATCAAAGCCCATACGGATATTTTCGGCGGAAAGGTAGATGCCATTTTGCATAATGATGACTTGAGGGCGGATCTGAGCGATGTGCGGACTCTGCCAATATTGGAGATGCTCACTTATCCGCAAATTTTTGATTCATCGCTTGGCGGCAGATTTGAATATAACATTGCAAAAAAATCAGGAAAGCTCGACGCCAAACTTACCGATGGTCATTTTGTAAATACGCAGATGATAAATCTTGTAAAACAGTACACAAAAACAGATCTTTACAAAGAGAAGTTTTTAGGTCGCCTAAGTGCCGGGATAGATCAGGAAAACATCGTCGCTTCACTGCATCTCAACTCAAATAATGCCAAGATAGACACGAAAAACCTCAAACTAAACTCAAACACGAAACATCTGGAAGCGACTATCAGGGTAGAAGCGAATCAAAATCCTTTGACGCTCATACTCAAGGGCGAAATGTCACATCCGAGAATAACGATCGATGCAACCGAACTGATAGAAAAAGAAGCAGGCAAAGCGATCAACAAAGAGATAAACAAGTTCTTAAAAGGATTGTTTTAAAGAGTCTTGTTTCTCTTTTGGAACCTGTCTACGAATAAAAGCATGACAGGTAAGACAAAGAGGTCACTCAGCAGCGAGATGAAAATAAGCAGGGCGCTGTAGACACCGATGAGCTGCAGGGATTCTACTTGTGAAAAATAGAGTGATCCAAAAACAGAGACAAGCACAAAAGACCCTATGATTACCGGAATACCCGTGTAAAAGAAAAGTTTTTCCAGTGTGTGCTTTTGACTCATACCGTCATATCGTAACCTAAAATATTTATAAGCAAAATGGATCGTTGCATCAGATGCAAGCCCCAAAGAGATGGTCATGGCGATCAGCATCTCGATACTCAGCGGAATGTTTAGCAGAGTAATGAATACTCCAAACCAAAGAATAGGGATGAGGTTGACGCTAAAGCCTACGAAGATCATGGGAACTGAGCGAAAGATCCAGCCTGTAACAAAACCAATGAGAATAAGAGCAAAAAAGAGTGAGCTCGCAAGCAGTAGGGTTTTGTTGTATTTTGCAAGACTGAAGAGTGTGGCATCGTCAAGAAAATAAAGCTCGATCTTGGGATATGTTTGTAACCACTCTAACAACTCGAATTTATTGATATCAAATAGATTGATAACTACATTTACCGTATTATCGTCAAAGTATTTGTCATTGAGCCGATACAGATCGATAAAGAAAAGTGCTTGAAGCAACGCTTCGTCATCCAGCTTGTCGGTTTGCGTATTTGCCTCATTAAGGTTGTTGACAAGTGATGCTATTGAGACAACATCTCCTATTTCGTCTTCAAATCTGTTTTGCAGATCACTCGTGAATTGTTCCAAAGAGGTAATAAGACTGAGATCTATCTGTTTATAGGGGATTTTGAGTTCAAGCTGTTCATTTTTTACATGCAGTTGAAAAAAACTATGGCTTTTTGAGTAGATCGTAACCGCTCCGATAATCAGCAAACCATAGGTGATCGATAAAAATCCCAAGAGAAATTTTTTATTGTAATGCAGCTCGCTGGATGCTAAAAGATAGCCTAATTTAACATAGGGAACATGGGTATGGCGCAGTGTAAAATGACTGAGTATTGCAGGCAGAACCGTCAGGTTGAGAACATAGCTGACAATAGAGGAGACAATGACGCTAAGGCTCAGGAGTTTGATGATGTCAGAATCGATAAAGACTAGACTGCCGAGTCCCAAAATTGTCAAAATCGATGTCCACATCGCAGGAGCCATATTTCTGTTTAGCATTTTACGCAGAGCTTGTATCTCACTAGATTTGTACTGAGAAACATGCCAGCGGTAATAAAAATACAAAAATTCAACAAGAGAGATACTGATGGTAATAAAAGGCATCGTAATGTGGATAGTATTGATACCGGTGATCAAAATGATAGTACCAAAGGTGAGTATGGTCGAGAGTGTCAAAATAAAGAGAGCCGTAAATGCTGCAAGATAGTTTCTAAAAAGTACTCTAAACGCAAATACAAGCATCGCACCAAAGATCAATAAATAGATAAAGAGGATATTCCAGTGGACCCTGTCGTCCAAGTGGATGTACTGGTACTCTCCGGGAATATAGAGTTTTGTAATATCGACTGTGCCGGTAGTGCTTAAAAAAAAGTAAAAGGTAGTGAACTCTTTATCGACTACGTTGCAGTAGTTGTTATGGGACTTTTTAATGAGCTGTTTTAGTTTTAAACTGTCGATTTGCGAGGAGTTAAGAACTACCAGCATTCTGGAATTATTGGAGTCGGACTGATTCTCTATGAAATCGTTGCTAAAGATCGAGGAGACCTTTTTGACTTGTGCAAGGGCAGAAAGCTCTTGCTGGAGCTTTTGAAGTTTTGCCAGCGTTTCATCATCGAACTGCTTGATATGAACGATCAGTTTAGATTGTTTATATCGCTCGAAATGATGCAGATCGGTCTGTTTTGCCTCTTTTGAGCTTTCTAACCAAAAAAGCTCATCCGAAGAGAGAAACTTTGGTTCTAAAGTGGTCATAAACAGGATTGCCGTTAAAGTGAAAAAAAAGATAATCTGCTTTCGGAATATCAGTATGAACTCAAGGTATCCGGTGATCTCTGGTCTATGGTAATACATACGGATTCATTCCTATTTTTCTAAGATCAAAAAGGGTCGTTTGTTGACGTTTAACTGCAAGGCTATCGCTTTTATAGCAGAGACCTTGGCTTCAATTTGAGGTGTTACGGGTGCCGTTGTTTTATTATCATCGATCATAATACTTAAAAGCGTTTTTAGCGGGTCTTTTGCGCTATAAACTGCCGCGATGGCGTTTTGTGAATGTAAGCGGGGAATACCGTAGAGATAAAGATGATAACGGTATTTTGCAAGCATAAGCGGATTGTTTGAGACCATCGAGATGAATTTGCGCGAATATTGACACAAAGGATCGATAAAAACATATACGTTATGATCGCCGCTGCCGTAAACAATAGCATCTTGGCCAATAGAACGTACCGATCTTATATTTGCCTCATACGGAAGTGGTTTTAACTCGTTTGCTAAAACACAACTGCCGAGGAGTAAGGTGAAAATAAATAGTTTATACATAAGGGTATTATAACTTTTATTTATTACTTCATAGTTGCGAAATTGAATGTTTTTTCATCAACTCTCAGCTCTTAAAGAAGCTCTTTTAAAAGGCGTTCCTCACGTTCGAGCTCTTTATCTATATAAGCTGCGAGTTTTTTACCTTTTAGATGGTTATACAGATAGCTTAAAATAAGTACGCTAAAGAGAACTACCAAGCTACTATAAAGTGAGTCCGGCGAGTTTTGAATGTTATAGCCGATTAAAGTCACTGCAGCACCGCTGCAAAGTATGGTACCGATTGCCGGTATAAAACGGTTTGAGCTTGTCTGCTGATAAAGTTTGAAGTTTGCAAAGTTGACAAGAGCAAAGACTGTTAAAAACCCTATACTACCTGCAACAGAGATATTATTTAGATTAAAAAGTGTTGTAAAGATGATGGCGAGTATACCGATTATAGCCATACCCTCATATCCGTGTTTGATCTTTGTCTCAAACTCTATGGGAAGTTCGCCGAGTTTTGCGACTATGTAGCTGATGCGTCCGCTTCCATAAATGGTCGCATTGATGGCTGAAGCTGTGGAGAGCAGGGCGGCTATGGAGATAAATATAAATCCTATATGACCGAAGAATGGCTCGGCAGCTTTTGCCAAAACATAATCTTGTGCACTTTTTGCCTCTGCAAAGCTCAGGTTTCCCACAGCCACCGCCGAGATGACTATGTAGAGTAAAATGACAAATATAACTGAAGCGTAGTAAGCACGCGGAAGATTTACCTGTGGGTCTTTGACATCCCTTGCGGTGTTTGCTATGAGTTCAAAACCTTCATATGCAAGAAAGATCATAAATCCGCCTGCTGCGACAGAGGGCAGAGGCATCCATTCTTGCGGTGCCATATGTGTCCAATTAATGCTCATGATCCCCACAGCGGCAAAGACAAGCAGTATGATTATTTTTGCAAATACCATGATATCTTCCGCTCTGCCGGTTAAAAAAGCACCGAGGATATTGATGAAGATAAAAAGTAAAATCACACCTGATGAGAGTGCTTTGTGTACCCACTCTGAGCCATCGCCAAATAAAACAGCCCCATAACTTCCAAAAGCATACGCATAAAGAGCGAGCATAATGACATAACTGATGAGCAGAAGATTATTAATGATAGAAGAGAAAAGGCCGTTTCCAAAAGCTTGGACGATAAACTCGATAGTCCCTCCCTCACTTGGATAGCGAAGAGATAGTTTTACATAAGAATAAGCTGTTATGAGTGCAAGTACTCCGGCGATAATAAATGCTATGGGAGCACCGCCGCGCGAAAGATCGATAGTGAGCCCCAGTACGGCAAATATCCCTCCGCCGACCATCCCTCCGACACCGATGCTAAAAGCTTCTAAGAATCCTATTTTTTTCTCGATGACAGTTCCTTTTTATTCACTCGCATCCACAAGAGTAAGGCAAAATAGAACCTCTTTCCCCTTACATGTAAGCGTGTTACAGGCCTGAGTGAGTGTTAATCCTGTTGTAATGATATCATCAACTAAGATAACACTCATCTCTTTAAACTCTTTTACCTCAAAATCTCTTGGATGGTTGAGTCTGTACTCTTTTGTTTTACCTGCATAGGTGATATCGTTTGTTGAACGCAGTTTGGCATGTTTTGGAGTTATATGGCGGCTCTTTAGAGCTTTGTTTAAGATGGCTGTGTGAGAATAGCCGTTTTTGACCCTGTCATCTATGGCGATACTAGCGATCTTTTGATCAAAAACAAACTCGGAAGCAAACTTTTTAAATGTAAGTTCGGCAAGAGTAGAGTAGATGTAGTACCCAAGGTCGGTATGTTTGGTATGTATGAGGTCTTTGATATCTTTATATTTGTAAAAGGAGATAACTTCTATATTGTTTAGGATTTTTCGTTTGCTGAGCGTGGGAGTGAGAAAATTTTCTTTACACGGGGAGCAGATATGTATGAGGGACAGATTCTCACACATCATGCAGCGCATCGTTGGGCCTTTAGTCCATTTTCAGGATGGACATAAAAGCTTCTTGCGGAAGCTGTACTTTACCGATGGACTTCATACGTTTTTTACCCGCTTTTTGTTTTTCTAAAAGCTTGCGTTTACGGGTGATATCCCCGCCATAACATTTTGCAGTTACGTTTTTGCCCATACTTTTTACGGTTTCACGTGCGATGACACGGTTGCCGATAGAAGCTTGAACAGCGACCTCGAAAAGTTGACGAGGGATCAGTTCTTTCATGTTTTTAACGAGTACGCGTCCGCGGGAATCAGCAGAAGTACGAGGTACGATGACAGAAAGTGCATCGACAACGTCGCCTGCGACCCTGACATCGAGTTTTACAAGGTCACCCTCTTGAAATCCGCTAGGATCGTAGTCAAAACTTGCGTATCCTTTTGAGATAGATTTGAGTTTGTCGTAAAAATCCACGACGATCTCATTCATCGGAAGGGAGTATTCTAAAAGGACACGCTCTTCGTTGATATAACTCATCTTGTCCTGTATACCGCGTTTTGAGATAAGCAGAGTTATGATGTTTCCAAGATATTCCGTCGGAGTGATGACAGTTGCTTTTACATAAGGCTCTTCGATTCTCTCTATATAGTTTGGTTCCGGCAATTCGGAAGGGTTTTGAACTTGAACCATTTCGCCGTTTGTCAAATATACATTATAGATAACAGAAGGCGCAGTAGCGATAAGCTCGACATCAAACTCACGCTCCAGTCTCTCTTTGATCACTTCCATATGCAGCATTCCCAAAAATCCTACACGAAACCCAAATCCAAGAGCAACGGATGTCTCAGGCTCATATGAAAGAGAGCTGTCATTGAGGCGGAGTTTGTCAAGTGCTTCACGCAGGTCTTCGAATTTGTCCGTATCTATCGGATAGAGTCCTGCAAATACAAACGGTTTTGCCGGTTCATAATCCATAACCGGTTCGAGCGTCGGGTTTTTTGCATCGGTGATCGTATCGCCTACATGGATGACATTGACATCTTTAAGTCCAAGAACGACAATACCTATCTCCCCGCTCTCGATTGCCGAAGTCTTTTGGCGTTTGAGCGGATGCGGATACATAAGATCTAAAACGCTATGCTCTTCGCCGTTACTCATAAGTTTTACAAGCTGACCTTTTTTGATAGAACCGTCAAACACGCGTACGAGCGCAAGCGCACCAAGATATGCATCGAACCATGAATCATAGATGATCGCTTTTGTCGTAGCATCCGGATCGCCCTTTGGTTCAGGGACACGGTCGACTATAGCGTCAAGTAATGCACGGATACCGATACCGCTTTTTGCAGAAACGAGAAGTGCATCGGTCGCATCGATGCCGATCGTGGCTTCGATCTCTTCTGCAACACGTTCAGGTTCGGCAGCGGGAAGGTCGATTTTATTGATGACGGGGATGATCTCTAAGTTGTTATCAAGTGCCATGTAGACATTTGCGATAGTCTGTGCTTCGACACCCTGTGCGGCATCGACGATAAGCAGTGCGCCGTCGCTTGAAGCCAGAGATTTGCTTACCTCGTACGAGAAGTCGACGTGGCCCGGAGTGTCTATAAGATTTAGCACATAATGCTGACCGTCTTTGACATAGTCAAGTCTCACGGACTGCGCTTTGATGGTGATCCCGCGCTCCTGTTCTATATCCATCGTGTCCATCATCTGCTTAGTCATCTCACGATCGCTGACAGCTCCGCACTCTTGGATAATACGGTCGGCAAGGGTACTTTTACCGTGATCGATATGTGCGATAATAGAAAAGTTTCTAATGTTTTTCATATATGTTATATTCTTTAAATTTAAGATGGTCTATTTTATATAAATAGTGAATTGACGCTTTCGTTGTGATATACGCGACGGATAACTTCGGCAAATAGCGGAGCAACAGTCAATACTTTTATTTTTTTGTTCGGTTTTGAGACGAGTGTGTTTGAAACGATAAGTTCATCAAGTTCGCCGCCGTCTAGATTGTCATAAGCTTTACCGCTGAGGACTGCGTGAGTCGCACAAGCCATAACAGACGTCGCACCATTTTTCTTCAGTGCAGCTGCCGCTTTTACCATAGTTCCCGCAGTATCCACCATATCATCGATCATAATCACGTCTTTGCCCGTGACATCACCGATGATGTTCATTACTTCTGCGACATTCGCTTTTTCACGGCGTTTGTCTACGATGACCATTTCAAGACCCATTTTTTCTGCAAAATATCTTGCACGAGCAACACCGCCGATATCAGGTGAAGCGATGACAGGGTTTTTCAGGTGTTTTGATTTGATGTACTCTTTGAAGATGATCGAACCGTAAAGGTTATCCACAGGGATGTCAAAGAAACCTTGTATCTGGCCTGCATGTAAGTCGATAGTCACGACTCTGTCGATGCCTGCAGTCTCATACATATTTGCAACTAAACGAGCAGAGATAGGTACGCGAGGCGCAGCTTTTCTATCTTGACGAGCGTATCCGAAGTATGGCACGACTGCCGTGATACTACTTGCACTTGAACGACGAAGGGCATCCGTCATGATTAAAAGTTCCATCAAGTTGTCGTTTGATGGAGCTCCTGTTGATTGGATGATAAAAACATCACGTCCGCGAACGCTTTCAGAGATCTGAACAGAGATCTCCCCGTCACTAAAGCGTTTAATCTCCGCTTTTGCCAGTGGAACATCAAGTGTTGCACATACCTCTTTAGCAAATTCGACGCTAGACGTACCAGCAAATATCTTATAACCGCGCATTTCATTCCTTGAAAATATAATTGCGCAATTATAACAAATTGGTTCTTTGAAACTATTAAATTCAATCGGCTTTTTGGTTATAATCTTGGCAAAGGATAGAAGTGGAACTATTAATACTTTTTTTTGTTTTATCGATTGTCGTATCTTTCGTGTGTTCCGTGTTGGAATCGGTTTTACTCTCCATAAATCTTTCATATATCGGGGTACTTGAAAAGCATAGACCCCATACGGGAAATCTTTTACGCAACCATAAAGAGCAGATAAATAAATCCATAGCAGCGATTTTGATCGTAAATACGATCGCAAATACTGCAGGTGCCACGGCAGTCGGTGCACAAGCATCAAAAGTGTTTGGCAATGATGCCGTCGTACTGATATCGATAATCTTGACTTTTTCTATTCTGTTTTTATCCGAGATCGTTCCAAAGACCATAGGTGCCGTGTATTATAGGCAGCTTGCTCCCATCTCTGCACATCTAATCAAACTCTTTATTATTTTAACATATCCGATCATTCTCAGTACGCTTTTTGTCACTAATAGAATCTCCAAAAACAGAAAAATCTTTAATAGGTTCACTAAAGAGGAACTCCTGCAGACTACACTTCTCAGTGAACATCAGGGCGTACTCGATGAGCAGGAATCCGATGCAATAGAAAATATTTTAAAACTTAACGAGATAAAGGTCAAAGAGATCCTGACTCCAAGAAGTGTCGTATTTGCACTTGAAGAGGAGATGCTGATCAAAGATGTCGTCGCGACGCAAAAAGAGATCTTCCAATTTTCAAGAATCCCCATCTACAAAGGTAATCTGGAAAATGTAACAGGGATAGTCCTTACGAAAAATATCTTTAAACAGGTGCTCGAAGATGACAACGTCAAGATCGGTTCTATAAAAAAAGATATCTTTGCAATTAGCAGAAATCTCCCCGTATCGGTCGCCCTTGATCTGTTTATATCAAAAAAGGAACATATGTTTCTGGTCAAAGATGCCTACGATCAAACCGACGGTATCGTAACTTTAGAGGATTGTATCGAAACTATTTTGGGAGTGGAGATCGTCGATGAAAGCGATTTGAACGACGATATGAGAGAGCTGGCAAAAATACAGATGCGTGTCAATCGAAAAACGCAAAAACAGCAAGAGAGTTAAAGTCGCTCTATCAAGATCAAACGATAACCTGGTTGGCTCTTATCTGCATGTCCAGATGTAAAACAGAAATATTTTGATATTGTTGCCAATGACTAAGAAGCTGCGGGTTTTGTTCCTCCAAATCTCTTACATGTAGCATACTGGGATGTTTTAGCTTGTCGTAATCCTGTTTTAGCTCATCGATCGGCTGATAGGGGATCTTGAACATATTGACCAGTTTGAGGAATTTTTTTTCAAGCATGCCGTAACAGTGTTCGATACCGTGTTCTTTGATCTTTTCATAAGCCAGACTTTTGACGATACTGCTGATAAATATCTTGGTATCACGCATATTTCTATATCTCATGTCGATGAAAATTCTGGACATCTCGGCGAGTTTGTCGCGGTCAAAATCGTATTGCGGATCTTGCAGATCGAGAAATCTTTCTGTCGGGTAGCCGATGGGTGAGTGGTGGATCAGCCTCATTGTACAGCATATCTCTCCCTCACGATTTAAAATAGCGAATTGATTGCAATATTGATCGTAGGCATCAGTTTCTTTTTTACTTGCATTGGATCTGATCCAGCCCAGCTCCTCATGCATGACTTTGTAGCGGAAACGGTGGACTTTCTCTAGTATTTCAGGATCGGTTACATGGATAAATCGGTACTGCATGGTCACCGTGCCTTTGCCATAACTATGTACTCCCCTTGATGCAGGGTTTTCTTATATCCTTTGGGAAGATAGTTCTGCAAGTAAGTCTCGCTGTTTGCCATCTCCATAAAGCTGTAGCGACGTTCATCTACAAAGTGCTTTATAGCTGTGTCGGGAATATACCAGCGGTAGCGTTCATTTTTGAGTTTTAGATAGAGATGCAAAAGAGGGCGGACGTTGTTTTTGTCACTTTTACCCGGTTCCATACAGCTAAAGACAAAGAGACTCCCTGATCCCGTGAGTCCCTTGATCGCATCAAATATCTCTATAACATGTACTTCGTCTAGATACATCAACACCCCTTCACAGATATAAAGAGTCTTGCGTTTGGCATCAAAACCGCTGCAATTTTCAAGTACCGATTCCAAAGAGGTCTTGCTGAGGTCTGCGGCGGCAAAAAAGAGATTTGGCGATGAAAATGATGTTTTTGATAATGCTTTTGTCTTTTCTATACTGGTAGCAGGATGGTCGATCTCGATAAAAGTAACGGATGGAAATCGTCGGCTCAAACGCCATGCTAATGTATCAAAACCGGCACCGATATTGATAACCTGGATAGTAGAGTCGCTAATGGCTTCGAGTACTTTTTCTTCGATGAATTTTTTTCTAAGCACATAATTTAGAGTGATCCCCGGAAGCAAAAGCCATTCAAGAAAAGGCAGTAGTTTGCTCCCCATAGGACTATTAAGCTGGGCAAGACGTTTGCGACCTTCTGTCGAAGCAGAGAGAATCATTGTACATGCTTCAGTCGTGTCATCATCGACTAAGTGGCTTAGTTGCGGATTTTTTGCCGTATGCAAAATCCCGTGGACGACGCTATATGCAGTTGAACTGGCTTTATCCTCTTTCATGACGGTTATTCTCCTAGAACAATGCTAATATCATCGTCAGTATAACGAAAATATTTATTATATTAAGAGCTTATATTTTGTCTTTGTCTATTTCGATGCCGCTTTGTTCCAATGTAGAGATCAGGTCTTGAGTATAAAGTTTATCAAAATTTGCCAACATGACCTTTCGTAAATAATCTTTTTCAGCTTGTTCAGCTCTCATAAGACTAGAAGCGAAGATCCCTTTTCTTTCTAAAACCAATGAAGTTATATCATTATCCATATTGATATGGTTCATCAACTCTCTGATGTCCGTCTCGAAAATAGAACTCAGCATAGAAAACATGCCTGCCAGATAAGCTTTATCTTTATTTCTAGGGTCGGCTTCCGCTTCCATTCTTTCCGCTCTTTTTATAGCCAGTTCCAACATGGTCTTTGATGCCGGATTCTTAGAGATCTCGGAGTACAGATATACCATTAACCATCGAAGCAGTTTTTCTCTTCCCAATAAATTGATCACTTGCGTTAAAGATTCGACTTTTACCTGCATTTTTACTCTTTTGGAACTATTGAAAAACTGGATCAGTTTAAAAGAAAGATCGGGCTGTTTTTTGATAAAAAATTCTAGTTTTTCATTATTCGTATCGGGCTCTTTGATGATTTTTATCAGTTGCAGGATTATAAATTGGGCGGGTTCTTTTGAACCTATGATCTCCATGACTTCGGGTTTGTCAAGATAATAACCTTGAAACAGATCAAACCCCATCTCATAATATTTTCTTAGATCTTCTCTTGACTCGATATTTTGTGCCAAGAGCTGGATCCTTGTTCCTTTGAACTTGTTCATGACCTTTTCCAAGTTTTCAGGTTCGGAGAGTGCCGTATCCATCTTGATAACATCGATATAGTTAAATAAGCGGCTAAACTTTTTTATCATCTCTGCACTGGAATCAAAATTCTCAAGCGACAACCTAAAGCCCCGTTTTCTGTACTGGATGATCTTATTGATCACAGTCTCCGTTAAAACGATATCTTCGAGGATATTTAAGACAAATCTGTCTTTGTCCAAAACGTCCAAGATGCCCTTTGTCAAAGTTACATCATCTACATTGATAAATGCCAAAGTTCTTGGACCCAATAATTTGTCCAGTTCTGTACTCGTAATGGAACTGATAATGAGTTGCGAAGTACCTTTGACGCTGTCTGACAAACCGGTTGTATGGTTTGACCCATCTTTAAAAACAAGTTCGTAAGCATATACTTCATTTCTGTTGTTAAATATTTTTTGTTTGGAGATATTGATTATATTCATCTAGGATGCCCTTTATTTTGTCATATCAAGAGGGAGACTTTTAATGGTAAAAGCATTTTCTATTGTACATATTGATTATATATGAAATGTAATGAAAAATACATTAAAAAAAACAATGTCGGCGATGGGTATATCAGCTCAAAATAATCTATACAAGATATAATGATAGATTATTATATGAATGGGTTGTTAAATGATATTTTCTTATAAAAGCTGTGATCCTAAATACGTTAAATTTCAGCGTATTGTTATGGGATGGTTGGCGATAGCATCACTTTTTTTACGTGATATTGATTTAGTCTGGGTATTTTTTGCTATTACTTTTTTAGGTCTCTTTAGCGGGAGCGTTTACAGTATTCCTACACTTTTTTATAAATTTATTCATAAGCTTTTTAAAGTTGACATGGTACATATATCCTCGCATCATGTAAGGTATTATCAGGTTAACTCATCTGTGGATTTTATCGATCATCTGCTTCGATTCGCGGCTTCTTCTTCTGCACTAGGTCTTTATTATAGCGGATTTGAGACATCGGCATGGCTTCTTATGGCATTTTTATCGGTATTTATGATGCTTAGCGCATATTTTGGTTTTTGTCTTTCCGCTTTGACGTATATAGGACTGGAGAATATAAGAGAGAAATGTAAGCTGAAGAGCTCTAAATTGTGTGATACTAAAAAAGATAAACCAGATCGTACATATAATCAAAACTGTATCTTGGCAAAAAGATGTTTCACCCCGTATATGCGTTGTGACAGCTGTCATA
Organism: bacterium; assembly: GCA_018824305.1. GTDB lineage: Bacteria > Campylobacterota > Campylobacteria > Campylobacterales > Sulfurimonadaceae > Hydrocurvibacter. The sequence goes on from JAHJGM010000003.1 coordinate 27,341, forward strand.
TAGGTATTAGCAAATGTTTAGGTACAAAGTTTAATCTGTTGGTCATCATCATCGGATTGTTGATGTCGATATTTTTGTTTGTTGACGATCATACTTTGATCCAGATCAATATTGTACTTATTATGGGTCTTTTATTTTGGTTGGGTTATCGGATAAATTACAGTATTGATGCGTTGGTTCAAAGCAATAATAAAAATCTCATTTTAAACAAGCAGCTGAAAAACTATACGGAATCTTTGGAAGCTGAAGTAAAACGCCGTACTGCCGAGATCGAACATCTGGCAACATTTGATATGCTGACGGAACTTTACAATAGATTTTATTTTGAAAATCAATTGACTGAAACACTTGATACTCTGGATGATAGAGCCTTGACACATCTGGCATTTATTGATCTGGATAAATTCAAGTTGATAAATGACACGGCAGGGCATCTTGCAGGAGATAGATTGCTTAGTAACATGGCTCAAATGCTAACTACGGTTGTTGGGCAGAGGGGAATAGTAGCAAGAATAGGCGGAGATGAGTTTGCGATACTTTTTAAAGAAGTAACACAGGATGAGGCATTAGAGTGTTGTCAAGAGATATGCGATAAAGCAGGCAGGTATGAGTTTGTATGGGAAGAGCAGAGATTTGGCATAGGTACAAGTATCGGGCTTGCTACACTAAAATCCTCTATGCAGGATATCAAAGCTGCACTGCACCATGCCGATCAGGCTTGTTATAATGCAAAAAAATCCGGACGTAACCGAGTGAGTCTGTATAAATAGCATTTTACTTTCATCGTTATTTCTATTTGATTGTCTTTGATTCATTACAATTGTTTTGTTCTTAATTCATAAAAGGATTTTAAATTGATGAAAAGACAAATACTTATCATTACTGTTTTACTGACAAATATTGCACTGGGTGCCGCACTGCCGATCAATAATCGGGTAGAGCGAGAGATAGATACAAATAAAAAAAATACAAATACTTTAGCCGGTGCAGCAAGCAGATACCTTTTTAACAAGGGTCTTGATAAAAGCGTAGCCGATAAAAAAGTCTTAAACTCTCTTGGTGGCAATGAATACAAAAACTCTCTTATGGCAAAAAATTTAATAGATAGTTTTAGTGGCATTAAACATGAGGATATTGTCGCATATATAGGTGAGTGTGCTCTTTATGGAAGATGTGCGGATCTGAGTTCGTATGACGAGATCATAGGACTTATACAACAAAAGAGCAGATTGGCACTGGATAAAACAGCTTTAAAGAAAATAGAAAAGATAAGTTTGGAAAATAGCAAAATTAAAAACAACGGATAAAATCTTTTAGAAATCAGCGATAGCAGGATTATTACTTACACTCTTCATACAAATCTATTGATTATAGGATAAAATTATCCGTATGAAAAAAATAATTTTGATCTTACTGCTGTCAATATCATTGTTTGGGGCACAAAAAGTAGTCTTGCAGTTGAATTGGAAAAACCAGTTTCAGTTTGCAGGGTACTATGTCGCAAAAGAACAGGGATATTATAAAGATGTCGGTCTTGATGTAGAGATCAAAGAGTTTGATGGCAATACTGATATTTCCAGCGTGATCGACAAAGGTGAAGCCGACTTTGCGATCGGGCGTTCATCGCTGCTGATCGATAAAATGAACGGTAAAGATGTTGTGGCTCTGGGTGCTGTCTTTCAAGACTCTCCGATGATCCTTTTAACAAGAAATGACACAAACATCAGTTCCATACAAGATCTAAGAGATAAAAGAATTATGCTCACACGAGATGCCAGAGACACGGCATCTATTACAGCTATGCTGTTTTCAAACGGTATGAATCTAAACGATGTAAAGATAGTGCCGCATAGTTTTAATCTGGATGATCTTATCAATAAAAAGACTGATGCGATGGCGTCATATATATCAAACGAACCCATAAGAATGGAAGATGCCGGCATAGGATATAAGATCTTCGATCCCAAAGATTACGGTTTTCATTTTTATAGCGATATCCTCTTTACATCTTCACAGTTCATAAAAAACAATCCAAGACTAACAAAAGACTTTTATGAAGCTACGATAAAAGGCTGGGAATATGCCTTTGAAAACATTACGCAAACAGCAGAGATCATCGGCAAGCATTATAACACCCAGCATAAGACATTGATACAGCTAATAAAAGAGGGGGAGATATTAAAACGTCTCTCTTATAAGAAAGACGTGCCTCTTGGATATTTGGACAAAGGGCAGTTAAGCGATATCGTAAAAGTCTATAAAGTGCTTGGAATCGTGACCAAAGATGTGGACTTGGATAAGTTTATCTATGCGGATAATCATCCAAAAGAGTTAGCGTTTAAACTCAATTACAAAGATATCTGGTTTCTTGTCGCCATATTCGTACTGCTTCTTATAAGCTTGAACTTGATGCTTCTTTTTGTGAGTTTTAGAAATAAGTGGATTCATACAAAAAGTCATCTCAAAGCGACGATTGAAGAGCAAAAAGAGGAGATCAACAAACAAAACAAGATCATTTTGGTACAATCAAAAATAGCCGCGATCGGGGAGATGCTAAGTAATATAGCACATCAGTGGAGACAGCCTTTAAATGTCATCTCGCTGAGTACGGCCAAGATAGAGACATCTTTGCTTTTTGGACATGAGATAAAGAAAGAGGATTTTCTCAAAATAAGCAATGATATAAATCTTCAGGCCCAATATCTATCGCAGACGATCGATGATTTTAGAAACTATTTTAACTCGAACACGGAAGATTTTGTATCGTTTAATATAAAAGACACGGTTAAGAAGCTCAATGAATTGACGAAAGAGATCTTTAGAAGTAGCAATATAGAAGTTATTACGAATGTAGATGATTGTCTGGTCACTGAAAACGAAAATCTTTTGATCCAGTCCGTGCTCAATATTTACAATAATGCAAGAGATGCGATCGTCGAAAACAATTCGGCATACAGATATTTTTTTGTGGATGTCACAAGTACGGACGAGGGTATCGAGATCAGATTAAAAGATTCCGGCGGCGGTATCGATACAGATGTGGTAGAGAATATTTTTGAGCCCTATTTTACGACGAAGCATAAATCAAAAGGAACAGGACTGGGGCTGTATATAACTTATACGATCATTACCCAACATTTACATGGAACTATCTCAGCACATAATGTAGAGTATAGATACAAGGGTCATACTCTTTTGGGTGCTGAGTTTATCATCACGCTTCCAAGTACGTTGTAGTACTACTCGGCTTTTCTTCTTGTCAGAAATATCAAGATCGCAAGAGATGTGATGATAAACGAGATACCGCCCATCAGGTAAAGGGCATTTAGCATCTTGTCATAGTTCTCTATCGCGATTTTAAATACTACCATCAGTGTCTCTATAGAGAGTGCTATCAAAATAGTGATAAGAAATTTTGTCAGGACTTTGATCTCTATTTTAGAGTCTTTAGAGTAGCTTTTAAAAAACACCTCCTGTTCGAGTATGGTCTTTGCCAGATCGAAGATGGCAAGTCCCAGTGTCGTCGCGATGACAGGTTTAAATATGGCATCGATATCCAGACTTTCATGGAAAATGTTTTTTACGAAATCAAATCCCCCATATATGATCGCTGCTGCTGAGAGTATCATCATAAAAAAACCTGTGACGAAATAAAAATATTTTATCAGTTTGCTGAAGTAGACATGTTTATCTATCAAACCGACTCTCTCCAGCAGTTTTTCAAGGACAAAATCCATGAAGATGATCTTGTCTCCCTCTTTTTTTGAGACCGTGACACAAAGAGTTCCTGTGGTACTGCTTTGATAAGGAGTCGTAAATGCAAAGTTGTTCTCTTTGACATTGAGTTTATTTATGAGATAGCTTCTGCTTTTGTTCCTTTCGCTGTCATCGTTGTATTTGCTGTAGATATTTGCCGATGTCTGGATCTTTGTGATAGCATCGACCGTATATACGACCTCCAAAGAGGGAAATGTCATGAACAGTTTTTGATAAAAATTCTCAGCTTCGTTGCTTAGTTTGTCTAAGTTCTCGATACTGTTTTGGATAATGCTTTCAATTTTATCTTTATTGTTGTTATAGATCTCAATATATTCTTTCATATTAAAACTCCTGATTTGATTTATTGGTCAAATTATAGTCCACTATGGAGAATATATATACAGTGTATTGATTATATTTTAGGCATTTTTATCGATTAATGAAAAACCAAGATCCATCATCTTTTTATCTATCTCTTCTACCGCTTTGTCGATCGTTTTATAACTTATCTCCGGAAGTTTGTCTCCCCATGTCTGCTCAGCTTCTTTAAAACCTTGTAAAATCCCCTCACGTCCGGCTTTTAGAAGTTCTTCATTATCACCGGCACCTTTGAGTACAAATTCGGCTATTCTTTGTGCTGTTTTTTTGATGCCGAAAAATCCATCTTCACTTACTAACTTTTTTGCTTCACCTTGTGAAAGAGATGCAATGTTTTTACCGTTATACCCGATCTCTTTTAAAAAATTTTGAAAGTTTTCCTGATTGAGGTCAAATCGGCTTTTGTCACCGCCTGATATCTTAAACTGTATATCTATGGAGATGATACTAATGCTTATGGAACTTGTTTGTAACTTTGATTTGAGGTCGCTAAAATCCTTCTTGATCTCTCCCTCTTTTTTTGTTTTATTCTCTTCATATTTTTTGTACAGATCAGCCTGATTCATACTTGAGTTTATCTGCATTTTTTTCCTTCAGAATTCTTTACATGTAAGGTAGATCGGTAATAGAATCTTTTAGTAAAATTTATATCTTTTTTTATTTAGCTGTCTCGAAGTACAAATGTATGACAATCCTTTTTTTATAAAAAGGCTGTAGAGATGGAATATCTGTCAATATTTATAAACTCGCTTATAGATCTTAGTAATGCAATGGCACCTTACATACTGTTTGGACTCTTGTTTGCAGGGATACTGCATGAATTGGTACCGCAGAGTTTAGTCACTAAGCATTTGGGGCGAGAGAGCATCTCTTCTGTCATAAAGGCGACACTTTTTGGTGTTCCGCTTCCGGTTTGTTCCTGCGGTGTCATCCCTCTTGCAGCGAGCATCAAAAAAAGCGGTGCAAGCAGAGGGGCGACACTTTCGTTTTTAATATCTACACCGATAACGGGAGTCGATTCTATCCTTGCGACATACGGGATGTTCGGATGGGCGTTTACTCTTTACAGAGTGTTTACGTCTATGTTTATCGCTATGGCGGCGGGCATCTTAACGAACATCTTCGATAAGGAGGAGGCAGTAGTCAAACCGAAGTTTTCGCTTTCGCCGACTAAACAAGAACCTCAGAGTTGTTGTTCTACTTCAACATGCTGTAGTACTTCAAATGAACAAGTAAAGTTTTCTATAATGAAGGCTCTTAAATACGGATTTGTGACGTTACTTGGAGATATAGCCAAACCTCTGTTCTGGGGTCTAGTGATCGGTGCACTGATAAGCTCTTTTATTCCTCAAAATCTAAGTGAGATATTGATCGAGTATTCTTGGCTTTCATATATCATTGTGATAGCTATTGCCGTGCCGATGTACGTCTGTGCAACGGCGTCATTGCCGATCGCCGCGGCTCTTATGCTCTCAGGTGTGAGTGCGGGTGCTGCATTTGTGTTTTTGAGTGCGGGACCTGCTACAAACACGGTCACCATCGGCGTCGTGAAAAACATGCTTGGCAAGCGTTCTTTGTATATTTATCTGGCCTCCATCACCATAGGCAGTGTGCTCTTTGGTCTGGGACTCGATTATCTTTTTAAGAGTCTTGATATAGCACCAAGATCGATCTTACATGTAGCCGAACATGCAACGCTCATATCTACAGCAAGCAGTGTCATATTATGGACGTTTGTCCTGTATTTTATAGCAAAGCCCTATTTTAAAAGAGCAAAAGCCTGATGAGCTATCTCTAGCTCTTCATCTGTCGGTATGACATAAACGGCGATCTTGCTTTTTGCTTGAGAGATGAGTGGCGTTTTGGCTTTTGTCTCTTTGTTAAGCTCTTTATCGAGGTGGATGTCAAATGCTACGTCAAGTCCCTCTAGTACCATCTCCCTTACCTCAAAGCTGTTTTCACCGATGCCGCCGCTAAACACGATGGCATCTACTCGACCAAGGATCGCCATATAAGAGCCGATATATTTTTTGACTCTTTGTGTCATGATCTCAAGGGCCAGTTTGGCATCATCGTCATCCCGACTCAGTATCTCTCTAACGTCACTGCTGCCGCAGATCCCTTTGAGACCGCTTTTGTGATTGAGCAGGTCGTCTACTCCCTGTACACCAAATCCCTCTTTTAAGAGATACAAGACGATGGCAGGATCAATATCACCGCTTCTTGTACCCATTACAAGGCCTTCTAGCGGGGTGAAACCCATGGAGGTGTCATAGGATTTTCCGTTTTTTATGGCCGTGACACTTGCGCCGTTTCCAAGGTGAAGTGTGATGATGTTGGTATCTTCGACCTTTTTGCCTAAAATCTTTGCGCACTCTTTTAACAGATAGTTGTGGGAAGTACCGTGAAAACCGTAACGACGGATATTGTACTTTGTATACATCTCCTGGGGAAGAGCGTACATGTAAGAAGATGGCGGCATATCCTCGTGAAAAGCGGTGTCAAAAACTGCAACTTGCAAAACGTTTGGGGCAAGAGCTTTGGCTGTGAGTATCCCGTCCAAGTTTGCTGGATTGTGAAGCGGTGCGAGATGAGAGAGTTCGTCTATCTCTTTTATGACGGCATCGTCTATGATCGTAGCTTTTTTAAATGTGTGGCCGCCGTGAACGACACGGTGGGCGATAAAATCTATCTTTTGCATAGAGTTTATGATCTTTTCAAGCTCTTTGTGACGATTGCCTTTGACCTCTTCGATCGTTCCTTTTTGTAAAACTTTTTCAGATTCCAGATCATATATCTTAAATTTGATAGATGAACTTCCCGAGTTTAAGATAAGTGCTTTCATTCTACCTCTCCTGCTTGGATGGCCGTTATAGCTACGGTGTTTACTATATCTACGACACTGCATCCGCGGCTGAGATCGTTGACGGGTTTGTTTAGCCCTTGCAAAACGGGGCCAATGGCGATAGCCCCTGTCGAGCGTTGAACGGCTTTATAACCGATATTGCCGGTGTTAAGATCAGGAAAGATAAAGATATTCGCTTCTCCTGCGACTTTTGAGTCGGGAAGTTTTTTCTTTGCCACCTCTTTATCGATCGCGGCATCGTACTGGATAGGCCCTTCGATTAAAAGAGAAGGTACTCTGCTGCGCACGATATCCGTAGCCTCTTTGACTTTCAACACATCTTCACCGCTTCCGGAATTACCAGTCGAGTATGAAAGCATCGCTATTTTTGGTTCGATTCCAAATCTTAGTGCAGTTTTTGCCGTGGAAATGGCGATTTGTGCAAGCTCTTCGGCGCTAGGATTTTCATTGACGGCACAATCGGCATAGATCAGGACCTCGGTTTCAAGACAGATGAAAAACAGACTTGAGACTATGGAGATGTCCGATGTGGTTTTTATGATCTGAAGTGCAGGGCGGATGGTGTCTGCGGTGGTGTGGGAAGCTCCGCTGACCATTGCATCCGCATCCCCTTTTTGAACCATCATAGTGGCAAAGTAGGTAAAGTTCTGCATCGCGTCATGCGCTGCATCTGCAGAGACTCCTTTTGCTTTTCTGAGCTGATAAAACTCATCTGCATAGCTCTGAAGTTTTTCACTCTGTTTGGGGTCTATGATCTTGGCTTTTGAGATATCAAGACCCAGCTGCATACATCTTTGGTTGATGGTCTGTTCATCCCCTAAAAGCGTGATATCCGCAAGGTCTGCTCGCAGGATGATCTCTGTCGCTCTTAAGATCCTGTCATCCTCGCTCTCGGGTAAAACGATGTTTTTCTTATGGGATTTTGCCATGTAAGATATCTTGTACTCAAACATCATCGGTGTCATAATCTCTGAAGTCCTGAGTTGGATTCTGGATTCTATCGCTTTTGTATCTACATGTGAGTTGAAGAGTCCCAAAGATAAAGCGACCTTTCTCTCATCCGTGGCTCTGAGCCTTGCTTTTGTCGCCGTGATGTTTTGAACCGTAGTAAAGGTGTCCGTCTTGACGCTAAAGATCGGGATATTGAACCCTTTGATCCCCTGTATGAGTTTTAAGATATTTGGATGGATATCCATATTAAAGGGGATGATGATACCGGCGACATTTGCGAAGCTTTTTGACTGAAATGCACAAAAAATACCTACGATGATCTCTGATCTGTCAGCAGGAACGACGATTAAATCACCATCTTCTATATGGTCTAGAAAATTGTCTAAAGTGAGTGCCGCTACTTTGATCTGTTTTATCAGTCTTGATCTGTCATGAAAGTCAAGCATTATCGGTTTTGCGGACAGATTGTCGATAATGTCTCCTATGGTAGGCGTGTCAAGCTCTTGAAGCTCTTGAAGCAGGAAAACATTCTCTTTTGATATCTTGTTTTGGAGCTCTTGATAGATAGATGGATCCACACGGTTTATAAATGTCGCAAAATGAAAACATTTTTGAGCAGCGATACTGTTGCCGTTTATCTCCAGCGCTTCTAAAATATCTACCGTCTGCATATCTTTTGCATTGATCACATCGATAAAAGAGGCTCCAAGATTTTGTGCTATCTTGATATTGATGTCAAAATCAAAGATCTGTTTGAAAAAGGGTTTTTGTATCCCTTGGCAGACGATGAGATCATATCGTTCCTCGAGCTTTTTATATTTGCCGATAAGCTCTTCGATGAGTTCGTCCCTCTTGTTCTGTGCTACCATCATCTCAATGTAGGGGATATCAAAACCGTAGCACTCTTCATAAGATGCGTCAACGCTGTATCTCGATTGAATAAACTCTATATCCGTATCATGTTCATCTTTATTGGAGATGATCGGTTTAAAAAAGCCGATCTTGTCAGTCTTGCGGCTTAAAATATCCATTAAGCCGATCGTTACAAGCAGACTGCCTGCATTCTTGGTGTTTGATGCAATATAGATAGTTTTCATAGAGGCTTCCTATAGATTAAACAGATTTTTATACTCGTTTACGTTGTTTATTATAGCATCAGAGGGTAACGCTTTTGAATAGTAAAAGCCTTGAAGAGTATTTATTTTATTCTCTTTTAGATATTTTACATGCTGATGGGTCTCGACACCCTCGGCAGTCACATCCATTTTTAATGCATGAGCCAAAGTAGTTATAGCGGTGACGATGTGTTCATTGCTCTCTTTATCAAACAAAGGGATGATAAAAGATTTATCTATTTTGATCGTATTTATCGGCAACTGTGCCAAATATTCAAATGAAGAATATCCCGTACCAAAGTCATCCAGTGCTACTTGTACACCGGCTTTACGCAGGATCTCAAGCTCTTTGACGGCTAACGCGAGATTATCCATAACGACGGATTCCGTCATCTCAACTTTTAAATGAGAGGGATCGACGCCATATTCTGACGCATATTTTAAAAATGTTTTTGCAAAATGTTTTTCTCTGAACTGTCTTGAAGATATATTTACCGATACAAAAATATCGTGGGAACTAAGTTCGTTGATCTTGCTTGTAAACTTACATGCATTTTGCATCACAAACTCACTGATCTTTAAAATATCTCCGGTCGCTTCGGCAACGGGTATGAATTTTTCAGGCGAAATAAATCCTTGTTCAGGGTGGATCAGTCGCAGTAGAGCTTCAAATCCGTAGAGCGTGGAGCTAGATGAATCGATCAGCGGTTGAAAATAGAGTTCAAAATAATTATTTGCGATAGCATCTTTGACTATCATTTCCATATCTAAAAACTCTTGTACGCTGGTATTCATATTTGTATTAAAAAAACTGTATCGATTTTTCCCCGCAAGTTTGGCCGTGTACATAGCCGTATCAGCTGATTTTATGAGCTCTGTCGCAGTTGTCGCATTATCCGGATAGATCGATATGCCTATGGAAGAGGAAATGAAAAATTCATGATCTTCAACTTTAAAGGGAGTGTTGAGGGCATCTATGATCTCTTGAGCTTTGATCATAATGTCTCTGTTACTTTGCATCTGCATAATGATCACAAACTCATCCCCGCCAAATCTTGTACATACGCCTTTTTTTCCTACGGCATCGCTGAGTCGCTGGCTGACTTTGATTAATATCTCATCACCGATATCATGTCCCATCGAGTCGTTTATGTATTTGAAATTGTCAAGGTCTAAAAACAGCACAGCAAAATTCTGTCGGATTATTTCTGACTTTTTTAGCAGAGCATTTATCTCCTGCTTTAAAAAAGATCTGTTTGGCAGAGCGGTCAAGACATCATGATAAGCCATAAACTCTATATTTTGCTGATCTTTTTTTCTTTGAGTGATATCGTGAGTCACCCCTATGAAAAAATTTAAAGAGGGATGGTGTGTTATTGTACTTGAAAGCCATCTTACACTCTCATCATCTCTTAGTATTCTGAATTCGATTGTTTGTGACTGAGTCGATTTTATTCCATAGAAAAACTCCATAACGTTTTGTTTGTCCTCTTCAAAAATCATACTCATCCAAAGCGAAGAGTTACTTAAAAAATTCTCTTTTTTCTTGCCGAATATATTTTCTATAGCGTTAGAGACATATTTTATCTCCATTGTCCTGTCATCTATGTACCAGATGATCTCATCGATGATATTGATGATCTCATCGAGCTGGAGCTGTTTTTCTACGATCTGCTTTTTATGTTCATCCAACATGCAGACGAGCTGTTTTGATTTCTCTTCGAGTTCTCTTTTTGAACTGCTGAGCTCATAGTTGATCCTGTCTATTCTGCTGACATCTCTGATACTGACAAAAAGATACTCTTCATCTTCGATGATTATCTGTCTGACATTCTTCGTCGTAGTGATATGTTTTTTCTGCTTTGTTATAAAGATCGTCGCTTGGTCTAAGCATTGTCTTGAGTCTTGGAGTTCAAGCAGACACTCTTGGAAAACGGAGTCATCGGCAAGGTAGTTGATGATGTTTTTGTTATACATCTCATCTACGCTGTAATTTAAAAGAGTGGAAAAAGAGTCGTTACAGAATTTTATATCGCCGAGTATATCGACGATAAGTACAGGATCCGGTAAGTAATTCAATACATTTTTTATGTCTAGTTTTGAAAAAAAATCCATATATTTTATCACTTTATTGTTATGTTTATGTGATAATGTTACTACAATATTGTTTTTGATATGCTTATATAAAAATAAATTATTAATGGATAAAGAAGATGGGATGTTACTGCGGTTTAGAGAAGGATTTCAATGAGTGCTGCGGCGCCATACTGTCTGGTAAAAAGAGTGCGCAAACACCAGAAGAGCTGATGCGCTCACGCTACAGTGCCTATGTCACTGCCAATGCGGAGTATCTGGTAAAAAGTGCGACGAAAGAGAATAGATACAGCGATGATATTCCTCTTATTTTAGAGTTTTGCAAAAACGTACTCTGGCTGAAGCTTGACATCTTACATGCGGAGTGCCCTGTGGGTGTAGAGCAAAAAGAGAGTACGGGAGTTGTTGAGTTTAGAGCGTTTTATCTTGAAAACGGGGAGATCGTCATCTTGCATGAACGAAGTGATTTCGTAAAAAACGATGGTGTCTGGGAATATGACAAAGGCGAGTTCATCAATTCTAAAATAGAGTGAAATGAACCTTGTCCATGCGGTTCAGGCAAAAAATACAAAAAATGCAAAGAGCACTTAACCGCCTCTTAATCAACTCTTGGATATAATCGCAAAATATTAAATGTCGTTAAATGACGATACAAGAGAGAAGAGAATGTTAAGAACTGTAAAGCTAACAAAAAGATTTGGTAACAGGATTTTATTTGAAAATATAAATATCAAATTAGACCGTCATAAGAGATATGGACTTATCGGCGCAAACGGTGCAGGAAAAACCACTTTTTTAAATATTTTAAGTGGTGAAAACAAAGAGTATGAGGGTGAAGTTCTCATCGGCTCAGGACTTAAAGTCGGGACTTTGGGACAAAATCAGTTCGCTTATGAGAACTACACTATCATGGATGCTGTTTTATTTGGTAACAAACGTCTTTATGATGCGGTAAAAGAGAAAGAAAAACTTTACGAAACTGGTGACTTTGAAGATGATGCGGTTAACAACCGCCTTGCAGAGTTAGAGATGATCTGTGTCGAAGAAGACCCTACGTATGAGTATGAGATAAACATCGCAAAAGTCTTGGAAAATGTCGGTATTCCTGCTGAACATCATCATGATCTGATGTCAAGTCTAAAAAGTTCAGATAAATTCAAAGTCTTGCTTGCTCAGGTTCTTTTTCCAAAACCTGATATCCTGTTTCTCGATGAGCCTACGAACAACCTTGATATCGAGTCGATCAGCTGGTTGGAAAATGAACTGCAACGCCATGAGGGAACACTTGTAGTTATCTCTCACGATAGACACTTTTTAAATGCAGTCGTAACACATATCCTTGATGTCGATTATCAAAAAATCCGTGAGTTTACTGGGACGTATGATGACTGGTACATAGCAGCGAACGTCATAGCAAAACAGATAGAAGTGGATAATGCTAAAAAAGTAAAAGAGAAAGAAGATCTTGAGGCTTTCGTTCGCCGTTTTAGCGCAAATGCTTCAAAAGCCAAACAAGCGACTTCAAGACAAAAACAGCTTGAAAAACTTGTTATTGATGACATTAAACCATCTTCACGCCGTGACCCGAGTATCGTGTTTAAATCAAAACGTCAAATGGGCGATGAGGCACTGTTTGTAGACAACATATCTCAATCTTACGGTGACTTGCAAGTCTTAAAAGATATGACGCTCAGAATCGAGCCGGGTGAAAAGATAGCTCTTATCGGCGGCAACGGTGTGGGTAAAACTACTCTATGTAAGATAATCATGGAAGAGATCAAGCCTACTAAAGGTCATGTCCAATGGGGTGCTACTATTGAGCAAAGCTATTTCCCACAAGATACGACTGACCAGATCAAAGGAACAGGTACTCTTTATGAATGGTTAAGAGGATATGATCCTAAACGTGATATCTCGGAGATCAGAAACTGTCTTGGACGTATGCTTTTTAGCGGTGAACAGCAGGAAAAATCTGTAGAGAAGATATCAGGTGGTGAAAAACACAGAATGATGCTTTCAAAAATGATGTTGGAGCAGGGTAATTTCTTAATTTTAGATGAACCGAGTAATCACCTTGACCTTGAAGCGATCGTAGCTCTTGGTGAGGGACTATTCAATTTTGACGGAAATGTTATCTGTGTCTCTCATGACCGTGAGCTTCTTGACGCATTTGCCAACCGTATCATCGAGATTTTCCCCGGCGGACAATATATAGACTTCAAAGGTACTTACGAAGAGTACGCAGAAGCAAAACACAACGGAACACTTGAATACGCGTAAAACTCTCATAATTTGATAAAACACTAGAATATATTTTAGAAATTTCTTGCAAGATTTCTTGCAGGAAATCCATAAAGGATCTGTTTTTGGATAAAGATTATAAAAACTCTCTAGGTTTCGGTATCGCCGGAAACTTTGCACTTCATTTAAAACAAGCGGGCGAACTTGAAGACTTTAAAGATATCATCACTGCTGAAGAGGCTGCTCCAAAAGGTGTATTTCCTTTTTATATCCCAAACAATAAAACATTTTTAGGCACATATCCACTCTCAAACGATACTATCAAACTTCCCTCAGAAGAGGTAAATGTACAAGCCGAACCGGAAGTGGTCCTTACATGTAAGCTGACATATAAAGATGGCAAGATAGAGAGTATAACGCCGACTCACTTTGGGGCATACAATGATACTTCACTTAGAAAGAACGCACCTAAGATCAGTCTGAAAAAAAACTGGGGTTCACAAACCAAAGGGATTAGTTCTCAGCTTATCGAAATAGACAAATTCAGCGAGGGCGGTGTCATGGATAATTACCGTATCTGCAGTTTCCTGCGCCGTGGCGGAAATGTCTTTAGATATGGCGAAGACGTAGAACTTACGGGATACAGCTATTTTTATGAAAAGCTTTTGGAGTGGATCATAAACCAGATAAACACTCAAGAGGATTTCGGACCGCTCGAACCTGTTATGGAGTATATCAAAGAGGCTTCGTATCCTGAGGAACTACTTATCAGTATCGGTGCTACTCGTTATACGGAGTATGGAGAGGGTACATTTTTGCAAAGCGGCGATGAGGTTATAGTCGCTTTGTATGATGACAGAGTTCACTGTAAAAACCCGGTCTTTTCCAAGATAGTCGCAGGCAGTTATGAACATGAAGGTATGAGTGTTCTGGCACAAAAGGTGATCTAATGAGCAGGGGTAAAAAGTTAGACCTTTTTATTGGTGCCGAGATCGATGAGGGCTGGAATGAGGTCGTTGAGCGCAGAAGTGTCGTAGCAAAAGAGATACTAGAACCTGCAAAGCATTTTTTGGTATTTAGAAAAGAGAAGCGCAGAGGTAAAGTCGTGACGCTTGTCGGAGAGTTCTGTCTTGAGGAGAGTGCTGCAAATGATGTACTGAAAACTTTAAAGAAAAAGCTTGCCTGCGGCGGGACTTATAAAGAGGAATGGATGGAGTTTCAAGGGGAACTTCAGGAGAAACTGAAGTTAAACTTGCAGGAACTGGGATTTCGATTTAAGAAGTAAACCCTTCTAATTTTTTTAAGTTATTATCTTTTAAAAATTTATTTCTAAATCAAACTTTGTTACTTTGGTATAACTTATGACTCCTTAATTAGGCGTTTATGTGTGTTAAAAGTTTTGAGTTCTGGTATTACTACAGTTTTTTCTTGAATTATTTCTGCATAATGGTACCTTATGTTATAATTGCTATAAAAAGTGAAGTTATTTTGATTGTACTTTCTGAAAAAACAATGAACTTGTTTGTCTCTTTAAAAGAATTAGAGTTAGCTGACTTTTTTCTTATATTCCTTCAAAATTTTCATTTGTATAAAAAGTTAAACTATGTTAACGTTGATATACATATTACGGACGAAAAATTAGAAAACTTCTTAGATAAAGTTTTGATGTTATCGACATCTTGGATCGAAGAGAAAACTAATTATAGAATTAATATTTTTAGTATGCTTTCTTTCCAAAATAATCAAATAACTCTTGTAGTTTCTGATGCAGGTAATGAAATAGTTCATGAAATTTTAAATTTGATGAAAAGCTATGAATTTCAAGATATATCTTCTTTGAAAAATCAGTATGCACGACGATTGTATGTATTTCTTTTGTTAAATAAACCACAACATATTAATTTAAATATTGATGAGTTAAAAGAGATTTTTCATCCTCCGACTGATATAATTAAATGGACACAGTTTAAAGCAAAAATTTTAGAACCATCCGTTCAAGCAATTAATACTTGTCAAAATATTAATCTATCCTATGAACTAATTAAAGATGGTAGAACTATTTCTGGGATTGAATTCAATAGTATCTATCTAGCTAGTGAAGATATTTTTAAAAAAATCAATTCTTCTTCAGTAATTGAATATATTTCAAAAGATTTTGTAGAACTTCAAAAAGTATCTCAGCTAACTGAAGTAGTAAGTGAACAGACACTCATAGAAAAAGAAAAAGTTGATGGTGCTAAAAAGGTGGTTGAATATTTTGATAAACGGCGACAAGAACTTCAACCTAACTTTAGAAGAATAGAATATAAAAATATAGATGCTATTTACCAATTGCGTTTACATTTCAAAGAAACTGGAAGAACTCCTGAAATGTTTATAGACGCAATTAATTGGTTGTTTTCAGATAGAAAAGAAGCAGAATTTCATCGAGCATATATAATGTCAATTGGTAAGTTAATTGAGAAGTTCAATACATTGGAACATTTGGCAATATATTCTAAAGAATCTATTAAAATGAGTGAAGAAGCTAAAAGTTGGGCAAATGTATATAAGAAACAAGGTCTTGGTGATGAAGAAATTATACAAAAATTGAAAGAAGGTGGTTACTTATAATGGATTTAATGAAATCTGTCAAAATTTTAGCTGATGAATATGGATTAGATACTGAAGAATATACAATTGAACTTCTTTTAGAGTTACTTGATAAATTTGGATCTTTGAATAATGTTTTGAAAGAAGGACTTAAACCAGAATACAAGTTTTTAAAAAAACGTTCTAAAATTATCGCTATGCTTGGTGATAGTTTACTTGATGAGGACTCTCATAAAATAGATAATTTTATAAGCTACTGTCATGCGTTAAATCATGCAATTAGTACTCAGGCTATTACTATGGCTTACAGTTATGAAGAATTATTAAATAAGCTAAAAATAAAAGAGACAATCTCTAAATGGAAAGAATCAGAAGAAGAAATAAATGAAACAGACTGGGTTTTAAATAGATTGGGAGGCAAAAACTTTATTAAAACAATTATTTTACAAGAGCCTAATCAGCTTAGAAAAAATGTTAAGCTTGTTTTTGATCAATATGCAAGAATACCGGTTGAAAAAAGAGCTGATATATCCTTAGAATATAATCCAAATGTATTAAAAGGGCTATCTTTTCAACGTACATAGTTGATTTAGAAATTATTGGTTATTAGAATGGATTTAATTAAACCCTTCTAATTTTTTTTGTAACTTTTTATAAAACAGCTCGAAGCTCGGTAATTCGAGCTTTGCTTCACGCTGTTTTTCTCCCCACATCGGATTTGGAAAATAACTGTCATTTTTGTATCTTGCCATTACATGTACATGTACACGCACAAGCATATTCGCAAATGAAGCCATATTGATCTTATCGGGGGAGAAGTAGTCGATCATCTCGACCTCTACGATATCGTAAAGTTCGAAAAGTTTGAGTCTGAGCTCACGAGGAAGATCGCTTAGCTCTTTGTATTCTACTTGCGTAAATATTTTAAGCCAAGGAATTTCACTTTTTTCACTCTCGATAAAAAAGTTACTATCCTCGTAGATTTTCATAGCTTACGCTCTTGGTCCGCGATTTCTGTCACCTGATGGACGTCTGTCGCCTGAAGGACGGTCACCACGAGGTCTATCACCTGAAGGACGGTCACCGCGAGGTGCTCTGTCACTGCTTGGACGTGGAGCTCTTTCTCCGCCTGAACGCTCACCGCCACCATTTCTGTCTCTGTCAGAACGATTTCTATCGCCGCCTGAACGGTTTCCTCTGAATCCGCCACGACGATTTCCGCCGCCACGATTTCCTGCACCACGACTTTCACCGCGGTTATTGATTCTTGCTAGGATACCTTCAAGTCTATCAGCAGGGATACCGATGTTGTTAGGACCTTGGATAGTTTGTTTTTCTAAAAGCATAGATATCATTTTAAACAACATTGTCTCTTCATCGATATCTTGTTTGAGTTGATCAAGAATCACGTGTGCTTCATCATAGATTTTTTGCTCTTCAATAGAAGCAACAAGAGTAGCAATACTTGATGTTTTCATATCACTTTTACTTGGGACGTAAGCATGAGCCATAGTCGTACCGACTTTAGCTTTGATACGTTGAAGCTCTTTGAACTCTAAGGGAGTTAGAAGTGTGATAGCTTTTCCGACTTTACCTGCACGTCCAGTTCTACCGATACGGTGAACATAGCTTTCAGGATCAAACGGGATATGGTAGTTAAATACGTGAGTGATATCATTTACGTGGATACCACGAGCTGCAACGTCAGTTGCAACTAAAACTTGTACGCTACCTGCTTTTACAGCTTTAATAACTGTCTCACGTTGGCGTTGTTCCATATCTCCATGAAGACCGTTAGCGATGAATCCAGCAGCTGAAAGTACATTTGCAAGACGATCAACTTCACGTTTTGTACGACAAAACACGATCGCTTTATCCATATCTTCTGATTCCATAAGACGGATGATCGCAGCATCACGCTCACTCTCTTCGATAACATAGTACTCTTGTGTAATATCTTTGTTTGTAGTCTCACCTTTTGTGATCGATACAAACGCAGGATTGTGTAAAATACGTTCAGCTAGGATTTTGATCGGAGCCGGCATCGTTGCTGAGAATAGAAGCGTTTGGCGACTTGTCGGAAGATATGTGAATATCTCATTGATATCATCCAAAAATCCCATATCCAGCATCTCATCAGCTTCGTCAAGTACAACTATTTTAGGTGCGAAGTTGTTTAGCATATTACGTTTTAAAAGGTCAAGTAAACGACCCGGTGTTGCAACAACGACTTGCGCACCGCGTTTGATAAGGTCAAGCTGACGGTTGTAAGAACTACCGCCGAATATTGTTACTGTATTGATACCTAAGTTACGTCCGTATTTGAAAAGTTCGTCACTTACTTGAGTAGCAAGTTCACGTGTCGGAGTGATAACAAGTACTTCTACACCTGATTTCATATCCATTGAGTTAAGGGCCGGTAGGCCGAATGCTGCAGTTTTACCTGTACCAGTATGCGCTTGACCTACGATGTCACGACCTTGCATAACTAACGGTATAGCTTCTGCTTGGATCGGGCTAGGTATTTTAAATCCGGCATAATCGATAGCTTTAAGCAGATCTTTTTTGAAGCCAAAGTCTTCAAACGTCATTTGTTTTACTTCAGTTGCCTGAATCTGTGTTTCTTCTTGCATATTATTCCATTGCTTAAGGACACGACTCAACTCTACTCAAAGCGCTTGTATGCACTTGTAGAGCTTAGAGGTGCCCTAGTTAATTTTTCCCGCTTTTATTTGCGGAATGGAATTATATCTAAATAAACTTATAAGTAGTGCTTAAAATATTTATTAGTTTAAAATTAAGAATTATTACTTATAATGTGTGTAAAAAATAATCGGAGTTTTTCATGAAAAAAGTTTTTATATCAAGTGTGTTAGCTGTTTTGTTATCAAATACACTTTTCGCTGATTGCCAGTATGCGCAGAGTACAAATGTAGAAGTCGCTTTTAAAGCCTATAAAACACCATTAAAAATTGGAGTCGGCGGTAAGTTTGATGATGTCAAGTATCTAAGTGTGACAGATTCTGCAAAAGATATAAAAACTCTTCTTGTCGATTCAAAAGTCACTATCGATACTTCAAGTGTCAACAGTGCAAATGAAACCAGAGACAAAAAACTTGTCAAGTTCTTTTTTGATACGATGAATCAAAAAGAGATCGATGCGAAGATCATCTCTCTTAGTGTAGATAAAAACGACGGAACATCTAAAATATTGACGGGTGTCGTAAATGTAGATATTAAAATGAACGATATCTCTCATGAAGCAGAGCTGAAATTCGTATATGAGAATGGCATATTCAAAGCGGACGGCTTTATAGATTTGGCGGATTATAATGCACTTGGCTCTCTTGCATCGATCAACAAGACTTGTTATGAATTGCATCAGGGCAAGACGTGGTCTGATGTAATGATAGGTTTTACCATGAATATAATCTCAAGCTGTAAATAATATGAAAATAGCTACGAAATACAGTTATGAAAAGATTTGGCAAGAGACAAAAGAGGAGGATCTTCTTCGTATGTTAAAAGAGGAGGTGGGAGAAGAGGCCGCGGAGGGCACTCTTGTTTATGTCAAAGATGCTTGTAAGCAAGACAAAACGATTACAGTAGGCTCTTTAAAGTTTAAAAAACTTTAAGAGCACTGTTTAAAGAGTTTATCCTTTTCTTTGATCTCTTACCATGGTATCTAGAAGCAAGAACAGCTTGTTTGATGATTCTTCGGCATTTTTAAACAGAGAGATAATCTCGTTCGTTTTTATATTGCCGGATGCCATCATTTCCATAGCAGCTTTTATATTTTTATGGACCTGTGCATGTGGAGCTTCGATCGCAGTAAATGAGCTGTTGTTTTGGAAATCTACTCTCCCTTCGCCTGCATACCATTTACCAAGATTACAGCTCATGTGATCACTGACGGGATGATTTACTTTTCCATCAAACACTGCTGAATATGCGGTTGTCTTAAATATCATATGATCGAGTTTTGCCATATTTACAAAGAGTTCATGACCGATTGCCGTGTTATATTCTTTTATCTTCTCTACATTTGATATCATCTCGTGCAGGACATCTTTAAATTCATCAAGTCTGCTTTGTGATGCCGAAGCCGATTCATCTATCTTTTCACTGTTTTCCGTCATAGCCATGGAGTTTTGTTTTAAGACGCTGATATTGGCTTCCACTTCGCTTGTAGCTTTTTGCGTACGTTCTGCAAGTTTTCTGACTTCATCTGCAACAACTGCAAATCCGCGTCCGTGTTCTCCTGCGCGTGCTGCTTCGATCGCAGCATTAAGCGCAAGCAGGTTGGTTTGGTCAGAGATGTCTTTAATCAGAGTGATAACGTTAAATATCTCTTCTACATTGGAGTTTAACTGCTCGGCCGAAGCTCTTGAATCACTGATCATGACTGTAATATCTGCAATTGAACTGATGATATCATCTGTTGATGAAGTGACTCTATTGACGACTTCACCGGTCACACTGTTGAGTTCATTGACCTCATTGACTTTTTCTATATTTTCTTTCATGCTCTGGTTAAGATCGGTTACATTGTTGACCGAACCTGCGATCATCTCATGAGAAAGCCCCAGATGCAACTCATTTTTTTCCAATATTTTTTCAATCTCATGGGATGCCTGTCTTGCTTTTTCAGCGTCCTCTTTCGCTGCAATGGAGATCACTTCCACCTTGTCCAAAAATGCATTGAAACTTGCACTGGCTGCACCGAGTTCATCTTTTGATGTAATAGGCAGTCTTCGTGAGAGATCGGCATCGCCGAGTGCTAGTTCTGAAGCTACTTCATCAAGATGCAGTATCGGTCCTGTGATAGCCTTTTTAATGACTATAAGAAGGAAAAGCAGGATGACAATGTCTATAAGTGCCATAATGACTACTTGTCTTATCAAAGAGCTCTTTGAGTCTGCGATTATATTTTCTACTTCGATATTAGGCTTTGCTATCAATGCATAAGCCACTATATTGTTTGAAAAATCGACGATAGGTTCTGAGACGACGAAATAGTCTTTTGAACGCTGGATAGACTTGGTGTCTTTTGGATTAATGGAAGAGAGTTCGCTAAAAAACTTTTTATCTATGATATCCTCTTTGACTGCCAGTGAAAAGTTGCCTACTTGCGGAGCTTTTGAAAGACCGCTTGCTACGTTGAGATAATCATTGTCAAGCAATATGATGATATCTGTATCGGAGCTTTTCTTTGCCGTTCTTACAATTGAATTGAGTCCCTGCATAAACTCGACAGAGCCAAGGTATTTATCGCCGTCCATTACAGGAGCCAAGCCGCGAAGAATAAGTCCTGCAACTCCTAATTCAACTGCGACGATAGGTTTTCTCTCCGCTTTTACTTTTAAGATCGTTTTTCTAAACGAACTTAAGTCGTCTCCATGTTTTTCCGGTTTCCAAGCTCTCAAAAAACTTTTGACATCAGCATCGTGGATATGGATCTTGATGTTTCTAAATTGCGTGTTCTCTTTAAACTGTTTTGAGATAGCGTTTAACCCCTCAATCGCGATCTCTCTGTTGTTTTCTTTTAATGCTCTCATCGTATAATAGTTATCAGCTATACTTATGGCATTTGTTAAGCCTATGTCTCTTTTGCCGTCAAACAGGTCATTGTATATAGTACGTAAATTTGTACTCTCTTTTATATAGATGTTTTTTTCCATATTATCTATGGAATAAAAATAGTTGATTCCGATGATAACAAATCCGATCAGTATTGACAGGATTAACGGAATATGCAGTTTTTGGCTAATGCTCATATTTGACATTAACGACCCCTTCTTAGAATTTCATACATTGAATAATGTGTTAAGATGATTCTATCATACAATTGTATGAAAGTCCATAAAATAGGAATAAATTATACTTATAATAT
>JAHJGM010000039.1 GCA_018824305.1 bacterium
TCTAAAATGAATATAAATTTTCGCATAATTATTTATATTACTATTTTGTCGCACAATATTTATCTGACAATGTAAATAGTCATGATGTTAAGATAATTATTGAAAAAATGTGTAAACGTCTTTATAGAACTGAGTTCGCAAATATTATAATATTCTTAATGCATCATTCTTCGCAAATATTTGTTTTAGATTTATTAATTAAGGAAACAAAAGAAATTTTTCATGAAATATCAGAGTTTTCATTTGCTACAGAGGAATTATATAATATTAATAATTCAATAAAAACAGATAGGCTAAAGCTAAAAGATAGAACATTAGAAGATTCTAGAAAACTTGAGTTAGAGAGAGAAGAGACAGCACATAAAATTAATGTACAAAATCATTCAAATGATAGAGATGATGCTGATTATAATGAAGAAATTCAAAAGTTAAATACATTCGCAAAATTAAATTTAGCATTTAAAATGATTGAAATCTTAGGTGAAATAATTAAAAATTATTCAGGTTCCTTGGAAGGCTATACAAAGCTGACTCTTATTCAGGAAGTATATAGTGTAGGGCTAAGATCGCAAAAAATGTTAATTGAATTTATTGAAAATAATCATGAATTGTTATTAGAAGAAATAAAAGAAATTATTGCAAAGAAACAGTATGTTACAGAAGATAAAAAAAATGAAGCAGCAGCTGAAATAGTTTTTGGAATGGTTTCTTCGATTACAACAAATATAGTAAAAAAAATTGCAAAAGCTGTTGCTTCTCAAGATCTAAAAAAAATCTATCAAATGATACTTCAAGATGATAAAGATAATATTGCAAAGCAACTGATTACTCAAGCAATAGAACTAGATTATCGTAGCGGATTAAATAGCAAAGAAATCGAAAAAATTCATAAAAAATTAATAGCAGAAAATAATAGAATAACTGATGCGACCTTAAAAAGATTGGTTTTAGAACACATTTATATGTATGATATTGAATATAGTAAAAAACAGTCTATTTGTGAAAAACTTGATATTTCTATTGATAATTCAAAAAAAGAAATGGTTAAACAACTTAAAAGATGAAGTATATTCCGGGGCAAGAATACTTATTGATACAGCTTTTAAAAATACTGCCCGACCTCTTTAGAGGTCGATCTCGTACTTCTTGATCTTGTAGCCTATCTGACGTGCTGTCATACCTAGCTGTGTTGCAGCTTTGGTCTGGATGCCTCGGTTGTCTATGAGTGCTTGGAGGATGGCTTCTTTTTCTAGTTCTTCGAGATTCATTCTTGTTACTGGTTTGGCAGGTTCCGGCGGGCATTCTGCGGGTTTTACCTCTTGTACTTTTTCAAAAATTCCGGGGACAGGATACTTATTTAAATAGCTTTCAAAATTACACTCCAGCGAACAAATCCCCACTCTTAAAAATACCGCCCGACCTCGCTAGAGGTCGATCTCATACTTCTTGATCTTGTAGCCTATCTGTCTTGCTGTCATGCCTAGCTGCGTAGCGGCTTTGGTCTGGATGCCTCTGTTGTCTATGAGTGCTTGGAGGATGGCTTCTTTTTCTAGAAATTCCGGGGACAGTATACCAATTAATTGATATTTAGAGTTTAGCTCGTTCTTAAGTTGCACTTGGGGTGCATACATGTAAAAATTAAATAAACAAAAGTATAAGAATTTCCAAATAAATTATCTGTAAAAACATCCGCAAAAAATATTTTTAAAATTTTATTATAAATGATTTAAGCACTTAAAATAGGTGTATTGTTAAAAGAAATATCTGCAAAAATATCCGCAATTATGATATAATATCTCAAGCAGGAGTTCACATGTACTTTACACCTATTTTACCTATTGATATTAAAGGCAATATGGATGCGGAATTGTTATCGTTAGCAGAAAAGGTATGTATCAAAAGTGCATCGCTTAAAGGCTCTCATAATCCATTTATAATCAACGCTATTAAAGAGCTTCTACGAAAAACAAACAGCTACTACTCAAATAAGATAGAATCAGAAGGAACGCATCCGCTTGATATCGAAAAAGCAATGAGAAAAGATTTTTCATCTAATGAACGTGAAAAAAAATTACAGTTATTGTCGCTGGCTCATATTGATGTTCAAAGATATATAGAGGCAAATGCATCAAGTCATGAAAATATCTTTACCAAAGAGTTTATCTTGCAGCTTCACTGTGAATTTTATATAAAAGAGGGGATGGAAGCTTTCTTGGATATTAGCTACGAAGATAAAAAGTTAAAAATGTATCCGGGCAGATTTCGAGTCGATGATGTTTATGTCGGCAAACATATTGCTCCAAAATATACAGAGTTAGATACTATCTTTAATCTATTTGAAAATAGTTATGAGGCCGTATATACACCTTCAACACAAGCCCTAAAACTACTTTATGCCTTGTCATCGCATCATAGATTGGTTTGGATACATCCGTTTTTAGACGGTAACGGAAGAATCTCAAGGCTGTTTTTAGATGCGGCATTTTTAAATATGGGACTAGAGGGTTATGGACTTTGGAATATTTCAAGAGGATTGGCAAGAGAGGGCGACGAATATAAAAAACATCTTTCCTTGGCAGATATGCCGATGCAGGGAGCCACTGACGGCAAAGGACCTTTATCTTTGCGAGGGCTGACATACTATTTAAGATATATGCTAGATATTGCACTCGATCAGATAGAATTTATGAATAAAAATTTGCAACTAAACTCACTTGGACATAAAATAGATAAATTTGTATTACTGTCGCAACAAGGGATGTTACAATCAAAACCATTACCGAAATACTCTTCTTTACTTTTTAAAGAGTTGCTCATTAGCGGAGAGGTACCAAGAGGCAGTGTCAAAGATATTATCAATAAAAGTGACAGAACGGCTACGACGCTCATCAAGACACTTGTACAAATGGATTATTTAGAATCCGATACACCAAAAAGTGCCCTCAGATTAAAACTAAATGCAGAGTTCGCATCCTATCTAATGCCTGATCTGATCCCTAGTAAATAGTTAGATTTCGATCTCATACTTCTTGATTTTATAGCCTATCTGTCTTGCTGTCATGCCTAGCTGCGTAGCGGCTTTGGTCTGGATGCCTCTGTTGTCTATGAGTGCTTGGAGGATCGCTTCTTTTTCCAGCTCTTCGAGATTCATTCTTGTTACGGGTTTGGCAGGTTCCGGCGGGCATTCTGCGGGTTTTGCTTCTTGTACTTTTTCAGGTGCGCTTACTGCCTGTGCCGTTGGTTCCATGTAAAGTTTTTGATAGTTAAACGGTAAGACATGGTTTAGCATCTCTGGCATGATGACACCCTCGGGACAGATAAGTACGATCCTCTCCATCGTGTTTTGGAGTTCACGGATATTTCCCGGCCATGGATAGTCCATAAGCACTTCCAGTGCAGGTTTGCTGAAACTCATGTTTTTACGGTGCTCTTTCATAAACTTGTGCAGGTAGTGTTCTATGAGAAGTTTGACATCCTCATATCTCTCACGTAAGGGCGGAAGGTTCACGGGAATGACGTTGAGTCGGTAGAACAAGTCCTCTCTAAACTCTCCCGAAGCGACCATTTTTTCTAGGTTACGGTTGGTCGCCGCTACAAGGCGCACGTTTGTCTTGATGGTCTTTGTACCACCCACACGCTCGAACTCCTGCTCTTGCAGGATTCTGAGCAGTTTTACCTGAAGCGAGGGAGTGATGTCGCCTATCTCATCAAGAAAAAGCGTACCGCCATCAGCCAGCTCAAAACGCCCTTTACGCATCTCTTTTGCATCGGTAAACGCACCCTTTTCATGTCCGAAAAGTTCGCTCTCCAAAAGTGTCTCGCTGATAGCCGCACAGTTGAGTTTGATGTATGGTCCGTTTTTTCTTTTACTGAGGTTATGCACCGCTGTTGCTATGAGCTCTTTACCCGTTCCGGTCTCACCGCGCACCAAGATGGTCGCATCCGATGGTGCCACCGTTTCAAGCAGGCTGAAGATATGCTGCATCTTTGTGCTGTTGCCGACGATGTTTTCAAATTTGTATTCGCTGAGAGCCTGTTCTTTATAGTAAGTCTTGAGATCCGTCAGGTTCTCTTTTTCTTCTACAAATCTTTTTTGTATCGCCAGTGTTCCGCAAAACAGAGTTCCCACGATGGTGAGCATTCTGACGATGTCATCAAAACCAAGAACGGAAGATTTGTTGATATTTGCCGAGATGACACCAAAGAGTGCCTCATCCTGTATGATAGGCACGGCGACATAAGAGATGGATTTTGTATCTACGATACCCATCTTGTTTAGATAGTTTATATTATTATGGATGTTTTCTATGACGACAGGCTCGGCACTTTGAGCGGCAAGTCCCGTCGCTCCTTCGCCCAGCTTGTAAACAGCCATTTTGCGTTGTTGTGCCGTCGTGTCTATGGAAGTATGAAGTTCTACTGAGCTTTTGTCCTCAGTAAGCAAAAAAAGACTGCAACGCTCTAGGTACGAGTTGCGCTTGAGCAGACGCATCCCTTTTTCTATACTCTCGTTTACGTCCGTGCTGCTCGATAACATAACTGCAATATCATAAAGGATTTTGATCTCATTGTATGCAAATGTAAGAGCACAGGTCTGACAATCTTCGTTATTTGGTATATTTACTTGGTTATACATAATCTCCACCTATACAAGTGATTTAACAAAATTATATAGCTAAAACACAAAAACAATACAAAAATGTTGTATAAAAAATAACCATTTTGTTGTATTTTAAATAGAACATCAAATGCATATCACATTATTAAGATAACAATAATGAGGTAATTATGCAGATAACAGTACATGGAACACCTACAGAATTAGCGGGAAAAGAGCTGCTTGTGGGCAAAGAAGCACCGGCGGCGCGCATTACAAAACTAGACGGCACAAAAAATGTCATCGGCATGATAGCACCAAACATCCAACTGCTCATAGCGATCCCTTCACTCAAGACGGAAGTATGCTCTTTGGGTGCAAAAAAATTCAACGAGATGGTAAAAGGCATCAGAAAACTCTCGACCATCATGATAACTACGGACGATCCGGAGTTTGTAAAAGGGTACAAAGAGAGCGAATGTATCGACAGTGCGGAACTGGTTATAGACGAAGAGCGCCAGTTTGCGAAAAAATTCGGACTCTTGATCTCTGAGGGAAAACTCAAAGACCGTTTGGCACGCGCTGTATTTGTCATAGACAGAGAGGGGCTTATAGCATATAAAGAGGTCGTACCCGAAGTCGTAGACGAGGTCGATTATGACGCATGTCTTGAAGCGATCAACAAACTTGTAAATGAAAAACAAAAAGGACATACACACGAGAACTGGATGTCTGTGTAAAAGATGCACGAAGTCTATGAAAAAACTTCTTTAACTCCAAAGAGAGTAGCTAGTTTTGGAGGCTATATCGACTGGATCACTCAGCCTTCGGTCTTTAAGCATTATCCTGATTTTTTATTTAGCTACACGTTTGGCGAAAAAGAACAGCTGCAGATGCTTGAACTCTCTAGGTGCATCACATCAAGTGAGATCATCGGAGCAAAACCCTACAACAAACTCAACACCCCCTCAGCGGGCAATCTTCATCCCATAGAACTTTATGTGCAGATACGAAGTGTCAAAGGGATCATCAGCGGGATATATCATGTGGATGTCGGCACCAACAGGTTTGTTCTTATCCAAGAGATACAAGAGGACGGTATCGAAACGGCGGTAGGTGTCTTTCATAAGTTCGAGGGGATGATATTTGTCCTCAGTTGTGTCCCGTACCGCTCGGAGTGGAAATACGGCGAACGTGCCGTGCGTTACTGCTACCTTGATGCGGGGCATCAGATCGCTGCCATAGAAGCTGCCGCTGCCATCAACAACCAAGAGACGACAATTATGTCCGACTTTGATGTCGCTGCTCTTAACGCTCTCATGGGTTTTAAGGGAGAAGAGTTTACATGTGCAGTGATCGCCATAGGGGAGAAGACACAAAAAAGTGTCAAGTCGCTCTCAAAGTCGCTCATACATGTAGCACCGACAGACTACTCCGATTCTAAAGGCTTTGTACCTAACGTCATAGCAGAAGAGGATGTCTTAAAAAGCAAAGTTTACCCCATTTTGGCAACGAAAGAGGCTGTACTGCAAAGACGCTCAGCGCGTAAATTTGAAGATCTGCCTATGGCTCAGGATGACTTTGAACATCTTATGCATATGTTCAGCAGATCTGCCTATCCGCTTACATGCTACTGCGTCGTGTTAAGAGACGATGTCAAAGAGGCGGGTGTATACGTAAACGGCAAGATGATAAAAAGCGGCGTATTCACGGAGATGCTCATCGGCTTGTTGATCGATCAGCATTTCATCAAAAATGCACAGATGGTGACTGTCATCACTGCCAAACATTTTAGTTCGGACAAGCTGATGCTGGCGGGCGCTTTTGCGCATAAACTTTACTTAGAAGCCGAGCTGAGAGGGCTTGGATTTACAGGTATCGGCGCTTTTTACGATGAAAAGATGCAGGAGTTCCTGCAGATGAAAGATTATATTTTATATGTGTGTGCAGTGGGCAAATAAGGAAAAAAGATGAATCCAAATATGAAAAAAACCAAAAACGCGGAAGCAGAAAAAATCTTGAATATATACCGTTTTTTTCAAAGAGACGGTTCGTTGTATCTCATAGAAGACGAAGAGACACTGGATGAACTCTTTGATGCGGTGGTAGATGCCATAAACAACTGCGGCTCTTTTAAGATGATGCTTCCCTATACGGAGTTTGTACACCCATGTAAACAGGTACGCGCTGGCGATGAGGGATGGATAGGACATTTCAAAGAGCGTGACAACCGCCGCTTTTTTCTCAGCGATATCTATGATTATCTCAAACTTATCTACGGATAGGGCACCTATATAGAATAGAAAATGCAATAACTCTTGTGAAGTCAAGGATTATATATGATTAGTAATATTGCCAAAGTTTCACAAGATGTCCATTTTATAGGTGCATTTGATCCCAGAATCCGTACATTTGACATCATCATGAAAACCGCAAACGGAAGTTCGTACAACAGCTATCTTGTTCGCGGAAGCGAGGGTGTCTGTGTGATGGATACCGTAAAAAAAGAGTTTTCAAGCGACTTTTTCAAGCGTCTTGAACTCTTATGTACGTATGACGAGATACGCTACATTGTCTTACATCATCTTGAGCCGGATCATTCGGGAGCGCTTGAAGAGCTGATGCTCCGTGCGCCTCAGGCGAAGCTCATTATCTCGGGACGTGCCGTGATGATGTTAAAAGGGATCATCAAAAAAGATGTCTCTTTTGAAGTGGCAAACACGGGCAAGGTCATCTCTCTTGGCAATAAGACCATAGAGTTTTTAAGCACTCCGTTTTTGCACTGGCCTGACACGATGAGCTCATACCTGCATGAAGAGAAGATACTCTTTAGCGGTGATGTTTTTGGAAGCCACTACTACGATGAGAGACTTTTTGACGATGAGGTAGGGGATTTTTCTTACGCATTTAAGTATTACTATGACCACATCATGCGACCTTTTAAGCAGTACGTATTGCAGGCGTTGGAGCTTTACAAAAAATTTGATATCAAACTCATCGCACCCTTACATGGACCGGTGCTGAGGACAAATCCGCAGTTTTATATAGACAAATACTCTCTGTGGAGCAGTGAGGCGAAGTTTAGAAAACACACATTCGGTAACAAGATGCTCTCTGTCTTTTACATGTCAAGCTATGAAAACACGCACAAGATGGCTCAAAAGATCACGGAGGGTGCGGACTCGATCGAGGGTATCGTCGCAAGTATGTACGATCTTGCCTCACTCGATGAAAATAATATGGTCGACCTGCTCGAAGAGTCCGATGCGGTTGTCATCGGTTCACCGACCATCAACGGTGACGCGGTCAAACCCGCTTGGGACTTGCTTGCATGTATGGCTTACTTGGAGAGCGGCGGGAAAGTCGGGGCGTCTTTTGGCTCTTACGGCTGGACGGGTGAAGCTCCCGAGATGCTGCATGACAGGATGCGATGGCTGAAGTTCAGGCTTCCCGTCAAACCGATGAAGATCAAGCTTATCCCGACAAAAGAGGAGCTTGATGCGTGCTTTGGTTTTGGCGTCGAGATAGCTGAGATAACTATGGGAAAAATGGTGGAGATGGAACTATGAGTGATTTGAAGATTTTGGAAGAAGAGGTTTGTGCACTGCTGCGCTCTTATGGCGTCAATGCTTTTGCCCAAGGTGTCTTGGCTCCGTGGATAGCGTATGAGTCACTGAAGATGAACCACATGTATCAAGACCTCGGTTTTAAAAGTAGAACGGAGATGGGCAAGTTTATGAAAAAGAATTTTCCCGAGTTCGCCGCAAAAAAACCAAAAGACAAACTTTGGAAAAAATATATCTATGACGAGATAGGACGAGTGGCTCCCGCATGTGCTACATGTGACGATCAGATGAACTGTTTTAGATGCATGGTAAGTGAGATAAGCGCATGATTACACCCTCTATTTCGACAACGGAACTTTATACGCATATCCAGACACTTCTTAACACCGACACTCCGCTTTTCATCCACGGCAGTCCGGGGATAGGCAAGTCTTACATCGTCGCTGACGTTGCAAAGAAAAACGATCTTGAACTTGTGGATATCCGTCTTTCACAGATGGACCCCGTCGATCTTCGCGGTGTGCCTTCGATCAAAAACGACCAGACTGTCTGGATGCCTCCCGTGTTTTTCCCAAAAGATATGGATTCCGAGGGAATCCTGTTTTTAGATGAGCTGAACTCCGCACCGCCGTCCGTTCAAGCGGCGATCTATCAGCTCGTACTTAACCGAAAGATGGGTGAATATGAGTTGCCTCGCGGGTGGAGAATCGTGTGTGCGGGAAACAGAGTGAGCGACAGAGGCGTTGTCTTTCGTCTGCCGTCACCGCTTGTAAACCGTATGGTACACCTACATGTAACGGCTCGTTTTGAGGATTTTAAACTCTTTGCAATTAAGGAAAAACTGCACCACTTCGTTATCGGGTTTTTGGGTTTTCGTCCCGACTTGCTCTCGACTGAGCCAGTCATCGAGGATGATGCGAATCCTGCTTTTGCAACCCCGAGAAGTTACCATATGCTCTCAAACATCTTAAAAGCCAACGAGAACATCAACCAGATCGCATCCATCATCTACGGTACTGTCGGTTACAGTTCAGGCATCGAGTTTACCTCTTATGTCAAAGTCTATGAAGAGCTTCCAGATGTGGCTGCCATCTATGAGGGGATCTACCCTGAGATAAAAAATCAGCCCGCACTGCTTTACGCTCTTGTATCGGCACTGGTGGAGTACTTTGACGGCTCTGAGGGACACAAAGAGCATCTGTTTGCTTTCAGCGAGATGCTGCCTACGGAGTTTGGCGTTATGCTTATAAAGGATGTCATCATAAAAGATGAGACGATCGCGACACACGGCGCATTTGACAACTGGCTGGCAAAATATGGCGAATATATCATCTGATTTTCTCACAAAGCTTGAGAAGATCAGAGTACAGTTTCTTTTTGACCATCCCTTTTTAAGTGTGCTCGCACTCTCACTGCCGATGCACTTTCGCACGAACCCTCACGAAGCGTTCGAGACAAACGGCAGGACGATCTTTGTCGATCCCGTGCTTTGCGAGGGTATTGAGGATGAAAACCTCAAGTATATCTATGCCCACACTCTCTTACATGTAATCCTCAAACACGCTTTTAGAATGAACGGACGCGATCACGGTATGTGGAACAGAAGCAGCGACATCGTCATAAACCTTCTGCTTTCTGATTTTGAAAGAGTAGGGCAAAGACCCGAGAATGAAGTGATGCTTGAAAAGTTCCGCGACAAAAGCGTGGAAGAGGTCTACAATATCCTCTATCAGGAACAAGAGGAGGGCGAGGGCACGCCTGATGATGAAAACCCGCAAGAGCAAAAACTCGATCTTATAGAAAACGAGGGCGATACCGAGGCGAGTTTGGAAGATATAGATGCGCTCATCGTCCAAGCGATGGGTTCGGCAAAAAAACAGGGCAATATCCCCTCATCTTTTTTAGAGATGATAAACGAGGTCATCCGTCCTAAAATAGACTTAGAGACACTTCTGCATACCTATATGACCGAGAGTTTTTTTGATAAACAGACCGACTTTTCCCATCCCAACCGCAGATTTATTCATCAAAATCTCTACCTTCCCGGATACAGACATGAACGAAACCGTCTCAATCTTTATATCGCGCTTGACAGGTCTATGAGCATCAACAAAGAGGTGTTTTCCAAGTTTTTGGGCATCATCGATTCCGTGCTTCGTATGAGTACGGATTTTAAGGTCACGGTCATCCCTTTTGATGAAAGCGTGGATGAACAAAAAGTGGTGACCTATGATGCACAGGAGGCAAAACCGCCTGAACTTGCATTTGAGAAGGGAAACGGAGGAACGCTTTTTCTTCCGGTGTTGGAGTATCTGAGAAAAGTCGCTGAGATGCAATCAACGCTGATGGTACTGAGTGATGGTCTTTTTAAGATAGAGCGCGCACCTGAGATAAACACGCTTTTTCTTATCAGCCAAAAACAAAACATAAAAAGATTAGAGGCTTACGGCGATGTCTTTTATTTTGACCTCTAAAATGCTTACACCCGCAGGGCACTTCGCATGTACGAGCTGAACTACAAAGATGAGATAGAAGCCTTGCAAGACGATGCGGACTTTGAGGCAAAGGGCGATGCGAAATATCTGGACCACGAAGATGATGAAGCACGGCTTCAGTGGGCTTTTTACAGACCCTCAGGCTCGCATCCCAAGCAGGTAAGCGACAAAAATGTCATGGTGGCGATCATGGCGTTTAATCACTCACGGCTAAGATCATTAGAGCGTTTTGATCTGCTCAATCCTCAAGTGATAAACGACGATGCATTAAGAGTAAAGATAAGAAACCGTAGCCGTATGCTTTTTCGCGCGATGGTGGATGATGATCTTAACGAGCTGGTCGCAGTGTTAGAGAAATACCCTGTCTTTTTGGATCTGGCGTATGATCAGATGATAAACGGGCGTATTTGGAATGAGAGTTATGCCGACCCTGTCGCTGCTTCAAAGTTCTTGGAGATAGCAAAAGAGATGAGGAATGAGAGATTGCAAAAGGGACTCAAAAGAAGATTGCAGCCGGTAAGATCGTTTAACGTGGATGAGGCAAAAAGATATTTGGAGCTGTTAAGCAGTCAGGTACAAAACTTGCACAGTATCATTAGAATGCACTATGCCGAGGAGTTTGAACTTTGGATGATGCGAACAGCTTTGCATCCGCTTCAAAAGATCGTTTGGCAAAAGCAGATAAATCTACTTAAGGATATGTCATGACAGGTATGATAAGAAGTGTTATGAAAGCAATTTATAATCTTAGTGATGAAGATAACTACAATCTTTATGATGCTGATGATATCGCAGAATATCTTGGTCTAAAATTGGAAGTGGTAGAAAAGATCATCGAGACACTTTTGGATGCGGGCTGTTTGAGTGAATGTATGAATCTGCATGATGACGGGATTCAGACATATTGTCTGACCGACAAAGCGATCGATATGGTAGAGGTCGGATGAAGTTAGTCATATTTTATGAAAAACCCGGTTGTGCTACAAACACGAAGCAAAAAAAGAGCATTCGCGATGCGGGATATCTGGTCATAGAACGTGACCTGCTCAACAACGAGATGAGCAAAGAAACACTCTATGAGTTTGTCAAAGACAAGCCAGTGGCAGAATGGTTTAACGTCAATGCCCCGAAAATAAAAAACAAAGAGATAGACCCATCGAATCTTAATCAGGAAGAGGCATTGGAACTCATTTTAAATGAGCCTATCTTGATAAAAAGACCTCTTATGGTCATAGGAGATCATAAGATATGCGGGTTTGACCAAGAGTATATAGAAAACTTCTTGAACATGAAGTTTAAATCCGAAGTCTCGACCGAATGCTCTTCCAAACTTCATTTCTGCGCAACTCCTGCTTGACTTTGAGGAGATAACTCTGATACTATAAGTAATTATTATTTCTGTATACACTATATGATTTTTTTTAAAAGCGGGGTGTGTAGTTATGAAAAGATTGCTTTTATTATTGTTTCTCCTGTTATCGCCGTTGTTCGCCACATCCTCTATTATCGTCGAGTTAGAGGTAAAGGGCGCTATCGGACCTGCCAGCAGTGCCTACCTTAAAGGCGGTATCGAAACAGCCGTACGGGAAGATGCCAAGATGATACTTATCAAACTTGACACTCCCGGAGGTCTCTCCACATCTATGCGGGAGATGATCCAAGATATCACAAACTCCCATATTCCTATCGTCATGTATGTCTATCCCAAAGGTGCACGTGCGGCAAGTGCGGGGACATATCTTATGTATGCGTCCAATGTCGCGGCTATGGCACCGGGAACAAATATCGGAGCCGCTACACCTATCAGTATGATTCCTTCAACTGAAAAACATGAGATATCCACTCCTGAGAAAAAAGCCGTCAACGATGCTATGGCTTATATTAAAAGTCTGGCTGAACTCAATGACAGAAACGTCTCTTGGGCGCTTGATGCCGTACAAAATGCAAAAAGCATCTCGGCAAAAGAGGCTTTGCAGATCGGAGCCATAGATATTGTTGCCGAAGATATCCATGAACTGTTTGATAAACTTGAGGGAAGAAAAGTAAAAGTATCGAACAACACGGTCACCTTAGATATGAAAAACAGCATCATCCTGAAGTATGAACCTGATTGGAAAACCAAATTTCTCTACATCGTCACAAATCCGAATATCGCATATATCCTTTTACTTGTCGCAATATACGGCATATTTTTTGAGTTGATGAATCCGGGTGCGGTGCTGCCGGGCGTTGTGGGAGTTATATCGGGGATAATCGCACTCTACTCGCTCAACATGCTGCCTTTTAACTATGCGGGACTGCTCTTGATAATATTAGGCATCAGTTTTATGGTGATAGAGGTGTTTGTCAGCGGACTGGGGGTGCTTGGGATCGGCGGTGTCGTCTCGTTTGCATTTGGTTCGGTCTTGCTTTTTGATGCCAAGACCTTGGGTGAGAGCGTATCGATCCCGCTTGTCATAGCTTTTACTCTTGTGAGCCTTGTATTTTTCATTATGGTGATGAAACTTTTTTTAAGTTCAAGAGCCGCAAAAGTAGTCACTGGGGCAGAGGAGATGATAGGCTCACATGCAGAAGTCGTCGCAATCGACGATGAGGGCTATCATGTTATGTGTCACAGTGAGTTATGGAATGCCGCCAGCCAAGAGAAACTGGCGGTAGGACAAAATGTCCAAGTCATTGGACTAAACGGTCTTACGTTACATGTAGCACCGGTACAGGAGTAAATCATGTTTATCAATCTACCGATCACAGGGTTGTATATATTTATATTTGTATTTGCATTTTTAATGATGTCGGTACGTGTTTTAAGAGAGTATCAGCGTGGGGTGGTCTTCACACTTGGTCGCTTTACGGGCATTAAAGGACCGGGACTTATTATACTTATTCCCGTTGTTCAGCAGATGGTCAGAGTCGATCTTCGTACCATTGTCCTTGATGTCCCGACTCAAGATGTCATCTCCCATGACAATGTCTCCGTACATGTAAACGCAGTCGTATATTTTCGGGTAGTAGACCCTGAAAAAGCGATAATCCAAGTGGAGGATTTTCACGATGCGACGAGTCAGCTTGCTCAAACTACTTTGCGTTCGGTGCTTGGCGGACATGAGCTGGATGAGATGCTTGCAGAGCGTGAACGCCTTAACTCCGACATCCAAGAGATACTCGATAAACGCACGGACGCATGGGGCATCAAAATAGCAAATGTCGAGATAAAACATATCGATCTTGATGAGAGTATGATACGTGCCATCGCAAAACAGGCAGAAGCTGAACGTGAACGCCGTTCAAAAGTCATCAATTCAAAAGGTGAGCTTGAAGCGAGTGAAAACATCTTGGCAGCCGCACAGAAGCTGAGCCAAAACGATCTTGGGATACAGTTGCGTTACCTTCAAACGATGAGCGATATCTCTAACGATAAGACAAATACTCTGGTCTTTCCGTTTCCTATAGATATGGGAGATATCTTTAAAAAGAGATCATGACGAAGAGGTGCTAGATCAGTTTAGCACCGTAAAAATAAACACCTTTCATGACCTCTTGGCTGATATAGAGGATCTCACATCTAAATTCGGTTTTGTTATCCAGCTTCTCTTTGGTCACGATGGTGATCCTGTCACCTTTTGCCCGTTTGACATTTTTGTTCATATCATAAAACGAGATACCGTTAGCCGAATAATCAAATACATATAATGCATTGTTTATATTGTCTTTTGCTTGTAACGGCGGTGTGATCACCGTTCTGTTTACGCTTCTGTTGTTTAAGACAACTTCAAACCCGTCTGCAAGTGTTTTAAGTGAGGCACTCTTATCTGCCGTATCTTTCATTATCTGTTTAGAGTCTTCGGCATTTTTTACAAGGACTTTGCTAGATTCTTCGACTTTTTGGAGTTCTTTGTCCATATCACCAAGCATGACAGATTCATCACTGAACTGTGTATTGAACTCGGTTAAATATTTCGAGATCAAGTCAAAGCTGTTTTTGATCTCTTCAAAGTTTTTGTCTATGACCGTAGAACTCTCTACTAGGGAGACTACACTGTTTTTAGAACTCAATGCACTTACAGAGACATGGTCTATCTGTTTATCTATTTTATTTAACACTTCACCGATGTCGTCCGCATTCTTTTGCGATACTTCTGCCAATTCGCGTATCTTATCTGCAACAACGGCAAAACTTCTTCCGTGTTCACCTGCACGTGCTGCTTCAATGGCGGCATTAAGTGAGATGAGATTCGTCTCATCGGCAATATCCGAGATAATATCCATCATCTTTGATATCTCTTTTGAAAATGTTTTTAGCTCTTGAACGGTAACGGTCGTGTTCTCCATAGACTTGATGGCTTCAGAACCCTGTTTTAGATTTTTAGAGACCTCTATTTGGCTGTTGCCGACAATATTTTTTGAGTTGTATGAGCTTTCAAGCATTTTTGACAACGTCTTTTGCATATTGTCATTATCAGCTACGATCTCATGCAATTTCTCTTTTGTGGAGTGAAGAGCACTGTGTTGAACCATTACATGCTCATTTGTCTGGTCGATTTTCACATAGCCGTAACTGGCGTTAAATGCCATATGCTTGCTTTCGTTTACGACATTTTCAATGACAGGTTTGAGGGCATTAACCATTTTGTCAAGATGTGTGAACAGCTTGTCTATCTCATTATCGTTATTGGCTTGGTCAAGCGGTTCATCTTTGATGATATCGGTGATAACAAAATTACCTTTTTCGACTCTAAAGATGACCTCTAGCAGTTTATTGATACGTTTTGATATATATTTGCTAAACAGGTAATGTGTCAGAATAAGGATGATGATGATATTTATCAGACCCGTTATGATCGTCAGAGTTATGTTATTGCTTATGGCTGATTTGAAATCACTCAAGTCGATCCTGACATCTTCGATCGCGATCACGTCGCCTGTCGTCCACGTAGGATGGCACATCTTGCATTTCTCTTCTGCAAGGATCGGACGAGCGAGCATATAGTATTCTTTATTTGAATCTACGATATTTTTTTCAATCTCTTTGAGCGCTTTATCGTTTTGAAATCCGTCGATCAATTCCTCTTCATAAGGAGTAGCTCTGTTTTTTTCATTCGTCGGGGTCTTTGACGCTTCTTTGAAAAAGACTTTTCCTTCAGAAAGGTTAGTGAATTTATCAAATACCTCGTTTTGTATTACTTGAGGTATCTCAGAAGATTCTCCACTGAAAAATTTCTCATTTCTAGAATCAAGCAAGACATCTGCAAAGTTTAGTACAGAAGTCGCTTGAGATTTAAGATTTAATGTTAATGATTCTTTTTGTTTGACGTATCCGTAGTAGTAGAAAATTGCAGAGATCGTTACAAATGCACCTGCGAACATAATGGAGAACATAGTGGCTAGTTTTAATTTTTGAACATTCATTTGAGTACCTGATAATATATAGATGTTGATTTCTGTTATTGTATCAGATTGAAGCTGTTAGTTGTGTTAAATTGTTATTTTACTGAAGTTAATAAAGGTGGCGCAGTGGACGGGACTCGAACCCGCGACCCCCTGCGTGACAGGCAGGTATTCTAACCAACTGAACTACCACTGCAACCTTATTAATGATGGTGGGCATTACAAGACTCGAACTTGTGACATCTACCTTGTAAGGGTAGCGCTCTACCAACTGAGCTAATCGACCAAACTCTTTACTCTAAATGAAACA
>JAHJGM010000040.1 GCA_018824305.1 bacterium
TAATATTTACTAAGTAAATAGTCATACTATCAAGGAATAAAATGAATGATGAACAACTAAAAGATATAGCATTATTGATGACTGTAAATTGTGTTAGAAATACGGTCATTGAAGAATATCACGGTGATGACAAAATTACAGATACTCAAATGATGCAGTTCAACATTGAAGTATCAAATAAAATATATACTTTTTTAAAATATTTTTTCAATGCTGATGATACAGAATATAGTAACTTTTTTAGTTTAATGTCAATGTACTATCCAAATGATTGGAATAAACCAATATTAGATGTTGATTTTGTAGAAGCATTAGAAAAAATAAAGTCTATGAAAACAGTACAAATGAAAGAAGGTTAATTCAAAATAGGTAGACAACTTTTTGAGTTTTTTAACTTTCCTTCATTTTACATGTAAAGAGTCCGTTACTTCACAGACTCCGCACCCTGCTGAGTCAAAACCAAAGTAACACCATCACTCTGAACCTCAAATAACCCATTACGAACAAGCTCTTTCATAGCATCTTCCAAAGCATCGTTTTGCTTCGCATCAAGCTTTTTGATGACCTCTCTGACGACATCCTGCTTTGTCATGATTTGCCCGACACTATTGTTCTTTTTGAACCAAGCGATAAACATCTCTTTGACTTCATTTTTAGGAGCGACCTCTTTTTCTGTCTTTTTAGGAGGCGCTTTTCTTTGTGCGGTACGAGGTGCAGGTTTTGCACCGTTTCTAGGCGGTTTACTCGTACTATTGAAATTTTTTTTAGGAGTTGCTTTCACTGCTGACCTTGTTTTTTATTTATATCTTCAAGAGTTGATACAATCATCTTATCATTAAGCATAAATCAGATCTTTATGAATCATCTCTAGCAAAAATGGCTTGATATTTTTATGCTCTCTTATGATATCGACCTTTGTTTGCAGGTCTTCTTCTATCTGCTCTTTAACAGCTATCATATCAAATAGGTTGGGTTTCATCTGTACGAAAATATCTACATCACTATCTTCACTCGCTTCATCTCTTGCGTAGCTTCCAAACAAACCAATCTTCTCCACGCTGTATTTTTCGTGAAATTCTTGGTAATGCTCTTTAAGATAGTTTAGTACATCATATTTTGTCATAATAAACCTCTCTTTGATTTTTTAGTTATCGCTATTATAGCATTTATCATTACACGTTATAGTAACTTGCATTGGGATGGTAGACGACCAGTGCCGATGTCGATTGTTCAGGATGTATCTGGAACGTCTCGCTCAGCTCGATGCCAAACTCTTCTGGTTTGAGGAGATTAAACAGCGGACGGTTGAGTTCCAAGTCTGGACAAGCCGCATAACCAAACGAGTAACGCGCACCCTGATACTTGTTCATCTGCACATCACTCAGTCTGCTTCCCTCATTTTCCGAGATGCCAAGATCAAGACGTATCTGTTTGTGCACCATCTCTGCCAACGCTTCGGCAAGCTCGACGCCTAGACCGTGGAACTGGTAGTACTCCGTGTATTTTCCCTCTTCGTAGAGTTTGCGCTCCACTTCGCTGAGTTTACTTCCCGCACTTACACATGTAAGGGCTATGACGTCATGTCTGTCATGGTGAAAAAAGTCGCTCAGAGCGCGGTGAGGCTTGCGTCTTTGGCGTGGGAAGGTAAACTCTTCCACAGCTCTTGGGTATGCGTCGTGGAACTCTTCTTGATTGATGTCATTTTTGCTGGTATAGCCTTCACTTTCATCGAAGATGAGCAGACGATTGTCGTCACTCCTGCACGGCCAGTAACCGTAGATGACGGTCGGCTCGAAAAGCTTCTCATCTAAAAATTGTGCTTTTAACTTCTCATACGCAGGCCATACGACTTCGTTTAGCTGTTTTTCATAAGCCTCTTTAGTCATTCCCTTAGAGCTGTAACCCCAGCGCGATTTGAAAAGTATCTTGTGGTTGATCCATTCAAATGCCATCTCGATCTGCGCAGGTGTGAGTTTCATCTCGCGTCTTCCCCAAAACGGAGGTGTCGGCACAGTGCTGTCGCGTGCAGGCATCTTTATCTCGCTAAACGGTGGTATGATGACTTCTGCATCTTCTACATGTTCGATGACAGGTGCATCGGGATGCAGGTTTGTGTCTGGATTGCCCGCTTCGATACGGCTCATCGCCGTGACTCCGTCAAATGCATCCTTACAGTAATAGATAGGGCCGTCATAAAACGGACGGCAGAAATCATCTATGAATGCACGTGTAAGCGCTGCACCGCCAAGCAGTATGGGCACTTTTATCCCCGCGCTTTTGAGTGCTTCGAGGTTCTCTTTCATCACCTGAGTCGATTTTACAAGAAGTCCGCTCATACCGATAGCGTCTGCGTTGCTCGTCTTTAATGCTTCTAAGAACTTCTCAAGCTCCACTTTGATGCCGAGGTTGATAACCTTGAAACCGTTGTTTGAGAGGATAATGTCCACAAGGTTTTTACCCACGTCATGCACATCGCCTTTTACCGTTCCAAGGATGAGCGTCGTATCTGTTTTTTTATCTATCTTTGGCAGATATGGCTGCAGGTAATCGACCGTGGTTTTCATGGTCTCCGCACTCTGGAGTACGAAAGGAAGTTGCATCTTTCCCGAGCCGAAAAGTTCTCCGACGACTTTCATGGCGTCGATGAGTATCTCGTTTACGATACGCTCGGGTGCGATGGTCTTGCGAGCCTCTTCCACAAGAGGGATCATCCTCTCTTTGTCTCCGTCCATAAGCAGTTTTGCTATCTTCTCTTCATCGTTTAGGAGTTTATAGGCTTCATCTTCAGCCTCAGCGTCGATGGCTTCTTTACCGCTAAAGTGGTCGATGAATGTAAAGAGTGCTTCACCATTTGGTTGGCGGTTAAAGATAAGGTCGTCACAGATCGTCTGCTCCTCTTCGCTTATCTTGTTTATCGGGATGATATGTTTGACGTTGATGATGACCGATGTCAGTCCCGCTTCGATACAGTGGTGCAAGAACATCGAGTTCAGGTACGGGCGTGCGTCTTTATCAAGTCCGAACGAGATATTTGAAAGTCCGAGGATCGCGCCGACTTCAGGGTGTCGAGTTCTCAGCTCACGTATAGCCTCGATGGTGTTTATACCCGCGTCAAAATACTCTTCATCACCGCTTCCAAGCGTGAAAGTCAGAAGGTCAAATACTAAATCTTCAGGATTGATGCCGTGCTTTTTAGTTGCAAGCTCGTAGATGCGCTCGGCTATGGCTACTTTGCGCTCTACGGTCTTTGCCATCCCCTCTTCGTCAATTGTCAGACATACAAGTGAAGCACCGAATTTCTTCGCCAGAGAACACACCGCGTCAAACTTCTCTATCCCGTCTTCGAGGTTGACAGAGTTGATGATAGGCTTTCCGCCGATGAGTTTGAGCGCTTCCTCTAACGCTGCCGTCTGAGTAGAATCGGGCATCAAAGGAAGTGAGAGTTTTTGAGCATAAAGGCTCATGACACTTCTCATGTCTTTTGTCTCATCACGTCCTGCAAATCCTACGGAAACGTCAAGTACATGCGCGCCTGCACGGACTTGTTGTTGACCGACACTGAGAGTTCCCTCGTAGTTTTCATCCAAAAGCAGTTCACGGAACGCTTTTGAACCCGTCGCATTGCTTCTCTCGCCCACTAAAAGCGGAGCAGGGTC
The DNA here is from genome assembly GCA_018824305.1 of bacterium. Classification (GTDB taxonomy): domain Bacteria; phylum Campylobacterota; class Campylobacteria; order Campylobacterales; family Sulfurimonadaceae; genus Hydrocurvibacter. The sequence goes on from JAHJGM010000040.1 coordinate 3,657, forward strand.
TTGCATCAGCGGTGTGGTGTTAAACAGCGAGGCAAGCGAGTTTGGCTGGCTTCCGCTAGGCGCTTTTGGAGTCTTGGATGTAACACGGTTTGTAAGCGCGCGGATATGCTGAGGAGTAGTCCCGCAACATCCGCCTAGAAAACTCACACCGTCGAACTCTAAGAACTCCTCCTGCTTGTCTGCAAACTCATCGGGTCCCATAGGGTAAAATGTGTAGCCTCCGCGGTTTTGCGGAAGTCCTGCATTGGCGTGGATGGAGATAGGTTTGCTCCACACTTCGCTAAGTGTCTTGACATGTTTTTTGACCTGATCGGGTCCCGTTCCGCAGTTGAAACCAAGACTGATGATGTCAAAAGGCTCGAGTATAGCGGCAATGGTAGTCGCGTCCGTCCCGATAAGCATCGTCCCCGCAAGTTCGATAGTAACAGAGACCATGACAGGGATTTCTACTCCGCGTTCTTTACTTGCCGCATCACATGCGTGAAGGGCTGCTTTTATCTGAAGTGGATCTTGGCAAGTTTCTAGCAGGAAGATATCTGTACCGCCGTCAATGAGTCCAAGTGCACACTCTTTGTACCCCTCAAACATCTCGTCATAGTGGATATGTCCCAAAGAGGGAAGTTTCGTTCCTGGACCGATCGAGCCAAGCACGTAGCGGGGTTGTTCGGGTGTGGCGAACTTGTCGCACATCTTTTTAACAACAGCAGCCCCCGCCTTGGAAAGCTCATACGAACGATGCCCGATACCGTACTCGTCAAGTACCCATGAAAAAGAGCCGAAAGTATTTGTGGTGATGAGGTCTGCACCCGCTGTAAGATAGGCGCTGAAGATATCTTCCATCACATCTACGGCTGTCACGTTGAGGAGTTCGTTACACCCTTCTAAACCTTCCCAAGCCTCTTTTGGTATCTGGTCATCGCGCTGCTGAAGCTGTGTACCCATAGCCCCGTCGATGATAAGCGGGCGCTTTTTTATAGTCTCTAATATTTGCTGTTTTATTGACATTCTTATTCTTTAGTGATTAATTGATATTATTTTATCAAAATAGAGCATAAAAAATGATGAGGGTATCTTTACATGTAAAGATATTTAAGGATAAACAAGATTGAACGAAGAGATAAGAGAGAAGTGTTACAGATGTTTTAGACCAAGCTCAAGTTGTATGTGCTCACATGTAAGACCCGTAATGACAAAAACAAAATTCGTTATCCTGATGCATCCCAAAGAGTACAGAAAGATCAGAAACGGTACTGGTCATATCACGCATCTTTCTCTGCCAAATTCTGAGTTACATGTAGGCATAGACTTTAGTTCTCACACCCGAATCAACGAGATACTTGAAGATAAAAATAATATCTGTTATCTGCTTTTCCCCGCAAAAGATGCCATAGAGATAAACTCGCACAATATCTCCAAAGAGGGACAAAACACGGTAATATTTATCATCGATTCTACTTGGGCGTGTGCAAAAAAGATGCTTCGTCTGAGCCGTAACATCACGTCCCTTCAAAGTATCAGTTTTACTCACACGAAAAAGTCGGAGTTTGCCATAAAAGAGCAGCCTGAGGATTACTGCCTCTCGACCATAGAATCTGTTTTTACGGTTATGGAACTTTTGAATGAAAACGGTGAAGAAAAGATAGAAAAGAGATCTTTCGAGGAGTTTTTAAACCCATTTAAAAAGATGGTGGATTTTCAGATAGAGTATATGCAAGAGTGCAAAAACCCAAGATTTTAATCCAGTACGACTACTTTGTTGCGCCCTGATTCTTTTGCTTGGTACAGGGCATCATCGACTCTTTTTAAAACACTCTGCATAGACTCATCCTCTTTATACTGCGTCACACCGAAGCTGATAGTGATCGGTAGGATCTTTTTGTAGTTTTCAACTTCGTGGCGCAGTTTTTCTGCAATGTGTTGTGCTTCGCTAATCGTCGTGTAGGTAAGCAGAATTATGAACTCTTCTCCGCCTGTTCTGCAAAAAATATCTGTTTTTCTCAACAAACTTGATATGAACTGACTGTATGCGATTAAAACAGTGTCGCCTACTGCATGTCCGTGTTCATCATTGACGTTCTTGAAGTAGTCTATGTCAAACATGATCAACGATAAAGGATATTTGTAGCGTTTGACTCTTGATATCTCATCATTGATCTTTTGGTCGAAATAGTGGCGGTTATATATGCCTGTTAGGGAATCTTTGATGGTCAACTCAAGGAGTTCCCGCTGATACTCTTCCTCTTTTGTGATATCCGAAAAAACGACTGCACAGTGATTTTTTTCTTGTGATATAAGCGCGCCGCTTATAGAAAAATAGTATATCTTATCGAGATATTTTACTTTTGCTTTGTGCATTTTGTCACTGTTTTGTATGATATATTTGATCCAATACATTGAATCCATCGTGGACTGCAAGTAACCGTTCTCTTTTACAAAAAGGTCGCATATACAGCTGTAATCTTTTAAAAACTCTTGAAGGTCGTTATATTTATAGAAATATTTAAAAAAGGTTTTGTTCACATCCAGAGCTTTCTCGCCGTCATTGATTATCACGATATTGCTTGCGGTATCTAGGATGTTTCGATAATACATTTTTTGTTTTCTATTTTTTATAAGTACGATATTGCTAATGATGAATAAGACGCTCAGACCAAGAAGCATGAAGACCGCTATCCATTTGAATGTAAAAAAGTCTACGTGGGCATTGTCAAGAGCAGAGGTGTTTTTAAACATTATAAAATACGCTATATCTTTAAGCTCGATGCTTTTGATGGGATACGATGCCACGATATAGCCGTTTTCAACTTTATATGAGTCATTAAAATATTTTTCTACCCCGTTCGTTTTTAAATACTCCAGAAAGTGCTTCGGAGCATCGATATTGGCTACATAGTAATTATTTATAAAAAGTTTTGTAAAAGGATATTTGAGCTGCTTATTATGCTCTTTGGCTACAATGACGACTGAGCCAATATTGGAAGATTGCAGGTTTTTTACGATGGAATTGAAGTGGGTGATTACCTCTAAGACACCCAAGAAACGGTCATTTTTAAATATAGGGACCATGCTTTTGATGGAAAGATCGAACATCCCTGCACTGATGGAATAAGTGATCTTTTTAGTCAAGAACACATGCCTTAAGTCATCTCGAATATCGAGCAGATTGTCACCTTTGAGGTCACTCCAGCTTCTGTATATAGAGGTACCTTTGTTATCGACGAGATTGATCCATACATTTTTATAGAGTGTTTCTTTTTCAAAGTTTGATATGAGATCTTTGTAGTAGTCTGCTGACATATGTTTTTTTTCTAGGACGGTTATAAGATTTTTATCATTTGCCAGACTGAGTGCGATCGCCATAGTGGCTTTTTGTTTTTGCAAGATCATTAAAGCGACTTTTTTTTGCATCGATGCGGCTTCGACTCTAAAAGCGGTATCTTGCATATCTGCAATAGTCGATTTTACGTAACTTGCATACGCAAACAACGTCGTTATAACGAGTATGACAAGAAAGAGTATAGTAAGATATAATCTATAATTTTTAAAAATAATGCAACCTTCTTTTTTATGGTTATTATTATACTACATTCCTGGGATACGTGGAATCAAACCGAGCTTAGATAATCTACAATATTTGCCCCAACCTTTTTTTAGCCAGTGTCCGATGATTGGCAGCGGGATCATACTGGCTTTTTTGTCATCCCTGTAAACAAATGCCGCACCGTCCCCGCTATCCATGACACAAAGGATATTGAGGTGTTCTTGGTACCCTTTTTTATTCTCAGAACCGTTCTCTTTTTCATTGATGTTGTGAGCCGTGTTTCTTGCCATGACTTCTGCGATATGCCCCTGTTTTGCTCTCCATTCCGGTCCTTCGATAGCCGCTGCGTCGCCCACTGCATAAATATTTTCAAATCCGTCGACTTCACAAAGATCATTGATCTTGACAAACCCCGCGGCGTTTTGTGGCAAGTCTGAATTTTTAACGACCTCATGACCGTCTCCTGCGGGGATAAACATAGTAAAATCGCTCTGAAGCTTGCTGTCGTCTTCAAAGATCACACCGTCGTTTTCAAAGGCTTTTATTTTTTTACCGAAATGTTTTGTCACTTTTGTGCGCTCAAAAAAGATATCCATCATCTTCAGTGCTTTTTCACCCATTCTTGCTCCCGGCTTTTCCATCGGTGCAAAAAAATCCAGCTCAAAATTGTCTCTTATCCCTTTTTTCTTGAGCATATTGTGAACATTGAAAAGAAGCTCGAAACCGGGGCCGCCGCGTACTGCAGATGTGTCGTTCGGATTGCCTCCAAAGCCAAATGCGATCTTGCCGCTTCCTTTTTTGATCAGTTCATCCAGTCTGTCTTTTATGAGAAGTGACTGTTGAGGTAAACCGCAGATGGAAAGGGTGTGTTCGACGCCTTGCGGTTTCATCTTGGAAGCTCCGAGTGCAATGATGAGATAATCATAGTCGCCGATGACTCTGCCGCTTTTTAAAGTGATAAGATGTTTTTGTGCTTCGATAGCGGCCACACCGTCGATGATAATGCCAAATCCGTGTGCTTTTTGTAAATCTATGAGGCTTATGCAGATATCTTTGAATTTAGTTTCGCCGGTAGGTACCCATATAGATGTGGGATAGATATAAAAAAAGTCACGGTCACTTACCAAAGTCACGTCAAAGTTGTTTTTTCTTAGATAGATCGCTGACTCGACTCCGGCGAATCCTCCTCCTAAAACTAGTACTTTTTTCATCTCCTGTCCTTATGTTATAATTTCAACTAATACAAAATATTAGGGTCATTGGCGTTAAAATTAGCTTAAAATCTTGATAATATCGTCATCTGTTGGGAGATTAAATTGAGAATACTTATATATGGATTGGGCGGCGTGGGCGGTTATATCGCTTCATACCTTTGCCAAACAGAGAATGAAATCGTCGGAGTGGCCAGAGGAGAACATCTACATGCAATCAAACAAAACGGCTTACATGTAGTAGAGGACGAGAAAGAGTTTAGCGCGCATTTTCAAGCTGTCGATGAAAAAGAGTTGAGCGGATACTTTGACATCGTCTTGTTTTGTGTGAAAAGCTATGATCTAAAAGATACTGCGCTTACATGTAAGCCGTTTGTAGATAAAAATACTCTGGTGCTTAGTCTGAGCAACGGTGTCGAACACGGCGACACGCTTCGCGGGCTTTTAGATGCAAAGGTATTGGAGGGTTGTGTCTATATCCTTTCACATATTCAAAGAGCTGGAGAGATCAGAAAAATGGGGAGTGTGTTCGCGCTTATATTTGCAGGGGAGGGCAGTGATGTATTGGCATCTGTCTTTGAATCGGCAAGACTTCGATATAAAGTAGCGGAAAATATTGCAGAGGCGATCTGGAAAAAATATATATTTATCGCGACTTTTGCGATGCTTACAAGTTATTATGATGAACCTATACGATCCATATATGAGAATCATTATGATGATGCCGTGAACGTACTAAAAGAGGTCTCCGCCGTTGCAAAAGCAAAGAACATAGATATTGAAGATGAGATAGAAAAGTCGCTTCTTAGCGCATCAAAACTGCCGCAAAGCGCGTCAACGTCTATGCATAAAGATATAAAAGCTAAAAAAAGAGATGAACTTGAAACCTTGAGCGGTTATTTAGTCACAGAGGCAAAACGCTTACATGTAAGCGTGCCTGAGATCGAGAAATATTATGATGGACTTTTAAAACTCCATCATTGATCATTTGATCAGCTCTACTTCGATACGGCGGTTTTGTGCACGCCCCTCTTCGGTAGAATTGTCTGCGATAGGGTTTGCGTCACCTTTTCCGATAGCTGTCAGTCTTGCTCTTGAGATACCGTATCTTATCAGCGCCTCTTTAACTGCATCGGCTCTATTTTGAGATAGTTTGAGGTTTTTCTCAGCACTGCCCGATGTGTCCGTATATCCTAGGATAAGGACATCATACCCCTCATTGTCTTTTAAAAACTGTGCAAAATCTTTTACATCGTTTAAAACAGTATCTGTCACGTTGTATGCATTTTGCCCAAATGTCACATGTAACGCTTTAGTCGTAGGGCATCCGTCTGCATCCACCGCAAAACCGCTCGGTGTATTTACACATTTGTCTTTTGAATCTACGACACCGTCATTATCGCTGTCAAGCTCTTTTGCGACTGCTTTTTCTTCCTTTTATCTTGCACCTGCTGTTTTTTGAGAACAGGTTTTTCTTTCTTGATAACAGGCGCCATTTCGACAGAGACAGGCTTGATAAAAGGGTACTCCTCAGCTGCGATGGATAAAGCGGAAAATGTCAGTAGCGATAATAGGATATATTTCATAAAATACTCACTTTTTTGTTTTTTAAATTATAACTAAATTTTAAAATAATGAGCAAAGTTCTATTTAATAAACGATAAAATCAGAGTATCTCTTTGATCTTTTCATTGGAAGTAGTGAACAATAGCCTTTCTAAAAGGTTTATCTGAGCGATCAGTTCGTTTGAGATCTCCTCGAGTTTGTCGTAATACTCTTTTGCCTTGGTGATATCATGGATCGATACCTCTTGTCTAATCTTAAAAAACTTAGACAAAACCCCTTGTTTGTGATTACCAAAATAGATATTATATATGTTCAAATACTTCTCATGCAGATCATTGTGGAGCTGTTCTATCTTACTTATACACTCTTCTTGTCTGCTTGAAAGAGCACTGAGCTTTTGACCGTCACCATAAAACCATTTTCCAAATTCGCACTCTTTTGAGTCTATCGGGATATCGTCTTTTTGTATATCGAGACCTTTTATAAGCAGTTTTGCTCTTTGTGCCCAGCGCACATGTGAAGACTTCGCCACTATTAACTGCGCTAAAGTGTGTGCTTTGTCCATGCAAATCCCCTTTGGTATGCTTAGTCGGATTATGCGATTAAAAAATCACAAAACTATTTCTAAATTATGCTTTCTAATCTATTTGTTTAAAATAGTTCACACCATAATGATGTAAAATCACACAAAATGAAAGGATCTATGATGTCTATGAAAAAACTTCTGCTCGGCGGCGGATGCTTTTGGTGTGTCGAAGCCGTATTTAGCAATGTCAAAGGTGTCTCAAAAGCCATTAGCGGTTATGCCGGAGGCAAAAGAAAAAATCCGTCGTATGAGCAGGTATGCAGCGGTGCTACTGGGCATGCAGAGGTAGTGGAGATACATTACGATGATGAGCTTATAACGATGGATGAACTATTAGATATATTTTGGGAGATACACGATCCGACTACCCTAAACCGCCAAGGTGCCGATGCAGGGACGCAATACCGTTCGGTCGTATACTACAGCGATGCACAAGAGAAAGAGAAGATACTAAACTCCATAAAAAAAATCTCTGAAAAATTTGAAGATGAAGTAGTGACAGAGGTAAGCGAGCTTCCGGAATTTTATCCTGCTGAAGATTATCATCAGAACTATTTTGCGCAAAATCCGAATCAGGGATATTGCAGAGTGGTCATCGCTCCAAAACTCCAAAAATTCATGACGCATTTTCCCAATAGACTTGCATAAGCATTTTTTATAAAGCGAGTAAGCTGTTTATTATTTTATAATGTGCTAAAATAGATTTACTAAATAGTGATAAAAAACATAGAAACCAAGGAGAGTGGATGGAAAAAATTTACGATATGGTCATAGTCGGAGCAGGTCCTGCGGGCATAGCTGCTGCGGTCGAGAGTTATATGCTCGGGATCAGAAACATCTTGATGCTGGAAAAAGATGAAAACCATAATGCCACGATCCGAAAATACTACAAAGACAACAAGCGTGTCGATAAGGACTGGAAGGGTCAAAAGGTAGAACTTGACGGGAATATCTATTTTCTCGACGGCACGAAAGAGACGACGCTGGACTTTTTTGACGAGGTGATAAAAGCTCACGGCGTAGAACTGAAGACTCATACAGAAGTCAACAAGATAGAAAAAACTGACGGTATCTTTGATGTATACATCGCAGGAGGATGTATCAAAGCAAAATATGTGGTCGTCACGATAGGCAGAATGGGAAAACCAAACAAACCCGACTACAAGATACCCTCATCGATAAAAAAACTTGTAGGCTACACACTTGATGATTGTAAAGACGGTGAAAAGATCTTAGTCATAGGCGGCGGTGACAGCGCTATAGAGTATGCCGTAGATCTGAGTGCAAGAAATGAGGTGGCGATCTGTTACAGGCGCGCGACTTTTAGACGTGCCAATCCTACGAACCAGAAAGATATCGCCAATGCTATCGCTCATAAGGAAGTGCGTCCTATCTTAAATGTGAACATCTCCGGACTCGAAGATGAGAATGGTAAAGTAAAAGTGCTTTTTGAGGAGATCGAGGCGGAGGTGTATGACAGAGTCATCTATGCGATCGGCGGGACGACTCCAAGTGCGTTTTTGGCTAGTTCGGGCATAGAGGAGCAAGAGGGCAAACCTGTGCATGATGATAACTACGAAACAGCCGTAGAGGGACTTTTTGTAGCGGGAGATATCACTCAGGAGTCAGGCGGATCTATCGCACTTGGACTCAACCACGGATACAAGATAGCGTGTCATATCAATAATAACTGTATCTAATAAAAACTCTACTCTTTGATGATCGGTTCGTCTGTAGAGGTCTCGATATCAAATCCTCCATCTTCATTGGGGATCAAAAGAGAGAGCTCTATGGAGCAGTGAAGATACTCTGCCGTTGTGATGGGCGGATTGTTCTTATCCTGAAACGCAGCTACTTTGGCATTGTAGATAATGTCGTCGATAAGCGTTCTGCAGGCATCGCTTGATGATGCTTTGCCACGGAGTTCATCATCTACTTTGATGGATACCACGGTATTCATCTTCTGCTCTAAAACAGGATACTCCTTTAAAAGGGCATCCCTGTCGATTTTTCTTTTCGCTTCGATCACCTCTTCGATGGAGTCGCGTACAAGTTGTAAAAGCGGTGATCTTGCCATTTCCTGCGACTCCTTGTATGCGATTTTCTAAATTATAGCAAATTATGCAACTATTTTTTCTTTTAAATAATTGTTCAGAAGTTTGATGAGAAGCATAACGATGATGACTTGAAAAAGCGATGCAAGGATGAAGGCATAGTAGTGAAACTGGTCTATACTGTCCGCATTATAGGCAAGTGTCGCCATTGCGATGAGTAGAGTAAGCGGCATCGATTGGCTGAGTCCCATAAGTATCGAGTCTTTGAGACCATACTCTTTTATAAATACAAGGGAGCTGACCAAACGCATACTTATCATTGCAAAAGTGATGATCAATGCTTTTACGATAAGACCGTCGATTAAAAGTGCATTGAGATTGAATGTGCTCCCGATATGGATAAAAAATATAGGAATTAAAAATCCAAATCCATAACTGCCGAGTTTTTCAGGCAGCTCATCTTTGTGTTCAAAGAATGTAGGGATAAACATACCTGCCAAAAACGCGCCGAACGCGAGTTCAAGATTGAGGTAAAGCATTACGGCAACGAGTATGAAAAATATCCCCATCGAGAGTCTTATATCTTGTTCTTTATTGTCATTATAAGGCATAAGTGCGACTGAGACCTCCGGAAACCACCAAAAGAGCAGCTGCAGTGAGCGAAACAGCAAAAGCATAAAGAGCAAGAAGAGGATGAGAGCAAAAAGTGCTTTAAACAGGCCGATCCCGCTTCCATACTCTAGAGCGGCAGAGACCAAAGTAAGCAAAGCGATACTGACGACTTCACCGATCCCTCCCGCTGTCATCGAGAGTGTCAGCCAATCCGTTTTGCCGTACTCTTTTGAAAGTGTCGCGATAAGCCCCACTGAGATAAGAGGCAAAAGAACCATAAAGATCTTTCCGAGTGCAAAGTACATAGAAAATGCGACAGAGGAAGCATAGAGCAAAAGAAGATAGAACAAGATCATCTTGACAAGTCTTTTGGGTGTCTTTAATACTTTGTTGAGATCGACTTCAGTCCCTGCGATAAACATAAGATATAAAAATCCAAACTCTGCGACTATGTCAAAAAGAGTCTGGTGATGGACTAAGCCGATATACCCGAGCACTGAACCGAAAACAATCTCGATAGGTGTTGTAGGAAGTTTTAATATTTTTGCAAAAAATGGAGAAAATATGACTATCAAAGAGATAGTCAATATCAGTTTTACATCATCAATCAAAACTTTTTACCTCCACATGTAAGATCAGACATTGGGTGATGTCGCTATACCAAATCCAAGAGATTTTAACATATCCAGATCTCTGTTTTTTTCTCTTCCCAAAGTCGTCAGATAGTTTCCGATGACGATGGAGTTCGCACCGGCTTCAAATATCTCAGCTTGTCTGTCGCCAAACATCATCTCTCTTCCGCCTGCCACCATGATCCTGTCTGCATCAGATAAGATCTCACGAGTGAGTCTTATTAGCTCCAAGGCTTCATCGACACTCAGTGCGTTTGGTTTTAGAGGAAGAGCCGGATTATGGTGATAAAAGTTTATCGGAACAGAGGTAGGGTTAAGCTCTTTGAGTGAGTTTAGCATACTTATCCTGTCTTCTTGCGTTTCTCCGAGTCCAAAAATACCGCCTGTAATGAGTACAAGTCCGGCTTTGTTTACATTTTGGCAAGTCTCGAATCTTTCATCCCACGGATGGGTCGTGCAAATATGGGGATAAAACTCACGTGAAGTCTCAAGGTTATGATTGTATGCTTTTATGCCCGATTCTTTTAGCTCTAAAAGCTGTTCAAGAGATGCTGTTCCGTTACATGCGATGAGTCGAAGGGAGGGAACTTCACGGCTTACTTCGCGTGCGACTTCACATACGAATTTCAGCGTCTTGTTATCCAGACCTTTGTGCGCCGTTACCAGACAAAAACCAAGAGCACCGCTCTCTTTTGCTTCTTTTGCTTCTTGGACTATCTTCTCTATGGGTTTTTGGATGTAACGCTCTATGTCTGCTTTATATTTTACACTTTGGGAGCAAAATTTACAATCTTCGTTACATGTACCGCTGTTGATATTGCTTATCGCACATAAAAAAATATTTTTGCTCATATTGTCCTCTCAAAAAAGAAGTGAGATTCACTGAAATCACTGCTTTTTGGTTTTTTATTGTAATAGGTCACGCCGTATTTGTTTGCAGTTACTTCTAACATCGCACATTCGATAAGCGGTTTGTTCCTTGCACAAGCCTCTCCGGGATTTAAAAAAAGCGTATTGTTTTTAAAATCACATTCAAAGATATGCGTGTGTCCAAAGATGACTATGTCTGCATCCGGATTCATATAAAAGGGCAGATGCATAAGTTTGAAATTCGTATTTGCCAATTTGAAATAATAGGGTTCCTGCACAAGATTGTATCTGTTGTGAAAATTCACAAGAGGTGCATCGTTGTTCCCGTAAACGGCTACATATTTTACGCCGCTGTTTTTTAGGTACTCTAAGACTTTAGGTTCGACGATATCTCCCGCATGTATTAAAAACTCTGCACCGTTTTTTATCAAGTGATTTATGATCTCTTGCGCAAACTCAGATTTCTTATGCGTATCCGAGAGTATACCGATTTTCATCTCAGCTCTCTTCGCTCTCTCTTGGAGTACGGTTTTTACATTTTATACACTCATATATCTCTTTGTTTCTATAGACTCTTGCAGCAAGTACGCCGTTACATCCATCCTCTTCACATCGAAGAGTCGTCGGCTCGAATTTAGAGATAAATGTACATTTCGGATAGTTTTCACATCCCCAAAAAGCACCTCTTCTAGATTGGCGAAACAGCAGTTTTCCTCCACAATCAGGACACGGGATCGCTGATTCTTTGGCCGTTGATTCAAGTGCTTTCGTGTTTTTACATTTTGGGTATGCGCTACATGCCAGAAATTTACCGTTACGGCCGTTTTTGACGACCATATCGCTGCCGCATTTGTCACATTTTTCTTCACTTGTCTCAGATGCAGGCTTCTCCTCTTTCTCTTCGCCCTCTATCTGTTCTGTATATTTACATTTTGGAAATCCGCTACATGCGATGAAGTTTCCATAACGTCCCGAGCGAAGAAGAAGTTCACTGCCGCATTGTGGACAGCTTTTACCGGTTGGTTGAGCCAGTTTTGTACTGACGATATTTTTTTTACCCTCTTCGATCTCTTCCATAAACGGGAAGTAGAAATCTTTGAGAGTCTTCTGCCAGTCTTTACCATTTTCGGCGATCTCATCGAGTACTTCTTCCATATTTGCAGTAAAGGAAGCGTCAACGATCTCTTTAAAGTGTTTTTCTAGAAGTTCCGTTACCGTAAAAGCCATCTCGGTAGGCACTAGTTGTTTTTTCTCGACATTTATATAGGTTCTTACCGTCAATGTAGAGATGGTAGGTGCATAGGTCGATGGACGGCCGATCCCCTCTGCTTCAAGTTTTTTGATGATCGAAGCTTCGCTGTAACGCGCCGGAGGCTCGGTAAAGTGTTGAGTCGGACTGATAGATTTTATCTCTATAGGTTCATTCTCTTTTAAAGCAGGAAGAAGTTTGTCTTTGTCGTCGCTTCCCATGACTTTATAAAAACCGTCAAATAATAGTTTTCTTCCCGTTGCTTTAAATTCAGAGTTTTTACCGCTAAAAGTGATGCTTTGCTGTTCAAACAGTGCATCGTTCATCTGACAAGCCATAAATCTTTCATAGATAAGTTTGTAAAGCTTGATCTCATCTGCTTTGAGATACTTTGATGCGATCTCAGGCGTGAAATGAAGCATTGTCGGGCGGATTGCCTCATGCGCTTCTTGTGCACCTTTTGATTTTTTTACATACACTTTAGGAGACTGTGGAAGATATTTGTCTCCATATCTTTTTGAAATTTCCTCACGTACTGCTTCTACTGCTTCTTGTGCCATGTTCAATGAATCGGTACGCATATAGGTGATGACTCCAGAAGTCCCATCAGGAGTTTTGACACCTTCATAAAGAGACTGTGCGATCATCATGGTCTTTTTCGGTGAGTAGCCGAGTTTGCTTGAAGCCGTTTGTTGCAGTGTCGATGTCATAAACGGAGGCGGAGTCGATGTCTTACGCTGTTTTGTTTCTATGGCAGATACGATGAAGGAGTCTTTTTGTACATCTGCTACTATTTTTTTAGCTTCATTAGCATTTTTAATAGAGAGTTTTTCTATTTTATCGCCGTAAAAAGATGTCAGGTTTGCTTCGATATCAGGTTTAAAAAGGGTATCGATAGTCCAATATTCCTCAGGTACGAATGCTTTTATCTCACGTTCACGGTCGACTATGATCTTGAGTGTCGATGATTGGACACGTCCTGCTGAGAGCCCTTTTTGTATCTTTGAACTCAGAAGCGGAGAGAGTTTATAACCCACGATCCTGTCAAGCAGACGGCGTGTCTGCTGTGCATTTACACGGTTCATATCTATGCTTCTTGCAGTTTGGAGTGCATGAGTGATAGCAGTTTTTGTGATCTCATGAAATACGATCCTTGGCAGTGTGTCAGGGTCTTTTTTTATAGCTTGGGCTATGTGCCAGCCTATCGCTTCTCCCTCGCGGTCCTCATCGGTCGCGATATAGATGGTATCTGCTTTTTTTGCTAAATCCTGTATCTCTTTTACTGTGGCAGCGTTCTCTTTTGCGACGCTGTATGCAGGAATGAGCTCATTGTTCTCATCTACTGTTATTCCAAAACGTGATTTAGGAAGGTCTCTTATGTGCCCTTTTGAGGCGATGACCTCATACCCTTTTCCCAAAAAATTTTTTATTGTTCGCGCTTTTGCCGGTGATTCGACGATAATTAAGTCCAAAATGTTTTCCTATATATAGTAGTATGCTACTTTTCGATTGTGAAAGTGTATCAAAAAAAAATAAAATAATTTGAAAAAATAATTTAAAGCTTTTTTTTTAGGTGTCGATATAGATTGTAACAGCAAGGATGCTGAAACAAATTTGAAGAGCTAGAAGCTCTCGCCCTAAAAGGATTTATTATGGGTTTTAGAATAAATACAAATATTGCAGCTATGAATGCTCATACAAATGCAATGGTAAACAATCGTTCAATGGATAACTCACTTGCGAAATTGAGTTCAGGTCTACGTATTAATACTGCAGCAGACGATGCTTCTGGTATGTCAATTGCGGATTCTCTACGTAATCAGGCTTCTTCATTAGGACAAGCGATCTCGAATGCTAATGATGGTATCTCTATCATTCAAATTGCTGATAAAGCGATGGATGAGCAAACAAAAATTCTTGATACTATCAAAACGAAAGCGACTCAAGCTGCACAAGACGGTCAAAGTGCTGACTCTCGTAAAGCTCTACAAGCTGACATCACTCGTCTTATGGATGAACTTGATAACATCGCAGGAACAACTTCTTTCAATGGTCAAAACCTGCTTTCTGGTCAATTTACGAACAAAGAGTTCCAAATCGGTGCATACTCTAACCAATCTATCAAAGCTAGTATCGGTGCTACAAGTTCTGATAAAATCGGTTCTGCTCGTTTTGAGACATCGGCTACGATTACAGCTGGCGGTAGTACGACTTTAACATTTAAAAATGTTGACGGAGTAAATGACGTTACTTTAGAAAGCGTTAAAATATCTACAAGTGCCGGTACAGGTCTTGGTGTTCTTGCTGAAACTATCAACAAAAACTCTGATGCTCTTGGCGGTATTGCAGCAAGTTTCCAAGTTGTATCAACTGGTAGTACATCAGTTTCAAGTGGTACTATTTCTGGACTTACTATTAACGGTACAAATATCGGTAATATCAAAGTCGATGATGCAAATGACAGCAAAGGTGTTTTAGTTGCTGCTATTAACAACTTCTCTTCTGATACTGGTGTTACAGCATCTGTTGATGGTCGTGGTCGTTTAGAACTTACATCTGGTGACGGACGTGCTATTCAAATTTCTGGTACAGGTCTAAGTACAGTTGCCGGTATCGGTGCTGGAGATAAAGATTTCAATGCCGGTCGTTTGACATTGACTCGTACTGGTGCTGCTGATATCATCGTAAGCGCAAGCGGTGCAGGTTCTTTAAATACTGCAATCACAAATTCTGCAGAAGCTACGACAAACTTACGTGATATCAAAGGTTCTACTTCTGCTAATATCGCAAGTGCGATGGGTTTCAATGCGAATATGAATGCTAATAACATCGATTCTGCAAAAGGTGCGGGTGTTACTACACTTAAAGGTGCGATGGGCGTTATGAAAATAGCGGATGCTGCTCTTAAAGCACTTGATAGAGTTCGTTCAGATCTTGGTTCTGTTCAAAATCAACTTGTTTCTACTGTTAATAACATTTCAGTAACACAAGTTAACGTTAAAGCTGCGGAATCTCAAATCCGTGATGTTGACTTTGCTCAAGAGAGTGCAAACTTCTCAAAAATGAATATATTAGCTCAATCTGGTTCATATGCTATGAGTCAAGCTAATGCTGTTCAACAAAATGTGCTTCGTTTACTACAATAGTAGTAAATGAAATTGCTGCGTAGCAGTGCACATTTCCTGAAAACGGTCTAAGACTATTACAATAGTCTAAAACGTTCAAAATTCGGGAGTCTCTTGACTCCCTGTTTTTCTTCATTCAATAACTCTTCCTTATCTCCTATAAATCACAACGAAATTTTAATATGTTATAAAAAATTGGAACACCTTTTGCTTTTGTGCCTTTAACTAGATTTTACATGGATGTAAAACTACATATTTAAAGGATTGATGATGGGTTTTAGAATAAATACAAACATTGCGGCTATGAATGCGCATACAAGTGCGACGATAAATAACCGTGCAATGGATAGTTCGCTATCTAAGTTAAGTTCAGGTCTTCGTATCAATACAGCAGCAGATGATGCTTCTGGTATGTCAATCGCAGATAGTCTTCGTTCACAAGCATCAGCTCTTGGGCAAGCTATTGCAAATGCAAATGATGGTATCTCTATTATCCAAATCGCCGATAAAGCTATGGATGAGCAGATCAAGATTCTTGATACGATCAAAACGAAAGCGACTCAAGCTGCACAAGACGGTCAAAGTGCCGACTCTCGTAAAGCTTTGCAAGCTGATATTTCCCGTCTTATGGAAGAGCTTGATAACATCGCCAGTACGACTGCATTCAACGGTCAAAGTCTCCTTTCGGGTCAGTTCACGAACAAAGAGTTCCAGATCGGTGCATACTCTAACCAATCTATCAAAGCGAGTATCGGTGCTACAAGTTCAGATAAGATCGGTAATGCTCGTTTTGAGACAACGGCTACGATTACAGCGAGCAGTTTGGCACAGTTGACATTTAAAAATGTCGACGGAGTCAATGACGTTACACTAGAGGGTGTGAAAATATCTTCAAGTGCAGGTACGGGTATCGGTGTCTTGGCTGAAGTCATCAACAAAAACTCTAATGCTCTTGGCGGTATCGCGGCGAGTTACCAAGTCATTGACACGGGAAGCCATTCAGTACAAGCGGGTATGATCTCGGGACTTACGATCAACGGTCTCAATATCGGTAATATCAGAATTGATGATGCAAACGATGCAAAAGGCGTCTTAGTCGCAGCGATCAACAACTTTGCTTCGACAACGGGTGTTACGGCATCTACGGATAATCTTGGACGTTTGGAACTTACATCAGGCGACGGACGTGCGATACAGATCTCTGGTGTAGGACTCAGTGCGATCACGGGTATAGGTGTTAACGATAAAGACTTCAATGCCGGTCGTTTGACACTGACACGTACGGGAGCAGCAGATATAATCATCAGTGCTTCTGGTGCAGGCAACAGTCCTACCACGGGTCTGGAAAAAGCTATTTTAAATTCAGCGGAAGCAACATCTAGTCTGCGTGAGATCAAAGGTTCTACTTCAGCGGATCTTGCAAGTGCGATCGGTTTCAATGCTAATATGAACACGATGAACATCAGTTCTGCAAAAGGTGCGGGTGTC
The DNA here is from genome assembly GCA_018824305.1 of bacterium. Lineage (GTDB taxonomy): Bacteria > Campylobacterota > Campylobacteria > Campylobacterales > Sulfurimonadaceae > Hydrocurvibacter. The sequence goes on from JAHJGM010000040.1 coordinate 20,591, forward strand.
ACGACGCTTAAAGGTGCGATGGCTGTTATGAAAATAACGGATTCTGCTCTTAAAGCGCTTGATGCTGTACGTGCGGATCTTGGTTCTGTCCAAAATCAACTTGTCTCTACCGTCAACAACATCTCTGTAACGCAAGTTAACGTAAAATCAGCGGAATCTCAAATCCGTGATGTCGATTTTGCCGCAGAGAGTGCAAACTTCTCAAAACACAATATTTTGGCGCAATCAGGTTCATTTGCGATGAGTCAAGCGAACGCTATTCAGCAAAATGTACTAAAACTTTTACAATAATATCTGACTTTCTTAATCTTACATGCAGAGCATTATGCTCTGCATACCTCTTCAAAAAGAATCTAAGCTACCGATTTGAAAGCAAAGGAAACGGATGTCTGTTTATGAACAAAATCTTCAATCACTCTTTTTAGTAAACCATAAGCTTGCAACGCAGCTTTTTGCACTGAAAACAAATGAAAGATTTGAAGTTTTTGTTGATGAAAAAGATCCGCTTAATATCAATATAGCAAACAATCAAAACGGTAAAGTACTTTATGAAAATGTACCGATAAAGCAGACCGAGGAGTATCTTGAAGGTTTTTCTAACGAGTATCAAAGATATCCGTATCTCTATTTTTTCGGTGCGGGAAACGGTATTTTTTATAAAGCTTTGCTGCAAGACGAGACACATAAGAGAGTAGTGGTCGTAGAGCCTGAGATGGAGATACTCTATATGGTGCTTCATTTTGTCGACTTCACAAAAGAGATAGAATCAGGCAGATTGCTCCTGCTTTTGGCGCGTGATATTACTTTTGCTACGGCATCTGAGATCTTTATGCACCCGGAATCGAGAATATTTTCCAAGACCTATGCCTTTCATGTACTTCTACCCTTTTATGAAACAGAGTACGAGCGTTATATTATCGCGATAAACAGGATGTTCCTGCAGGCGATCGAGCATGTGATACGCGGACTTGGAAACGATTCTACGGACTCGTTGATCGGTTTGCAGCATCAGATCGCAAATATAGATAAGATGCTGCATACTCCCACAACGACTGAACTCATAAGAAAAGTAAAGAACAGTGAAGTCGCAGTCATCATTTCAACGGGACCCTCACTAAAAAAACAGCTGCCGCTTTTGAAAAAGATCAAGGATCACGCGACACTTTTTTGTATCGATTCAAGTCTGCCTATTTTGGAAAAAGCGGGCATCAAGCCCGATATCGTCATCTCTATCGAACGTGTCATCGAGACGGCAAAATTTTACAATGAGACCTCCAAAGAGTTTCAAAAAGATATCGTCTATGCCATCACTTCCATCGCCCATCCTGATCTTTTTAAGGAGATTAAATCGGGGAGTCTGCAGATAAGCATGAGACCTTTTGGCTACACAAGCTATTTTGAGATGCCGGAATATGGATATCTGGGTATCGGGATGAGTGCTGCGAATATGGCGTATGAGATCATATTTCATGCAAATTTTAAGACCTGTATCCTCATCGGTCAGGATCTTTCATACGGCGCAGACGGCTCGACGCACAGTGACGGACATGTTTACGGCATAAAAGAAAAGGGCAAAAGCCAGCAGCAACGTTATATAGTCGGAGCTTACGGCGGAGCGGGAACCGTGGAGACGACCCTTACATGGAAGCTGTTTAAAAACTTTTTTGAGTCAGACATCGCTTTTGGCAATGAACGGGGGATGAAAACCGTCAATGCAACAGAGGGCGGAGCTAGGATAGAGGGCTCCATAGAGATGCCTTTTAGCGAAGCGATCGAGAAATATGTCGATTTTAACCACAAAAAAGAGCTGATCTGTCTGCAAAAACCTGATGAACCGACAATACAAAACAATCTAAAAAAAGCGGATAGTAAAATAAAACATATGCTCTCCTATGCGATAAAGCTGCAAAAAAAGGTAGAAGAGACGTTCTTACATGTAGCAAAAGAGTGCGAGATCATTGAGAGTGTAGAAGAGAATGAGCGTTATGAGAAGCTGGATTATCAAAATCTTGCAAACGTTATGGAAGAGATCGACACGATAAAAGAGTATTTTGACGATCAGGAGTTTGCAAATATCTTTACCGATTCAACGCAGGCGATGATACTGCATCAAGAGATAGAACTGGCAAAGATACAGGTAAGAAATGTGCGTACAGATAACGAAAAACGCCAAAAGATGATCGACTGGGTCCTTTCTCACAGATATTGGCTTTTCTCTCTTGCGGGGATGATGCATGCGACCATCGATGCCATCAATATGGGCTTGGAGATGAAGATCGATTTTGGCTCCATCGAAGTCATACGCGTCTATTTGGATGAGAAAGAGATGGATGTCTTGCAGCTCAAAGGCGCTTCACACGTAAACAATATCTTCGATATCAAGCGCCTCTGTATCGATTATGAGTCTGCACATAAAGAGAGAGCAGCATTTTATTATAGCGATGAACAAGAGAGCTTTAGAGTACGGATCCATATGCCGAGTATCAATGACAGGCATTTTGAGGAGTTTAGTTTCAAAAACTCTCTTTTGGAAACAACGCAGAGCAGAATGTTTGGTTCAGATCTGCATGATGTCAGCAAAAAGATACGAGTCGGTTTCTTGGCTGGACAGGGAATAGAAGAGGATCAGGCATTTATCGACCTGATCAAAGAGTTGTACAGAGTATTTCCAAACCTTGTTTTGCAAGCCGTTTGTTTTAAAGAGGAAGAGAAAATTTTTATAGAGGAACTCTTCTCACATGAAATGGACAAGATAGAGTTTATATCCGTAAAAAGTATTTATGAGCTGGCAGAGCAGATCGATCTTTATATCTACGGTGTCGAGTCTACAAAACAGAACAAACTTTATGCATTACAGGATATCCTGCATAGATACAGCAGCGTCAAAGTTCCGCAATTAGAGATAGAAAACGGTTATGAGAGAGGGTTTGAAGAACATAGTGAGCATCTCAAGATATCTCTAGATATTTTAATCTCCCAGGGGGTGAAGATCGATGTTTATGCACCAAGCGGAAAAATAGATGAGATCATACATCATGAAAAAGTCGGAAATATAGCTGACGTAAGAGCGTTGTGCATTGACTACGAGAGTGCGCAAGAGGAGTTGAAGTTCGTCTATGTAGATGATAGTAGAGGGTTCCAAGCTGATATCGCGCTTCCTTCAAGAACCGATGAGGGATACGATCTATTTGCTTTTAGCAACTCTTTAGCGACTACGACAGATAAAGATGCATTAAGAGGGCTATATAACAAAGGAGTCATCGGATTTCTCGGTATAGATGAGAACCTTGAGGATGAAGATTTCATAGGCAGTATAAAAGAGCTGATGCAGAAGTTTTCAACATGCTCTTTTAAAGCCTTTTATTTCAACGAAGCGCAAAAGCAGAAACTGCAAAAGCTGTTTGAAGACTTCTCTTTAACAACGGTCATCGCGGCGAATATAGCCGATTTATGTTCGCAGATAGAGGTGCTTTACTCAAACTACGACAGAAACTATGGGCAGCTTTTTGAGTCCTCATTGGTGAAGATCATACGTGAGTATTCAGATGATCTGTTTGTACAAGGGGCACTGCTTAACTACAAGAACATCTCCGTTACGGAGTATGTGAAGTTAAACGAAAACTACTTTAACAGGTTCTTTGAAAACATAGAGGAACTTGGATTTGAGCAAAGCGACATCGAAAAATACGGAAGATCGTTTCACGCGGTATTTTATAAAAAAGCGATGCAAAAGTACGCTGTTGATCTGGATTTGGATATGTCAAGATCGGTATGTGATGCATACACGGACTGGACTTTATCGATAGGTCTGCATGACCATGAGTTCTTAAAAGAGTATACAAAGTTCATAAGAGCCTTCGCAAGGATGCAAAGATGATGCATCCTGAGAAGATCTTACATGTAATGGTTCTGGATAAATTTCTGGCTCCCTACATCGATTTTGTGGATGAGTTTTTCGGCAGAGATGAGCATCATTATGTTTTTATCACAAGCGAAAAATACCAGTTCGCCTTGACTCCCGAGCATAAAGCAGAGTTCTTATATACGGATGATGATATCTTCGGCACGCTTTTAGAGTACATGAATCAAGCCAAAAAAGTCATCATCCACGGACTTTGGAGAGACAAGGTGGATATGCTGCTTTTGGACAATCCAAACCTGTTTGACAAAACATATTGGGTACTGTGGGGCGGAGACTTTTATTTTCCGGAAAAACAAAACGAAAACAGAAAAAAAGTGATCGCAAAGATACAAAACTTCGTAGGGGTGGTTTCGGGCGATTATACATATCTTCAAGAGCACTATAGTGCAGAGGGGAATTTTTTTCAGTGTGTGATATATCCTAGAAACCTGCTGCCTGAGCGAAAAGAGTTTTATGCAAATGCAAAGCCGAGACTCTTGGTAGGCAACAGCTCTACACAGACAAACAGGCATATCGAGGTCTTTGAGAAACTCAAAAAATATGACTATAAAGATTTTGAGGTAGTCTCTCCTCTTTCTTACGGTGACTTTAAATACGGCATGGAAGTGATGAAAAGAGGGTATGAGCAGTTCCATGACAACTTCCATCCTCTAATCGATTACATGGCGTATGAGGATTACATGGAAGTCCTAAAAAATGTGGATATCGCGGCTTTTAACAACAACAGACAGCAGGGACTTGGCAACCTTGTGACGCTTTTGAGCCTGGGAAAAACGGTATATTTGAATCACGAGACGACGACTTGGGAGTATTTAGCGAGTTTTGGTTTGATAATCAGAAGATTTGACGATATTTCCTTAGAACTATTACCTCAAGAAGAACGCGAAAAAAATATCGAGATAATGTACGGACATTTTTCACAAGAGGCTTCGGCGGCTCAGTGGCATAGGATTTTTACACATGGTTAATGTAACAAAGACGTATCTGCCCGATAAAGAGAGATACAAAAAGTATATTGATGAGATATATGCCAACGGCTGGGTCACAAATAACGGAGCGCTTGTCCAAAGACTGGAAAAAAGACTTGCTGAGTATCTGGGAGTGAAAAACATCGTCCTTGTCTCAAACGGGACGGTCGCATTGGAAATAGCATACCGTACACTTGGGTTAAAGGGATTTGTAGTGACGACTCCCTTTAGTTTTGTAGCGACAACTAGTTCACTGGTGACAAACGACCTGCTTCCCATCTTTGCTGATATAGATGAGAAAAGCTTCAATCTTGATCCAAAAAGTATAGAGAATGCTATCACCAAAAATACAAGCGCCATCCTTCCCGTACATGTGTTTGGAAACAGCTGCGAAGTGGAGCGCATCGCATCTATCGCAAAGAAACATGAGCTTAAAGTGATCTATGATGCGGCTCACGCTTTTGGTGTGAAGTATAAAGGACAGAGTGTCTTGAACTACGGAGATATCTCCACTCTTAGTTTTCATGCGACGAAACTTTTTCATACTATCGAGGGAGGCGCTTTAATCATCAATGATGATGCTCTTGTGCAAAAAGCAAGATACCTCATAAACTTCGGGATCAAAAACGAAGAAGAGATCCCAGAACTCGGTACCAATGCCAAGATGAATGAGTTTGAAGCGGCGATGGGACTGTGCATCCTTGATGATATGCAGTTGATAGAAGAGAAAAGAAAAGCTATTTATGAAAGATATGCACGTGAACTTAAAGGCTTGGTGGTTTTTCAGGAGAGAAACAGTGAAGCGACATACAATTACAGCTATTTTCCCGCAGTGTTTCAAAGCGAGGAACAGTTAAAAAGGGTACAAAAAGCACTCAATGCAGAGGATGTCTTTCCGCGCAGATATTTTTACCCCTCTTTGGACACACTGAACTATATCGAGCCAAAGCAGTATATGCCAAAATCCAGAGATATCTCCACAAGGATATTTTGTCTGCCGATCTATCCCGAACTCGCAGATGAGATCCAGACAAAGATCATCGGTATCATAAAAAAGGCTTTATGATGGATAAATACAAGATTCCTTATGTAAAGACGTTTGAATATACAAAGATCATCGGCCTTGAAAATATAGAGTTTGGCAAAAATATCATCATCGATGATTTTGTTATTATCTATGCAAAAGAGAAGATGCATATAGGCAGTTTCGTGCATATCGCCAGTTTCTCTTCCATATCAGGAGGCGGAGAACTCGTGATGGAGGATTTTTCAGGTCTAGCTTCAGGTTGTCGGATCGTGACGGGGAGTGATGACTTTAAAGAGTGGGGATTTGGAAATCCGACGATCGCGGAACAGTTTAGAAATCTGAAAACAGGCAGTGTCAAAATAGGAAAGTTTGCTATTATCGGGACAAACTCTGTTATCTTACCAAATGTCGTTATAGGTGAGGGCGTTTCTGTGGCTGCAAACTCAGTTGTGACAAAAAATCTCGAACCTTGGGGCATCTATGTGGGCAATAAAAAGGTCGGGAGTAGAGACAAAGAAGCAGTGTTAAAAAACTATGAGAATTTTTTGGCAACGTCTGAAAATGAAAGAGTCGGAAAGCTGTTTTTATGATACGTTTAAAACCAAGCAAATACCACAGCAATAAAAAGCAGTACAATTGGCTTGCGTATGAGATGATGGATAGATGGTTAGAGGAGTATAGCAAGCATTACAAGGGAACCTTAGTCGATCTTGGGTGTGGGGAAGCTCCCTATAAAGAGTACTTTTTGCAGTATGCAAAGAAATATATCGGAGTCGACTGGACAAAGACTCTGCATAACTCAAAAGCGGATATCGTCTCCAATCTTAATGAGAAAATAGAGCTTGAAGACAACTGTGCCGATACCATAATCTCTATCTCCGTGATGGAGCACCTTTGTGAACCTCAGATATTTTTAAACGAGAGTCACAGGATACTTAACGATGGGGGGATGATGATCCTTCAAGTCCCGTGGCAATGGTGGATACATGAAGCGCCCCATGATTATTTCCGCTATACTCCCTACGGGTTGGAATATATGTTCAAAAAAGCGGGATTTGACGAGATATATGTACAGCCGATGAGCGGTTTTTTTTCGATGTGGTTTTTGAAGATGAACTATTTCAGTCTTAGATGGATAAAGGGTTCGGCACTTAGAAAAGCTCTCACAAAAGCTTTGCTCGTACCGATCTGGTATGGTGTACAAAAGATGGCACCGTGGCTTGATGGCAAGCACAGAGGATGGGCGCTTGAGAGTGCCGGATATTTTGTGACGGCCAAGAAGTGACGGATAAATAAGATATCAGAGTTTGAGAGGATGGTTTTAGTTTGAATCAAGAGAGAGTTTCTATCGTGATCACTACACAAAACAGATCAGAACTGTTACAACGTGCCTTGAAATCGGTAATTGACCAGACATATAAGAACTTAGAGATCATTGTTGTCGATGATTGTTCTACAGATAATACGGCAGATGTGGTAAAAGAGTTTCAAAAAACAGATGCTAGAATTATTTATGTAAAAAATGACAAAGTCTTTGGTTCAAACGCTTCGAGGAACAAAGGTATAAAAGCAGCAGTCGGCGAGTTTATCGCAGGGCTTGACGATGATGACGAGTTCTTACCGCAGAGGATAGAACTGCTTCTTGAAAACTATGATGCAGAGTATGCATTTATCACTACGAATAATGAGCTTATCTTTGATAACACCGGCTGGTGCACCAATATGCCCAGCGAGGTTTCATTAGAGCAGATGTTGTCCGAGAATATCGTGATGAATCAGGGACTCATAGAAAAAAAACGCATCGAGGCAGTCGGCTATTATGATGAGAATCTCACTGCCTGTCAGGATTATGACCTTTGGATGAGACTTGTCATCGCTTACGGAGGTGCAAAAGCTCTGCAAACAGTCACACAAAAAGTCTACATGGAAGAGTCACGTACGAGGATCTCCTCTTGTTCGCATAAAAAGTTCAGCGGCTATTTTGGATTTTACAAGAGATATAAACATCTTATGACAAAGAGCGATAGAAAGATTCATTTTCACCGCATTTACGATATACGAAATAAACCGATCTCTCCGCTTGTCTCTTTGATCCTATGTAAGCCGAGTGAGGCGAGACAAAAGTTTGATTACTACGTTAAGATGAAAGCCCAAGAGCAAAGAGAACGTATTGGGTATAAATTTCTAGTCGATACACTGCCAAAGATCGAGAATCTTCCGTTAGATGCGGAGGTGATGCTTTACGGATACGGTACGGTCGGAAAGTTCTTATATAATAGAATCGGTCTCAGAGTGATCGCCGTCATAGATCAGGGACTGCTGGAAAAGGGTGAAAATATGATGGGCGATATCCCCGTGATACGTATGGACGAGATCAAAAAATTTAAAGATTGTCCGATTATTATCACGCCATGTCTGAACAGAGAGACGATAATGAAAAATATAAAAGACACAGGGGCGCAAAATCCCCTGATAACACTTTATGACGACAGTGAAGTATAGGAGATGAGCTTTTTGTTTCAAGAGTTCCATGAGAGTTTAAAAGACCCGGATATCAAACTTGTGTCATTTGATCTTTTTGACACGCTGGTGTACAGATATCTGTTTCATCCCTCGGATATCTTTTTAAAACTGCAAGAGACGGAGTCGGTACAAAGCTGCGGGTTAAGTCATTTTGCCGATAAACGCCAGTTCTTTGAAAACAGAGCGCGACAGATGAGAGACGACAAAGAGGATATATCGCTTTACGAAGTGTATAGCCATTTCGTTAAAGATGCAGCTGCCTTTGTAGAGAGTGAACTGCAGATCGAAGATCGATATATCTATGCAAATGCCCTCTTGGATGGGTGGATAGGTATGGCACATGCAGCGGGTAAACGCGTTGTCATTACATCGGATTTTTATCTTAGTGCAGAAGAGTTGGAACAAATAGCACTGTATAAACTTCAAAACTCTCATCTCATTAGCAGAGTCTATGTTTCAGGGCAGGAGGGTGTCTTAAAAAGCACAGGCAATCTGTTTAAAAGAGTGATGGCCGAAGAGAGCGTGAAGCCCGAGCAGATCTTACATGTAGGCGATAAACATAAAAACGACCATATCGCACCCAAAAATCTCGGTATCAAAACGATCTATACGGGACTCTCAGGCAGTATTCAAAAGGCATATGAAATAGAAAGGGCATTTTTAACGCAAAAACCGCATCTGCTTCAGGCTTCCCGCCAGCACGTGGCATCTCATAGCCCGTATCCAAAAGGCGCTAAAGAGAACATTTTTTATGAGATAGGCAGTTATGTCTTTGCTCCCGCACTCTATGCGTTTAGTTACTGGACGTTGGAGCTGTGTTTGGCGCGCGGCCTGACTCAGATAAACTGTCTGATGCGGGAGGGGCGTATCTTTAAAAAATCGCTGGAGAGTGTAAAAAACAGCGATAAACGTTTTGCAGATATTCAGATCAATCTTATCTATGCCTCAAGGGCATCGCTGTTTTTTCCGTATCTGCATGATGACAAGATCGACGATGCCCATATGATCTATGGGGATATGAGCGTGGGCGAGTATTACAAGCTGTGCAGGATCAAACCAAGTTCTAATGAGGTTATAAAATATATAGATGAGGATCTAAGAAAGTCCAAAAACATTTTTACCGAAACACATGAGAGGGTCTATGACTTGGTGTTTTCTGATATCGAATCGAGAAAAGATGAGATAAAACAGGCTAGTCATACTCAGGCAGAGCTTTTTAGGGAACATCTCAAACAGCTTGACTATACAAAAGAGTCTATTTTATTGGATTTTGGCGGAAGCGGCAGTATGTTTGGCATCATCGACAAACTTTTAAAAGAGGAGGCTCCATCGACCTATATCCTCTTTTTTGAACAGAAAAAAGTCTTACAAAACAGTTTGAAAATAGAGTCGTTCTTTCCTTATCGGGACGAGTTCAAAAAAAGCTGCGACGCGATACTCACCTATGCGCCTATCATCGAAGCACTCTTTAACGCAGATGAGGGAACGACAGTGGCATTAAAGCGCTCCGGTTCTCTTGTCATCCCTGTTCTTGGGAGATCAAATAAGTCGTTTTTTGAGCAGTTTTTTGCATTTGATCGAGGTGTCTTGGAATTTATAGCGTATGTAAACCAAGATGAAAAACTGCACAAAACAGCTTCTGATGAGGAGCGTTTGAGTTATGCTCAGATCATCCACAGACTCCTTGTCGCACCGACGAAGCAAGAAGCACAGACGCTTGGAACTCTGCCTTTTGAACAGGATGCAGAAGGTCTGAGACATGAGACTTTTTTAGATGAGATCTCACTTGCTTATCTAAAAAAAGAGGGCATAGAAAACTACTTTTTCAATCTCATAAAACACAATAACAGAAGTGCTTTAAAATGTTTCTGGCCGCACGGAGAGATCGCAAGACATGATGATACGCTTCTGGCAAAGATGCATAATCCGGAGTTTTTTGTCTCTCCTAATCATAACGATGTAAGCGACATCATCAAACAGCTGAGAGAAAAAGAGATCTCTTCGCTTAGTATCTTTGGCGCGGGTACGTTTTTGGATGATCTGTTTTTGGAGATCGAAGAGCTTGGGATAAAGATCAATTTTATCGCAGACTCTAACGCAAAAAACAATCCTAGAAGAGTGTACGGCCATAATGTTCTTCATCCAAGCGAGTTGTTGGCGCACGGGGAAAAAATATTTGTCATCGCTTCGGGGAGTTTCTATAAGCAGATGAAAGAGCAGCTGCAGTTTTTAGCCAAAGAGTTTTCGCAGGAGATAGAGATCATAACAGTGAGAGATCATGAATAGAGTAAAAATATCGGTTATTATTCCCGTTTACAACGCTGAAATATTTTTGACAAGAGCCATTGACAGCGTGCTTGCATCTTCTATGAGGGAGCTTGAGATCTTAGTGATCGATGATGCCTCACCGGGAAACTGCCAAGAGATAGTCGCAGGCTATAAAGAGGATCCTCGCGTAAGGTACATCAGACATGAAAAAAACCTTGGGCTCTTTGCTGCAAGATGCACGGGCATAACCCATGCAAAGGGAGAGTACTTGGTGCACTTAGATCCCGATGACTGGATCATAGATGATATTTATAGAAACGCCTACAGCCTAGCAACACGAAAGAGTCTTGATTTTGTACTTTTTAATGTCATTCAAGAGGATGAGAACGCCTACAGATGGATAGAGGATGAGAATGTTTTAAAAGAGTGTCATAAAGGCAAGGATGTCATCGATCATATATTTGGGTCAAAATCAAAAGCCTGGATCTGGCATGTAAGCTGGAACAAGCTCATGAAGAGTGACAAAGTAAGAGAAGTGTTACACTATTTCAGGCAGTCGGATCATCTTAATATGTATGAAGACCTGCTTTGGTCTGTGGCGATCTTCTCTCATCATTACAATTCGGATAAAGTAGGCATATTGGAGCAGGTGGGTCTTGTTTATTACCGCCATAGTGCATCCATAACAAAAAGTGTCGGGTATGCATCGTATGCTAAGAAATATAATGATCTGAATTTTGTTTTAAAGAAGATAGAGAAAATTTTGAATGATTATAAAATTTTCTCTAAGTATCAAAAGGATTTCTATAAGCTTTCCTGTTATGTGCTTGAGATGCATTCACCGTTGAAACAAAAAGTATCCGGTTTTTTCAACACTTTGAAATTGATGTTCTTACAAGGGCAATATAAGAGGGGCTGGCAAAATGTGTGTGAAGATTACAACGATATCAGTGAATCTGCAGAGATATTGCAAAAGAAAGTAGAACACTTGGGATTAGATGAAGTGGCGATCTTCGGCACTGGCGAGTTTGCCATCAAACTTAAAAAAGCGTTTGATGAGAACAATGTAGCAACACGCTTTTTTATCTCCAGCGATACGCTTTTTGTGGGTAAAAAGATCGATGGAGTCGATGTGGTCGATATTGAAGAAGCCATCACTAAATGTCAAAATAAATATATCTGTATCGCTTCAATCGGTTCATTTGAGAAAATCGCACAGATGCTAAAAGAGCGTGGAAACGGTGAAAATATCACCTATATAACAATCAAATCAGGTGAGTGAATAACCGATTTTAGAGAGATTGAAAAGATTGCTGTCATTGACCATTTTTTTGCGGATTCGAAAAATGAGGTTTTTTAAAGCACCATCAGACATAGTCTGGTTCAAAGTCTGTGAGAATGTCTCGTAATTGATGATCTGTCCACGGTTTGAGAGAAGCAGCTCGATGGCTAAGATCTCATTTTTTGTCAAAGCTGTTTTTTTACCATCTTGAAAGATGAATGATTTGCCAAAATAATCGTATGAGACAGTATCATTTATTTTAGTCAGCATCAGACCATGAGCTTTCATGCGATCGATTGCTAAATAAAGGACTTTTATCAAAGTGCCAAAATCAAATGGTTTTTGTATATATTCGACAAGATTCAGCTTACATGCAGCCAGAAGGTCTTCTGTTGCTATTGAACCTGAAACGATGATGATAGGGACTTTGTTATTATATTCACGTATCTGTTTTGCCACATCGATACCGCTGATTTTCCCCATGTAAATATCCAGTAGCACTATATCTATCGGATTGTTTTTGTATATATCCAGCGCTTCTGCGCCGCTGGATGCGGAGTGGACTTTGCTTACCATGAGCTGCAAGGTCGTTTTTGTCGTTTCGCGTAAAGTCTCATCATCTTCAGCATATAGGACGCAAAGGTTTTTAAATTCATGAAATTTAGTCATTCTAAATTTTTCCTAGTCTTTGAATTTTAATGATATCTCTTTAAAACTTTCGATATTGTCCAAAAATATATCGACTAACTTCGGATCGAACTGTTTGGCGCGTTCGTTGCTGATAAACTCGATGATCTTTTCTAAAGACCAAGCTTGTTTATAGACTCGTCCATAGGAGAGTGCGTCAAAAACATCGGCTAAGGCAACGATTCTTCCGTATATATGGATTTCTTCACCTGCGATTTTGTTTGGGTATCCCGTACCGTCCCATCTTTCATGATGCTCGTGAGCAATGATCGCAGCAGCCTGCAGCAGCGGACGATGCGATTCTTTTAAAATAGTATATCCGATTTTACTATGAGTTTTCATAGTCTCGTACTCTTGGGGGTCTAATTTTTCCGGTTTAAGTAAAATCGAATCAGGAATGCCGATCTTACCTATATCATGCATCGGTGTGGCGCTGTAGAGCATCTTGATCTGTTCATCTTCCAATCCGTACAATTCTCCAAGGAGTTTAGCGTATTTGGCCACGCGCCTTACATGGTTTCCGGTCTCTAGCGATCTTGTCTCTCCGACCTCTCCGAGCAGTGAGAGCATCTCGTGCTGTGTATGCCAGATCTCATCATTGAGATCATGGAGTTCGGTTACATTGTGGCTGATGCTTATAAAGTTTATGATGTTGTCAAACTCATCTAGAATCGGCTTGATCGTCGAGTTGTTGATATAAGTCTTACCATCTTTGTCTATATTTTTTATAGTGCCGTGCCAAGTCTGCTTGTTTAAGATCGTTTCCCAAAGGTTTTTGTAGAACTCCGAACTCATATCTGGATGGCGGAGAATATTATGGTTTCTTGAGATAACCTCTTTTGGGCAATAGCCGCTTATCTTGCAAAACGCTTCATTGGCATAGATGATACTGCCCTCGATATCTGTTTGTGTCACGATGGTGGAGATATCGACGATCTCTTTATACTGTTCTAAAAGCGCTGTCTGGTGGATAAGCTCTTGTTTTAGATTATTGTTACATTCATCTACTTTACGCTGATTATAGATGTTTGTCACGACTTCGTTTAGAATATTTATGACCTGTTCTGTTTTTATCGGTTTGAGTAGAAACTGTGTGACCCCGAGATTGATGAGTTCAAGCAAATAGGTACTTTCTTCACATGCGGAAGTTATGATCACGGATTGTTGCGGGTTTATTTTTTTTATCTTTTGCACGACCGTGATACCGTTCATCTCAGGCATGAAAATATCTGTGACGACAATGTCGAATTTTTTCTCTTGATAGAGTCTGAGTGCTTCGATCCCGTTTGAAGCTACTTCCACATCGGTGAAGATCGTCTGTAAAAACAGTGCTATATTGTTTCGTATAAGTTCTTCATCTTCGATATAAAGAAGACTCATGCCTTTAGCAAGGGATGAGAGTTGGGAGAGGGTTTCTTTGAATGTCATAAACTCTCCTTCTCATACGGTAGTAAAATGGTGAAAATTGTTTCATTCGCTTGACTTGAAACAGTTATTTTACCATTACAGTGGTCATGGATGATCAGCTTGCTCATATAAAGTCCTAATCCGGTTCCCGCATTTTTACTTTTAGTCGTAAAATAGGGAACAAAAAGTTTGTTTATAATATCTTTTGGGATGCCTCCCGCATTGTCATAGACACTTATAAAACACTCTTTCTCATCGTGGTCTATAGTGATTATTATCTTTGCGTCCGGAGTCTTATTTTCTTCAAACATATCCACCGAGTTTTTTAATAAAGCGATGAGGACTTGCAGGATCTCATTGCGATAAGTATAGATCACTGCATCGTGGATCACGTTCGTCTCAAACTGGATACCTTGGCTTTTGATGGTGTGATCGATGAGACTCAAAACATTTTTTATAAGAGAAGAGAGAGTAAAATACTCTTTTGGTTTGTCTGGAATGAAGAAATTTCTGTAATCGGAAATGGTCTGTGAGAGATGAAGAGTCTGTGTCTCGATTTTCATCAGATTTCCTATATATTCCGTTTCCTCTTCACCGCTTATCATCGCTTTGATATACATCTGCGATACGATGGCATTGATGATCGCCAAAGGCTGACGCCACTGATGTGCGATCATAGAGATCATCTCTCCCATCTGTGCCTGTCTTGAGTACATGACAAACAGTTTTTCATCCTCCGTCTCCTTGGTGATGTCACGCGCCACCATGATGAGTTTGTTTTCATCCGCTGCACCGAATTTAGAAAGGGTGAACTCTATGATCTTTGATTCGCTAGGATTCGTATGAAGAGAGAGCGAACACTCCGCACTCTTATATTCACCCTGATGTGCCGAATGGAGATAGTGGTGAAAGCTGTAATCTTTACATTCTATATCATACACGGCATCTAGGATATTGATACCGATAAGCGAGTTTTTGTCTCTTTCGAATATATGAAGTGCCGAGTCATTACAGTCTGTTATGATGTTGTCCTCAAGTATGACGATCGCATCGTTGAGCGATGAAAACATCGTCTGATAAAACTCTTTGCTGTTTTGCAGGTCCAGCTCGGCTTGGCGGATCTCCGTGATATCTTCTCCCGAACACAGAAGCCCGATAAACTCTCCGTTAGGATCAAACAACGGGGTGTTGTGCCAAGCAATGAGACGCTCCTCTCCACTCTTTGTCAAAACAGGGTTTTCATAGTAGGTTGCTGTCTTGTCGGCTTGTATCAATTTATCTCTGACACACATGACGTCTTCATGAACATTTGGAGGCAGAAAGTTTGCTACCCAGTCTTTACCGATCACTTCATCGATGGAATAACCGATGATCTCGCATCCGCGTCTATTTAGGAGTTTTACTTTTTTGGACGTATCAAGCACCAGCATCATCACATTGACGATATCCAAGTACTCTTGTGCAGTACTTTTCTCATTTTCTAATTCCAAGGTCTTGTCTAGCAATATTTTTTTTGTTCTGTGCAGTTTCATAATAATATAAAGAAGAATAAAATATGAGATCAATCCGATCAGGGTCAGTAACAGCGGATATTGGTTGTCTGCAATAGTTTTAAAATGAGATGAGCATGTGTAGTAGATCGTCCACTGCCTTTCACCGATCATAACTGTACGCTTGGTGTCGTGATGAGAGATGTTGGGAGTACCGTTTAGCGATCTATATAAGAGATGCTCAGCAGATCCGTCTTCCCCGTCATAAATCTCAAAATTCAGCGATTGGCTATGCAGAGCCATAGGTTGCATCAAACTCTCCATATTAAACAGACAAGAAACAAAGCCTTTGACCGATCGTCGCCTTTTTTCTACGGTGTCAAGATCTTTGGTAAGGCCGTAAAATGGAAGATACATCAAAAAACCCGTATCTTTTTCTTGCATAAGGTTTACTTTGCCGGATATTTCAATCCGACCGCTGTCTATCGCCCTGTCAAGCCCTTCATCCTGCATCTTTTTTTCAAGAGTTTGAACTTGGTCTTTTTGAGTTATCGGAGTGTATTTTATTGCTTGAATACCGGGGAATTTATCGGGAATATCGAAACTCTTTACAAACAATTCCCATTTTGTATGGTCAAGATGATCGACTCCTTTTAAAAAACCGACACTGCCAAGAAGTATGGTCTCATAGCTCTGGATATGTTTTGTGAGATCATCAAGATGCTCATTCACGTTTTGTATAAATAACTTTTGCGAACGATTGTAAAAATATTTGTAAGATAATGACCATGTAGAGATGATGAGAAGAATTGCGAGTAAAAATCCTCCGATTGATAATAGTCTGTTATATTTGAAGCAGTCTTTGAAAAGATCTTTAAAGTTCTGTATATTAATATGCATATATTTAGTGGATATCACGGCAATTCTCCTTGTAAATATATTTTTCTTTAATATAGTCTATAAAAGAAAAGTGAGTTAATAGTGAGTATTAACAATATATAATATCAATGCTGGTTTTTAACCTCTGCTTCTGATAAACAAGATAGTTGAAAAATCCAATAAATAGGCTGTTTTGTGAAATTAAAAGTAATCTGTATAAAAATATTCTATTTATCTTTTATCACAAAATAAGCATAAACATAAATAACTTATAAATATTAATCATCATATCTGTCGTTTGCAGATATTTAATTTGTTGAACTGATTTTGCTGAAATAAGACGATTACCTATTTATAAAATGGTATATTAACAATAAAAAATCATAAAACAATCATAATTTAAATATTACCTGTTGTTATTTCACAACTTTATTAATCCGTTATAGTGGTTGATGATATCAAATATTAGATCATTCTCTTTGGCATATTGAAGGAGTTTGTCCGTTATCTCGATGGAAAATGCGACACTCGAGATGATAACGGGAAAACAGTTCTTCTTATTGATGCTTTCTTTGAGGGATTTGACTTCAAAACCTTCTATCTTAAAGCTTTCGATCTCTGCTCTGCTGTCTATGAGAGAGAGTATCTCGATGTTTCTCTGTAAAAGAGGGTATCGTATCTTTTTAAAAAAATCTCCGGCACCGTAGATGTTTACTTTTTTGATCCTGTTCTCATCGAGGATATGCAAAATCTCCTCGATTGCAGAGTCGTTGACACTGTGTTCGACTATGTTTTTGACGTAGGGCAAGAACATCTCATCGGTTTGTGTTATGGCACCCTGTACCCAGTGAAGCTGCTCTTTTTTGTAGCCTATGTTTTTGCACAGCTGTGTGTAAAGAGGTTCGACTCCCTCTTTTTTTACAAGTTCGAGACTCTTTTTTGAAATAAGCGGGTAGGAATAAGAAGATCCTCTTCCCTCATCATAGATCAGCGCTCCCAAGCGGGTGGCTTCATCAAGGGTAGGAACCTCTATAAGCCTTGCTATCATCAGTGCCAGACTTTCTCTGTCAAATCTGCTCTCTTTGTCATACATCTTTTTTGTAGCAAAAAATGCATCTATGCCTAAGTGCAGAGCCTCTTCTATCTCTTGCAGACCATGCATATCGCCGTTAAATATTTTGGTAACGGGAACTATCTGCGTGCCGCTTTGTTTATAACTGAGTGTGGAGGTCGCAAACCCGTTTAGCAGTATCTCTAAAAACTCAGGAACTCTTCTGATAAGTTCGATAGCATATCTCGTCTTGTCGTTCATCGGTAAAAAAGAGAGCGCATGGGAGCTATTCATATACTCATATCCGCCGCTATGCATGTAAAAGAGCAGATATTGCTTAAAGTCGATGTCGCATGAACTGCCGATCTGTTTGAGTGATCTTCCGATACCGCCAAAATCTACAATGGCAGAGCCGTTTTTGACTCCCAGAGATTTTGCATATCGTGTGATGAGGCTTTTTTGCTTATTGATGTTTTCTTTTACTTCATCCAGTCTTGCAGAAAAATCGTTTTTGAATATTTCCAGAAGAGAGTGTTCATCGACGTATATCGTATTGGCATCTTTACAGAGCGTTTTTTTATATTTTTTGAGGGTTTTATCCTTTATCTCCAACATATACATATCGTAGAAATTTTCGATGCTGAACTCTTTATAGGTGTAAAAGTTGATGTTACTCTCTTTGAAGTTCTCAAAATCTATCGAGGGCAGAAGTGTTGATTTTCTTGATGCATAGATGAGATTGACTTCCTTATCGTCAAAAAGCGTCGTAAAATATCTCTGAAAGAGTTTGCCTTCTCGCATGACGAAATTTATCTGCTCTATATTTTGTTTGTCGCTCATATCATGAAGCCAGTGCGAAAACTCCCAAAGAAGAGGTGCAAAAAATGTGCTGCCCAGATCGAAGTAAAAGCGTTGCTCTGTTTTTTCAAAAGGGTTTAAAAGTGCCGAGAGGACTCTGATGTTGGCATTGGATTTAAAGTCGTTTTGGATATATCTTTTTTCAAACTCCAAACTCTTTTTCAAACTCCCCTCTATATTGTAGTGGAGTGTATTGATCCCTTTTTCTTTGGCATTGTCCACATCGTTTTTTTTGTTGTCGCCGATATGAAAAAGCTCTTTTGGCTTGATGCCGAGTTCCTCTAAGATGTGAGGATAGATCGTCCCTTTTGCTTTGCTTTTACCCAGCTCGCAGGAGATATATATTTTCTCTACATGTAAGGCATCAAACTTTGAAAGGAGAATCTTTTTGATGCTTTTGTGTGAGAGATAGGTGTCGGATATCAGTATGACTTTTTTTCCGTTTTTTATAGCAGTTTTCGTCCAGCTCTCTACCTGCTTGTTGATGTAGATATTTTCTGTCTCTGTCTTTATCTCCAGATCCATCAGTCTCTTTTTTTTCTTCTCGGTTACAAAGAGCTGCTCGTAGATCTGTTCTAGTGTGATCTCATCAAGATTAGAGTGTTTTCTGCGTGCCTGAGTCTCCGCATTTTCTCGAAATTGTCTAAAAGTAGAGGGGGTGTCAAAGAGTTCTTTGACAAATTTTTTCTCACCCATGAGCGAGAAGATATCTTTGGGAACGGCTGTTTTTCTAAAAGCCAAAGTCTCGAAGATATCAAAAGAGACGACCTTTATCTGTGGGTCGTTTATGGCAGCGATAAACTCTTTTTCCAGACGGCTTTCTTGAAACATCTTTTTCATGATACTCTCTCTTGTATTGCTTTACATGCAGGTTTGTGCGCGGTGTCAAAAAAGAAGTTTTTTACATGTGCGCGTTTTTCATACATCTCATCACTCCCTTGCAGTGCCCCGATCAGCTCATTTTGTGTCTTGACAAAACAAGAGGGCGAGTACTCAAAATAATCAAATAAAAACCCGTCTCTATGGCTCATATAATCCTCATAGTCGTAAATAAACGAGATAACTGGACGATCAAGCAGCAAAAAATCATAGATGACGGATGAATAATCACTGACTAAAACATCGACATATTTAAGGATCGGATAAATGTCGCTTTGTGTCTCGTAAAAGATGATACGATCAAGGGCTTTTGGCTTTTGTATCTTGACGAAGGGGTGAAACTTCACGATGAAATAGGCATCCATCTCTTTCATCTGCTCGTTTAAAAGTTCAAAATCAAGCGGCGGCGTGTTGTGCATCTCATTTTCACGGTAGGTCGGCATGTAGAGTATCTTCTTGCCTTGGGCGTTTTTGACCAGATCGTAGATCCCCATATCGCAAAATATCAGATCATCTTTCTCCTCATCTTTAAAAAAGATATCAAGACGCGGATACCCGAGATTTAAAAACTCTTTTGCTTTGAACACGTTTTGGAAGTTCGTCTCATTGGTCCACTCCGAAGTGGAGACAAAATAGTCGTACTCGATGTTGGACATGTCGTTTATCCTCTTCAATCCCACTCCGTGCCATAACTGGAGCGTTTTTTGTGAGGGAGAAAGACAGTCTAAATAGTTGTAAAGGATATGGTCTAAAAAGATGTTCTTAGCAAGCGCAATATAAAAATGCGAAAGCCAGCTTCCAAGTCTAGCAGATGGCAGATGATGCTCTTTTAGAACTTTTAACTGCTCTTCGTTATCGCTTAGCAAGATGGCGTTTTGAGCGTTTTTTACATAATGAAGATAAAGATGTTTGATGTTTGCATCCACGTAACCTTCGCCTATAAAAACATTTTTAGTGCGCTTGTATTTTACTCTGTCTAAAAAAGCGGAGAGGTGTTTTAAAAACAGTTTTTTGAGTTTTGTATTGAGATTCAAAAAAGAGCGTTGCAAAGTTTTTAAGAGTATCTGTTTTCTGTCATAGACCGCATAGCCCTCGGCTGTTTTTTCTACTTGATAGAGCTTACTTACATGTAAAGATTTTTTATAGGTGTTATAGATACTCTGGAAATGGTTTGGAGAGTAGATGAAGATGGCATCATACTTTTTGTCAGCCATCTCTTCTACTTTAAACACTCCCTCGGCTGATATATTTTTATCTATGAAACCAAGCACAGTGATGCCGTTTTCTTCGAGAAAGAGTCTGAGATTTTTGGTTATAGGCGAGTAGGGGGAGATAAAGACCTTTTTGCCCGTAAACTCTTTCATCATACCCCTCTTTTGATGTCTATGATCTGACCTGAGATGTTTTTACCAAGCAGCTGGATCGTTTTTTTCGCTACCTCGGATGAACTCAAAAGGGTGTCCTCATCCTCATAGCCGAAGTTTTTCACTCTCATCGGGGTGAGTGTGCGCGCGGGATTGATACAGTTGATGCGGATATCAAACTCGCTCCACTCCTCGTCCAAAGCCTGCGTGAGGTTGACGATGGCCGCTTTTGATGCAGAGTAGAGGCTGTAGTTCGCTCTGCCTCTTGTGTAGGAACTGGATGTAAAAAACAGAAGCATCCCGTGAGATTTTTGTAGGTACGCTAATGACGCTCTGGCGATGTTTACACTCCCTTTGAAGTTTGTGTCGATGATCTCGTCTATCTGCTCCTGTGTATATTCATGAAGCGGACTTTTTTCTAATACTCCCGTGGTATTGATGACATAGTCTATCTGCGCATCGATGCTTTGAAAAGCCTCTTGAACGCTTTGATACTTTCTCACGTCACAGCCTAAAGACCTGCTAAACTCAAAGACTCTGCAGCCGTTTTGTTTCAAAAGTTCGGCAATATCTTTACCTATGCCGCTGCTTGCACCGAAGATGACGACGGTTTTATCTTTGAACTCTAAAATATCATCATCTTCGATCGTCGAAGTTTTGAGCTGAAGCAGTTTTTCGGCTAAAAGAAGGTCCTCTTTGTGAGTGATCTTGATGTTTGCACTCTCGCCGTTTACCACATAGACTTTTTCGTCTGGAATGTATTTGACGACCATACCGCAGTCATCGGTAAACTCGATCTTTTCACTCGAAGACCTTGCGATGTCGTGAGCCTGTTTAATGGTGGTGAGTTTAAAAGCCTGAGGCGTCTGCCCGCGTCTGAGCTCGGCACGTTTTGGGATGGAGTCTATGGTGTCGTGTGCATCGATTTTTATGATGGTATCGGCACTCTCTATCGCCACATCGACTGCGTTGTACTGTTCAAGCGCTTTGATGGAGTTGTTGATGATCTCCTGAGAGACAAAAGGCCGCACGCCGTCGTGAAATATCAGGTTTACGTCATCTTCGCTTTCATAGGCTTTGATGGCGTTGTAGCTTGAATCATACCGTTCCTCTCCGCCGCTGATGATCTTTGTGACCTTGGCAAAACCGTTTTCGTCGATGAGGGCTTGGATATCCTCTTTGTAATCGAAGTTTATGACCAGACATATCTCATCGATGAGTCTGTTTTTTTCAAACTCTGCGATCGTGTACTCGATGATCTTTTTACCGCCAAGACGGATATACTGTTTTGGCGTCTCGCTGCCAAATCTTTTACCGCTTCCAGCGGCAAGGATGACGGCTACGTTTTTCATAAGGTCATATCCATTTGAAGAGGAGTTCCCGCTTTGATGTCGTATGATGCTCTTCTGCCCAAAAGGTCTTCGTAATGTTTTGGATGCAGACCGTTTCCTGGGCGGATGCTTTTGATGTTTTCTTTACTAAAACTTTCGCCCTTTTTGATGTCGCAGCTGACATAGAGGCTTCTTGCGTAGGCTTTTGACTTACCGTCATATTTGACGGAGCCAAGCATCTTTTCGACGTTGCGCACGCTTGTTACCATCTCTTTTAGTTGTGTCGGCGAGAGTGAGAATGCACCGTCTGGCGTTTCTATGTTCTCATCGGGTGTGAAATGTTTTTCTATCACACGAGCACCCAAAGCGACCGAAGCGATGACGGCGTCATTTCCCATGCTGTGGTCGGAGAGTCCCACTTCCGTGCCAAAACGCTCTTTCATATCATTGATGGTGAGCAGGTTCATGGATTCGGGTTTTGCAGGGTAGGCGCTTGTGCATTTTAAAAGTACGATCTGCTCATTGCCCGCATTCTTACATGTAGCGATGGCAAGCTCGATATCCTCTATCTCCGCGACACCCGTGGAGATGATGATGGGCTTGCCTTTGGAAGCGGCATATTTGATAAGAGGGATATCGGTGATCTCAAAAGAGGCTATTTTGTACGCAGGTACGTCGATCCCCTCCAAAACATCCACAGCTTCCAGATCAAAAGGGGATGAAAACAGCAAGATCCCAAGTTCGTCGGCATACTCTTTTAAGGGTTTGTGCCACTCATAAGGCATACATGCACGCTTGTAAAGATCATAAAGGTACTCATTCTGCCACAGATCACCCGCTTTAAACTTCTCCTCTTTGATGTCGAGTGTCAAAGAATCGGGAGTATAGGTCTGAAGCTTTATAGCGTCGCATCCCGCTTCATGAGCGATCAGGACGGCTTTTTTCGCAAGCGAAAAATCCTGATTATGGTTTGCAGAGAGTTCGGCGATGATGAAGACTTTTTTAGAAGTGTCGTGAGTACCTATGATCATCTTTTCTCATTTCTTAGTAGTTTTGATATTTTAGCATCTGCTTTTTTATAATCTTCATACGTGAGCAGATAACTTTTATATGTGTCGAATGTCTCGATCTCTTTGTAGCCCAAAGAGAGGTTAAAACGCACGGCTCTTGGATTGTCTGGCATTATCTTACATGTAAGGGCGGCAAACTTTTTCTGATTGAAAAGATAGTCGTGAAAAAGAGTCACTATTTTGTATGGCGTGAGCGAGTTCTGTCTGCTCTCATCATAGATATAAAACCCTGTTTCTATCGTCTCATCACGCTTATTAAACCAGATAAGACCCACACTCTCATCCCCTACATGTATGACAAAATACTCATCCTCTTTTTCCTGCAGGGAGATAAACCAGTTTAACTGCTGCTCGGGAGTGATATATTCTTGGTTGAGCGCGTAGCGTTTTACTTTATCGCTGTTGCGCCAGTTTCTCACCATCTCGATCTCTTGAATTCCAAGCGGCGTGAGCGTGATGTCAAAGCCCTTAAGCGTCAAAGCCGGCCTTTTGCAAAATATCTTTTATGCTTTGACAGTTTTCAAGCTCATCTATCTCTACAGATGCGCCGATCTCATCAAAAACACTCAGTGCGCCGAGCATCGCAAGGGAATCCCATTCGGGCACGTCACAAAGCATCTCATCTACGTTTAACTGGCGGTCTAACTGTACTTCCTCGGAAAGTCGGATCAAAAACTCCTCTTGTGTCATCATATCTCCTTTTTGTAAAGCTGCGTTTTGGGTGCATAGATGTTATCTGTCTGGATGACCGCTCCGCCCCAGCTCAGCCCGATGCCAAATCCCGCTATGGCAATGGTGAGTTTTTTGGAGCTGAACTCTTCACTTAAAAAACCGTTGATAGTCCCCGGTATGCTTGCTGCGTTTTGGTTGCCGTAGATCTGTCCCGTTTCAAGGGGGACTTTTTCCTTTTCCACTTTCAGACGTGAGGCGATGGTCTTTAGGATGTATGGATTTGCCTGATGCAGCACGAAATAGTCTATCTCATCATTTGCTTTTCCCGCAAGCTCCACCACTTCAGCTATGAGCGGTGGTACGGTTTTGATGGCGAAGTTAAACACCTCTTTGCCGTCCATGAACAGGTCTTCATCTCTGCGAATCCCGCCGTCTTCGCGCTCTTTTGGCACTAATGTCTCAGCAGTCGTTGGAGTTCTTGCTCCGCCTGCGGGGACGATGAGATGTCTGTATCCGCTACCGTCGCTGTATAGCGAGAAGAAGCTGCGCGGCGAATCTTTTTGCTCGATGATGATGGCACTTCCCGCATCCCCCATAAGCGGAGTAAATATCTTGTCACGCTCACCCGAAAAGTAACTGTTTACATCCCCCACGCAGAGCAGGACTTTTTTCATCCCGCTGTTGACATAGCTAAAAGCCGTGAAAAGCCCGTAGATAAACCCGCTGCATCCAAGGTTGATGTCAAATGCCCCGCAGCTTTTTGGCAGACCCAGACGGTCTTGCATGATGATGGCAGTGGAGGGCGCTTTATAATCAGGACTCTGCGTGACAAAGAGCAGCGCTTCTATCTCCTCTTTTTTGATGTCAGTATTGGCAAAGATATCTTCGGCACTTTGAACACACAGATCACTTGCACACACACCCTCATCTGCGATGTATCGGGTCTTTAGCCCTATGCTTCTTTGGAGTCTTGCAAAGCCCTCATCGTCAAATCCGAAGCGCTCTTTTTCATCTTCGAGGTTTATGATATTGTTGCCAACAGTCGTCGCCATCGCCGTGACAGCGATATTAGCAAAACTAATTTGACTCATCGGCTATCCTTTGGCTGAGGTATTTTTCTAGGGTCGCAAGAGTCTTAAAAGGTGTTTTTTTAGCATCCATACTCTCTTCGCTTGCAACGGCGATGTAGCTGCCAGTGGCATCTTCCAGCGAGGATTCAAGCTCTAGTATCAGATCAAGCGTGCCAAGTGAATCTAGCAGTTCAAAAAGCGGAGTCTCATCGTCGATGCTGTTTAGTTCATCTATTTTCAGATCTTTGTTTATATTTTTGATAGCTTCTAAAATAATCTCTCTAAGATTCATAATTTACCTTTATACTTTTATTGATATCGACAAAATCTGCGAATTTATAATGCTTACATGCCCCGTTTTCGACTAGTTTAAAACCGTTTGTCTCATAAAAGTTTTCCACCAATGAGTTTTTGTCCGTCTTGAGGTAGCTTGCCGTGAGATTTTGATGTTTATGTGTTATAAAATTTAAAACGCTCTCTTCTATCCCTCTGCCTAAAACTCTGCAGCTCATCAAGAAGGTGTCGATCTCATCCTCTTTGACGATGACCACTCCCACAAGCCCCATATCTCCAAACTTGTCCTTGACGCTGAAATCATAAACGAAACTTTTTTGCATAAGCTCTTTTATCTGTGAAAGCTCATATCTTTTGGTTGTGAGATTAAACTGGTTAGTCTTGTTTGTTAGTTGTGTTATACGCTCTATATGCTCCAAGTAGTTACATCTGACGGTTATCTCGATCTCTAGCGAAGCGATGAAGTCATCTTTGCTCTGCAAGGTAGAACTGAGGTTCAAACGCTCTTTTTCATCCCTGTAAAGCGCCGTTTTTTTGGCATCTTCATCGCTTACATGTAAAGTCTTTAGTGCGGTAATGTTTTTGAGCGTCTCGATGTTTTCCAAAGGGTTTGCAGGATTCATCTTGTAGCACTCTATGCCCAGACGCTGGCGCATCTCTTCTATCTCCGCATTTGAATCATCTACGAAGATGATGCCTGTTTTGGTGAGTTTCAGCTCTTCCAATATACTGCTTAGGTTTTCACTCTTGGAGTTCCAGTCGACTGCGCGTGCTACAAAATCATCCAGACTAAGAGGCATACTTTTTTTGGCAAAGACTTCATCCACTGCACTCTCGTCATTCTTACTCAGCAGGATGAGGATGATCCCGCTGTTTTTGAGTTCTAAGAGATACTCTTGAAATCTTTTGTAGACGATGCCCGGATAGTTATTGTCGATCTTTAAACCCTCCAAGCCGTCCTCTCCCACGATTCCGCCCCAAAGCGTGTTGTCTGCATCCACGGCGATCGCTTTGATGCGCGGCTGGGTAAAGAGAGAGATGAGTTCTTCTATCTTCGCGCTTAAAAGTTCAGTGGCGCTTTTTGTAAAGGGTGTCTGAAAGAGATAGCGGTTTTTTTCATTGATGAGGTTTTTTGTTCCGTGCTCTTTACAAAGTGCATAAAAATCCAAAACTGCAAGATCGTTTATCTCGTTTTGCAGAGATGCGATCTTACCGTTGAGCGTGATGAGTTGTAACTCTTTGCTTACATGTAAGGGTGTAAATATTTCATTAAACTCTTCATTGACCGTGTTGATGATGATCTTTGAAGCGTTGTTCATGCGAAAATGGATCAGGGCATTTTTGAGAAGTGAAAAACTCTCGTCGTAGTTTGTGGCAAAAAAGCCGGCATCAAGAAGCAGGACTAAAACATCCTCCTCCACCTTTGTATAAAGAGTGCCGATGATCGTATCAAGCGGATAATGGGTGATGGAGTGATCTTTTAAGAAGCGTTCAAAGGGCTTTGTGATGGTGTTTGACAAAAAAGCGATACTATTTATACCCATCGATTATCTCCTTTGCCACACCGTTTTTACCAAAGCTGTATTTGCTTAGAACTCTTTTTATTTTGTGAGGTCGGTATTGTACAAAATTAAGAGCCGTTTTTAAAGATGCGAGAGTAAAGTTCTCAATCACATTTTTAAGGTTTTGTCTTTTGAGTATATCGACAGTTTGTGCCTGATTTGAAGCGCATTTGATGGCGATGAAGGGTTTTTGCAGAGCAAAGGTCTCCAAAAGCGAAGTGCTTGCACTGGTGATGATAAGATCGTACTTTTTCATCAAAGCAGCCATATCTTCCGCATTGACGATAAGTCCGTTGTCGGCGACTTTGAGATAGGAGAGTTTCGGGTTCGCCGAGGTCGTCACGATGTTTACATGTAAACTCTTTTCAATGCTCACAAGATATTTTTTTATGCGTAGTGAGAGATTTTGCGGATCACTGCCACCGAGCGTGATGAGCACCTTTTTATTCTTGAGATTCTCAAGCGGAGCAAAGCCGTTTTTGTGGGAGAGAAAATTCTCTTTTAGAAGCGTGTAACGGCTTCCTGCTAGGATTTTCGTGTTTTTGAGATAGGCGTAATCCTCATCTTTGGCAATAAAAGAGTGGTTCAAGACGATGTTTGCAGAGTGCTCTTTGAACTCATCGTCAAATACCAAAACATCGCAAAACGCTTGTACTTTTGCCTCACATGCAGGGTCGATGCCGTAGTGGTCGATGATGACAAGGACGGGTTTTGTCTCTTGCACGATTTTGACAAACTCAGCGCAATCCGACCCGTTTAAAATTCGATGCTCAAACCCATTTTTCTCTATCAGACGGTTTTGGTTTCCTTTGAACTCCTGCGTGACATAGGTAATACTAAACTCATTTTTCAGGCCGTTTGCAAGCAGCAGTGTACGCATGAGATGACCAAGACCGATGGTCGAGGATGAGTCCATTCTAATGAGTATGTTTTTTTTGTTCGACATGCTTGTTTATCTCGTAGATATATGGGTTTTGCTCCAAAGTCTCTATCAGCTTTTCATAGCTAAAATCGGTTCTGCACTCCAGTTTGTCATAAAGCTCCTGTATCGCTTTGTAGTCGTCTGCTTCATCGAGTGTGAGGCGGTATTTTGAGTGGTCTGCTTTGTTTTTGTAGGAGTCGGTCGTATAGTTTGCTTTGATGTAAGGGGTCACATGTTCTTTTTCGTATGCGGTATTTGCATGTACATAGGCATCTTTGAGAAGTTTGAATGAGAACACTTCGGTGTCCAGACCGCGGGGAAAGCCGCTTTCCTGACAGGCGCAGACATATTGGGCCTCGCTGCTTTTATAAAACTCTATCGTCTCTTTTATGACCTGCGCGTCAATGAGCGGACAGTCGCTTGTGCATCTTATGATGATGGTCTCATCATCCGCACCGAACTTGAGCGCGCTGTGGTAGTAGCGGGATAAGACATCATCCGTGTCTCCCTCCAAATAGCTTACATGTAAGCGCTTGCAAAGATCGACTATCGGCGTCTGTGAGCCGTCGTCCGTAGTCGCGATGACGATGTTTTCTTTGAACTTGCCAAGACGCTCCAGCATCACTTCTAGCACGGTTTTACCGCACAGCGGAAGTGTCACTTTTGCCGGAAGTCTGGTGCTTGTCATGCGGGCTTGAATGATGATCTTTAAATTCATAGTATAATTATAGCTATATATGGTCGAAATAGGAGTTTAAAATGAATGGCAAAGAGCGTAAAAACATACGAAGCGGGATACGCGTGGCTATAGTTTTAAAACAGGACCAAGACACGGGAAAACTCACCGATGGAGTGGTGCGCGACATCCTGACAAACTCTGCGACACATCCTCACGGCATCAAAGTCCGTCTGATGAGCGGAGAGGTCGGACGCGTCAAAGAGATACACGGCTAAATGACTCTTTATGTAGACGGCGATGCCTTTCCAAATCTCTTAAAACCCATCTTGCTTCGAAGTATCGAGCGTCTGGGGCTTCAGACTTTTGTCATTGCAAATAAAAAGATAAATATCGGTGAGTCAAAGTTCGTGACATACCTCATAGTAGAGCAGGGTGCGGATGAGGCTGACCATAAAATCGTCGAGATGGCAAACGAGGGCGATTTAGTCATCACAGCCGACATCCCTCTTGCCGACCGCGTCATAGCCAAAAATGCCCATGCCATCGACCACCGCGGAGAACTTTACAGCGTGGACAACATCAAGCAGTACTTAGCGATGAGAAACCTGATGGAGTCCATACGCGAGAGCGGAGAAAACACCAGAGGGCCTAAACCATTTTCTCAAAAAGATGCCCACGAGTTCGCAAACCAGCTCAATGCATTTTTGACAAAATGGTTGAAAGATTAAAAGCTGGCGTAGTTTTTGATTTTAACCTTTTGTGGTAGATAACGTTTAAAATGAGCAATCAAAAAAGCCGCCCGCGGGTTTTTGATTGGCTCCACTGATTTGTTGGGCATACTTGCTAATATAGCTTATTGATTTCAATAAATATTTTCTCAAAACGATCAAGTGTATTTTTCGAAAAGTCGTTTGCTTTTGGACTCAGTTGGTTGAGTTTATTTGCTGGGCGGTAATGATTGAATCTATCCTTACCTATTACTTTATTGATCTGTTTGAGAATAGTTGGCATTGAAGTATCTAGATCAGAAACTTTGATTTCTTGGTACTCTCCAGCAAACGCAAGGTTGAAGTACTTGAGATACTCATCTTTATCGAAAAGATCTTCAATATCAGCAACATTGTTACTGTTTCCAACAAATTCATCGAAGAATCTAATATGCTTATCCTTAATTATTTTTTGGGATATAAGGTCTTGAACTTTCTGCTTCCCTTTCTGATCAACAAAAGTATCCAGGAGACATGCTACTCCAAGTTTTGAGCCTCGAAGCAGTGAAATGAAAGTTGTGACCTTATCAAGTCCGCCAACAGGTACGATTGTAATGTCATCTTGGAGGCCAGTCCTCTTCTCACTTTGTAACAAATTTGAGAAGAACGTCAAATAGAGTAAGTCTGCTGGACCTTCTACTAATAGATTTTTCTTTGAGATGAACAGGTTTTGTGCAATATCGTATCCAAGGGCAGCTTGGAGTGGAAAAAGAGTGTTCGGATCTTTTTCTTGGATTGAATCCGATATAACGCTCCCTGAATCTGTTTCAAGACATGTGCGAACACGATTTAGATGTTCAGATTCCACCATAAATGGTGAGTGTGTCGTGTATATAACCTGATATTTGTCTGCAAGCTCGGTAATGAATCTTAAGAGGTCTGCTTGTGCGGATGCATGTAAGTTGAGACCCGGCTCATCTAGCAAAAGAATATATTCGGATTTTTTATCTGATTGAATTTTTGAAAACCATATAATAAAAGAGAAAAACCAGTTGAATCCTTTACTTCTTCTATCAAGAGGAAGTGTGATTTTATGCCTTTGGCTTTTCACCCGAATATCCAAATATTTTTCAGGCTGATTTTGAGCGTTTTTCATTTCTTGAATTTTGAATTCTATGTCAAGATTTGTATTAGTTGTCCAAAATTTGAATATTTCTTTCGTGATTTTATTCGCGGAAGCTTCTAGTAATGCAACAAATCGTTCATACTCATTTGTTTGGGCATTTAAAACGTCCTGAGGCTTTATTTTTGCCAGCTCAAAAAGCGCACGTGCTGTTTTGTCCTGTTCGGTCATTCCTTGAGACGTGGTCATTTTGTTGATATTGATTTTCCCACTTAGTGGATAATAATCATCAAAATACCAGAATTTTGGCATTGCAGGACGTATATATGTAACATATATATGGTGCCCGAGATCGTTCCAACCGGTAGGGTTATTTGCATACTTCGCTATTTCAGCTTTAAATGCTGAAAGACCAGTGTCCTCTTCTGCAGCTTTTAATGCAGATACTTTGTCAATACTTTTTAATTCAGATATTGCTTTTTGAGTTGGCTCAGATAGCTCATAATTTTTACTAAGGTGTTCTATGAAGGCTCGATCATCTGCTGTAATTCCTGAAAGTGTTATCTTTGGTTCGCGGTAATTACTGTTGTGAGTAAATTCGGTGACATTGAATACATCAACTTCAAGTTCTTTATTGATTTGTTCAATTAACTCTTTTGGAATTACATACGTACAAGATACAATCTTCCCCTCATCATCCTCATCATCCTCGAAGTCAATTAATTCGTTTCTTGGATAATCATGTGTAGTGTCGAACTTGAAGTCGTTATCGCTATCATCAAAATAGTTTGTTTTTGCGATGGCAGAAAGAAACGAAGTCTTGCCTGACTCATTCATGCCTACAATAGTGGTGGTTTTTGGATCGATTGCCACTTTTTGCTCATTCAAAAAGCACTTATATTTATATACTTTTACTTCTTTTAACACTAGTTTCATTTTTGCTCCTATTTGTATTTAATAACAACACCCATTTTATTCTTTGCTTGGGATTAAATCGACCCTACGAAATTGTTGCCCAACGTTTGAGTTGAGAAATATTTGAGCCGCAGGGGTCAAATATTTCTCTCCAATGATTTGTTATGTATTGACTATGCATTGCAAAATCACTCATCACAATAAATGTTATCTTGAATATATTTCTTTAAAGGATATTCTATACCACAATATTCTACATTTATCTTATTATCTATATCATTAATCATCATTTTATACTTTTCTAAAACTTTATCTTTATTCTCGATATTAATTACTTGGATTTCCAAGTTTTTATTTTTCTGAATAGCTGATTCTAGTAAATAGATCATTGAAAGATCTGTTTGGGGAAATGAAAAGCCAACAATGATTATTTTATTTGATGATGATAATTGATCTAATGCTTGTGTCCATAGCATACGTATTTGTTCATTTGAATAATAGACAGATTTATCAAGTGTTGGAGGAATTATTTTCCCACCTGAGTTTGAATACTCATTTTCAATAGAACCATGTAATTTAATCATTTTGGGAACACTATAACTATCAAATGTTTTTTTTATTTTATAGTTATACTCTTTTTTTGGAGGATTATTATCCCATCGGTGACCAATTAATTTTTCAAATTCTTTGTTAATTATTTCAGGTTCTGTATCTTCATAAAAACTTCTCCGAACGCGGATTTGTTCATCAATTTTTCTTCCATTAATAACAGTAGTTGGAATTTGAAATCTTATAATATTTTCATCTTCTTTAAGGATTTTATTTTTATCATTTTTATCCTCAAAATAGATTTCAAACCCACAATATTCATAACTTTTCTCTTGATTGTTTTTTCCGCTAATTTCCTCTAATAGAGTATCGTAATTTAAAGTGATTATATTGCATTTTTCATATGAGATTTGTTTAATAAAATCTATGTATTCTTCATCAATATTTTCATTTTTTACATTACTAATAACAATTACTAATAAATCCTCTATTGCTTTATATAATGCTAAATCAATATATTTATTAATCTCCGTTTTCCATGGCCAATTTACACTTAAAAAAGATAAAAGTTTTTCTATATCAGTTTTGCATTCATTTGGTAAAGAATTATAGTGCTTTAAGATAGGAGAATCTGAATATTTATCTTGGAATATTGTAAGAACTTGATCTGTTAATTCAGAGAGAATTGGATATTGATTATTTATTTCTTTTGAAAAACCAGCTCCAAAAATATAAGTTTCACTCATAAAAAATCCTCTTTTTTGAATACTTTTTTGTACATAACTATTTATTCAACGAACATTATATATAAAACGACCCGATAATTCAAAATTAATTGACACGGAAAATGTTAGTTTAAATGAGAAAATTATTGAAAAATGCAATATTTCGACTATTTTTTTGTCAAATCCATTCAAATCTTTAAAATATCGATGTACATTTAAAAATATTTTTGGCGTTATTTGGACACATTGTCGTTTAATTGGAAGAAAAAGGTGTTAAATGTACATTTCGCATGTAACGATGAGGTCAAGTAGTGTATATTAAAAACTGCAGCCTCGGTAGCTGTATTTTTCAACCACTTCTAGCAGGGTATCGGCAACAAATACAGCATCTTCCATACTCATCTCTTGATGACACGGGATGGAAAGCTCGGAGCGGTAGAAGTCGTCGCTTACATGCGTAGTGCCCTGCGGGTATAAGGATATTTCTCCAAACTTTTCTATGTAAAAGCTGTTTTGGTAGATGGGTCTGTAGTGCACTTGCACACCAAGCCCGCGCTCTTGAAGCTCTGTAAAGATATCCTCTTTTGGACATTGCAGTGCGGGAGAGAGGATGATGGGGTAGAGATGTCTGGATGAACGGGTGTTCTCTTCTAGCTTCACGGTAGAAAAAAGTTTGTGACCTGCAAACCTTTTATCGTAATAGCGGGCTATTTCGTCTCTTACATGTAAGAAGCCATCTAGTCGTTTCAGCTGGCTTCTTCCAAGGGCTGCGGCGAACTCCGTCAGGCGGAAATTGTGCCCCAGACTTACCATGTCCGACGTCCATAACTGCTTTTTAACCATACCGTGCGAGCGAAAGAGTCTGAGTCTTTTGGCAAACTCTTCATTGTCCGTGACGACACATCCGCCTTCTCCCGTGGTAAGAGGTTTGATGGCATGAAAGCTAAAGATGGTCATATCTGCAAAGGTACCGATCTTTTGTCCGTCGATGGAGCTTCCAAAAGCGTGCGAAGAGTCTTGGATGACTAGCAGATCATGTTTTTTTGCTATCTCTTTTATCTTTTGTATCTCTACGGGTTTGCCTGCAAAGTCCACGGGGACTATCGCTTTTGTACGCGGGGTGATGAGACGTTCGATGAAGCGTTCATCGATGTTGCCATCAAGCTTGACATCGCACCATACTGGTTTTGCGCCAAGAGCTACGAACATATTGGAAGTCGCTACAAAACTGATGGGTGTGGTAATGATCTCATCGCCATCTTTTACATTGGCGACGGCGTAAGAGGCTAAAAGTGCAGAGGTCGCGGAGTTGAAAGTCACGGCATATTTGCAGCCGATATACTCGCAAATCGCTTCTTCAAAAAGCTCCACCTCTTTGCCTTGCGTGAGGTGTGAACTTTGCAGGACTCTTACGACTTCGTCGATATCCTCTTGGCTGATGCTTTGACGTGAATAGGGGATCATTTCTCTTCTGTTTTTGTGAGTTCTATTTTTGCCAAAAGTTCGTCGTGAGTCAGCCAATGGGTGTTTTTGTCCGAACTGTATTCAAAAGAGTATTCGACGGGCTTGCCGATCTCTCCGATAGCGTTCTTTTTGAAATCCACTTTTTGCGTGAACTGTATGGTCGGTTTTATAACATAGTGGTCATCAAACTCCAACGTCAAGTGTGCATCGTTTTGCGGGCACATAGTCTCATGCAGTTTTTCTCCGGGGCGTATGCCTACGATGTGCTGGGAAAGATGAGGTGCCAATGCCGTTGCCATATCGGTGAGTTTCATGGACGGGATCTTTGGCACAAAAGTCTCACCTCCATGCATCCTCTGAAAGTTTTTGAGGACAAAATCCACACCCTCTTGAAGCGTGATCCAAAAGCGCGTCATATTATCATCGGTGATAGGAAGAGATTTTTCTCCGTCATCTATGAGTTTTTGAAAGAATGGCAGAACCGATCCGCGGCTTCCCAAGACATTGCCGTACCTGACAACGCTAAAACGTGTCATGGCAGTTCCCGTTATGTTGTTTGCAGCAACGAAAAGTTTGTCCGAAGCCAGTTTTGATGCACCGTAAAGGTTGATGGGGCTTGCGGCTTTATCTGTCGAGAGTGCGATGACTTTTTTTACCTTGTTGTCGATTGCGGCATCTATGACGTTTTGAGCACCCATGATGTTTGTCTTGATACACTCCATCGGGTTGTATTCGGCTATGGGCACATGTTTGAGTGCCGCGGCATGGACGACAAAATCGACCTCTTTCATAGCACGTTGCAGACGCGGCAGATCACGCACGTCACCTATAAAATATCTCATACAGCTGTCACTGTACTTTTGAGCCATCTCGTACTGTTTGAGTTCATCACGGGAATAGATGATGATCTTGTGTGGTTTATAGAGTTTAAGTATTGTTTTTACGAATTGCTTTCCGAAGCTTCCGGTTCCGCCTGTAATGAGGATGTTCTTTTCATTAAACATAGATCTACCCTGAAATAATAGTTAGTGCATTATATCAAGTTTTGGGGCATTTGTAATGTGTGTGGATTCTATAAAGGAGATATTGTCTTTAATTTTTCTCATTGTTCTTGCTGTTTCGTTTTTGAGGTCGTTTAGGAGTTTGTCAGCCTGTTGAAACAGGTAAAAAGCCTCCTCCATCTCATCGAGGGTATCAAACTGCGGCATAGCATCCATAATGGTGTCTATTTTATTGACATCTTTGGTTATGATAGCTATTTTGAAATCATTGAGCCACATTCGTTTCTTCTCTCCATGCATCCAAAAGACCACGTACCACTTGATTGACTTCCATTATATATGTATCATTGTTTTCAATATTGGCTTTACTAAGCAGATTGAGCTGATACGTATAAAGACCGTGAAGATACATAGATACATCACCTTGGTTAATGTCTAATGTGTTTATGAGTTCTATAAAGATCGCATTTGAACGGTTGATCCAATATGTACGTTTTTCAATATCGTTATCTTTGATAGCGCGTTTAGCCTGCGTGTTAAAACGTAAAATACCCTCATATAGCATCTCGATGAGCTTTTGCGGTGATTCGATTCCGACATTATTTTGTGCGTAAGTGTTGTATGCGTTTGTTTGGTACATATATATTCCTTTATTATTTTCCATTTATTTGCATTTCGATCTGCTGTTTCAGTGAAGAGAACTTGCCGTTCATCTTATTGATAATAGAATCGTATGCGATAAATTGGTTTGTCATGGTGTCGTATTTGCTTTTTAAAGATGCAAGGGCTTTTTCTTTATCCTCTTTTAGTGATTTTGCTTCTGTTGTAAGTCCGTCGGTCATAGTGGTCAATGTCCCGTTTTTAGCGACCAGATTTTTCAGATCGTCATAAAGGGTGCTAAAGACACCTTTTGTCACGATAGAACGACCACCGGGGCCAAATGATGTTTGTCCGCTGAAATAGTTAGCCATCATTTCGGGATCTTCAGCCATTTTTTTATCAAAGGTCGAACTGTCAAAACTTATAGTCCCGTCTTTTTTAACGTCTAGACCATACTGCGTCAGAGAAAGACCGTGCGAATCGGATGAAGTCAGAATCCTTTTGATCGCTCTGTCGATGCTTTTTAATGAATTGTCCCCGTTAAATAGACCGACTTTGCCGGCTTCGGTATCCGTGAGGCTCATAGTGTCGATCTGTTTGGTCATGGTATTGTAGCTGTCTACCAGACTTTGCATAGCATCTTTTATCGGTTGGGCGTCCTGCGTGATGTCTATCGTCGCTTTTGCATCGTCTTTTAGCAGGTTTATGGTGACTCCGACAGTTATATCTTTGATCTCATTTGATGGTCTTGTGAGCATGATACCGTTGTATTTGAAGGTCGCATCGGAAGCGGTTTGTATGTCTGCCGCCTCTCCCACATCGTTTTTCAAGCCTTCGACAAGATTTGTACTGAGTGTACCGCCTGCTTGATCACATATTACAATAGGCTGACCTTGTGCCTCATTTTTTGCGGTCAAAACAAGACTGTACGTACCGTCTTCGTTTGTTATCATACTCGCATGGGTACTTGCACCGGCTACAGGGTCATTGTTTATCATATCTACCAATTGGCTTAAAGTCGTGGATGCAGTGTATTTGAGTGTCGTATCCACTCCGCCTGCTGTAAGGGTCAAAGTCCCTGCCGTCGTCGCGATCGCACTCTTGTTTGATTTAAAAGGACCGGATCTTAGAGTATCGCTTTTTAGCGTGCCGTTGAGGTTTCCGCTTAGGTCGGTCATGGTTATCTGTTGGTCTTTACCCGTATTTTTTGAGGTCACGACCAAGCTGTACGAAGTACTGTTGTTTTGAAGTATGCTGGCACTGACATCACTGCCTGCGACATCGTTTATCTTGTTCTTTAAGTCATCATAATTCGTGTTGGCATCGTACGCTATCTTATAGTTTTTTCCGTTGATATTGATATTGAGATGCCCGCTTCCGGTTGCGACATTCTTGTCAGGTGATGTAAACGATCCTGATTGGATGACGTCTGCCGTTGCCAGTTTTGTGTCTGAGATAGAAAATTTTTGTAATGCGACACCCGTGTCTGCCGTGACTGTGACATCATCATTCGCCCCGGAAACAGTACGTTTTTGATACAATGAGCTGTCTTGCAGGGAGGATACCGAAGAGGAGAATGAGGTCGCCAGACTGCTAAGAAGGTCAAGAGCTTTTTGCTTGTCGGCATTTTTTGTTAATTTATTATCAATAGGATTGATGATA
Source organism: bacterium (assembly GCA_018824305.1). Classification (GTDB taxonomy): domain Bacteria; phylum Campylobacterota; class Campylobacteria; order Campylobacterales; family Sulfurimonadaceae; genus Hydrocurvibacter. The sequence goes on from JAHJGM010000040.1 coordinate 57,542, forward strand.
AGCTTGGTGTCATTCGCTTTTAATTTATCGATGACATCAGAAGTTAATACGCCAGAACCCATACCAAGCGAATTAATAACTCCAGCCATAACACTTCCTTTTTCTAATACTTGTTCTTCTGAAGCTATAATCGACAGAGTTCTGTTATTGTTTAATAGTGTTTGGTATCAAGCAAAAAAAGTTCCATTTATCCTTTTTTGACGATCGCAAATTTTTGTGCGCGTATCGTTATATCCGTTATGCAGACACCGTTTCTCATCTCTAAGATATTTTGAACGGTATCGGCTATATCTTCGGCTTCAAGTCTTTTGTCAAACTCTTCAGAGGGGCTAAAACGAAGATTGTCAAAAAAGGAGGTATCCGTCATATCGGGATTGATGCTTACGACGTTTACACCGCTTTTTCTGACCTCTTCAAAAAGTGCCTGACTGAAGGCTCTCAGACCTGTCTTTGTCGCGGTGTAGATCGCCGAAAACTTTGAAGAGCGCAGCGCTTCTATGGAGGTGATGTTAAAGATGATCCCCTCGTTGAACTTTAAGACTCTCAGCAAAGCATTGCTCAGTATCATCGGTGCACTGAGATTGAGAGTGACCATATTTGAGATGGTCTTTGCAGCGATCTCTTCATGAGGTTCAAATACACCGTAACCCGCAACATTGCAAAGGATAGATACGGAAGGGTCGATCTGAAGCAAAGGGACTATCCTGTTTAGTTCGGCTTCGTCACTCAGATCACAAGAGACAGCCGTGAATTGAGGGTGTTCTATCGGGTTGTTTTGCGGATTTCTGCTTATTCCGATGACATCGTATCCACACTCTAAAAGTCTTAGAGAGATCGCTCTGCCTATTCCTCTGCTTGCTCCCGTTACTACTGCAGTTGCCATGTTCTTATCCTTGTTCTTGGTATATAGTTTGTTGCACGTTCTATCATCGTTTCTAAGATATTTTGTTCTATCTCTTTAGAGTAAGAGACTATGTTGTCTTTGATCTCATAGGGATAAAAAGCGATATCGCTTCGACGCAGTTTTTTGATTCTTTTGAGGTGTGTCGAACTCATCCTAAAACTTCCGAGCGTCAGCTGAAACAGTTTTTCAGGTTCTATTGTATTAAAAAGTTTGTCTATTAGAGGCGGATAGAGTTCATGAAACTCTTCATTGTATATGACTGGGTCTATGCAGACTCTGACCTTCCAACCTGCGTCGATCGCTTCTTTTATGGATCTAAGTCTTTTCTCCAGAGAGGGAGTTTTGTGTTCATAGGATTCTATGATCTTTTGGGGAGAAAGTGTCCAGGCAAGGACGATGTTTTCGTTACATGTAAGGGATTTAATGGCTTTGAAATTTGCACTTTTTGTGCGGATCTCCAGATGAAGATTCGGATGTTTTGCTGCGTGTTCTATCCATATCTTTGTATGGGAAGTGATCGATTCTATTGCCAAGGTATCCGTATCGTAAGAGATGGCGATGAGTGTGGGTTTCTCAAGATATGGAGTCAGTGCTTCGAAAAAATCATCCGTATTTACAAAGAGGACGCTGTTTGCAGAGTTATACATGCCCGAGAGGTAACAGTAGTCACAATCATACAGACAGCCCAAAATAGAGGGTGTGTAAAAGAAATTTTCATACTCAAATCCGTCACTGTAGTAGGAACCCTCATATAAAAAGGGTGCTTCGCGGCGTGCCAAGATAAGGTTCTTGCTTCTGCTTTGCATCGCGAAATCTTGGTTTGGACGGTTGAAGACGTCTTTGTAATGCTTTATCATGATGATCTTGGAGTTTGAAAACTTTGAGATTATCTCTTTGGTCAAAGGTTCGTCTATTACACTCTCTTCTATATAAAGGTGAGAAAAAAAATCAGAGTGTGAGGGTTTTGATAAGTTGTTCAAAGTATTTGTTCCTCTCCTGTTTTGAGATCTTTTCATCGATGGCTTTTATGCCGCTTACATGCAAAGTGCCCTTTGGGTGTAAAGGTTTTTTTTGATGAAATTTGTAGTAATGACAAGCATCGACAAAAGCATCGGACTGTGATTTGCTGAGCAGGTCCGATATCTTTTGTATCAGTTCCTCTTCATCGGTTGTAAAAAGCTTCTCTTTTTTCATCACATATTGAGCGCGGGATATTATATCTTCAATCTTTTTCACATTTGCCAAGATCAGCTCTTCTGCCAGCTCTTTTGTCACAGTATGCGGCTCGAAATGATCGGATACGACTTTATAAAAGAGCATCTGATGTGTCTGTAAAAAACGAGAGGCAGCTTTGTAAATGCCGTAGCTTTCCATATCTACAGGCATCTGCTGCTCCTCATCGGTAGGTTTATCGACCGTGAGAAGTCCGCTCTCTTTTAAAGAGTGTTCAAAGAGGATATCGGGAAAACAGGAGTGCTCTTCACGGGTGATCTTATGGATAAGCAGAGATTCGCCTATTGCATATTTTTTTGGTGCGGCGCAGATACCGATGTTTATGAGCAGATCACTCTCACAGGGAGGAAGATGTCCCAAAAGTGTACTTGTAGCCATCATGGCATTGTCATTGCCCATGCCGCTGATGATGAGTTTTACATCCTCATTTTCAAACATTGTATAGGGCAAGGTATAAACTCTTTTGAGTTTTAGCATTTGGACAATGGCTCTGGCTTCGGCACTGAGTGCGATTACGATATATAACATCTTGTCATTTTAGCGTATTGCTCTTTTAAAATAGATTTTTTTTTGCTATACTTCCACTCTCAAAAGCGTTGAAAACATAATTCCTTTTGTGTTTTGAACGCTCTCCTTTAGACCTGTGCAATGGCATTGTGAAGTAATGTGTCAGGGTAGGAATACAGCAGCACCCTTTGCTTTGCTATGTGCCGCAGGTATCTGGAGGGGAGTACTTTCTTCATAAAATAATCTATTTTCCCACTACAGTAAGTTTTTTTATAGTTTTTGCCGATGTTATCGTGTGACGTTTATAAAAGGATAATAACTGAAATATTTAATCATACTTTTTTTTCTTTCTTTCTCCCTTTTTGCCGATGATCTGACAAAAGTCACCCTGCAATTAAAATGGAGAAATCAGTTCCAGTTTGCGGGTTATTACATGGCAAAAGAGAAGGGTTTTTATAAAGAACTCGGACTCGATGTCAATATAAGAGAATATGAGTTCGGTGAAGATATCCTAAAAAAACTGATCTCCTCCGAAGCGGATTTTGCCATAGCCGATTCATCCGTATTGCTCTACAACGCAAATCGTGACCTTGATCTGCTTTTTTTATTAGCCGCATATCAGACATCCCCGACAGTTTTGATCACAAATGAAAAGATTAAAAAGATCTCTGATCTCAAAACAAAAAAGATCATCTTTAACAGTACAGAGATCGACAACGCCTCGATAGACTCGATGCTTTTTGCAAACGGCATCGTGGAGAGTGATTATAAGGCGATCGGAAATCGCTTTAGCCTGAATGATCTGACCTCCCATAAGGTCGATGCTATGGTGGCGTATGTGTCTAATGAGCCGTACAGACTGAAAAAAAGAGGTTTTAAGTTCCATGTTTTTGATCCCAAAGATTATGGATATAAGTTTTATGATGATCTGCTTTTTACTTCAAGTACATACGCAAAAAAACATCCAAAAATAGTAGATAAGTTTTATGCCGCTTCCATGAAGGGGTGGAAATATGCTTTTGATCATATCGATGAGACCATCGATGTGATTTTAAAAAAATACAACACGCAGCTAAAGACAAAAGAAGCGTATCGCTATGAAGCCAATGTCCTTAAAAAACTGGCATTCAAAGAGGGTATAAAGTTCGGAGACATAAACCAGAAGAGTTTTACGGATATTTTAAAGACATACGACAGTCTGGGCTTTTTGGATCAAAGGTTTGCATCGTTTAAAGACAATATATACATCCCAAGAGAGATCACCGACAATAGCTTTACAAAGTTGGAATCGGATTATATTCATGACAAAAAGAGGGTTTCTCTATGTGTAAATCAGGATCAGATGCCCTTTGGAAGTGTAGAAAACGGGAGTTATAACGGGATAATATCCGATTTTATGAGCTTGATAAAGGAAAAGACGGGCTTAGACACGACCTTTATAGCCACAAAAGATCTGAACCAGTCATTGGAGTATGTAAGAGCAAAAAAATGCAGTATCGTACCCTTTATTTTAAAAACCGACGACGATCAGAAATATCTGAATTTTAGCGCGCCTGTTTTAGACGTACGCATCGCAGTCGCTTCAAAATCCGACAAATCTTTTATCAATGATATCTCCTCTCTTGAGGGTAAAAAAATCGGAGTTATAAAAGGCAGCGGACTCAAATCAAAAATGAAGTTCAAATATCCAAAAGTAGAGATCCAAGAGATCGATAACTTGCAAGAGGGACTCAAAAAAGTCCTTGAAGACAGACTTTATGCCGTGATGGACTCCACGATTCGATTGAACTATCTCATCAATCCTCATTACACGGGCAAGATAAGTATTGCGGGACAGCTGGCCAATAGTGAACATCTGAGCATCGGCGTAGCAAAAGATGACTTCATCCTTCTATCGGTACTGGATAAAGCAGTGTTGTCTATAGATGGAAAAGAGAAAGCATCGATCTTAGATAGATGGAAAAGAGTCGAATCCAATCATGGTCTAGACGAGGATATTGTTAAAGGAAATATCATCACAATTGTAGTTTTCTTTATTTTGTTGATGTTTTTTATAGCTATTAGACTCAATATCAAATTAAAGAAAAATATACGAGAAGCCCAACAAGCGCTTATGATAAAAACACAGGAGCTTTCGGATAAAAACACTGAAACGGAGTATATGCTGGATACGATAATGGAGGGTGTCTTGATCTTTCACGACTCTATCTGTATCAATGCCAATCAATCGGCACTGAGCATTAGCGGTTACAGTTCTAAAGCCGATGTCATAGGACACACTTTCGATGAGTTCGTAGCAGAAGAATACAGGGAAGTCGTACAAAAAAACATGATGCAAAACGATACAGAACCTTATGAGATTTTGGGAGTTAAAAAGGATGGTTCCACATTTGCATGTTTGGTAAAAGGGCACACATTTCAGATAAATGCCAAAATTTTAAGGATTACGACATTTATGGATTTGACAGACAGTAAAGAAAAAGAGAGACAATTGATCGAGACTCAAAAAGAGTTGCAGGAACAAGCACATAAAGATTATCTCACGGGTCTGTATAACAGAAGATATTTTGCAGAACTGGCCCAAAACTACATGGAACTTTTTCACAGGGAGCATAAGGAAGCATCGATGTTGATGATCGACATCGATTTTTTCAAAAAGATCAACGATACGTATGGGCACGCAGAGGGAGACAAGGTCTTGAAATCTTTAGCCGAAGCATTGCTGAAACATACGAGACAAAGTGATATAGTCGCGCGTTTTGGCGGCGAGGAGTTTGTTATATTGTTACCCAATATCGGAGTCGAGAGCGCTTTACATGTAGCTCAAAAGATAAGACAAAGTGTAGAAAGGCTCGATGTGGTTTCGGATGAAAACGAGCTTATAAAATTCACTATCAGTATCGGTGTATCAGAGATACATGATGATGATAAAAATATCGAGTCCTCTATAAAAAGAGCCGACGATGCTTTGTATAAAGCGAAGAACGCAGGGAGAAACAGAGTAGAGATCAATGATTAATCTTCTCTGTATTTAGAGATCCCGCAAGGCTGATTCGGTGTAGGAGGATGCTCTTTGAGGTAGGTCAGATCTTCCAGCGTCTGGGAGAGCACTTTTTTTTGCTGTAGTAAAGGCAGCATGATATTGTCTTTCTCTTGAAGCGAGAGCTTCATATCCATAAGGGTCGCTTCTACCTCAGAGTCCAGTTCTTTTAGTGCTGCTTGTATATATTCTATTGATTTCATAAATGGGATTATAGCTTACTATTTTAAAATAGGGTAGGTTCTAAAGCTTTGATCTTATAGCTTTTTCTATGCACGTCACTGTAACCGTGTTGCTTTATCATCTCTACATGTAAGGCGGTTCCATACCCTTTGTGTGACGCGAATTTATACTGCGGGTAGAGTTTGTCAAGGATCAGCATATCTCTGTCATGTGCAACCTTTGCCAAGATCGAAGCGGCGCTCACTTGGGGTATGGTCGCATCCGCTTTTATGAGGGTCTCTAGATTTTTGACTCCAAAGCTGCTGTTTCCGTCAAAAAGATATCTTTGTGCTTTGATATTTTGCATAATTTCCAAAAGTCCTTGAGTAAGACATTTTGATATTCCTATCTCATCGATTGTCGCAGCGGAAAACTTTACTATATGGTACGAGGAGTTTTGTACTATCTTTTCATAAAGTTCTTCTCTTTTTTTTGGTGTGAGTTTTTTTGAATCGTTCAGCCCGTCCACTTCATGATGCAAAACACATCCTGCCATAACAAGGTCCCCGGCGATGGGACCGCGTCCCGCTTCATCTATCCCGCACAACATTAAAACACTTTCTCTTTTATTGGAAGATAGACTTCAAATAGTGCACCGTTTTTCTGATTCGAGGCGATGATCTTTCCGCCGTGGTCATCGATGATGCGTTTAGCGACGTTAAGACCTATCCCCATACCGCCTTCCTCTTTATTGCTTTGAAACGGATCGAATATTTTAGGAAGTATCTCTTTATCGATCCCTTTGCCTGAATCTTGGAATTTGATAACAATATACTCTTCTTGATTTTCTATAGTGATTCTAAGAAAACGCGATTCAAAATCATCTAAGAGTTTCAGGGAATCAAGAGCATTATTGATTATGATAATAAAGACCTGCTCGATTCTCTGTTTTTGAACAGTTGCTATGAAGTTGTATTTGTTTTTATTGACACCTAATTGAAATGGTTCATCTTGAATATATACTTTGGCTATCTGTTTTGCCTTATTGCATGATAGTGTCAAAGCCGTTACCAAACAGGCAAATATATTTGTCGGCTTAGGCATCTCAGTTGATTTTGATGCCATCTCTCTCATCGATTCGACAATACTGGAGATCCTATTTATGCCGCTAAGGATGATCTTGATATCGTCTTCCAGATATTTTTTTTGTTTTATACCATCATCCAGATGAGCGATATCTTGGATCATCATCTCCAGATTACCTTTGACATAGGTCAGAGGGGTGTTGATCTCATGCGTGATACCGGCCGCCATTTTACCGATTGTGGAAAAGGTCTCTTCTCTGATATTTTCCTCTTCACGCTCTTTAAGAAGCTTTGTATTTTTATCAAGCTCCTCTTTGACACGCTGTTTAAGGTACTCTTCTTGTAGGTATAGATCCGTAATATCTTGTCTCAGTGCTATATATTCCACGATCTCGTCATCTTCATTGACGATAGGGACGATAACAGAGTACTCATAATAGGTCTCACCGTTTTTTTTGAGATTTCTTATACGGCCTTTCCATACCTGTTTCTTTGTTATCGTATTCCACATATTTTTATAAGTTTCTTTGCTTGTATCGGGATGCTTGACGATATTGTGTTTTTTTCCTATCAGCTCCTCTTTATCATATCCTGACATATAACAAAATGAGTCGTTGACATAAGTGATGACTCCATCAATATCGGTTTTTGTAACAGAGGCACTGGCATCTATGGCTCCCTTGTACTCTTCTAAAAGTTTATGTTTGTTTTTCAGATGTTTTTGAAGTAGAACACGTTTGGAAAGTTTGTCTATAAGATCCAACAGTTTTTGGATTTTAACCGGCTTGAAGATGTATCCGTCTATTCCTATATTGATCGCTCTTTCTAAGATATCTGTTTGCTCCATCGCAGTTAGCAAGATGATAGGTACTTCTTGATTATGTTCTTTGATCTTTTCAGACATATCCAAGCCGTTCATCATAGGCATATAATAGTCTGAGAGAATAATATCGGGATGTTTCTTACGATAGATCGCCAGACCCTCTTCACCGTTTTTTGCAGTATATATCTCTTTAAAATGCAGTAAATCTAAAATCTTTAAAGTTTGTTCTTTGATTAGCTCATTGTCTTCTACAAGTAAAGCAGTTAAAGAATTTAGCTCCATTTTTAAGCTTTTAGCATCTCGTCAATTTTTTTACCAAGTGCACTCAGTGAAGAAAAAGGCTTCATAATATAGTCGTTAGCACCTTTTCTATGAGCATTTAGGACTTTATCAAGTGTCGAGTATGCAGTCATCATAAGCACTTTTAAGTTTTTGTTTTTTTCCAATAGCTTAGGCAAGACGTCCAAGCCGTTCATCTGCGGCATCATAATGTCCAGCAATACTAGATCAGTGTCTTTTGGAAGAGAAGACAATGCGCTCACAGGATTATTGAATGTTTTTACACTGTATCCGCCCTCTCTGGTTAGATACTTTTCCAACATCGATAAAATGTCGTTTTCATCATCGATGATGACGATGACAGGATTTTGTCTGCTCATTTTTGTACTCCATTAATTAAATAAATCTTTTTTAGCTTGATGCATGACTATATCAGCTCTTTGTTCTACCAGTTCATCCAGATATCTAAAGACATCTTTACTTGCATTTTCTATCGCCATAATACGTTTTTCGATTATCTCTTTAGAACAAAGGACTTTATCGCTTCCACACTCACTTGCAAGCAGATTAGCCTCTTCATGAACGATCGCATGAGGTTTTTCAAGTTTAGGATAAGCTGCCATTTGCGAGAAGTTTTCTTTACCGACACCTTGAGTATACCATTTTCCAAGACGGCAGTCATTATGAGATACAGCTTTGAAATCGTTCTTTTCACCGAATATGAGAGCATAGACATTATGTTTAAAGATAACATGGTCTATTTTTGCCAAAGAGGTAAATATTTTGTCGCTTATGTGTTCTACTTCATATTGACTTCGAGATGCGTTCTTTTCAAATGATTTTATCTTGACACTGAGATCTTCTATCTTCTCTTTTGTATCAATTACGATATTGCTTACTTCTGCGGTAGTCGTTTCAGCTTGTGAAGTCTCCTGCTGCATAGCTTTTACGACCAAAGATATCTCTTTTGTCGCTGTTTGTGTTTTTTCTGCAAGCTTTCTGACTTCATCCGCAACTACGGCAAACCCGCGTCCGTGTTCACCCGCACGAGCAGCTTCGATCGCAGCATTGAGCGCAAGCAGGTTCGTCTGGTCTGCAATATCCTGAATCAGTGTGACGACAGTCGAGATCTCACCGCTTCTTTGGTTTAACGAGTTCATCCCATGCATATTTTCCTGCATGTTCTCATGTAAGATGTCCATAGCTTTCGATGATTGTCCGATGAGGATCAGCCCCTCTTTAGATTCACTTGCTATTTGTGTAGACTCGCTTTTCATGACTTTGAGTTCATCGAGCATCTTTGAGAATGTTGATTGTGTATCTGTCAGTGCCGAAGTGATCGCCTGCTGATGAAGGCTGAGGATATTGCTGTCTCTGGTATCTCTCATATCCGTTTTTGTGATCCTGTAGATCGTAGAAGGGATGTTTTTACTTCTTTTGGATGCCACTTTACCTGTACAGCTGTTTAACTCTATTACGCTATTTCCTTTGGATAATTCGCGGGAGAGCAGTTGCGGTTCTTTTATATCTAAGGACGCTTTTTCGTTTTGAAATATCGTATTTCCGTTTTCATCAAGGACCACGAGCATCTCCTCTTGTGAGAAACCTGCGACTTCTTTGTAAAATCCCAACTCTTTTTCAAGAGACGCTATTTTATCTTCCAACTTTTCGATTTTCTCGTGATCAACTTTTTTTGAAAAAAACATTAAGCTATGTCCTTAGTAGAAATATTTTAAATATTGTAACCAATTTATAACTATTTTAGGTAGTTTATGCAGTTGTTTTTTTAATCACTCAAAGACCATTCCAAAAACGGGATCATCTCGACTTGACTGATCGGATGGCTGATCGTCCCCTCTTTACTCATTGTGATGCACGTTATCTTCTGGACTTGGTTTGAAAAAATAAAGACTTCCAAAGATTCCAGTTTTTTAAAAAGTGTTCTTTCTTCCGCAAATGGCATACACAGAATTATCTCACTGTTTGTCGGGATATAAAAATCTATGCCTTCATCGTAAAAGCATTCTGTGCCTTTTTTGAACATCTCTAAAAAGACCATATTCTCAAAGATCCTTGCAAAGTTTTTTTGCAGGGTTATCGTGTGCTTAAAGATAATATCGCATAGATATATTTTTTTAGTAGCTTTAGAATGGTTTAATTTAGAAAGTTGGTGGAGGTAATTGTCGCTTATCATTGTCTCGAATGATCTGTAAAGCATATCTTTTGAGATCTTTCTCTTTAATTTCAACTTTTCATATATATTGTATGCCGAAAGTTTTTGGCCTATGAATTTAGCAGCAACAGTAAGTATGTCAAACTCCAAAGGTGAGAGAGCATATCTAAATCTTTCTTGGATATATTTGGCACGGTTGTCATTTGAGACTCTGTGCATAGCTGCAAACCCTCCGATTTGAAGATAGTGAGATATGGCAGTTGAGTCATAACGGCTTTCAAAAGCCAAGAACTCCTCAAAATCAAGGGGATAGAGCGTCTTGGTTATTAAAAAATCGATTTCGTAATGTTTGCGCGAACAGATGATGAGTTGAGAGACATTGACAAATTTTATATCGGAATGATAATTGTCTATGACAAGGATGCTGATCTTATTACTGGTACAGAAATTTTGTAGATGAAGATTGAGTTCATCTATCTCTATTCTTACATCTTCTACATCTATATAAAGGTAACTGCTTTTCTTACATGTAAGAAGATAAGCCTTGACCAGTTCTGTCTTTCCGCTTTGTGCGATTCCGTTTATCTGGTAGCTCTTTTCATCGAGTTGGAGTTTGCGCTCCACATAATGACTTGCCGTCAAATCGATTTTATACAGCTCTTCCAGTAATATTTCCATATTTTTCCGATTTTTTAGATAATGTAATTTTATCATTTCCTTATTAAAAGGAAATAAATTTTATAAAAAAATGAATTTTGCCCCGTAAATCCTTGAATATCCGAAGCTATTTCGGTACAATTCCGCTCCCTTAAAATAGTTAGGCTAGACCTGACGAGTTCTTTAGAAGGAAAAACATGGAAAAAATTCGTTTGAAATTGAAAGCTTATGATCATCGTGTACTCGATCGTTCAGTAGCGTCAATCGTTGAGGCTGTAAAGCGTACAGGTGCACAAATTCGTGGACCGATCCCTTTACCAACAAAGATTCGTAAATATACGGTACTAAAATCTGTCCACGTTAACAAAGATTCTCGTGAACAATTTGAAATTCGTATGCACGCTCGTTTAATAGATATCGTTTCTGCTACGCCGGAAACTGTTGATTCTTTAATGAAGCTTGATCTTGCACCTGAAGTGGACGTTGAAGTTCGCTCTATGGATAAGTAAGGAGAGGGTCGTGGAATTTATTGTTGAAAAAATCGGCATGAGCCGTACTATCACTGTACCTAGTAAACCTGTTACTTTATTAAAAGTAAAAGAAGCGAAAGTATGTGAAGTTAATAATGGAATTGCTGTTGTTGCGTATAACGACGGTAAAAAAATGAATAAGTCTATAGAAGGTCAACAAAAGAAATACTCTTTGTCTTCTGAGTTTAATCGTTTTGTCACAATGAGTGTTTCTAATGTTGAAGCTGGTGATTTAGATCTTAGCCCTCTTGCAGAAGCTAAAGTAGTTAAATCTTCTTTTACAACTAAAGGGCGTGGTTTTTCCGGTGCTATCAAGCGTTGGAATTTTGCTGGTGGTCCAGGTGGTCACGGTTCACGTTTTCACAGACTAGTAGGTTCAATCGGTAATGCTGAATGGCCAGGTCGTGTACAACCGGGTAAAAAAATGCCGGGTCAATATGGTAATACAAAAGTTACTGTAAAAAATGAAATTATCTCTTACGACGCAGAGAATGGTGTACTTGTAGTTACTGGATCGATTCCAGGTGCAAACGGTGCATTAGGTCGTGTAAAGGTTGCTAAATAATGAGCGCTATAGTACTTAATGAAAAATTTGAAAAAGCATCTGAGTTAGCATTACCGGCGAGCTTTAGTGGAATTAATTCACACAACTTATATCTTTACGTAAAATCTTACCAAGCAGCATTACGTGCTAATACTGCTACAACTAAGACTCGTTCAGAAGTAAGCGGTGGTGGTAAAAAACCATGGGCTCAAAAAGGTAAAGGTGGAGCACGTGCCGGTTCACGTCGTTCACCGTTATTTGTTGGCGGGGGTCAAGCTTTCGGTTCAAAAAATAACCGTAACTATGATCTTAAAGTTAACAAAAAACAAAAGAAACTTGCACTTAAATTTGCTTTAGATGCACTTGCTAACCAAGGTAAACTATTTATCGTGGACAGCATCGAAGTTGCTTCTGGAAAAACAAAAGATGCAATGGCATTGTTTAATGCTCTTGGTCAACGTGATGCATTGTTCGTTAAGACTATTCTTGATGAACAAACATTTTTAGCATTCCGTAATATTCAATCAGCTTATTTGGTTGAAGAAAACGAATTGAATGCATTCTTAGCTGCAACTTATCGCTCAGTAGTGATAGAGAAAGCGGTTTGGGAAAATCTTGTAAAAGAGGCTGAATAATGGCAGATATTACAGATATCAAATCAATTTTGTATACAGAAAAGACTCTTGGTCTTCAAGAAGATGGTGTGATCGTTGTTCAAACATCTCCTCGTATGACTAAAACAGGTCTTAAAGAGGTGTTTAGAGAGTATTTCGGAATCGTTCCGACTCGTATAAACTCATTAAATCAAGCGGGAAAAGTAAAACGTTTCCGTGGTATCGCTGGTAAACAAAACAACTTTAAGAAGTTCTATGTAACATTACCAGAGGGTGCACAAATAGAAAGTTTGGCGGTATAAGATGGCAATTAAAACTTATAGACCAACAACTCCAAGTCGTCGTTTTTATACTAACGTTGACAGCGGTGATATCACTGCAAAAGCTAGTGTTCGTTCATTACTTGTAAAACTTCCTGCTCACGCTGGTCGTAACAATAATGGTCGTATCACTTCTCGTCATAAGCAAGCGGGTGCGAAAAAACTTTACCGTATCGTTGATTTCAAACGCGATAAATTCAACGTTCCTGGAACAGTTGCAGCTATCGAGTATGATCCATACCGTAACTGTCGTATTGCACTTATCAACTATGCTGATGGTGAAAAACGTTATATCCTTCAACCAAAAGGTTTGAATGTAGGTGATGTTATTTCATCTGCCGAATTAGGTCTTGACGTTAAAGTCGGTAACGCTATGAAACTAATGAGTATCCCAGTGGGTACAGTTGTACACAACATCGAACTAAAACCTGGTAAAGGTGGTCAAATGGTTCGTTCAGCTGGTACAAGTGCTCAAATCATGGGGCGTGACGGTAAATACGTTTCACTTCGTATGCCATCTTCTGAGATGCGTTTAGTTTTAGGTGAGTGTATTGCTACTGTAGGTACAGTTGGTAATGAAGAGTACGCTAACATTGTTATCGCAAAAGCTGGTCGTTCTCGTCACATGGGTATCCGTCCTCAAACTCGTGGTTCTGCAATGAACCCAATCGATCACCCGCATGGTGGTGGTGAAGGTAAAACGAATTCAGGTCGTCACCCAGTTACTCCGTGGGGTAAACCAACGAAGGGTGCTAAAACTCGTCGTAAAAAAGCTAGTGATAAACTTATTATTACTCGCCGTAAATCTAATCCGAAGAGGTAGTTAAATGGCAAGAAGTGTAAAAAAAGGTCCATTTGTTGATGACCATTTAATGAAAAAAGTTGTTACTGCAAAAGCTGCAAAAGACAACAAACCTATTAAAACATGGTCACGTCGTAGTATGATCCTTCCAGATATGGTAGGGGTGACATTTAACGTTCATAACGGACGTCAATTTGTTCCTGTATACGTAACTGAGAATCATATTGGTTATAAACTTGGAGAATTTGCTCCAACTCGTACATTTAAGGGCCATAAAGGTTCTGTACAGAAGAAGGTAGGTTAATTATGGCTAGAGCATTATTAAAATTTATCCGTGTTTCACCTATCAAATCACGTCTTATCGCTCGTGAAATTCAAGGTATGAATGCTGAACAAGCTCTTGCAGCTTTAGAGTTCACTCCTAACAAAGCGGCAAAAATCATCGCTAAAGTTCTTGCATCTGCAGTAGCTAACAGCGGTAATGAAGCAGAAGATTGTGTTGTCACATCTTGCCGTGTTGATAATGGTCCAGTACTAAAACGTTTCCGTCCACGTGCTCGTGGTATGGCTTCAGGTATTCGTAAACCAACAGCACATATCTTAGTAGAAGTAGAGGGTAAATAATTATGGGACAAAAAGTTAATCCTATTGGCCTTCGCCTTGGTATCAACCGTAATTGGGAAAGCCGTTGGTTTCCTAATTTCAAAACTGCTGCGGGAAATATAGGTGAAGATCACAAGATTCGTACATATTTGAAAAAAGA